>NZ_JBNBPM010000049.1:0-520 GCF_059412405.1 Pantoea sp. CFCC18179 | reverse complement strand
GTAATGCCGATCAGTTAAGCCAAAAATGATCGGTTGAACGATCCGGCAGTTCTGCAAGAATCCGTAATCTATCAGGGATTACGGATTTTTTTATGTTACTCAGTCAGGCTCTCGATGCCGTTCGAAAATTCTCACCAGAAGAGTTTTCTTCACTTTCCGATTTGCTGTCACCCGAACTCATTGACGAATGCCTCGCTGATACCGGCATCGTGACCGTGAGAAAACGACGCCTGCCGATGGAGATGATGGTCTGGGCCGTGACCGGCATGTCCCTGTTCCGCTCGCTTTCCATGAATCAGATCGTGTCACATCTGGATATCGTTTTGCCGGGCAAACGCCCCTTTGTCGCAACCAGCGCAGTGGTGCAGGCTCGCCAGAGGCTCGGTGAAGATGTGGTTCGACGGGTGTTCGAAAAATCGCGTCAGCTCTGGTTCGACAAAACACCGCTGTCTCACTGGAACGGCCTGACGCTGCTGGCTGTCGACGGCACCCTGTGGCGCGCACCCGATACGGTGGAGAA
>NZ_JBNBPM010000048.1:0-623 GCF_059412405.1 Pantoea sp. CFCC18179 | reverse complement strand
GCGGCGGTCATTTCGAAATCTTGAGCAAAACCAACGCCATAAGTGTCGTTTGCTACACGGGTATCACCTTTGGCAGAGAACTGCGAATCTTTCAGCGCCACCGCATTCTGCAGCTTAGCGAATTCAGTGTCGAAATCGTCAAGGTTCAGAGATTCCAGATCCATTTTGGTCAGGTCGATGTCGATGGTCTGGCCATCTTTGTCGCCGATCTGAATGGTCAGCTTGTCGCGTGAACCGTCCAGCATGTTAACGCCGTTGAAGTTGGTGGTTTCAGAGATACGTTTGATCTCGTCCAGACGGGCAGTGATCTCTTTCTGGATTGACGCGCGGTCGTCAGAAGAGTTGGTGCCATTTTTCGCCTGAACCGTCAGCTCACGGATACGCTGCAAGTTTTCAGTCACTTCACCCAGCGCGCCTTCAGTGGTCTGCGCCATGGAGATGCCGTCGTTGGCATTACGACCAGCCTGGGTCAGGCCACGGATAGAAGAGGTGAAGCGGTTTGAGATAGCCAGACCAGCCGCATCATCTTTTGCGCTGTTGATACGCATACCTGAAGAGAGACGCTCAATAGCAGTACCCAGCGAGGTCTGAGATTTGTTCAGGTTGTTCTGAGCCATCAGGCT
>NZ_JBNBPM010000047.1:0-682 GCF_059412405.1 Pantoea sp. CFCC18179 | reverse complement strand
TGGGTCGTCAGGTTGGCGTTCCTTACATCATCGTGTTCCTGAACAAGTGCGACATGGTTGATGATGAAGAGCTGCTGGAACTGGTTGAGATGGAAGTACGTGACCTGCTGTCTGCATACGACTTCCCAGGCGACGATACTCCAATCATCCGTGGTTCTGCTCTGAAAGCGCTGGAAGGCGAAGCTGAGTGGGAAGAGAAAATCATTGAGCTGGCTGGTCACCTGGATACCTATATCCCAGAGCCAGTACGTGCAATCGACATGCCGTTCCTGCTGCCAATCGAAGACGTATTCTCAATCTCAGGCCGTGGTACTGTTGTAACCGGTCGTGTTGAGCGCGGTATCGTTAAAGTGGGCGACGAAGTAGAAGTTGTTGGCCTGAAAGATACTGTGAAATCAACCTGTACTGGCGTTGAAATGTTCCGCAAACTGCTGGACCAGGGTCAGGCAGGCGAGAACTGTGGTGTTCTGCTGCGTGGTATCAAGCGTGAAGACATCGAGCGTGGCCAGGTTCTGGCTAAGCCGGGTTCAATCAAGCCACACACCCAGTTCACTTCAGAAGTTTACGTTCTGTCTAAAGATGAAGGCGGCCGTCATACTCCGTTCTTCAAAGGCTACCGTCCTCAGTTCTACTTCCGTACTACTGACGTGACCGGCGACGTTCAACTGCCAGAAGGCGTTGA
>NZ_JBNBPM010000046.1:0-860 GCF_059412405.1 Pantoea sp. CFCC18179 | reverse complement strand
GATTCATGACTGGGGTGAAGTCGTAACAAGGTAACCGTAGGGGAACCTGCGGTTGGATCACCTCCTTACCTGAAGATACCTTCCCGCGAAGTGCTCACACAGATTGTCTGATAGAAAGTAACGAGCAGAAAAAACCTCTACAGGCTTGTAGCTCAGGTGGTTAGAGCGCACCCCTGATAAGGGTGAGGTCGGTGGTTCAAGTCCACTCAGGCCTACCAAATTTCTCCTCATGCTGCGTTATGCGCGCGGTCGTTTACCCAAAAGTAAACTTTCCTTCCGCATGCCTTGCCTGAGAAGAAATTAACATTTTTCGTCTGAAGAATGTGACTCCTGGTGAGTGGTAGTAGTGGTCTCTGCAGTAACTGTATGGGGCTATAGCTCAGCTGGGAGAGCGCCTGCCTTGCACGCAGGAGGTCAGCGGTTCGNATTTTTCGTCTGAAGAATGTGACTCCTGGTGAGTGGTAGTAGTGGTCTCTGCAGTAACTGTATGGGGCTATAGCTCAGCTGGGAGAGCGCCTGCCTTGCACGCAGGAGGTCAGCGGTTCGATCCCGCTTAGCTCCACCATTACAGTGACTCAAAACAATACTTCAGAGCGTGCCGGAAACGGTGTGCTGCGAAGTATTATGCTCTTTAACAATCCGGAACAAGCTGAAAATTGAAACGACGCGTCGTGTTCATTCTCCGTAATAAGAATGAATAAACGACGTGTTCGAGTCTCTCAAATGCTTGCAGTCTGCAGCGTTGTAAAACGCCTGTGGGTTGTGAGGTTAAGCGACTAAGCGTACACGGTGGATGCCCTGGCAGTCAGAGGCGATGAAGGACGTGCTAATCTGCGTAAAGCGTCGGTAAGGTGATATGA
>NZ_JBNBPM010000045.1:0-971 GCF_059412405.1 Pantoea sp. CFCC18179 | reverse complement strand
AGATAGCCAGACCAGCCGCATCATCTTTTGCGCTGTTGATACGCATACCTGAAGAGAGACGCTCAATAGCAGTACCCAGCGAGGTCTGAGATTTGTTCAGGTTGTTCTGAGCCATCAGGCTTAGTGCGTTGGTGTTGATAACTTGGGCCATAATCGAATTCCTTTTTATTTAAGTTTATTACCGGCGAATCATCGACGTAATATGCGAGTTGATGTGCGCATACTTTATTCATCGGTGGAAAAACCAATTGCTGAAATAATTATTCCTTAAAGTTGAGATGATAAATAACGCGCACTTTTGACGCTTTTTCTATTAATGGGAAATAAGGAATAAAAAAAAGCCCTCCAAAGGAGGGCGAAAGAGGGCATTGGCAATGCCGCCAAGAAGTGAGGTGATAAAACTTTTATAGTTATAAGGCGCAGGAAATTAACGCAGCAGNCATTGGCAATGCCGCCAAGAAGTGAGGTGATAAAACTTTTATAGTTATAAGGCGCAGGAAATTAACGCAGCAGGCTCAGTACGCTCTGTGGAACCTGGTTAGCCTGAGACAGCACTGAAACGCCAGCCTGTTGCAGGATGTTCGCGCGGCTCATGGCTGAAACTTCTACTGAGAAGTCAGCATCCTGAATACGTGAACGTGCTTCAGTGGTGTTGATAACGGTGGTGTTCAGGTTCGCGATGATAGAGCTGAAACGGTTCTGAATCGCACCCAGGTCAGCCTGGAAGTTGGTCACGTGGGTCAGTGCGCCGTCCAGGGTTTCCAGCAGGTTGTCGCCGGCAGAGATTTTCGCCACTTCGTGTGCGTCACGAGCGTCAGCAGCAGTGATGGAAGCAGGGTCAACGTCGCCGTTGGCATCCAGTGTGAAGGTGTGCGCTTCGCCTTTTTCATTGATAGCGAAGTAGTTGCCTGGGTTTTTGCCGTCAGCGACAACTTTCAGGCCGCTGGTTTTGGCATCACTACCGAAGATAT
>NZ_JBNBPM010000044.1:0-1049 GCF_059412405.1 Pantoea sp. CFCC18179 | reverse complement strand
GTAATGCTCGTCAGTTAAGCCTCAAACATGCCGGAACGCATAGCGTTTCGGCTTTTTCTTTACTGCCCGGGGATAGTGTCTTGGTCGCCGGGTGGGAAGCACGAAGCTGGGTGCCATTGCCATTATTTCGTCTATTATCCGCGGGATTTTTCCCGGCGCCACGGCTGGGAGGATGTGAAGCTGGCTTGTCAGATACAGCGCCGCTTGCTTAAAGCCCAACTGATAAGGCTCCACATTTTTCAGGCTGTAAGCCATCTGCGCCATCATGAAGCGCAGAAGATTATAGGCCAGCGCAACTCCCCACAGTTCCTGTTTCACCAGCTCCGGCTTCTTACTTCTCAGCGTCAGTTCATTATTCAGCAGATGCTGTTTCATTTCCCTGAAGCCATGTTCAATCTCCCAGCGATATCCATACAGATCAACGATATCCGCGTTCGGATAACGTAGCGGATCGCACATCGACGTCAGGATTTTCACGGTTTTTCCCTTCACCTGTTTGCTGATCAGGCGCGCCGTTAGCGTCTCTGGCGCATCCTGCCACTTTTTGCGGGCTTGCCACGACATATCCAGTTCTATCAGTTCGTTGCCTGTTCCCAGTTTTTTCAGCACCCGGTATTTTGCATCCTTACGCAGCGGCAGCATCCAGTGTCGTTCTGTTCCGCTCGTCTGCCAGTGGTGCAGAAGCCCCGGCGCATAGAAGCNTGCCACGACATATCCAGTTCTATCAGTTCGTTGCCTGTTCCCAGTTTTTTCAGCACCCGGTATTTTGCATCCTTACGCAGCGGCAGCATCCAGTGTCGTTCTGTTCCGCTCGTCTGCCAGTGGTGCAGAAGCCCCGGCGCATAGAAGCCTTTATCCAGGATCGTCAGCGAGTGATCGGGCGTCTGTTCCACTAGCTGCGCCGCAAGATCGACTTCGCTGGTTTCCGTCACGCTGCCGAAGCTAACACCCGACAGCAGATGGCTGGTCAGTTCCATCTGGCAGACCATGCGGAGCTGAGGCCAGCCAGAGCAGCTATGCGCATTGGCCGTGCGTCCGAAGGCTTTGTC
>NZ_JBNBPM010000043.1:0-1135 GCF_059412405.1 Pantoea sp. CFCC18179 | reverse complement strand
GGAGATGCGGATATTTTGTTGGACTGGTTATGTTGAGATCCTCAGATGCTGCCGGTACTTCACCGGGCTCATTGCACCTAATGAGATTTTAATACGCTCCTCGTTATACCAGCGTATGTACCTGTCCAGGAAGCACATAAAATTTTCCAGCGTTGCACCCGCCCAGTTTCTGCCGTAGTACATTTCATTTTTTATCCGCCCGAAGAAGCCTTCGCACGCTGCGTTATCCGATGAGCAACCTTTGCGCGACATGGACCTTATAAGTCCCGACGCGTTAATACGATCAAGCCAACCCGGCCATCGATAATGACCGCCTCTGTCACTGTGTATCACCGGCTTTTCATTTTCTGTGAGCGTATCGATCGCATCATCCAGCATGGTATTCACCAGCTTTGCGTCCGGACGCGTTCCGATCATCCAGCTCACCACTTTGCCGTCAAAGCAGTCAATAACTGGTGACAGATAGACTTTGCCTGCTGGGATCTGGAACTCGGTTATATCGGTCAGCCACTTTTCATTTGGCCTGCAGGATCGAAAATTTCTGGCGAGAAGGTTTTCAGGTGCCGGACTGATTTCTCCGCAGTAAGAGCTGTAGCGACGCCTTCCGGCTCGTTTAACAACAAGCTGCTCTTCAGTCATCAACCTGCGGACGACCTTCTCGGAGATATAAGTGTTATTTTCACGCAGCATCGCGTGCAGACGCCGGTAGCCGTAGCAACGGTAATTCCCGTCAAAGAGTTTTGTCATCGTCACGCGTATTTCAGCGTACTTATCGTGCCGACGCAGCTTTGCTTTGTGATAGAAATAGCAACTGCGCGCAAGTCGCAATGCATTAAGCAGCTCAGCTAAAGCATAGATTTCCTTAAGGGCATCAACTACCTGGGTTTTCTCCCTGTTCTTCAGGGTCTGGAAGCTGATGCCCATGTCTTTTTTTATCAGTTCATTCGCTTTAGTCAGAATGTCACGTTCAAGCTGCAGCTGATGGACCTGCTGTTTGAGCCGTGCGACTTCTTCATGCAGTGCATCCTGGTTTTTGTCCGGAGAACCTGATTTATGTTTACGCATGGATTGATAAGCCTCATCGTCGATTAAGTCTTTCTTCCACTTGTACAGAACCGGAACGCTGACGCCTATA
>NZ_JBNBPM010000042.1:0-1182 GCF_059412405.1 Pantoea sp. CFCC18179 | reverse complement strand
GAGGGCGCGGCTGAGCGTGCCTTCAACTTTACGCCCGCCGGCGCCGTCTTTCGTGATGAAGTCGGTGGCGCTGGTGCCGGTGTCGCGCTCCATGCGGTCAAAGGTGAAGTCCACCGGCAGCAGGCCGGCGGCGGTCCATTTGACGTTGTCGATGTGGAAGCCGTAGTCGCCGACGGCGGGCTCGTCGCCGGTGACCAGCTCGGCGCGGGCAATCTGCTTACCGGCGGGCGCGGTGAAGCTGAGGGTTTTGATATCAAACTGCTTCGCGGAGACGGAGCCGGTGTAGAGCAGCTTTTCGCTGCCAATCAGGTTGCCGCTGGCGTCGTAAAAGTTGATCACAGTGGTGCGGTTGTGCAGGGCAAAGTAGTCGAAGCTGAACTCACTCATGCCGTGCGAGCCGAGGCTGAAGCTGATGGTGCTTTTTTCGCCGACCAGCAGGGTTTTGGAGTTGTAGCCAAACCAGTTGAACTCGGCGATTTCGAGGCGGCTGTTGTCGTTCTGGATAATCAGGCCGGCCTGGGTTTCGAGCTGTGCGCCGGAGCTGATGCGCTGAATGCGCTCGGCGTCGAAGCTTTCCTCCGGCAGCGGAGCGGCGGCGGTGAGCGGTGCGACAGACGCTTCGCTGCGGGCCGTGAGCTGATACGGAAGTTCATCCTGAACGGTGCCGTAAGGGCTGAGGCGTTTTTTGCTGAATTCCATTTTTCTGACCATTTATGAGGGAATAATGGTCGGTATCGTAAACAGGGCGGGGAAACGTGCCGTGCAGATATGTCTGGTATCCGGCGGATATATTTTTGCAGCAGGGGCTTAAGAAATGGCGGGGCGTGGAAAAGGGGAACATACGCGGCGGATGGTACGTCCGCCGCGTATACATCAGAGTTAATGGTTGATCAGGTTGGTCGTCACGCCGTTTTGCACCAGCAATTCGGCGTCAAGGGCGCTGTGTTGCCAGACGGTGTAAACCACGCCGCCGACCGTGACGTTGCCGCTGCTGCTCCAGTCGCCCACGTCGCCGTTATCCGGCAGTAGGTCGGAGAGGTTCACTTTGTCGCCGGTGTTGCCTTTAATCATCATCTGCACGTTACCGGAGATGTTGAACAGGTCTTTGCCGCCCTGTTGCAGGACATCGCCCAGCGACAGATTAAGCGTGTTGTTGCCGCTGCCGGTGATATCTACCACTTC
>NZ_JBNBPM010000041.1:0-1190 GCF_059412405.1 Pantoea sp. CFCC18179 | reverse complement strand
TCACGCCTCAGCCTTAAGACACCCCGGATTTACCAAAGATGTCAGCCTACACGCTTAAACCGGGACAACCGTCGCCCGGATAACCTAGCCTTCTCCGTCCCCCCTTCGCAGTAACACCAAGTGCAGGAATATTAACCTGCTTCCCATCGACTACGCTTTTCAGCCTCGCCTTAGGGGTCGACTCACCCTGCTCCGATTAACGTTGAACAGGAACCCTTGGTCTTCCGGCGAGCGGGCTTTTCACCCGCTTTATCGTTACTTATGTCAGCATTCGCACTTCTGATACCTCCAGCACCCCTCACAGGACACCTTCAACGGCTTACAGAACGCTCCCCTACCCAACAACGCATACGCGTCGCTGCCGCAGCTTCGGTGCATGGTTTAGCCCCGTTACATCTTCCGCGCAGGCCGACTCGACCAGTGAGCTATTACGCTTTCTTTAAATGATGGCTGCTTCTAAGCCAACATCCTGGCTGTCTGTGCCTTCCCACATCGTTTCCCACTTAACCATGACTTTGGGACCTTAGCTGGCGGTCTGGGTTGTTTCCCTCTTCACGACGGACGTTAGCACCCGCCGTGTGTCTCCCGTGATAACATTCTTCGGTATTCGCAGTTTGCATCGGGTTGGTAAGCCGGGATGGCCCCCTAGCCGAAACAGTGCTCTACCCCCGAAGATGAGTTCACGAGGCGCTACCTAAATAGCTTTCGGGGAGAACCAGCTATCTCCCGGTTTGATTGGCCTTTCACCCCCAGCCACAAGTCATCCGCTAATTTTTCAACATTAGTCGGTTCGGTCCTCCAGTTAGTGTTACCCAACCTTCAACCTGCCCATGGCTAGATCACCGGGTTTCGGGTCTATACCCTGCAACTTAACGCCCAGTTAAGACTCGGTTTCCCTGCGGCTCCCCTATACGGTTAACCTTGCTACAGAATATAAGTCGCTGACCCATTATACAAAAGGTACGCAGTCACCCCATAAAAGAGGCTCCCACTGCTTGTACGTACACGGTTTCAGGTTCTGTTTCACTCCCCTCGCCGGGGTTCTTTTCGCCTTTCCCTCACGGTACTGGTTCACTATCGGTCAGTCAGGAGTATTTAGCCTTGGAGGATGGTCCCCCCATATTCAGACAGGATACCACGTGTCCCGCCCTACTCTTCGAACTCACAATCTGTGCACTTTCGTGTACGGG
>NZ_JBNBPM010000040.1:0-1254 GCF_059412405.1 Pantoea sp. CFCC18179 | reverse complement strand
CGCTGAGCAAAGGGCTGGATACGGGCGATATCATCGAGTATTCGCTGGACGGCGGTAAAACCTGGCTGGCGCTCAGCGTGGATGCGTCTAACAACTGGAGCTTTACCGACAGCGCGGCGCATACCGCCAGCTGGGAATACCAGATCCGCATCACTGACATCGCTGGCAACGTCAATACGCCGGTGAAACAGACGGTGACGCTGGCTGATATTAAAGCAGCGATCACCGAAGTGTGGGACAACGTCGGCGGCAACGATCGGGTGCCAGCCAACGGCTATTCCGACGACCTGACGCCAACGCTCAAAGGCACCGGACAACCGGGCGCCACCCTCATGCTGAGCTACATTGACGAATATGGTCGCGCCGTAGTGGGCCAGCCCGTTATCGTAAAAGCGGATGGCACCTGGGAATGGACGCCGGGCATTCCGCTGGAACCGGGTCAGTTCACCTTTGAATTGCTCAATAGCGCTTACGAGCTGCAGGATGAGATCACCATTAATCTGGTCAACGGCCCGACCATTGACAAAGCCTTCGACGACGCCGGGCAGATCAGCNGGGTCAGTTCACCTTTGAATTGCTCAATAGCGCTTACGAGCTGCAGGATGAGATCACCATTAATCTGGTCAACGGCCCGACCATTGACAAAGCCTTCGACGACGCCGGGCAGATCAGCGACTGGCTGGCAAACGGTGACGCCACCGACGACAGTACCCCGCGCCTGTACGGCAGCGCGCTGCCCGGCACCCTGGTTTACCTCTACGACGAAGGCAAACTGATTGCCAGCGTTACCGCCAGCGCCAGCGGCGACTGGGAGTGGGAACATGCCACCGGCATGAGCGTCGGCAGACACAGCATCACGGTAAAAATGGAGCAAGGCGCGTTCATCAGCGACTTCTCAACCCCGTGGGTATTTGAATACGTCAATATGCAGACGGTCAGTTTTACCCTCACCAGCATGCAGAAGGATACCGGCAGCAGCCAGACCGACCTCATCACCAAAGATGGCTCCGCCAACCGCGAAGTCACCGGGACGCTCAGCCGCGCGCTCGCCGCGTCCGAAACCCTGCAAATGTGGGACGGCAGCAAGTGGGTTAATGCTACCGTCAGCGGTATGAGCTGGAAGGCGCAGGACGGCACCGCGCACAGCGCCGACTGGGAGTACAAACTACGCGTGGTGAACAGCCTCGGCGACAGCTCGCCGGAGCAAAATTTCCAGGTAATCCTCGACACCACGCCGTCTGACGTGCAGGTCAG
>NZ_JBNBPM010000039.1:0-1403 GCF_059412405.1 Pantoea sp. CFCC18179 | reverse complement strand
TGGTGAAGTAACTGATGCCCTGCTTCCAGGAAAAGCCTCTAAGCTCCAGGTAACACGAAATCGTACCCCAAACCGACACAGGTGGTCAGGTAGAGAATACCAAGGCGCTTGAGAGAACTCGGGTGAAGGAACTAGGCAAAATGGTGCCGTAACTTCGGGAGAAGGCACGCTGGCGCGTAGGTGAAGGGACTTGCTCCCGGAGCTGAAGCCAGTCGAAGATACCAGCTGGCTGCAACTGTTTATTAAAAACACAGCACTGTGCAAACACGAAAGTGGACGTATACGGTGTGACGCCTGCCCGGTGCCGGAAGGTTAATTGATGGGGTTATCCGCAAGGAGAAGCTCTTGATCGAAGCCCCGGTAAACGGCGGCCGTAACTATAACGGTCCTAAGGTAGCGAAATTCCTTGTCGGGTAAGTTCCGACCTGCACGAATGGCGTAATGATGGCCAGGCTGTCTCCACCCGAGACTCAGTGAAATTGAAATCGCTGTGAAGATGCAGTGTACCCGCGGCAAGACGGAAAGACCCCGTGAACCTTTACTATAGCTTGACACTGAACATTGAGCCTTGATGTGTAGGATAGGTGGGAGGCTTTGAAGCGTGGACGCCAGTCTGCGTGGAGCCAACCTTGAAATACCACCCTTTAATGTTTGATGTTCTAACGTAGGCCCGTAATCCGGGCTGCGGACAGTGTCTGGTGGGTAGTTTGACTGGGGCGGTCTCCTCCCAAAGAGTAACGGAGGAGCACGAAGGTTGGCTAATCCTGGTCGGACATCAGGAGGTTAGTGCAATGGCATAAGCCAGCTTGACTGCGAGAGTGACGGCTCGAGCAGGTGCGAAAGCAGGTCATAGTGATCCGGTGGTTCTGAATGGAAGGGCCATCGCTCAACGGATAAAAGGTACTCCGGGGATAACAGGCTGATACCGCCCAAGAGTTCATATCGACGGCGGTGTTTGGCACCTCGATGTCGGCTCATCACATCCTGGGGCTGAAGTAGGTCCCAAGGGTACGGCTGTTCGCCGTTTAAAGTGGTACGCGAGCTGGGTTTAGAACGTCGTGAGACAGTTCGGTCCCTATCTGCCGTGGGCGCTGGAGAATTGAGGGGGGTTGCTCCTAGTACGAGAGGACCGGAGTGAACGCACCACTGGTGTTCGGGTTGTCATGCCAATGGCATTGCCCGGTAGCTAAGTGCGGAAAAGATAAGTGCTGAAAGCATCTAAGCACGAAACTTGCCCCGAGATGAGTTCTCCCTGACTCCTTGAGAGTCCTGAAGGGACGTTGAAGACTACGACGTTGATAGGCCGGATGTGTAAGCGCAGCGATGCGTTGAGCTAACCGGTACTAATGACCCGTGAGGCTTAACCTTACAACGCCAGAGGCGTTTTTGAGAGACGCGAGTAG
>NZ_JBNBPM010000038.1:0-1793 GCF_059412405.1 Pantoea sp. CFCC18179 | reverse complement strand
GGGTGACGAGTGGCGGACGGGTGAGTAATGTCTGGGAAACTGCCCGATGGAGGGGGATAACTACTGGAAACGGTAGCTAATACCGCATAACGTCGCAAGACCAAAGTGGGGGACCTTCGGGCCTCACACCATCGGATGTGCCCAGATGGGATTAGCTAGTAGGTGGGGTAATGGCTCACCTAGGCGACGATCCCTAGCTGGTCTGAGAGGATGACCAGCCACACTGGAACTGAGANCGCATAACGTCGCAAGACCAAAGTGGGGGACCTTCGGGCCTCACACCATCGGATGTGCCCAGATGGGATTAGCTAGTAGGTGGGGTAATGGCTCACCTAGGCGACGATCCCTAGCTGGTCTGAGAGGATGACCAGCCACACTGGAACTGAGACACGGTCCAGACTCCTACGGGAGGCAGCAGTGGGGAATATTGCACAATGGGCGCAAGCCTGATGCAGCCATGCCGCGTGTATGAAGAAGGCCTTCGGGTTGTAAAGTACTTTCAGCGGGGAAGAAGGCGGTGGAGTTAATAACTTCACCGATTGACGTTACCCGCAGAAGAAGCACCGGCTAACTCCGTGCCAGCAGCCGCGGTAATACGGAGGGTGCAAGCGTTAATCGGAATTACTGGGCGTAAAGCGCACGCAGGCGGTCTGTCAAGTCGGATGTGAAATCCCCGGGCTTAACCTGGGAACTGCATTCGAAACTGGCAGGCTAGAGTCTTGTAGAGGGGGGTAGAATTCCAGGTGTAGCGGTGAAATGCGTAGAGATCTGGAGGAATACCGGTGGCGAAGGCGGCCCCCTGGACAAAGACTGACGCTCAGGTGCGAAAGCGTGGGGAGCAAACAGGATTAGATACCCTGGTAGTCCACGCCGTAAACGATGTCGACTTGGAGGTTGTTCCCTTGAGGAGTGGCTTCCGGAGCTAACGCGTTAAGTCGACCGCCTGGGGAGTACGGCCGCAAGGTTAAAACTCAAATGAATTGACGGGGGCCCGCACAAGCGGTGGAGCATGTGGTTTAATTCGATGCAACGCGAAGAACCTTACCTACTCTTGACATCCACGGAACTTAGCAGANCCGCCTGGGGAGTACGGCCGCAAGGTTAAAACTCAAATGAATTGACGGGGGCCCGCACAAGCGGTGGAGCATGTGGTTTAATTCGATGCAACGCGAAGAACCTTACCTACTCTTGACATCCAGCGAACTTAGCAGAGATGCTTTGGTGCCTTCGGGAACCGTGAGACAGGTGCTGCATGGCTGTCGTCAGCTCGTGTTGTGAAATGTTGGGTTAAGTCCCGCAACGAGCGCAACCCTTATCCTTTGTTGCCAGCGGTCCGGCCGGGAACTCAAAGGAGACTGCCAGTGATAAACTGGAGGAAGGTGGGGATGACGTCAAGTCATCATGGCCCTTACGAGTAGGGCTACACACGTGCTACAATGGCGCATACAAAGAGAAGCGACCTCGCGAGAGCAAGCGGACCTCATAAAGTGCGTCGTAGTCCGGATTGGAGTCTGCAACTCGACTCCATGAAGTCGGAATCGCTAGTAATCGTAGATCAGAATGCTACGGTGAATACGTTCCCGGGCCTTGTACACACCGCCCGTCACACCATGGGAGTGGGTTGCAAAAGAAGTAGGTAGCTTAACCTTCGGGAGGGCGCTTACCACTTTGTGATTCATGACTGGGGTGAAGTCGTAACAAGGTAACCGTAGGGGAACCTGCGGTTGGATCACCTCCTTACCTGAAGATACCTTCCCGCGAAGTGCTCACACAGATTGTCTGATAGAAAGTAA
>NZ_JBNBPM010000037.1:0-2117 GCF_059412405.1 Pantoea sp. CFCC18179 | reverse complement strand
GCGGCGAGCGCGCGGCTGAGCGTCCCGGTGACTTCGCGGTTGGCGGAGCCATCTTTGGTGATGAGGTCGGTCTGGCTGCTGCCGGTATCCTTCTGCATGCTGGTGAGGGTAAAACTGACCGGCTGCATATTGACGTATTCAAACACCCACGGGGTTGAGAAGTCGCTGATGAACGCGCCTTGCTCCATTTTTACCGTGATGCTGTGTCTGCCGACACTCATACCGGTGGCATGTTCCCACTCCCAGTCGCCGCTGGCGCTGGCGGTAACGCTGGCAATCAGTTTGCCGTCGTCGTAAAGGTAAACCAGGCTGCCGGGCAGCGCGCTGCCGTACAGGCGCGGGGTGCTGTCATCGGTGGCGTCGCCGTTTGCCAGCCAGTCGGTAACCTGTCCGGCATCGTCAAAGGCTTTATCAATAGTCGGGCCGGCGGTTAAATTGATCGTAATCGGATCGGATATCAGAAACGTTTCCGTCAAAACATCAAAGGTCACTTCACCCGGACGCATCGGTGCGGATGGCGTCCATTCCCATGTGCCGTCGGCTTTAACCACGACTGCACCAATTTTGTTACTAGCATGTTCTCCTGTGTAAAAGGCAAAAATATCAAGTGTCGAGCCGGGCTGCCCGGTGCCTTTGAGGGTTGGCGTCAGATCATCGGTATAACCGTGATCCGGTACTAAATCGTTGCCGCCAACGTTGTCCCACACTTCGGTGATCGCCGGTTTAACTTCTGCCAGCGTCACCGCCTGCTTCACTGGCGTATTAACGTTGCCAGCGATGTCAGTGATGCGGATCTGGTATTCCCAGCTGGCGGTGTGCGCCCCGTTGTCGTTAAAGCTCCAGTTGTTGGCAAAATCCACGCTGAGTGCCAGCCAGGTTTTGCCGCCGTCCAGCGAATACTCGATGATATCGCCCGTATCCAGCGCTTTGCTCAGCGTGCCCTGCACGGTACGTCCGGCGCTGCCGTCAGTGGTTTCCCAGTCATCCGCGACGTCATCGTCTTTGCTCATGCGGATAAAGCTGACCTGCACGTCGGACGGCGTGGTGTCGAGCATCACCTGATGGCTTTGCTCTGGCGTCACGTTACCGGCGCTGTCCACAACGCGTAGTTTGTATGTCCAGTCGGCGCTGTGCACGGTGTCGTCCTGCGCTTTCCAGCTCATGCCGGTGACGGTGGCGTCCACCCATTTGCTGCCGTCCCAAAACTGCAATGTCTCGGATGCTGAAAGTGCGCGGCTAAGCGTACCGGTGACTTCGCGGTTGGCGGAGCCATCTTTGGTGATGAAGTCGGTACTGCTGCTGCCTGAGTCCTTACTCATATGATCAAAAGTGAAGCCTACCGGTATCAGACCGGTGGAAGTCCATTTGACGTTGTCGATGTGGAAGCCATAGTCACCGACGCCGGGCTCGTCGCCGGTGATCAGCTCGGCGCGGGCAATCAACGTACCTGTGGGGGCGGTAAAACTGAGGGTCTTGATATCAAACTGCTTCGCGGTGACCGAACCGGTATAAAAGAGTTTTTCGCTGCCAATTAACGTGCCGCTGGCGTCGTAAAAGTTAATCACGGTGGCGCTGTTGTGCAGGGCAAAGTAGTCGAAGCTGAACTCGCTCATGCCTTGCGAGCCGAGGCTGAAGTTGATGGTGCTTTTCTCACCGACCAGCAGGGTTTTGGAGTTGTAGCCGAACCAGTTGAACTCGGCAATCTCCAGACGGCTGTCTTGATTCTGAATAATCAGACCGGCCTGAGTTTCGAGCTGTGCGCCGGAGCTGATGCGCTGAATGCGCTCGGTGTCAAAGCGCTCTTCCGGCAGCGGAGTGGGATCGGTGGCCTGCGTGGTAAGAGCGGCTATCGGCGCTTCGCTGCTGGCAACGGATTGATACAGCAGTTCGTCCTGCTCTGTACCGTAAGGATTGTAGCGACTTTTGTTAAAATCCATTTCTCTTGACCATTCAAGTTAAGTAATGGCCGATATCCTAAATAGGCAGAGAAATTAGGCCGTACAGACATGTCTGGTATCAGGAAAATATATTTTTGCGTCACTCGCTTAAGAAATGATGAGTTAGGTAAAAGATAAAAACGCGCTGCGGAACAGGTCTCCGCAGCGCGCTTAGTGCGA
>NZ_JBNBPM010000036.1:0-2690 GCF_059412405.1 Pantoea sp. CFCC18179 | reverse complement strand
TTCTCAGCCCTTTGCCGCGAGGAACTAACCGAAACATGAATTAACCACCTGACAGGAGAACCAGCATGCACACACAAAACGTCAACGTCGCCGCTTCAGAATCTTCCAAAACATGGGTTAAAAGCCAGGGCAAACCTGGTGACAACCTGGTATTCGTGCGCGTCGATACGGGCAAGATATTCAGCCAGGCGATTCCGCTTAAAGACGGGAGCATCGTAGCAATATTTAACTTTGAAACGCTGGAAGAACTGCAATTGCAGTACGACGACATGGCGCTGATGACCGAATCCGAGGCGGATGCCCTGTTTTGTACGCGTCTTTTCAGACCGTGGGAGGAAATTACCGAGGCGCGCTGGAACGATCAGCTGACCGTGCTGCCGCCGCTGGACTGGAAATCAACCCCCGCAGGCGAGACGTTCAAGTGTAGCGAAATGTATTCGGGCAAGGTGACGCACATTTTTGCGCACATTCGAGGCCGCTATTTTGAGTGCCGGGACTACGCCTCAAAGAGACATGCAGAACTGGTGCTGAGTGCCGTGCTGGCAATGGCGGGGAAAAACGCGCATTAAAAAAGCAGGCCTGAGCCTGCTCTCTTAACGGCCGGGCGTGCAGCAACACGGTTCGGCCAGCATCAAAACACGAAGGAGTTAACTTTATGTCTGATACACGTATCCTCGCACACGCGATCCCGGCTGTAAATCTCTCTGCGCTGGCGTCGCCCGCGCCGGAGCATGACACCCTGACGGCGGCACAGTTTATGGAGCTGTACGCCTATATCTGCGAGGCCGGAAAGTTTGCCGGATTCAGCGCCGTGCCGTGGGAAGAACTGGGCATGTGTAGCGTTATTCATGAGCCGACCGACGAGCCGGAAGGGCTGCGCATTTATCTGCGCGAAAGCTGGCCGGTAGCCGTGCTTGAGTTCGACATGGGTTACAGGGTTATCCCAGGCATGATCACTAACCGCTGGCAGCAGAGCTAAAGGCTGTCGCACGGTTAACTACTTTGAATGCTTTTTGTTCGCTGGCGTGGTGTGTGACAGGCCAGCGGGATATACTGACAGCAGGGCGCAGAAAGGCTGCGGCCCTGCCCGAAAGGGAGAACTGACGGATGTCGGCAACCGATATGAACGAGCTGAACAGTAACCGAATCAACGCGGAGATCGCCAAACTGATGGCGGAAACGCAGAAGCTGAACGCAGAGGCGGGCAAACTGAACCGCGAGACGTTCTGGTATCCCGTGGCGGTTTCAACTGGCATGATTGGCGCCGTGGCGACCATTACCGTGCTGTTAATGAAGGTGCTGGGCTATCAGTGAAGCTCTGGTAACGGACGACCTGACCGGACTAATGTGCGCTGTAGATATGCAGACTGAATGTTATTTACAGCCACTTAAGGAGACTGAAAATGGACTATACAACCTGGCTGACAGCGCTGTTTACCGTGGCGGATCTATGGGTGTTAATGACCGCGCGCAGCATTCATTTTGGGAAGAGTGATAGTTTTGGCAATAAAACCCGACTGGGCAAGTGGCTGAAACGTAATATGCGCCTGGATTATGTTGCGGCGGGTTGCTGGATAATGTTTGTCCCAGGCTTTTTTAGGGTGTTTTTCACCGCAATAATGTTTGCAAATCCGGACTGGTATTCAGTTTCTGACGCGACGAAAGAGGCCGGACTGATTCTGCAAACTGTGCTGATGACTGGCGGCATTTTTACACTGGTTGTTGCGTTTATGAGTGGCGGCATAGCTGAATCGCGGCATAGCTCATAAAGTAACCGGACAAGTAAGGATGAGACATGATCGAAACAGGACCGGTAACGGAACTAGGCACATGGTTTAATGTTTTAGTATTCTTTTCAGTAGCCTATCTGCTTAACGGGCTTTATGAAATGTTGCGAACCTACGGAGAACGTAGGGAAATGCGTAAAGAGCAGCAAAATCCACATGAGGCTGAAACCGTTATAAAAGTGCATACATCTGAGGAGCGGTAATGCCGGAAATAGTGACTGTGCCAGAAGGTGAAACACTATTAAAGCTGTTAGTCGCTGCTTCAGTTTTAGCTCTCATAGGGGGTCTGGCGGGCTTATACAGTAATCTTGTCTGGTGTGTCGAGAATCGCAGAGACAGGAAGAAAAAGCGCAACGACCAAATTTAATAGCCCCGGCAGGGGCTTTTTTATGCCCGCAATCGGTAAATGTCATCATGTCGGTATCGGGCACCGCTGTAAAAGCGGGCGGCCCTGCGGGCCGGGGGAAGACGGTGCTGACGCACCGTCTCTCTCCCTTCGCCTGCGCTTTCTCTCTCCGGGACGCTGTCTCACGGTCTTCTCTCTCTGCTTCCTGCTGCTGTTAATCCCTGTTCTGTGCTGCAGCTGCTTCTCCGGTTTCCTGTCCATGAAGGTCAAAGGCATGAACAGCCTGATGGCCCCCTCCGGCTCCCCGGCGTTGCCGGGTCGTCAGCCCCACTCCGCTAACCGGCTGCGCCGGTAAGCTCCGCCGAATCCCTGCGGGGTTCGGGCCTGCCGGCTAGGGTCTGATGGCAACGGCCAGGTCAACCCCTGCAGCGGGCTTTCGCCCGCGCGTTCACTGGCCACAAAAAGACGTGGCCGCTGAGGACGCCCGCGTTGCGGTCGGGTGTGTGCCTGCTCATCTCCGGCGCGGTGGTCATGTTGCGGTACGTCCCACGCGGCGG
>NZ_JBNBPM010000035.1:0-2698 GCF_059412405.1 Pantoea sp. CFCC18179 | reverse complement strand
CTTTAATCATCATCTGCACGTTACCGGAGATGTTGAACAGGTCTTTGCCGCCCTGTTGCAGGACATCGCCCAGCGACAGATTAAGCGTGTTGTTGCCGCTGCCGGTGATATCTACCACTTCGACTGACTGAATTTTGTTAGCCAATACTGTCAAATCCAAATTAATGTTTTTACCTGTAATCTGTAGCGTATCAATACCGTCCTGACCTCGTAGGGAAAAATCTTTGTTATTTACAAAGCTAGCATCACTGAGTTTGAAAATATCATCTGAGTTGCTGCCCATGTAAAGTGAACCTTGATTAATGATTTGCAAGTTGGACGGCGGTTCAATAGTGGTGTCGCTATAAGACACATTGCTGAAAATAATGTCGTCAATCCACACGTAAGTATTATAACTATCCAGTTTTAATACCACTGAGGAGAAGGCTTGACCATAAGGCAGGGAGAATTCCACCAGTTGTGTTAAACCTCCACTACCCGTGCGGTAATCGCTATGAATGAGTTTTCCGATGGAATCATAGAAATAAACCTCAATTTCTTCCTGAATATTGAGATCTCCAACCGTAAACGAAATTTTGTTGATTGGTTTTTCACCTTTCAACTTAAGTCGGTATTCGGTTTCATAGGAACCACTGGCCATTTCCAAAGCCATGCTTCTTGGTGGTGATCCAATGCCGCCTTGGTTAGTAGAACCAAATCGATTGATAAAGCCATAATTACTAATTTGTAATGCTTTTAATGTAAAGCTAGCGAATTCAAATTCATTACCTGCATAAATCGCTCTTGGCGCCTGGCTATTAAATGTTTCCGTCGAAATTTTCGCGACAGTGGGTTGCAACACTCTCCAGTCAGAATTATTACCTGCAACATCGATGTAGCTGACGCGAAAATCTTGCGCAGGCACTGTCCATGGCAGCGTTGCTTGTTGAGCGGCAATATTGGCTGCCGTCAGGTTGATGACCACGGATTTGCCATCGATCATGAAATGGAGCGTTTCGCCGGCTTCAGCTAAAGCAGGTAATTTTGCCGTTAGTGTATGGCCATCCCACTCTATTGTGGGGACCGGCAGCATTGCGGGTGCATAATGGACAATTTGTTGCTGTTCCTGACCGAAACTGTTGGCATTCACCGCCCGCGCTTTAATCACCCAATCAGAATTATGCTCGCCATTATCAACGGCATACCATTTATTTCCATCGTGTTGGGCGTCGTGCCAAGTCAATCCATTATCAAAGGAAGCTTGTATTTTTTCATCGGGTTTCAAGCGTTCACTAATTGAACCGTGAACCAACCTACCTGCAGCTCCATCGCGAGAAATAAAGTCTGTATCATATGATCCTAAACCACTGTCTTTGGTAACCGCATCAATAGTTACTTCAGGTAATAACGACTCAAGCGTAGCTTGTCGCTTATAAGGCAATGAATTATTGCCCGCTACATCAGTGATCTGAATTTGATATTCCCAGTTGACCGTATGGGCCAAGGTATCAACAAACGACCAATTGAGTCCGTTTACCTTGAGCGCTTTCCACGTTGTCCCTCCGTCCAGAGAATATTCGATGACATCACCGGGATTGAGTGCCTTGCTGAGTTTTCCATAGACCATTCGGCCTGCACTGCCGTCGGAAGTGCGCCAGTCGTTGGCTACTCCGTCATCTTTCTCCATGCGTTCATAAATGATTTGCACGTCAGACGGCGGCGTCAGCACCACGTCCTGATGCTGGTCTTCGAGGGTGCTGCCGCTGGCGTCAACCACCCGCACCTTGTAGGTCCAGCTGGCGGCGTGCGCGGCGCTGTCCTGCGCCTGCCACGTCAGGCCGTCCGCGCNTCGAGGGTGCTGCCGCTGGCGTCAACCACCCGCACCTTGTAGGTCCAGCTGGCGGCGTGCGCGGCGCTGTCCTGCGCCTGCCACGTCAGGCCGTCCGCGCTGGCGGCCACCCACGCGCTGCCGTTCCAGAACTGCAGCGTTTCGCCCGGATTGAGCTCGCGGCTCAGCGTCCCTTCCACCAGGCGGCCGGCGGAGCCGTCTTTCGTGATGAAGTCGGTGCCGCTGGCGCCGGTGTCCTTCTCCATGCGGTCAAAGCTAAGGGTGACGGCGCCGGGCAGCAGCACCACGTCCTGTGTCACCGGCGCGGTGACGTTGCCGGCGATATCGGTAATGCGTACCTGATAGTCCCAGTCCTCATCGTGGCTGCGGTTATCGGTGAAGCTCCAGCTCAGGCCGTTCACGACGAGTTTCTGCCAGCTTTTGCCGCCGTCGAGGGAGAACTCAATAATGTCGCCAGCGTCCAGCGCGCGGTCAAGGTGGCCAGTCACGGTGCGCCCGGCGCTACCGTCGGTGGTTTGCCAGTCGTTGGCGACGCCGTCATCCTTGTCCATCTGGTCAAATATGACCTGCGCGGGCGGCGGCGTGATGTCGTAAATCACTTTATGGCTCTGTTCGGGCGTGACGTTACCCGCGTCATCCACGACGCGCAGCCTGTACTCCCAGTCAGCGCTGTGCGCGGTATTATCCTGCGCCTGCCATTTCTGGCCGTTCACTGTAGCGCTCACCCAGTTCGAGCCGTCCCAGAACTGCAGCGTTTCGGAGGAGGCGAGGGCGCGGCTGAGCGTGCCTTCAACTTTACGCCCGCCGGCGCCGTCTTTCGTGATGAAGTCGGTGGCGCTGGTGCCGGTGTCGCGCTCCATGCGGTCAAAG
>NZ_JBNBPM010000034.1:0-3403 GCF_059412405.1 Pantoea sp. CFCC18179 | reverse complement strand
ATAAGAACCGGCTCGACACCGGCACGCTGGGCTGGAGCAACCTCCACAACCAGGCAGAGTACGAGGTTGAGCACCAGAGCGTGGGGATAAGCTCGGGCGGCAGCATCGGCGGACAGTTCGCCGGCAATATGGCAAACGGACTGCTGGTTGGCGCGAACAGCAGCGGCAGCGACAGCTCGACCACCAAAGCGGCGGTGAGCGCGGGCACTATCGTCATCCGCGACCAGGAGAACCAGCAGCAGAACGTGGATGAGCTGAGCCGCGATGCTGAGCACGCCAATCAGACGCTGGGCAAAATCTTCGATAAGGAGAAAGAGCAACAGCGGCTGGCGGAAGCGCAGAAGATTGGCGAGATTGGCGTGCAGGTCGGCGATATAGCCAGAACGCAGGGGCAGATAGAAGCGACAAAAGTCGCGAATGAAAAAATGTCGGGCGCAACGCAGAAGGACCGCGAGAAGGCGCTGGCAGAACTGAAGGCCAAAGACCCGTCGAANGCCAGAACGCAGGGGCAGATAGAAGCGACAAAAGTCGCGAATGAAAAAATGTCGGGCGCAACGCAGAAGGACCGCGAGAAGGCGCTGGCAGAACTGAAGGCCAAAGACCCGTCGAAGCAGTACAGCGACGACGACGTTAACAAACAGGTTTACAGCAACTTCTACAATCAGGCGTTCGCCGACAGCGACTTTAGAACCGGCGGTAAGGTGCAGCGCGCGATATCTGCGGCCACGGCGGCGGTGCAGGGGCTGGCTGGCGGCGACCTGGCGAAAGCGCTGGCGGGCGGCTCGGCACCGTATATTGCGAACATCATTGGCAGCAGCGGGCTGGATCCCGCCGGAAAAGTGCTGGCGCACGCGGCGGTGAATGCGGCATTAGCCGCAGCGCAGGGCAACAGCGCGCTGGTTGGCGCCGCCGGTGCCGCCACGGCAGAAATGACGGCGATGATTGCGGTCAGTGCCTATGGCAAACCGGTCAGCGAACTGAGCGAGACGGAGAAACAAACGGTCAGCGCGCTGGCCACACTGGCGGCGGGATTAGCAGGTGGGCTGACTGGCGACAGCAGCGCGGATGCGGTGGCGGCTGCGCAGTCGGGTAAGACGACGGCGGAGAATAACTTCCTCAGCGTGCAGAAAGCCGAAACAATGAATAAATCTATCGAAGAGCAGAAAGCGGGCAAGAACTTACTGGAAGCGTCACAGAATATCGTCAGGCTGACGAATGAAGACCGAGCTAGTAATGTGTTGCTACAACAGTACCAATCGGGGCTACCGCTGACAGAAGGGCAGAAGCAAGAGCTGGCAGGATTACTTAACCAATATGGCTATGAGCTTCAGTCTATTTACGGGTATACACTACAGCAAGCCGGAGACGCTATTCAGTCACTGGTCGCAGGCAAGGCGTTTGTCGCCTCGACAGGAAATATTGAAGCTTATAACGAAGCACTGAGTTATCTGAAAGGGTACAGCGTGCAGTCCGGTCAGGCCGCATTAGGAACCGATGCTTTACTCGCTTTACCTGGCGTGCCAGGAATAATTGCTCGTTCAACTCTGGCGGCAGGTGGGGGTTATCAAACCGGTACAGGGATCGGCCAGGTCGTTGATGGCAACCATGGAGAAGGTGCACTGAATATAGGCTTGGGGACAGCGGCTATCTTTGGTGGTGTTGCTGGGAATAGTGTTATAGGTAAGACCGATGGTGCGATAGTTTCACCGGGGAACAGCAATATATGGCAAACAGGTTCAGTTGGTAATGCAATTACGAAGTCTGAAGGTGTATTAACGGGGCCTGTGGCTAAGATAGAACCCGGTATGACGAAGGAAAATATTCGTTCCCTAAATCGGGAAAACGAGAGTGCTCAAATCCTCTCATAGTCAGGGTTTTACGTAGAGCAGAATCCTTTTGTAGCGGGCAATAAAAATCCAGATTATCGGATTAATGGCGAGATATTTGATCACTATGCGCCAAAGTCTAGTAGCGTTAGAAATATTTGGACAGAGGTAAAAGGGAAAATTGATGAAGGACAAACTACTAATGTTGTAGTCAATATTTCTGATACTAAAGTAAGCATGAAAGCGTTACAAAACCAGTTCACCCAATGGCCAATTCTGGGTATGGACAAGCTAATTATTATTGATAAATCTGGTAATGCAATCAGGGTGAAGTGAGGGGATATGGCAATCAATATAAGATGTTATACCAAACTTGCTGTCTCGGAGCTACAGCACCACCTTGATCGTTTTTTATCAAGGAATGCAAGTATATTTCCGGAGCATTATATTTTATATAGTGCAAGGGCATTGGGGCCTTTTGACAAGGAGATATCCAATGAATTTGGTTTAGATCCTGAGTCATATTTTTACGTTGCTGTAAATAATAAATCGTTGGAGATATCGACAGACACAATAGCTGATATGGTTAGAAAAGAGTTAGGTACAGAAAATGTCATTGTCCTTTTAAATGGTGAAGATCTCATCTAAATATTGTGAAAAACCCGGCCGACTGGCTAGGGTTACGGCAGCGGCACCACGCATAACGAAACCACGGTTAACCGCATTGCAGAAAACAGGGGAGATGGTGGAAAGCTAGTTGAGAATCAAAAGAAATGTCCAGGTTGTGGGGCAGTGCGGATGGCACTCAACTTTATCGACCACCGATCCCGAAGAAAAGCGAATTTGCAACTACGGGGATTCAGGCTAACTTCCAAATATTGGATAAATCAGGAGCGGTGATCAGCAATAGTCATCTCAATGTGACTAAATGAAAGCCGCTCTAAAATCTTTATGGTCTGATCATTTTTTATTGGAAGAGTATCAGCCTCTCGAACACGATAATTTCTCATTATGGATAGAGCTATCAATAGGTACTTGTGGTGAGGAAGGAGCCGATAACTTCCGGCTGAAAATTTGCACCCCCGAATGGCTCTGCAAGCACCACTGGCTACCGGAACTGATGCGCCATACGCTGCTGGTTCGTAAATACGATCTGGAGGAGATCTCCAAAACCATAACTGATTATATCGACCAGTGCGAAGGCAAAGACTGGATGGAGATAGCGCAAAAACTCTCCCGTGTCTTTGCCTGGGAATATGAAGATTATCAGCCTTAACTTAAACAACGATCCCGGCCAGCCGAGCAGGGATCGTTTTACTCGTCGCTCACTCCTCAGCCACCGGATGTTAAGCTCTCCCTGCTTACACATCTCCTACCCGTCTCAAACTTCACATCGAACCAGCAGAACGGCAGCGCGTGCGGCGGCTTCGACGTGAAGGTCGGCGGGCACACGCAACTGGACGGCGCGGTCATCGGCTCGACGGCAACGGCGGATAAGAACCGGCTCGACACCGGCACGCTGGGCTGGAGCAACCTCCACAACCAGGCAGAGTACGAGGTTGAGCACCAGAGCGTGG
>NZ_JBNBPM010000033.1:0-3868 GCF_059412405.1 Pantoea sp. CFCC18179 | reverse complement strand
GCGCCCGCTGCTGATGTTTACCTTGTTCCCGGCGTTAACCGTGGTTTCGTTGTGCGTGGTGCCGCTGCCGTTCTCGCTGCCCTTGCCTTTGTTAACGCTGGCATTCAGCGACAGCCCGTTCACGCCCTGGCCGAAGTTGATGCCGACGCCGATTGAGCCGCCCTGGCTTTCGTTTTTGCCGTCGAGACGCTGGCTGTCCTGCGACGAACTCAGATTCACGTCGCGCGCCGCGCTCAGATTCACGTCTTTGCCCGCCTGTAAGTGCGCGCCCTGAATGTTGACGTCGGTTTTGCTGGCGTTGATGGTCAGATTGTTGCCCGCCGTCAGCTGGCTGCCCTGATGCTGGCTCTGCGTCAGCGTCTGCTCGGATTTCGACGACTGACTGCCGTACGACAGGTTCACGCCTATCACGCTGTCTTCGCTGCCGCCCGCCTCCGCCAGCGAGTTCGCCTGATACGCTGGACGCCGCCCAGTGCCAACCCGTTCTGCTTCTGCTCTACCGTGTGTTTCTGGGTGCTCTGGTTCTCCGCCGTAAGAATATTCACCTCGCTGCCGCTCAGGTTTAGGTCTTTGCCTGCACTTTTAACTATCCAAATATTATTTGGGATGCGCCTCGTAAAGTTGTCATTAATTATTAGTAGCCGCTCTGGTTCAACATTATTATCAGCTCTATATAGAACTTATTTATTATTCCACTTAAGGCGTATTAAATAAGTGAGAAACCACTTATTTAAGGTTATTTTCAATGAGCTTTTCGATTCGTTTTTTCTCACTCCGTAAAGAGCGCGGATTAAGTCAATCTCAGATGGCTAATAAGGTAGGAATACATCTGACACAGGTTCGGCGCTATGAATCCGGCGAGGCGCACCCTTCTCTGGAAATACTCAAACGCGTAGCAATCGCTTTTAATGTCTCCGCCGACTGGATGATTTTTGAAGATAGCGAAAGAGGACCTCAGGAAGACTTAAAGTTAAGGTTTGAAGCCTTAAAAAAAATGGATGAAGAAGAATTGAAATCAGTGACGTCGGTTCTTGATGCGCTGATTTTGAAAAATCAGGCCCGACGATAACTATGCTAAGCCTGTTACAACGCGGCCTTGCGTGATTGCAACACAACAAGGCCGCTAACCATAACCAACTATATGAGGTAGTTAATCATGGCTGTTCAACATCATAAGTCAGAACAGGTTTCAACTAAAGCCCGAAGCTATACCGTGGGTTATATCCGTGATCATCTGAAGCATAAGCCTTCGCCATCAATCACCATCCGCGGCCACTGGATGGCAGCGCTGGGATTTGATACCGGGCAGAAGATCGAGGTGATCGCTCAACAAGGGCAGATGATTATCCGGCTGTCGGCTGCATGATAATGATAAAATCCCGGCAACCTGCCCGGGATATATCATTATAAGCAAATCAGACTGACTATACTTAACTTCCCATTTTGATCAAATTGCAGATGTAAGGCATAACCTTCTTTTTCATATTTGATCCAACGGTTTATGTAGCCCAGAAGCATATCCATTTTTCCCCCGCCACTTGCAGAGGGATCGCCAAGTAATTGGATAATTTCAGACTCTAGTCCTTTAAATGGTAAAGCCTCTTTATAAGCTGAAAACCCTTCATTTGGCTGTATGTAAAAACTAATTTGAACTACGGTTTCATTTTCTAACAACAACAAAACACCTGCTTGGAAAAAAGAATAATAACTCCTGTCATCCAACACACCCGTATCGAAACTTGGTAACTCATTGAGTTTCTGGGACAATTCAACAAACTTAATATCAAATTTTGAACACCCTAAAATCTCAATAAAGTAATCCCATGGCAACATTATTTAATCACTCCCATTTGCTGGTTTCTATCCTGAATCTGTTTTATAGCATCATCGACCAGTTTAGGGTCATATCCTCGCTCTAACATATTCTTTCTCAGAGAATCAGTATCGCGGCACACAGCCCCACAAAGATCCATTGCATCATTTTGAACCTGAGTGGCGTTATTCTTACCACCATATGTCGGCCCTGCTGCATGTACATCTTTAGGAACTTCAACTGCCGTAGCATTCTGGTATAAAGCTTTTTCTTCTGCTGGACTCAATTTTCTACCCAGCTCAGTTTCCTTTGCCTTACGAAGAGCAGCAAATGATGGAATATGATCATGTTCCAGCCCATCACCAACTACTTCTCGCGCTTTGAGATCTTTATAGGAACCAACATCAAGGGCTTTTACTGGTTGAATTTCATTACTGGCTTGGTTTATCAACTTAGACGCAGTTTCAAGATCACCAGCTTTCAACGCTTTTTCAGCACCCTTTAGCGCGTTTCCTACTGTATCGCCAAGTCCCGGCATAACCCCGATAACCGCCGCCAGATAACCCAACGCACTGTCCGCTTCTGCAAAGCTTTTGATATCACCGTACACAGGGATAAAGTCGCTACCTGCTTCTGCAAAACCAGCCAAAAGCTCATTTCGGTGAGTATCCATTTTCGCGCCACAGGCTTCAGCGCTCAGTCCGGCACAGTTTTGTGCCTTAAATTCCTCGGTTACTTTCACCAGCGCATCCTGCGCTTTCTGATATTTTTCCTGTTGTGACATGCCTGAGGCTTTGTTCTCGATAATGTCACTCAGCGCATTATTCTCCGCCGCATTCTTCCCGGCCTGAGCGCCTGCCGTAGCATCCGCTTTGCTGTCACCGACTACGCCGCCGGCCAGCCCTGCCGCCAGCGTTGCCAGTGCGGAAATTTTCTGTTTTTCATCTTCCGTGAGGTCGCCTCGTGCAACACCCGGATAAAGCTGCTGCGCGATAAATTCCCCCATGCTCGCGCCTGCTGCACCCGCTAATGCACTGTTGCCATTCAGTTGCGCTACCACCGCGCCAAGCACCGCATGCGCCATCAGGTTTGCTTCGGTGTTTACCTTGCCAGTGGATGCGTCCGTGGTCATTTTGTGGATGACTTCCGCCAGATACGGTGCTGATGCACCCGCGAGCGCCTGCGCCATATTTCCACCCGCAATCCCCTGCATCGCGGCCGTTGCTGCCTGAATACCCTGCTGCAACGCACTGCCCGTACCGTATTTCTTCATCTCGGCCTGATACTCATCCGAGCCGCGCAGCATCGCCAGATATGCGGTGCGCTCCTTATCTGTAGCGTTTTCTTTAAGCGGGCCGTATTTATCTTTTGCCGCCTTTAAACCATCGATATCGCCCTGCGTTCGTATGATGTTTTCGGCTTGCATGCCAATTTCCGCAATCTTCTGCGCTTCCGCCAGCCGCTGCTGCTCTTTCTCCTTGTCGAAGATTTTGCCCAGCGTCTGATTGGCGTGTTCAGCGTCGCGGCTCAGCTCATCCACGTTCTGCTGCTGATTCTCTTTGTCGCGGATGATGATAGTGCCCGCGCTCACCGCCGCTTTGGTGGTGGAACTATCACTGCCACTGCCGCTAAGTCCCGTAAGCAGCATATCTGCGGCGTTTCCGAGGAACTGCTGGCCGATGTTTCCTCCAGAACTTATCCCCACGCTCTGGTGCTCAACCTCGTACTCTGCCTGGTTGTGGATGCTGCTCCAGCCCAGCGTACCGGTATCGAGCCGGTTATTATCCGCCGTTGCCGTCGAGCCGATGACCGCGCCGTCCAGCTGCGTGTGCCCGCCAACCTTCACGTCAAAGCCGCCGCTGCCGGCGAAGATGCCGGTCTGCTCCTGCACCGAGCTCCACGTGCTGTGCATTTTGTCGCGGCTCAGGTTAACTGAACCGCTGCCGCCGCCCATGCTGATGCTGCCGCCCGCGCTGGCGTTCTGCTGCTTCGAGTCGTAGTTGTCGGTGTCCTGCTCGCTGCGCATCGTCAGGTTACGGCCCACGTCCAGCGCCA
>NZ_JBNBPM010000032.1:0-4254 GCF_059412405.1 Pantoea sp. CFCC18179 | reverse complement strand
AGCCGGCAGGCCCGAACCCCGGAGGGATTCGGCGGAGCTTACCGGCGCAGCCGGTTAGCGCAGTGGGGCTGACGACCCGGCAACGCCGGGGAGCCGGAGGGGGCCATCAGGCTGTTCATGCTGTTGACCTTCAGGGACAGGAAGGCGGAGAAGCAGCTGCAGCACAGCAGAACGGAGAGCAGCAGGAAGCAGAGAGAGAAGACCGTGAGACAGCGTCCCGGAGAGAGAAAGCGCAGGCGAAGGGAGAGAGGCGGTGCGTCAGCACCGTCTTTTCCCGGCCCGCAGGGCCGCCCGCTTTTAAGCCGCGGCTCAGGCAGCTGCAGGGCCATAAACAGCCCCGCGCTCACTGCTCTTAACATTCGTCCAGCTCGGCCTGATAATGCATTTCCGCCATATTTACCAGCGACGCAAATGTTACGTTTTCGTCCGTTATGCCTTCCTGTTCACACAGGTGCATCAGGTTAGCTATCAGATCCTGCACAGCCGTGTAAGCTTCGTCCCCGTTTCCGTCAAGACCGGTACGCCGGGCATATATCCATAATGCCTCGGCCGCAACCGTTGCGCGGTCCGTATTTCCCCAGATAAGCGCCGGTCGCTCAGTTTCCGCAGCCGTCGCGGCAATTTCTTCGATAACGTCCATTCGCACCGGCTCACACGTCGCGGGTAATCCCGGGTTTACTGGCTGGTTATCCAGTGATAAGGTTTGCGCTGTAGACACATTGATCTCCTGTTCTGTGGTCAGTGTTTCTCTGATGCCCCGGCTTCGTCGTAGATACTAGGGGCGGAATCAGGCAGGGTTCACACCCTGCCTTTTTTCTGTCCGTTACTCTGGCTTATACGCTACGAGACGCATCACGCGAACGCCCGTCCCTGCAAACATGCCGTCCATTGGTTCAGACCAGCTGCAGTCCCAGCCCGGCAGCACGCCTTTTTTATCCGCCCCCGCTGGCAGTATGGCCCCCAGTCGCCCGCCCTCTTTTACCAGCGCAGCGGCTGCGTTCAGATGCGCTACGGCGCGCCCTTCGCTGTAAGGTGGATTCATTACCACGACGTCAAAACGCTGACGGGTTTCCTGCGCCCAGTGCAGAAAATCGCCCTCAATTACCGTGTGCCCTTTGGCCTCCAGTACGCGGCAGTGCAGCGGCGAGATTTCCACGCAGGTGGTATGCGTCTGCGGCATCAGGTCGGCAAGTCCGCCCATACCCGCGCTTGGCTCCAGGCAGGTTTCGCCCTCCTGAATGTTCACTTCGTCAAGCAGCTGCGCGGCAAGCGCCTGGGTTGTCGGGTAAAACTGGTGCGTTTTCTGATCCGGCAGCGCGCCGCTCAGCTGGATATCCTGAATCGCCGTGGTCGGGTCGTAGTCGAACTCAAACCATGTAAACGCGTTTCTGGCCATCTTCACGCCGCCGATGCTGATCAGCACGTTTTCAGCCTCCGCACGCACGGCCTTGTCGAAGTTCATCAGATTCTTAAAGCGGCGGTTATTCGGATTTGTGGTAACCGGCTCGCGCGGCTCTTCCCAGCGATTACGCTGCTGCGGCTCAGTGCGCTCGATCTCCAGCTCGCTGAGTTCGCTCAGCACGCTGAACGGCAGCAGGTTCGACGTCAGGTTAAAACTCTTCGCCTTTGTGCGCGGCTTCTGACGATGCTCCGCCGGGATCGCTGCCGGATACAGAAACGCCAGAATGTCATTGAGCCGCCAGGCCATGTCAGGATGAATTTCAAGGTGTGCCGTGCCTTTCAGAAAGGCTTTCACGCGCAGCGCGCCCCCGTCGAGGGTCAGCCATTCCCCGGCACGCTTGCGGGCAATCTGCAGGATTTTGTCTGTGGTGCGGTAGCTGGTGGCATCGCGGCCCATGAATTTTGCGATAACCTGGCGCAGGTCATCAATGTAGCCGGTGCGTTCGTAGTTGTTGCCGCCCCACTCATCGTACACGCGCGCCATGATCATACGCTTGCCAAAGCCCTCCGGGCGGTTGGTGACGTGTTCCCCGGACAGGCTGCGGAAAATCCCGTCTATGCGCTCGGCAAAAAATTTCTCTCGCGAAAACAGCAGCTCAGACAGCGTGGCGCGTACCGTTTTTTCCTCAAAATCCGGCGCGGCCATTTCGCGGATCTGCTCATTCCACTCGTTGCGACGGTCGTTGGGCATGTACTGGTAAACATCCGTCAGGTCTAACGCCTCCTGCCAGAATGCCGAATTCAGGGATGCGACTGCGCCCGGCACGCTGAACATCTCGCCCACGGTCCGCCCGTAATAGCCCCGGCGGCTGCTCAGATTGCCGCTGATAAAATGCGCTACCGCCGTGGCGTTCTCACCGCTGGTCACCATGCTGGCAATGGCTTCAATTTTCGCCCGAGTGTGCTGATAGCGTCCCAGCAGCGAATCAATCAGATCCGACTCTACCGGCGCAAAGAAGCTGTCGCCCAGCAGTTCCCCCGCTCCACCATGATCGCCCTGGCCGTTAAAAAGAGATGATTCTTTAGATTCTGAAGCCGTGGTGTTGACGTTCTGCTGTGACATGTTGTGTCTCCCGTGTGGTTTAAGTGATGTTTCTCTGAGTTCCTCGCCGTGAGGNGATGATTCTTTAGATTCTGAAGCCGTGGTGTTGACGTTCTGCTGTGACATGTTGTGTCTCCCGTGTGGTTTAAGTGATGTTTCTCTGAGTTCCTCGCCGTGAGGGCAGAACAGGCGCGCGGGCATCAGGCTGAACGCAGGGGGAAACGGCAAAGCCGCAGCCCGCAGGGACCGGGTGCAGCCGTTTAGCTCGCGACCCTTGCGTGAGGACGCCCGGGTGCCAGGTTTCTGCACGGCGAAGGGGCTCAGGGGAACAAAACAGAACGCGGAAGGATGAACAGGGCACGGCCCCGGAACGGCACGCCACGGTGCCGGGCCGGTCCTCAGCGGCCACGTCCTTTTGTGGCCAGTGAACGCGCGGGCGAGAGCCCGCTGCAGGGGTTGACCTGGCCGTTGCCATCAGACCCTAGCCGGCAGGCCCGAACCCCGGAGGGATTCGGCGGAGCTTACCGGCGCAGCCGGTTAGCGCAGTGGGGCTGACGACCCGGCAACGCCGGGGAGCCGGAGGGGGCCATCAGGCTGTTCATGCCGTTTATCTTCATGGACAGGAAACCGGAGAAGCAGCTGCAGCACAGACAAGGGATAAACAGCAGCAGGCAGCAGAGAGAGAAAACCGTGAGACAGCGCCCCGGAGAGAGAAAGCGCAGGCGAAGGGAGAGAGACGGTGCGTCAGCACCGTCTGTTACCGGCCCGCAGGGCCGCCGGGCTTTAAACTGCAGGTTGCGAGGCCCGGCTCAGGCCCCGCTTTCGGACTATACAGATGTATGCTGGCTGTCAGCTTTCACTTATCAGAACGAAATAGCGATGCCGCTGATCCAGCAAAAATTCCCGCGCCTGCTCGCTTATCCAGGGTCGTGCCGCTTCGGCTGTATACAGGTTGTATGATGCGCATTCAGCTTCGGTCATAATGTGCCCGGTATAAGTGACATACCCTGCACGCAGTGGATTCTTCAGCGCTTCTGCCAGACGTTCCTGTGTGTTCATTGCTGTATCCTTTCCCCTGCAGCGCGCTGCAGGGGTGTCAGTGCTTACCCTCTCAGGCGGGAAAACTGCCAGTGACAAAACGGGCTGTATTCATCGCTTTTCGGCAGGCTTGCCTGTGCGTGTTTCTTCAGGCCTTCATGTTCTGACCAGAACAGCTCTAGCGCCGCCACGTTAAGCAGACCTGCTGCCTTATAGACGTTGGTTGTCTGATATTCAGTGCTCTCCTCATATTCTTCGTCGCCGATCGGGTTTGCTGAATGCACGATGCGGGTTTCATAGATTTCCGGCGCTGCGCCTGCTTTTGGGGCAAACAAGGCGACAGTGATCAGCAGCTTTTCATGCGGATTAATCAGCAGCAGCTCGGTTGCCGACCGGAATTTGCCCGAATCAAATACAGCCTCATCGCGCGTAAACGTTGCCGCCGCCAGGTACTCCAGATTCATATTAAAATCACCGCGGATCGCTGCGGTATTCACGTTGAACTGCGGATAGTTGACGTAAAAAAGATTTCGGCGAAAGGCGCGGCGGATAGCGTCATAGCTGACATTTTCTGCAGACTCTGCCTTTGAGAATGATGATTCTTTAGATTCTGAAGCCGTGGTGTTGACGTTCTGCTGTGACATGTTGTGTCTCCCGTGTGGTTTAAGTGATGTTTCTCTGAGTTCCTCGCCGTGAGGGCAGAACGGGCGACC
>NZ_JBNBPM010000031.1:0-4439 GCF_059412405.1 Pantoea sp. CFCC18179 | reverse complement strand
AGGGACTGGCTGGCGGCGACCTGGCGAAAGCGCTGGCGGGCGGCTCGGCGCCGTACATTGCAAACATCATTGGCAGTAGCGGGCTGGATCCTGCCGGAAAAGTGCTGGCGCACGCGGCGGTCAATGCGGCGTTAGCCGCAGCGCAGGGCAATAGCGCGCTGGTTGGCGCCGCGGGTGCCGCCACGGCAGAGATGACGGCGATGATTGCGGTCAGTGCTTACGGCAAACCGGTCAGTGAACTGAGCGAGACGGAGAAACAAACGGTCAGCGCGCTGGCCACACTGGCGGCGGGATTAGCAGGCGGGCTGACTGGCGACAGCAGCGCGGATGCGGTGGCGGCTGCGCAGTCGGGTAAGACGACTGTGGAGAATAACTATTTAAGCCAGAAACAACAGGCGCAGAAGAAAGAAGAATTGGCAGAATGTCAGACCGTGGCCTGCAAAGCGCAAACAGAAGCGAAATGGACGGCGATTGACCTGGGACAGGACGGCAGTTTTGCAGCGGGTATGATAGCGGGGGTTCCTGCAGGGCTCTACGATGCTGTGGACGGTATTGTCAAAGCAGGCTCTAACCCGACGGAAACCCTAGAGGCAATGAAAGCGCTGTTTAACAGCGGTGATGTTTTGGGCACGTTATCGGATGCGGTTAAGCAGTCTTATATAGACCGTATTGACCGAATGGAATCGGAGTACCAGAAAGCCGGCGCCAGCGGGTCGTTTAATGCGGGCGTGGAGGGTGGAAAGCTGGTTACGGATATCGCCGGATTGTTAACTGGCGGAACCGGTATCGTGAAGGGGGGCGCGGTACTGACGGAGAAGGTTGTTGCAAAAGTGGCAGGTAAGACCGAAGCAGCAGCTATGAATGCAGGAAAAGTGCCTAAGAATCCTAATTCATCGAGTGCAATTACAGATAATGAAGCCGGGGGTTATTCGTATTATGACAAATTCAAAAGTGCTGATGGTGGATGGAATTGGCCTAAGAATTTAGGATTTGAAGGAGATCCTGTTAAAACTACCATACCAGTAGGCGCCCGCTTAGATAGGTATGGAGAGCCTAATGGTTCTTTCCTTGCTCCGAAAGGGACACCTTACGAACAACGTGCTCTTGCACCAGGCGCTAAGGCTGAAAAATACTATGAGTATGAGGTAATCAAACCTTTGCCTGCTATACAGGGTAAAATTGCCCCTGCTTTTGGTGAGCCAGGGGGAGGGATTCAAATATTACCTAATATGCAAGAACGAGTGAATGTAGAATGGCTCTTGAAGAATGAATATATCCGTGAGGTACGCTGATATGCTGCTGAATATTGAAGAAATACAAAAAAAAATTGACGAGCTGACCTTGCAAGCTGGTCTACCAAAACATTCCGTTAATCTTTGTACCGCTCCAATTGGAGATGGCACTCCATATATTACATTTGAAAATGATGTATATAATTTTATTCATTCAGAAAGAGGTTATGAATTCTCGCGTAAGTTTACTGGGTCACTAGATGAGCTACTTTATTGGATTATGTCAGAACTTGCATATAAGACAGCATTTCAATATGAGTTAGAAAACAGGGTGAAAGGCAGAGATGGACGACGCATCGCTTTCCCCAAATTTATTGAATTAATGGCAAAGATGAATCTTTCATGGGAGCCAAAAGCTCAACACGAAATTCAAAAAATTCTGACTGAAACGCCCTACGACGATAGTCTTTATACATAAGGGTAATGAATCCCAGCTATTGCGGCTGGGATTGCTGTTGCTGTTGCTGTTGAGAATAACTATCTGCATGTCAATGAAAAGACTGAACTTGAAATTGCGAGCAGAAACCTAATAGCAAAAATCCGGCAGAACGCGAGCAAGCGCAGGAGTAGATAAATACACTTAGAGAGAAGGACATCAGCCGAGACCATAAAGTGATTGATGCGTGCGGCAACGGTAAAGCTGGCAGCGCTGGTTGTGCAAGTGCAAAGCTGGAATTTATAGCTATTAAAGGTGAATACGAAACTGGACCGTAAAACTCGAAAATCAGCCAGCAATACTCAGATGCATATGGACAAATATCTACTAATGCTACCGTGAATGGTGATAGATCGCTAGCTCTTTAAATTTCATGATAATTTGATTGAAAGGTATCTAAACTTAGCGAAAAATCCTTAATTATTACTTTCCCTAAAAATAGAAGATCACATTTTAAGGACCCAATAGGTAATCATTATGACGACTAAAGTTGTGATAAGATATGCTGAAAATATTAACCTAAAAAATGAGATCGCAAGATTCGACAGCTATGGCATCGAAGAGGAAAATATTTCTGCATTGAGCTGGGAAATACCTAAGGAACCTCGTGCTAAATCGGGTGGCTATTTGCTTAAAAAAATGATAAGCAAGGTCTCGCTACTTTCTAATGAGAAACAAACAATTGGGGTTATGCTCGAATTAACCCCTGAGCAACCTAATAATGTGATTGTAAATTATAAAAAAACTTGGGGTTTAGTTGAAGGTTGTGGAGTTGATGTAAATAAAATAATCAACAAAATTTCTCACCTTAATCCTGGAAAAAAAGGGTTAGTGTTAACTGGGACAGGTAGAATCTCACTTGATAAAGTAGATTTAATTCAAAATCTCATTAATACACAAGAAAAATTGTATTTTTCGAGCTTTAACTCCTATGAAGTTTACGAATATGAAAAAGAATTAGATAGCCCATCTAAGTGGATGAAAAATGTTTGGGAACGCAATGGTATAGTTTTTATGTTGCTAGGGCGTTTTGATGAATCTGGTTCAGAAGTTGTAGCTCTAGGGAATAAAGAGCATTTGCATGTTTTTAATGATTTTTTTTGTGAAAAGGGTGTTGCAAACAACTCTCCCAGTGGGAGTTCGGCAGAATAGATGTAGCAAGAAAAAAAGATTCTAGAGCTTGGGCAACAGGCTGCGAAGAATGGTTTCAAGAAAGCGATGAATAGTCCAAACGATACAGCGACTGTTGAGTCAGGCGGAGTTGGTTTTAGGATATATTTTGATGAATTCATAGGACTAGTACGTAATTTCCACCCAAGCTAGGGTATGGGATAAATAAGATGAGTAATAACTTATTCGAAATGCCAGATGTCTACTCCGGCCTTAATGATATCATTGTAGGTTATTTCAACATCATGTCATCTTGTCGTAATTTCTTAGACGTCATCGAACATATTGTTGAGTAAAATGGTTTTAACACTGATGGCGCTTATTGCAATTTTCCTGACATGAATAGCTACGATGTAAGTGAACACTTTGAAGGAGTTGAATTTGCCGTAGGGTATCCACCTTCGGAAGCCGATACTGCCATTGTTAGCGAGAAAACTTGTTACCACTATCTCCGGCTGGCATGTGAAAGATATTTAAAACTTCACCCTGAAGATTCCGAAAAAGTAAATAGCCTGCTTGTTAAATTACCTGACTAATAACTGAGTTCCGGTCGCTGCGCAGGGAACTTTTTATCGCCCAATCAATTTCAACTTGAACATAGTTACCACCGTCAGGTGTGGCAATTTCAAGGTTGAAAGCTACAACTAACTGCATTAGTCGTCATACATGCAGATGGATTAGTGCATTAAAGCCAGCGGTATTACCGCTGGCCGCATAGCCAGTATCCAGGGGCGCGCAATTGCAGGCGGGCAAAGACGTGAACCTGAGCGCGGCGCGCGACGTGAATCTGAGCTCGTCGCAGGACAGCCAGCGTCTCGACGGCAAAAACGAAAGCCAGGGCGGCTCAATCGGCGTCGGCATCAACTTCGGCCAGGGCGCGAACGGGCTGTCGCTGAATGCCAGCGTTAACAAAGGTAGGGGCAGCGAGAACGGCAGCGGCACCACGCATAACGAAACCACGGTTAACGCCGGAAATAAGGTGAACATCAGCAGCGGGCGCGACACCACGCTGACCGGCGCGCAGCTGAGTGGCAATCAGGTGGCGCTGGACGTGGGCCGTAACCTGACGATGCGCAGCGAGCAGGACACCGACAACTACGACTCGAAGCAGCAGAACGCCAGCGCGGGCGGCAGCATCAGCATGGGCGGCGGCAGCGGTTCGGTGAACCTGAGCCGCGACAAAATGCACAGCACGTGGAGCTCGGTGCAGGAGCAGACCGGCATCTTCGCCGGCAGCGGCGGCTTCGACGTGAAGGTCGGCGGGCACACGCAGCTGGACGGCGCGGTCATCGGCTCGACGGCAACGGCGGATAAGAACCGGCTCGACACCGGCACGCTGGGCTGGAGCAATCTCCACAACCAGGCGGAGTATGAGGTCGAGCACCAGAGCGTGGGGATAAGCTCGGGCGGCAGCATCGGTGGACAGTTCGCGGGCAACATGGCAAACGGCCTGCTGGTTGGCGCGAACAGCAGCGGCAGCGACAGCTCGACCACCAAAGCGGCGGTAAGCGCGGGCACTATCGTCATCCGTGATAAAGAGA
>NZ_JBNBPM010000030.1:0-4675 GCF_059412405.1 Pantoea sp. CFCC18179 | reverse complement strand
GTCCCACCTGACCCCATGCCGAACTCAGAAGTGAAACGCCGTAGCGCCGATGGTAGTGTGGGGTCTCCCCATGCGAGAGTAGGGAACTGCCAGGCATCAATTAAGTGAAGAAGCCCTGAACAGTAGTTCAGGGCTTTTTTACGTCTGCATATTTAGTATCAACCGCGAAAACATCGAAATATCCACCCTGTAGCAGAGCGATCAGGTAAACTACGGCCAGATTAATCAGTAAAGGCCGCATCATGTCCAGCCCCCAAACATCTTTACAGTCCTTCAACACTCTCGGTTTGAAAATCTATGCGCAAACACTAGTCATCGCCGACAATCCCGATGCTATTTCTGTAGCCTGGAACGATAGCAAACAACGAAATATACCTTTTATTGTATTGGGGGAAGGAAGCAACGTTCTTTTCCTTGAAGACTTTAATGGCACCGTTGTGATTAATGCGATTAAAGGCACCACGATTGAAGAACATGATGAAGCATGGCATCTGCATGTGGGGGCAGGTGAAAATTGGCATGAATTAGTTGAGCAGACATTAAAAAAAGGCATTACAGGATTGGAAAACCTGGCGTTAATTCCCGGTATGGCCGGCTCCGCACCAATCCAAAATATCGGTGCATACGGTGTCGAATTCAAAGATATTTGCCATTACGTTGAAGTTTTGCATTTGCCAACGCAAAAAGTTATTCGTTTGCACCGCGAAGAGTGCGAGTTTGGCTATCGCGATAGTATATTCAAACATGCAATGAAGAACGATTACGTCATTGTCGCTGTAGGATTGCGTTTGGCAAAACAGTGGCAACCCATTCTAAGCTATGGCGATCTGACTAAATTAAACCCTGCAACAGTTTGTGCCTGGGATGTCTTTATAGCTGTATGCCAAATGCGCCAGAGCAAACTACCTGATCCAAAGATTACAGGTAATGTAGGCAGTTTCTTCAAAAACCCGCTTGTAACAGCGGAACAGGCAGCTGTATTAATCAAACAATGTCCAACTATTCCTCATTATCCACAGGTAAGCGGTGAAGTGAAATTAGCTGCTGGCTGGCTTATCGATCAATGTGAGCTGAAAGGTTACCGTGAAGGCGGTGCTGCTGTTCACAAGCAGCAGGCCTTGGTACTGATTAATGAGGATCATGCCACATCGCAAGATATTGTCCGTTTGGCGCAGCATGTCAGAAAAAAAGTTGGCGAAAAATTTGATGTTTGGTTGGAACCAGAGGTGCGCTTTATCGGTTCTCAAGGCGAGCGTAATGCCGTAGAGGTAATATCATGAAAGATAACAGCGTGCCCTTAAAGTTAGTGGCATTGGTAGCGGATGGTGAATTTCATTCGGGCGAGCAATTAGGTGAAGCCTTAGGCATGAGCCGTGCCGCCATTAATAAGCATATACAGACGCTGAAAAGCTGGGGCCTCGATGTATACACAGTAACGGGCAAAGGTTATAGCCTGCCAGGGCCAATTCAATTGCTTGATGAAGAAGTTATTTTGTCTCATCTACGCCAGTCAAATTTAGCCGTTATCCCTGTTATCGATTCCACTAATCAATATTTGCTGGATCGCATGGATCAATTACCTTCAGGCTATGCATGCATCGCTGAGTATCAGCAAGCTGGTCGTGGGCGCCGCGGCCGCAAGTGGTTTTCTCCCTTTGGTACCAACCTATATATGTCAATGTATTGGCAATTGGAACAGGGACCCGCCGCGGCAATGGGGCTAAGCCTGGTTATCGGAATTGTTATGGCAGAAGTCATTCAATCTCTGGGTGCACCAGATGTACGTGTTAAATGGCCAAATGATCTTTATCTTAATGACCGTAAACTTGCGGGCATTCTTGTTGAGTTAACGGGGAAAACTGGTGATGCAGCCCAGATTGTGATCGGTGCGGGTGTCAACTTGCTCATGAGGTCAGAAGGCGCCGCTGAAATTACTCAGGGTTGGATTAATTTGCAGGAAGCGGGCGTTAATATTGATCGCAATGAGCTGGCCGCGAAAATACTGAATAGTCTGCGTGAGGCTTTGCCGATTTTCGAACGTGATGGTTTGAATCCATTTATCCCACGTTGGGAAGTCCTCGATAACTTCATTAATCGCCCAGTAAAGTTGATTATTGGCGATCGTGAAGTTCATGGGATTGCACGAGGTATTGATAAACAAGGTGGTTTGTTGTTGGAGCAGAATGGGGAAATTAAATCTTGGGTTGGTGGTGAAATTTCGCTGCGACCGGACAATTAACTCATTCAAATTTAACGCCCATTTTTGTTGGGCGCTAAATATAAAAATTACTTTCTCAAACGAACACTTTGAACTGCATGATCGGCCGATTTGGTCATGATCAGGCTGGCTCTTTCGCGCGTTGGTAAGATATTTTCTTTTAAATTAAGCCAGTTAATCTCTTTCCACAGCCCCCGAGCAATGTTAAGTGCTTCCTCTTCAGGCAACTGAGAATAATGGTGGAAATATGAGTCTGGATCGCTAAACGCACCTTCCCGGAATTTTAAAAATCGATTTACATACCAGGTTTCGAGCAATGATTCAGGTGCATCAACATAAATAGAAAAATCAACGAAATCCGACACAAATACATGATGCGGATCGTGAGGATAATCCATTCCACTTTGCAGCACATTTAAGCCTTCTAAAATAAGAATATCGGGCTGCTGCACAACTTTATCCCCATCAGGAATGACGTCATAAATCAGATGAGAATAAACCGGCGCTGTAACCTGGTTGGCACCTGATTTTAAGTCCGAGACAAAGTTAACCAGACGATGCATGTCATAAGATTGCGGGAACCCTTTTTTCTTCATCAAGCCGCGTTCTTTGAGCACAGCATTCGGATGTAAGAAACCATCCGTAGTGATCAGCTCAACTTTACGATGTTCTGGCCAGCGACTCAGAAGAGCCTGAAGTACGCGAGCTGTGGTGCTTTTCCCCACCGCAACGCTACCAGCAATGCTGATGATATAAGGGATCTTCTGTCCATTAGTGCCGAGAAATTGCTCAAGGACAGCCTGACGGCGCAGGTTCGAACTTATGTAAAAGTTAAGCAGGCGCGAAAGTGGCAGATAGATTTCGGCAACTTCTTCTAGCGAAAGATCTTCATTGATACCACGCAACCGCTCAATTTCACTCTCAGCCAGTGTCATTGGAACGGAATCACGTAATGCAGCCCATTGTTGGCGATTGAACTGCAAATATGGCGTAGTGAGAGGTGTCGTTTTTTTACTCATAAGCAAGCATCGGAGTGCAATTTCTGATTCATCAACACCTTGCTGCATCGAAAATACAACGATGTATCAAATTCAATTGCACGTCATCAGGGTAATTAACGAGAACAATGCGCAGGAGGGTAACACCAGTGTGTCTTTAAAAAGAAGCAAAATGACAAACATCAGCACGCTTTCGCAAGCGTGCCCGCATTTTTCTTGTCGCTCAGTAGCTTGTCGCTACATTTTCTGCTGCGCTGAGTCGCACCATGTTTTTTGGTTATGTTGCACTACTCTCGAATGTAGAGATTACAAGGATATATTGTTTTAAAGCTCTTCAATCATCAGCACTCCCAGTAACTGATGATAGCGAGGTTGAGTATCGACATTGAGCTGTACATTATCCAGGCGAAGAGTTGAAGCAAAACGTGGACCAGATAAGGACAGGTGACTTTTTAAGGATTTTTCGCAAAAAATTTCTTCTTTTTCAAAATGAAATTACAGAATGACTTTAAGAAGTGCAGCAGATACGCAAAGAATTTATTCAAACCACAGTAGTGTCTCGCTGCAAAAGTGCACGCCTTTTGGTTGAATTTGCTACACAAGAAGACTGATTTGCGATGATTTGCACAAATAGTAAGCGATAGAACAAAATTAGCGATTTTTTTGTTGCATCCTTCTTCGGGTCTTCCTAGAATGCGCTCCACTTGATGCCGGCTTAGCTCAGTTGGTAGAGCAACTGACTTGTAATCAGTAGGTCACCAGTTCGATTCCGGTAGCCGGCACCATCAAGTAGGTGGGATTCCCGAGCGGCCAAAGGGAGCAGACTGTAAATCTGCCGTCACAGACTTCGAAGGTTCGAATCCTTCTCCCACCACCATCTCAACCTCTTGGTTGAGCATCAGATAAAATCTTTATCTGATGGGTGAGTTCTTCATCTCTCACCTTCGAATTTCAGATTACGCAATAGCGTGATCAAGGTTGGTCAGAAACTCTGACTGACTCGAATAATAGAAGGTCTTCTTTTATTATTCATAAGCTACAGAAAGAACAGGTAGCCGAGTTCCAGGATGCGGGCATCGTATAATGGCTATTACCTCAGCCTTCCAAGCTGATGATGCGGGTTCGATTCCCGCTGCCCGCTCCAGATGTGCTGATATGGCTCAGTTGGTAGAGCGCACCCTTGGTAAGGGTGAGGTCCCCAGTTCGACTCTGGGTATCAGCACCACTTCCTTTATCTCTCTCCTGATTCTCTCTCTGTAAACCAAACAGTCAGGCATTGCCTGGTTGATATGACGATATCTTCGATATATCCGTGTCTTAGAGGGACTAGCGATGGCTAAAGAGCAATTTCAGCGTAACAAACTGCACGTAAACGTCGGCACCATCGGTCACGTTGACCATGGTAAAACCACTCTGACTGCAGCGATCACTACCGTTCTGGCTAAAACCTACGGTGGTA
>NZ_JBNBPM010000029.1:0-5020 GCF_059412405.1 Pantoea sp. CFCC18179 | reverse complement strand
GGTCGCCCGTTCTGCCCTCACGGCGAGGAACTCAGAGAAACATCACTTAAACCACACGGGAGACACAACATGTCACAGCAGAACGTCAACACCACGGCTTCAGAATCTAAAGAATCATCATCTTTAAAAACCAAAAAACCACGTCGTCCCGCGAAGGCTGACAAAGCTGCAGCGGCGGCGGTCGAGCAGGCGCTGGAAAAAATCGACATCGAGATGATCCCGCTTTCACGACTGGTGGTTTCCCCCCTCAATGTGCGCAGCAGGGTCTATGTGCAGTCGCGCATTGAGTCGCTTGCCGCCACCATCAAAAATGTCGGCCTGCTGCATAACCTGATCACGCATGACATGGCTGACGGGATGCTGGGCGTAGCCTGCGGCGGTCGTCGTCTCACCGCTCTGCAGCTGCTGCTGTCACAGGGTGTGTATCAGCCCGATCAGCTGATCCCGGTCAAGCGCGTCACGGAGGAGCTGGCGCGCGCGGCCTCGATGGTCGAAAACGGCGAGCGTGAGGATATGCACCCCGCCGAGCAAATCGCCGGATTCCGGGCACTGGCAGACGAGGGCAAAACGCCGGCACAAATTGGTGACCTGATGGGCTACAGCTCGCGCCATGTTCAGCGCTGTCTGAAGCTTATCGACCTTGCTCCTGCCATTCTTGACGAGCTGGCCGCTGATAAAATCACGCTTGAGCAGTGTCAGGCGCTGGCGCTGGCCGACACGCATGAACGCCAGCTGGAAGTATGGGAGCAGGCCTCCGGGTACTACAACGCCTCCGCCGAACTCATTCGCAAGCTGATTACCTCCTCCGAGACTGCGATCAGCCACTCTCCAAAGTTTAACTTCATCGGCAAAGATGCCTATCTCGCGGCGGGCGGTTCCATTCGTGCTGACCTGTTCAGTAGTGAGGACGAGGGCTATATCGACACGGCGCTGGTTGAGCAGCTGACGCTGCAGAAACTGCAGCAGATTGCCGACGCCGTGCAAAAGGAGGAGGGGTTTGCCTGGGCAGAGGTCAGGATGGACAGCCGTTTACAAAGCTGGAGCAGCGAGGTGACAAAAACGTATCACTTGCTGCCGGAGCGCTGCCCGGAGTTGACGCCGGAAGAAGACACCGAGTTGAGCGAGCTGCGGGCACAGCTGAAGCTTTCAGAAGATGACGCGCTGGACGTGACGCTGAGAAAGCAGATCGCCGCCCTGGAAGAAACGGGCCTGAAGCGCAGCTGGGCAGGCGCGGACAAGGATAAGGTTGGAGCGATGATCTGCTTTGAGCGCGGCAGCTGCTTCATTCAGCGCGGGGTTCAGCGTCGGGCCGATCTGCCCAAAAAAGAAAAACCCGAAAACAAAGGCGATCTGCAGACCCTTTCCGAAAACTACTCCGCGACGCTGGTCCGCTCGATGTCCTGCGAGCGTTCGCTGGCCGTACAGGCGGCGCTGAGCACGGAGCCGGAAATTGCGCTTGCCATGCTCACCTGGACACTTTGCCGCAGCACCTTCAGCCATAAAAGTTATGAAGGGACCCCAATGAAAATCAGCCTCACGGATAACAGCACCGCGCTGGTTGCCGCAACGTTTGCGAAGGAGGAGACAAAAGCCTGGCAGTTTCTTCAGGCGCAAAAGGCGCAGTGGGAGGCAAAACTCCCTGAAAACTGGTCGCAAGACTTCCGCTGGCTGATGGGCTGGAGCACTGACGAAGTGCTGCAGCTGCAGGGATTCTGCAGCGCCACGGCGGTGTGCTGCTTTCAGGACCGCGTCTATGGGCGCAGCCAGACCAGCAATCTGGATACGCTGGAAACGGCGCTGGGCTTTGACCTGGCAGAGTGGTGGCAGCCGACCGCTGAAGGCTTCTTTAAGCGCATCAGTAAAGAGCAGATTGCCGGGGCACTGACGGAGGCAGGCAAAACGGGCAACGCCAGCGACGCGGAGAAAATGAAGAAAGGCGACGCGGCTGAGTTTGCCGAAGAGGTCATGAAGGACTCGCGCTGGGTGCCCGCGTGGATGAAACCTCTGCGGCCTGCAGCAGAAAATAAAAGCGCAGACGAAACGGGCAGCGAAGGCTGACAGCGACAGACCGCCCTCCGGGGCGGTCATTAAAGACAAGGAGAAAAACCATGAACACTATTCCCCGTCATCTTTCACTTGTTCCGGCCTGCCCGTACTCCTTTGCCATCAGTCTGGCGATTGCTGAGGTCGAAAAGCGCCTGCAGGGTAGAGCAGCTCGCGGCGCACACCCCTACGCCAGCGCGTTCATGCGCCATTACTGCGGGACACGCACCATTAAGGCCGACCAGCTGCGCCGGGTTATGCCGGAATACTCGCCTGGCGATCGTGCCGCGCCACCCGCGCGGGAATACCTGGCTGCGCTCGATACGCTTATCGCCTCACGTGGCGAGCGCTGTCCCTCGCCACTGTCGCAGGATACTGGCTCAAGGCTGTTTCCTCTGACCTCCGCCCGTTTAACGGAGCGACGGGAAAAGCGGCTCTCACTGCGTCAGAACAGGGAACACAATCGGGAATCCCGTGAGCGCGAACAGAAACGCAGACGCTATCAAAACCGCCTAGCGCAGGCGGCGCTGGAGCTGGTATTTCATACGCCGCAGACAGCAGGGCGCTGGTACGTTCACTGGCAGGGCCAGGACATTTATGAAAGCGATCTGCAGTCACTGGTTCTGACCTGGCTGAAGCGATTTGTGTCATGCAGGCATATCGATACGTGGGAGTGGCACGACGAACCGTTATGGCGCGTGATGCTCGACATCAGCATTCTGGCAGGTGAAATGAGCGCCTTCAGCAGAATGAATGACCAGTTCGCGCTGCCCGTGCTGCTGACGTGCCGACCCTGATCCTGTTAAGCCGGGCGCATCGTGTCCGGCTTGTTGCCTGCACTGGCCGCGTCTGAAAAGCGGGCGGCCCTGCGGGCCGGGGGAAGACGGTGCTGACGTACCGTCTCTCTCCCTTCGCCTGCGCTTTCTCTCTCCGGGACGCTGTCTCACGGTCTTCTCTCTCTGCTTCCTGCTGCTGTTAATCCCTGNTCTCTCCGGGACGCTGTCTCACGGTCTTCTCTCTCTGCTTCCTGCTGCTGTTAATCCCTGTTCTGTGCTGCAGCTGCTTCTCCGTTTTTCTGTCCATGAAGGTCAACGGCATAAACAGCCTGATGGCCCCCTCCGGCTCCCCGGCGTTGCCGGGTCGTCAGCCCCACTGCGCTAACCGGCTGCGCCGGTAAGCTCCGCCGAATCCCTGCGGGGTTCGGGCCTGCCGGCTAGGGTCTGATGGCAAAGTCACACATACAGGTAGCCTATTTCCGTTATGTGCGAAAACCTGACAGTAAAAAGAATTTTATATCTGCAATATTCAATAATGAATAGTGATTCTTAACGTATTGATAGTACACTTCTTAATGATGAAAATATCGTTAGCCATCATACACCTACCTATTGTTTGGGTTCATCATTAACTGCTAATATGCAGCGTATGAGGCATCTTCAATTTGCCTTTTTTTAAATGCTGCTGAAAAGCAAGCTTAATGATTCCGTCAGAATTATTTTTTAAAGGCTTTAAGCATGTCTAAAACACGCGATAATTTCAGCCAAACCACTGTAAGAGCACTAGCACAAAGGGCAGGTTATAGGTGCTCATTTCCCGGCTGTAATCAGCTTACTGTTGGGCCCAGTGAGGAATCTTTAACGTCTATCACAAATATTGGGGTAGGTGCACACATACATGCTGCAGCTCCTGGGCCCTTAGCAAGGCGATATGATCCTAATCAAACATCAGCTGAGAGGAAGGACATAAGTAATGGTATCTGGATGTGCCAAACTCATAGCGTTTTAATTGATAAAGATGAAGTTATATATACAGCAGATGTTCTTAAGGAAATGAAAAAAAAGCATGAGGAAAATATTAAATATGAAGTGAGTAATGGTTCGCCATCATCAACCAAGCATAATGACTTTATTGCAATAGGTATAGATATTATTGCTTTTGGAGAGTTCGCTGGATTTTCGAGCAATGAGTGGGTTATAAAATTTTCCAACTTCTTCACTGGTGATTTATCTAAGCTGATATCTTTCAACGAGAGATTTCAATCCATCCCTTCCGAAGAAAAATTTATTCTTGTTAACCAGATTGGTGAAGGGCGCTTAATATCAGCGCCAATAAAGTTAAATAAGTTACCAGATGGCTATGAAGTAATCGTCCCTGTTGAAAAAGATACTCCACGCATCAATTGCTATAGCCTCCCAATGGATTTCGATGTGTTCACTACAGGAGATTTATTTGTAAATAGCAATGGTGATTTTGCTATGATATCGGGGTTTGATGCCTTGCCTCAAAACATATACATGAGCCTTTCCACAATTAGAGGTGAAATTAGTCTCCATCCAACACTTGGCTCACGAATAAGACAATTTTTCCATGAATTTGATGGAACAACGTGGCTAGATAAATTGGTTAAGTTAGAAGTTATTCGTTTATCTTGCATACCATATTGTGACTCAATAACAGGGAAGAAATATACCCCATTGAATTGTGTGAAAAGTGTTAAAAATATTCGGGTGATACCAGCTGAATATAAAGACAGGAAGTTACCCATTGAGTTTACTCTTGATATTGATGGCTTCGGTATCTGGACCAAAGAAATAAGTATTTTTTCACCTAAATACGATGAATAAAATTGATGTTCTTGAATCGAATTATTCGGTTTAGTTGTTTTCTCGGTTTGAAGTATCCCATGCTCTTTACAAATAGTTTTCATTGTAATATTCGTATGCTGTCGTCCGGTTTACTAACGTCATTCTCTCATCCGGTTCTGACACTTATGGAAATTAGTAGCAAAAAACCTGATGGCCCCCTCCGGCTCCCCGGCGCTGCCGGGTCGTCAGCCCCACTGCGCTAACCGGCCTTGCCGGTAAGCTCCGCCGAATCCCTGCGGGGTTCGGGCCTGCCGGCTAGGGTCTGATGGCAACGGCCAGGTCAACCCCTGCAGCGGGCTCTCGCCCGCGCGTTCACTGGCCACAAAAGACGT
>NZ_JBNBPM010000028.1:0-7867 GCF_059412405.1 Pantoea sp. CFCC18179 | reverse complement strand
CATCCGGCGGGATGAATTTCTTCACTCCCTGCTGAGCCGTCTGCGTTGCCGCTTTGCCGTCTCAGTGGTGGCGCATTATAGGGAGTTATTCGCGGCTGACAAGGGTTTATTGCAAAAAAATGATCGTTCGACCTAAATTTCGCCACAACGCTGTATTTCACTACAATTTGCCTGGTAACTGTGCAAAATCCTGGGCAAAAAGCGCCACTTTATTCCAATCGGTGTATTCCACTTCTTTTGATGAATCCGTTTCGCCACCCGTCATTCGCATAATGAATTGAATCATGACGCGATCGAACCAGCGATAACGTGGATAACGCAATGCGCCGGCAAACACCGCACAACAATCTGGTTGCCACGGCGACTGCTCAAGGAACTTGCGCGTGTAGGCATTGGTCTCTGGCGTGCACTTATCTGCTTTACGTGCCGTGAGGTTAACACTATAGAAGCCGCTGACACGCTGCAGCAGCTGCGACTTATGCTGAGTAACAAACTTCAGCAATGCCGGATGGAAATGACCATAGCGGATCGATGCGCCGATCAACACGCGATCGTACTGCGGCCAGTCAACCTGTTGCGCCTCCAGCAAATCAATGACATCGCACAACTGATGTGGCACTAACGTCTGCGCAATGCGCGCGGCTATTTCACGAGTTTGCCCATCGCGGCTGGAATAAAGAATCAACGCTTTCATGACTTAATCCTATTTATCATTCACGCCAGAAAGTCGGCGTGAACAGCACCAGCAGCGTGAACACTTCAAGACGTCCAAACAGCATGGTCAAAATCAAAATCCACTTCGCGACATCATTCATTGAAGTGAAGTTGTCGGCCACCACGCCCAAGCCGGGGCCAAGATTATTGAGAGTCGCCGCCACAGCAGCAAACGCAGAGAAATCATCCACGCCAGTGGCGATAATCGCCAGCATGCTCAGCAGGAACACCAGCGCATAAGCTGAGAAGAAGCCCCACACCGCTTCAAGAATACGTTCCGGCAGCGCGCGGTTACCCAACTTAATGGTGTAGACCGCGTTGGGATGCACTAAGCGCTTCAACTCACGCGAACCTTGCTTGAACAGCAACAGAATGCGGATCACCTTCAATCCACCGCCGGTTGAACCCGCCATGCCGCCAATAAACGCTGAGCACAGCAGCAGAACCGGCAGGAACAGCGGCCACCGCGCGATGCTGTCGGTAGTAAAGCCCGCAGTCGTCGCCATCGAAACCACCTGGAAAAACGCCTGATTCAATGTTTGCCAGCCACTGGCGTAGACATTATGGAACCACAGCACCACGGTACAAATCAGGACGAGCGTCAACTGTACGCCAATAAACATACGGAATTCGGGATCGCGCCAATAGACTTTCAGGCTGCGGCCGCTTAATAGCGAGAAATGCAGGCCGTAATTACAGCCAGAAATCAGCAGGAACACCGCAACGATGGTGTTGATGGTTGGACTATTGAAGTAGCCGATACTGGCATCATGCGTTGAGAACCCGCCAATCGCGATGGTGGAGAAACTATGTCCAATCGCGTCAAACATCGGCATGCCCGCTAGCCACAACGCCACGGCACAGGCAACGGTCAGCAGCACATAGATCAGCCACAACGTTTTAGCCGTTTCGGCAATACGCGGGCGCATCTTGTTATCTTTCAACGGCCCCGGCATTTCAGCGCGATAGAGCTGCATACCGCCAACGCCCAGAATTGGCAGAATCGCCACCGCCAATACGATGATTCCCATACCGCCGAGCCATTGCAGCATCTGCCGATAGAACAGAATCGCTTTCGGCAACGTATCAAGCCCCACCAGCGTGGTGGCACCGGTTGTCGTTAGGCCCGAGAACGACTCAAAGAACGCATCAGTGATCGATAGATGAGGTTGTTCCGCGAAGATAAACGGCATCGCACCGACGCTACCCAGCACGGTCCAGAACAGCACCACAATAAGGAAGCCTTCACGCGGCTTAAGTTCTGTTTTTTCTTTGCGATTGGGCCACCACAGCAGCGAACCAATCACAATCGCCATCATAAAGGTCTGGCTAAACGCGCGCCCGGCACCGTCACGGTAAATCAAGGCAACGAGGCCCGGTAAAATCATGGTCACCGAGAACAGAATCACCAGCAGGCCCACGATGCGGGTAATGGCGCGAAAATGCATTCAGCCGTTTCCTTTAAACAGATGCTTTTAGTTTGTCAGCGGGATGAGCGTCAGCGCGCCCCGGCTGTAATCAGAGAGGTTTTGGCGAAAGCCAGCAATCTGCGCATGCGGCAACGCTAAACGTAGCGCAATGCGATCTTGATAATGGCTCTCTTCTATAATGCCGTCAAAACGTTGCAATAGTCGTTCGATGTCACTGAGCTGGGCGTAATCACATTGCAGGGTAAAAGATTGCATCGGCACTTTACGTTGACGCGCCAACTGCTTCAGTCCTTGCTGTACGCCGCCGCCATAGGCTTTCACCAATCCGCCGGTGCCGAGCATTACGCCGCCATAATAGCGCACCACTACGGCGGTAATCTCACCGACGCCGCTGCCCATAAGCTGAGCCAGCATCGGTTTACCGGCGGTGCCCGAAGGTTCGCCATCATCAGAGAACCCTAATTGCTGCGAATCATCTGGCGCGCCAGCCACCCACGCCCAGCAATGATGCCGCGCAGTGGGATGTTCTTGTTTCACCTGCTGCACAAACGCGCGCGCAGCTTCCACGCCTGCGGTATGCGCCAGCAAGGTGATAAAACGACTTTTCTTGATGGTTTCCTCGCTGAGACTGACGGCCTCAGCGGGAATGTCATAGGCGTCCATCAGGCAAGGTGCAGATCGCGCGTCATGTTTTCGATGCGGTTGGCGTGGATCACCACGTTATCCTCGATGCGAATACCGCCGTACGGTTTCAGCGCATCAATCGCCTGCCAGTCAAAGTGCTGACTGAACTTGCCGCCGCGCAGTTTCGCCAACAGCGAATCGATAATATAGAAGCCCGGTTCGATAGTCAGCACCATGCCCGGCTCCAACACACGCGTACAACGCAGATAAGGATATTGCGATGGCGCAGCCAGATGCGTGCCGTTGTCGTCCTGCATAAAGCCAGCGACATCATGTACCTGCAAGCCAAGCGGATGACCAAGGCCATGCGGCATAAACGGACCGGTTAAGTCTTCTGCCACCAGCGTCTCTTCGGTCAAACCTTTCACCAGCTCGAATTTCAGCAGCATACTCGCAATGCGCTGGTGCATTTGCAGATGGTAATCGGTATAGCGCACACCCGCTTTCAACGTGGCGATCAGCGCCAACTCTTCTTTATTCATCGCGGCGACCATCTCGGCGTAACGCGATTTGCTCTGCGCCGCATAGCTGCGCGTCAGATCCGCCGCGTAGCCAAGATATTCCGCACCGGCATCAATCAGAAAACTGTGGCGCTTAGCGGGCGCTTGATGATCCAGTTTGGTGTAGTGCAACACCGCCGCATGCTCATTCAAGGCGATAATGTTGCCGTAAGGCACGTCGGTATCGCGATGACCGGTAGCAGTCAGATAGGCGATATTGATATCAAACTCGCTCATGCCAGAGAAGAAGGCTTCTTTAGCGGCACGATGACCTGCAACCGCCAGCTTCTGCGCTTCACGCATACACGCCAGCTCGTAGTCTGTTTTGATGCTGCGATGATAGTGCAGGAAGTCGATCACGCCTTTTGGGTTGACCTGCTCGCTGTTGATACCGAGTTGCGCAGCACGTTCAGGTACCGGCCCGATATACGCCACGTTTTCACGTTGCGCCGGCAGCAGTTGCGCGATGTCATCAGCATTTTTCAAACCGATGACGTCAACATCGTTGGTCCAGAAGCTATTAGGCAGCGGCTCAACGTTGTGCCAGTAATCTACCGGCGAATAGAACCACAATTTCGGTTTATTCACGCCATCAATCCATAACCAGCAGTTAGGCACCTGCGTCACCGGTACCCACGCCTTGAACTGCGGATTCACCTTAAACGGATAGTCGTGATCGTCGAGGAAAACGGTCAGCAGCTCGCCGGAATGAATCAGCATGGCATCAAGCTTAAAGCGTGCCAGCACCTGCTGCGCTCGCTGCTGCAGCGTATTAATGTGCGCGTGATACAGGGTTTTCAGTGAATCCATGGACTTGTCTCCGATGTCGCGAAAGTGGCGGCAGTGTAGCACAGCCGCCGGTGTGATGCCGTGCTGCACGCGCTGTGATCGCCGTATCAAATTATCAAACTCTCGTTTGCAAATAATTAACATCCCGCCCACACTCCAACTCATCTGGTATGACCAGATCATCTTTCGCGGTTTCAGGAGACGGACATGCTCTACCAAGGCGATACTCTTTCACTTCAATGGCTTGACGATGGCATCGCCGAGCTGATTTTCGATGCGCCCGGTTCGGTGAACAAACTCGATACCAAAACTGTCGCTTCACTGGGCGAAGCGCTGAGCGTGCTGGAACAGCAATCTGCGCTACGCGGCCTGCTGCTTTCATCGGCCAAGCCAGCCTTTATTGTTGGCGCCGACATCACAGAATTCCTGTCGCTGTTTGAAGCGCCAGAAGAGAAGCTGAGCCAATGGCTGGCGTTTGCCAACAGCATCTTTAATCGCTTGGAAGATCTGCCAGTGCCGACCGTGGCCGCCATTGATGGTTATGCGCTGGGCGGCGGCTGCGAATGCGTGCTGGCAACAGACTTCCGCATCGCCACGCCAACCGCGCGCATCGGCCTGCCAGAAACCAAACTCGGCATCATGCCTGGCTTTGGCGGCAGCGTGCGTTTGCCTCGTTTACTCGGCGCTGACAGCGCGATGGAAATCATCGCGGCGGGTAAAGATCTTGATGGCAATAGCGCATTGAAACTGGGGTTGGTCGATGCAGTCGTCAGCAGCGACAAATTACGTGACGCAGCGCTGGCTGTATTGCAAGACGCTATCGTACAGGGCAACTGGCAAGCACGACGCGCACCGAAGTTGGCACCGCTGAAACTCAGCCCAATTGAAGCCGCCATGAGTTTCACCATCGCCAAAAGCATGGTGCAGCAAACCGCCGGCAAACATTATCCCGCGCCAGTGACTGCGGTGAAAACCATTGAAGCCGCCGCCAGTCTGGGACGCGATGATGCACTGAAGCTGGAAACTGCCGCGTTTGTGCCACTGGCGCAAAGCGATGTTGCACGTGCGTTGGTGGGTATCTTCCTCAACGATCAATACGTCAAAGGTTTGGCGAAGAAGCACAGCAGCGCCGCCGGTGCACCGCAACAAGCCGCTGTTCTGGGCGCAGGGATTATGGGCGGCGGTATTGCCTATCAATCGGCATGGAAAGGCGTGCCGGTGATGATGAAAGATATCAATCCGCAGGCGTTAACCCTTGGCATGACCGAAGCCAGCAAGCTGCTGAATAAACAGTTGGAACGCGGCAAGATTGATGGTGCGAAACTGGCCAGCGTGCTCACTACGATTCAACCTACTCTGGATTACGCCGGATTCGAACGTACCGATGTGGTCGTCGAAGCGGTAGTGGAGAATCCACAAATCAAAGCCAAAGTGCTGGCAGAAACCGAGCAGCATCTGCGTGCCGATGCGATTCTGGCCTCAAACACCTCAACCATTCCGATCAGCCAACTGGCCAAAGCCTTGCAGCGACCAGAAAACTTCTGCGGCATGCACTTCTTTAACCCGGTGCCGCGTATGCCGCTGGTCGAAGTGATTCGCGGTGAGCAAACCTCGGAAGCCACCATCAGCAAAGTGGTGGCGTGGGCCAGCAAGATGGGCAAAACGCCGATTGTGGTGAATGACTGTCCGGGCTTCTTCGTCAACCGCGTGCTGTTCCCCTATTTCGCCGCGTTCAGTCTGCTGCTGCGCGATGGCGCAGATTTCCGTCAGGTCGACAAAGTGATGGAAAAACAGTTCGGCTGGCCGATGGGGCCGGCGTGGTTGCTGGATGTGGTTGGCATTGATACTGCACATCACGCGCAGCAAGTGATGGCGCAAGGTTTCCCATCACGCATGCAGAAAGATTATCGCGATGCCATTGACGTACTGTTTGAAGCCAAACGTTACGGACAGAAAAACGGACAAGGCTTCTATCGTTGGGAGCAGGACAAAAAAGGCAAAGCGCAGAAGAAAGCCGATGCCGCCGTCGATGCGCTGCTGGAGCCGATCTGTCAGCCGAAGCGGGTGTTCAGCGATGATGACATCGCCAATCGCATGATGCTGCCGATGCTTAACGAAGTGGTGCGCTGCCTCGAAGAGAAGATTATCGCTTCACCGGCTGAAGCTGACATGGCGCTGGTGTACGGACTTGGCTTCCCGCCTTTCCGCGGCGGTGCTTTCCGTTACATGGATACGCTGGGCAATAGCAATGTGGTCGATCAGGCCAAACGCTATACCGCTCTCGGCCCGCTGTATGCGCTGCCGGAGCTGTTGCTGCAAAAAGCCCATCAGCATCAAAGCTGGTATCCCGCGGTGCAACCGATTGACGAAGCGGCGCTGCAAAGTGCCTGAGGTGATGAAGATGGAAAAAGTAGTGATTGTTGATGCCGTACGCACGCCAATGGGGCGATCCAAAGGCGGCGCGTTTCGTCAGGTACGCGCGGAAGATCTGTCCGCCCATTTGATGCGTGAACTGTTGAGCCGTAATCCAGCAGTCGATCCAGCATCGCTTGATGACATTATTTGGGGCTGCGTGCAGCAGACGCTGGAACAAGGCTTCAACATTGCCCGCAACGCCGCGCTATTGGCCGAGATTCCGCATCGCGTGCCGGCCAGCACCGTCAATCGGCTATGCGGTTCGTCGATGCAGGCACTGCATGATGCAGCACGCTCGATTATGGTCGGCGATGCGCACAGTTGCCTGATTGGCGGCGTGGAACACATGGGCCATGTGCCGATGAGTCACGGCGTGGATTTCCATCCCGGCTTAGGTCGCACCGTGGCGAAAGCCGCTGGCATGATGGGTTTGACCGCCGAAATGTTGGCGCGCATGCATCACATCACGCGTGAACAACAAGATGCGTTTGCGCTGCGTTCCCATCAGCGCGCATGGGCCGCCACCCAACGTGGTGACTTCAAGCGTGAAATTGTCTCCACTTACGGCCATGACGCGGATGGCGTGTTGAAACGCTACGATTTTGATGAAGTGATCCGCGAAGAGACCAGCCTCGAAGGATTGGCAGCGCTACGTCCGGCGTTTGATCCGGTCAATGGTACCGTGACCGCTGGCAGTTCATCCGCGCTTTCCGATGGCGCCGCCGCGATGTTGATCATGAGCGAAAGCCGAGCGCGTGAGTTAGGTTTAACGCCGCGCGCGCGTATTCGCAGCATGGCGGTTGTGGGCTGCGATCCGTCAATCATGGGTTACGGCCCCGTGCCTGCCAGCAAACTGGCGCTCAAACGCGCCGGATTAAATGTGCAGGACATCGATTTGTTCGAATTCAATGAAGCCTTCGCGGCGCAGGCGCTGCCGTGCATCAAAGATATGGGCTTGCTGGAGCAGTTGGATGAGAAAGTGAATTTAAACGGCGGCGCGATTGCGCTTGGTCATCCATTGGGATGTTCCGGTGCGCGTATCAGTACCACGCTGCTGAATCAGATGGAGCGTCGCGATGCGCACTTTGGTCTGGCGACCATGTGCATTGGCTTAGGCCAGGGCATTGCGACGGTATTCGAACGGGTTTAATACGTTACTTGTTGCATGTGTTCCCGCCCTTTCGGGCGGGCTTTTTTGCGTAGGGTCGCCATTTAGGTACGACCGGGCACATAGGTAACAGATCAGACCGGGCACATAGGTGACACATTTGTGCTCAGTCGATTCGGATAATACGTCTTTCTGTCCGGTCATAATATGCCAGTATCAGCCTGTTG
>NZ_JBNBPM010000027.1:0-14546 GCF_059412405.1 Pantoea sp. CFCC18179 | reverse complement strand
GCCTCAGCATTTTATTATGGTGATCCCCTGGGCGAAATGCGCCTGGTAAGCAGAGTTTTTGAAATGTAAGGCCTTTGAATAAGACAAAAGGCTGCCTCATCGCTAACTTTGCAACAGTGCCCTCTGTACGACGTCCTTGGTGACGTCTATGCCGAGCACTTCGACACCCTCGGGCGCCTATCTCTGTTCCATGAGCAATTGTTTAGCGAAGCGACGCACGGGGCGCCCTATGTTCTCACCGCCAGAGTTCGACGCGACTTCCGAGCCCTGCCATCGGTTGAAACGGTCGTGGCAAACGCCATTGGGCGAATCGAATCGGTTAGTACTGCGGTCGAACGTAAGGCCGTTCTCGTCGGCGAGGCTTTTCGTGCCGCCCAAGGCAACGAAGATCGCCTGACCAAAACGCTGCGCTTCCTCGCCAACCAGCGGAGCTGGGCAAGATGGTTGGGGACCATTCTCATGCGAAGTGGATTTTGCCAGCCCGCCGATGTAAACTCGCTGCATCACCTCGCTGACCAGGCGGCACAAGGTTGGTGTGACTATTTCCTGCGGGCGGCCATCGGTCGCCGAGCCGCGGAGTCGGTAAGGGTCGTGGAAGAAAGCGAACAGAGGCTGATCGAATTCATCCGGGGCCGCTGCGCTCCAATGTTGTCAATAAACAATCCCGATAGCGAGAAATTCGCAGTCTAATTCTAGCGAGGCACAAATGAAGGTTACGTTTTCCGGCCGTCTGACCCAAAACCCGACAGTGATTGAGGTTCCTGGCGACAAGTCCATCTCTCACCGCGCGGTGATGCTCGGCTCTCTGGCTAAAGGGGTTACCACGGTTCGGAAGTGCTTGCTGGCAGCAGACGTGGTCAGCACCATCGGAATGATGCGAGCCATGGGAGTAAGCATTGAGATTGCGAACGGGCAGGTAACCATCACTGGGGCCGGCGAGAGTGGGCTCACGCGGCCAAATGCGGAACTGGACGCGGGCAACGCGGGTACTGCGATGAGGCTTATGGCCGGAATCTTGGCCGGGCAGCCCTTCGAAAGCGTGCTGGTTGGAGACCATTCTTTGTCGAAACGGCCGATGGGGCGTGTGGCGACCCCCCTTGGCCAAATGGGGGCGCAAATTCAGCTGTCAGCTTCCGGGACCGCTCCGATGAGGATCACCGGCACGCCAAAGCTTCGGGGCATCACTTACGATTTGCCCGTGGCCAGCGCCCAGGTGAAGTCGGCGGTACTGTTGGCCGGCCTCTATGCGGATGGAGCCACCACCGTGATAGAAAGGAAACCCACCCGCAACTACACGGAAACCATGGTGGCCGCCTTCGGAGGCAACGTCTCCGTCAACGGGCAAGAAATCCAAGTGGAGCGAAGCAGCCTGAAGGGCCGGGACGTTGTTGTTCCCGGCGACATATCGTCCGCAGCCTTTTTTATGGTGGCGGCTGCTATCAATCCTGGCGCCTCAATTACCATCAGGAACGTGGGAATAAATCCGACACGCACCGGCATTGTGGACGCACTGCGGCTCATGGGCGCGCGGGTAGAGCTTTCGGACCGCCGCAGCTCTGGTGGAGAGGAAGTCGCTGATATAACGGTCACCGGTGCCGAGCTGTCCGGAATCGAGCTCGACGCGGACATCGCGCCCCGGATGATCGACGAGTTCCCCGTGTTCTTTATTGCCGCGGCGTTTGCCAACGGGACCACTGTAGTGCGCGGAGCGGAGGAGCTCAGAGTTAAGGAAAGTGACCGTATTGAGACCATGCTCGTCGGGTTGCGCCAGCTTGGCGTAGTCGTCGAATCCAAGCCCGACGGCGCCGTGATATCGGGCGTGGGCAGTCGAATGCTCAAGGGCGGTGTCTCAATTGAGACGGCGTACGACCACCGAATCGGGATGGCTTTCGCCATCGCCAGCTCCCGCTGCGAAGACGGGATAACAGTCGTGGATGCGGAGGCGATCGGGACGTCGTTTCCGGGCTTTGGAGATCTGTGCGCCGGCTGCGGTCTGGCGAGCTCGCAATAAGCAATCTCATCACGAGGGGCGTTATGCGCACAGTTTGGATCACGGGCCTGAGCGGAGCGGGCAAGACAACGCTGTCGGCAGCTATTGCTCGCCAGCTTCGAGTGCGCGGTTGTCCAGTATGCCTCTTGGACGGTGACGTTGTACGGCAGGGCCTGAGTCGAGACTTGGGCTTTGCGCCTGCTGACCGAACTGAGAATGTGCGCCGGGTCGCGGAGGTTGCAAGGCTGGCCAACAACTGTGACATATTCGCAGCCGTCGCGCTCGTTTCCCCCTTTGAGGAGGACCGTAGAGCCGCACGGGACATCATCGGGCCCGACCGATACGTCGAGGTATTCCTTGATGTCCCCCTGTCAGTTTGTGAGGCTCGGGATGTCAAGGGGCACTACCGAAGAGCACGCGCTGGGACTCTACGCGCCTTTACCGGCGTGTCTCAGATTTACGAGGCCCCGAAAGCCCCGCAGATTTGTATCAGCGACCCCGGGTTCGATATTGAGGCCACAGCAGCCGACATCATACGACGCGTCACGGGCACGTGACGTCGCAGAAGACGACCGCCTGGAGGACTAGGGTCATTGTCTGCCGGCGGCGCGCAGGCACCTCTTTTAGATTCCTATCTCTGAGGGTCCAAAGCGCCCCTCACACTGCTTCCGTGCGGAAAGAGGGCCGCGTCCTGAGAGATCTCCGCACGACCGACACGGTCTCGCAGCACCTCTCGAGCTTGTGCGCGTGATCGGACAAAGAACGAATTGCGGTGCAGTCTGCCTGGATGCGAACGCGCCGATCGGCTCTCCAGATCACACAAACCTCAGGCGGTAACCGCCGACACTTGATTCTATTGTCGATGCGCCGCGCAAGCGGGCGAAGCTACTCGCGTGTGCGCAACCGGACTGCGTGCCACTCTGCACAAAATAACATTCTGGCGCTTCGTGTGTTGAATCACGAGCAAAACTGAGCCAGGCGTCACGTCCAAAACTGAGCCACTAAGTTGACGAAGAAATGGACTGTTCGGATGTGGATAAGTCTACTGCGTGATCTGTCTGGGGTGCTCCTTTGGCCGTTTTGGTTCGTGTGGCTCTGATGATCGAAGACGGTTGTGCAGTCGAGTGCCTGAAGCGCCAGCTCTGGTTGCCGGTTTCGACGATGTGGCAGTGATGGGTGAGTCGGTCGAGTAGCGCGGTGGTCATCTTGGCGTCGCCGAACACGCTGGCCCACTCCGAGAACGACAGGTTGGTGGTGACGACCACGCTGGTGCGCTCGTACAGCTTGGACAGCAGGTGGAACAGCAAGGCCCCACCGGCTTGACTGAAGGGCAAATAGCCCATCTCGTCGAGGATGACGAGATCCACGTACATGAGCCGATGTGCCAGTTGCCCGGCCTTACCTTGAGCTTTCTCGGCCTCCAGCAGATTGACCAGCTCGACGGTCGAGAAGAAGCGCACCCGCTTACCATGTGCACGGATGGCATGAACACCCAGGCTTGTGGCAAGGTGTGTTTTGCCCGTGCCAGGGCCGCCCACGAAGACCACGTTGTGGGCTGAGTCGATGAACTTGAACTCGTGCAGCTGACGCACCAGCGCCTCGTCCACCTGCGCCTGATCAAAGGCAAAGCCAGCCAGGTCGCGGTGGTGCGGGAATCGGGCCGCCCGCATCTGGTAGGCCATGGAGCGCACTTCCCGATGTGCACCCTCGGCCTTGATGAGCTGATGCAGCAGGGCTTCGTGGTCGAGCGATTTGAGCCGGGCGATGCCCAGCAGTTCCGGCCAGGCACTGGCCATGCCGTGCAGGCTCAAGCCCTTGAGGCTTGCTGCGATGTCATTGGACATGGTCATCCTCCTGGGACTGGCGCAGGCTGTCGTAGCGCGACACGTCGGCCTGAGGCGGCTCGTGCAGCGTCAGTGAAGGCAAGGCTGCTTCAGGCAGGCTTTGCACGGCTTGGGGCTCCTTGAGCCTGGCCAGCACGTTGAGCACATGGTCTGCGCTCACGCGGCCCGATTGCAGCGCCAACTCCACGGCCACCAGCACGTCATCGAGCCCGTGCAGGGTGATGGCCATGAGCACCTGGGCCATCACCCGGTCGCCGCCAGGGTGGCGAAGCAGGTGCGCTTGCAGATGCTGCAAGGGCTCGGGCATGGTCTTGAAGGGGGCGCCGTTGCGCAAAGCGCCGGGCTTGCGTTCGAGCAAGCTGACGTAGTGCCGCCAGTCGTACAAGGTCTGGCCACGCTCGAAGCTGCGCGGCAGGCTCACCGGCTGTTCTGGCGATTCCGAGTTGGCACCGACCACCACCAGGCGATCGGGATAAGCCCGCACGCTGACACTGGTGTGGGCCCACTCGCATGGCACGCTGTAGCGATTGCGCTGGTAGTGGATCAGCGAGGTGGCTGTGACCCTGGCCATCTGCTCGACATAGCCATCAAATGGCGCAGGGTTGGGCATCAGGTGCGTCTGCTCTTGCTGCCAGACGTCGGCGATCGTCAGCTCTGGCCACTCGGGGTGAGGCAGCTCATGCCAGGCGTCCAGGCAAGCCTGGTGCAGCCACGCATTGAGGCTCTCCAGGTCGGGCCAGCGGCGTTCCGCTGCCTCCATCCAGATGCCACGACGGCGATCCTGCACGTTCTTCTCGACGATACCCTTCTCCCAGCCAGCGGCGCGGTTGCAGAACTCTGGCTCGAACAGGTAGTGACCCGTCATGGCCTCGAAGCGCGCATTGACGGTGCGGCTCTTGCCCTGACCAACCTTGTCGACGGCGGTCTTCATGTTGTCGTAGATGCCCCGGCGCGGCACGCCACCAAAAGCCGCAAAGGCTCGGGCATGGGCGTCGAACAACATCTCGTGGGCCTGGCTGAAATAGGCGGTGAGCATGAAGGCCCGACTGGCCGCCAGCTTGGTGTGCGAAGCCTCCAGGCGTTTGCGCAGGCCGCCCACGAACAGGTACTCGCAGCTCCAGTCGAACTGGAAGGCCTCGCCCATCTCGAAACTCATGGGTACGAAGGCCATTCGGGTTGGCGCGTCGGACTGTGCCTGCTGCCAGCGCTTGGCGAACTCATAGACCGGGCCTCGGCTGCCAGGGTAGCCCACGGCCTGCAGTGCCCGGAACATGGCCTTGATGCCACGGCGCTCGCGCTTGTTGCGGTGGCTGTCGGCCTTTAGCCAGGTGGCCAGCTGTTCCTTGTAGGGATCGAGAACGCTGGGAAGAGAGGCCCGCTTGGGGTAGCGGGGCTCGACCATCTCGTCGGCCTCGAGCCACTTGGCGGCTGTATTGCGGGAGATGCCCAGCCTTCGGCTGGCTTCGCGCACGCTCAGGTGGTCACGGTGGACCATGCGGCGCAATTTGCTCAATGTGCTCACGTTGATCACTCCTGCACCCCACTGCTGCAAAAAACAGCAGGGTAGGTGGATAACGTGGCTCAAAATTGGGCGTGACGGATGCCCTTTAGTGGCTCAGTTTTGCTCGTGATTCAACAGACTGGGTTTCCATTCAGTCGGAGGGCGCTCCTCGCGTTTGTTGGGGTCGGAACGGCCGTCGTTGTCCCGATCCCATTTCAGTTCGGTGAAGGGCGGCTTCCAGTCGCAGCTCAATAGCCGCGTGACGAAGATCCTTGGGCGCTCTTCACTGCCAAGTGGTATCCCAAGAAACGTGACTTCTTCAGTGCCTTGGAACGGCGGTAGCGCCCTTATGCGTCGCTCATGCGAAGGCTCGTTGGCAGCGGCGGTACTCAGGAATATCGCCTGGGCTTGGCCGAGGGCGTACTCGTCGAAGGCGAACCTCGCCAGGAACCGGGCATCCGCATCCAGCATCCATTTCCGCAGCCACAGGACCGCTTTCCCGTCAGTCCTCGAGATAGCCGTCTTGCTGGGATTCCAAAGGTAGGCGCCGGGATCAAGAAAACGGTCCTTCAAGAAGTACTTTGCCAGTACATCTGACGTGGCGTAGAAAAAGCGGAACACCTCGACGCAGGGGATGACTAGCGCATAGGGGTCTTCGCCAGATCCGAATGCGACAAACAGTCCATGACGATCATGGTCGCTGAGCTGGCTTGCCCACTTGGCGCGAACGGGAACCACATAGTTGCCTTGGTCGTCCTTGTGGTCGCGAGTGATTACTGTGATGTTCGACCTATCGCAGTTGATCTCCCGGCGCATCCAGCGCTCGAATTCGAGCCGGTCCACGAGGTCGTTCGCGAGGCGTCCGTCATGCAGGACAGCGTTGAGATGAAGGCGCGGAAGCTCGCCAACGGGCACGAGCATCCGCCGCTGACGTCCCGTGACCCTGCCCCAATCCACAGGGGAGTCTTCCCAGTTGGCCAATTCCGCCAGGTCCGCACGGATAAGGAGGTCGCCGGCAGCTGCGGCTGGATTTTCGGTCAGTGCGCCGAAGCTGGTTATTCGCCAATAGCCTGGCAGGAGCAGGCTTTCGTGCTGGACCGGTTCTTTAGCCATGGCTCACGCATTCGCAACAAGCGTTGGCTATTTACACGGATCGCGGCACATTCGCAAATAGCGAAGTCTTTCAGACCGGCTTCCCTTGACAGCATCGCCATTTCTGACGATGCTGGCCAAGTCCCGATTTACTCCAGGAAGAAGGCCATGAGATACCCCGGCGGCAAGGGCGGTGCCGGCGTCTACCAGACGATCATCAACAACATCCCGCCTCACGACACGTACATCGAAACGCACCTGGGCGGCGGCAACATCCTGGAGCGCAAGCGGCCCGCTGCCCGCAGCGTCGGCATCGACGTTGATCCCGAGGTGATCGAGGTCTGGCAGCAGCTCGACGTGCCCGGCCTGGAGCTGCACCACGGCGACGCCGTGGCTTGGCTGGAGTCCCACCCGTTCACCGGCTCCGAGTTCGTCTACGTCGATCCGCCCTACGTGATGGACAGCCGGCGCGGCGGCAAGCTCTACCGCCACGAATACGACGACGCCGACCACCTGCGGCTGCTCGACGTGCTGGCCGGCCTGCCGTGCGCGGTGATGGTGTCGGGCTACAGCTCAACGATCTATGACAGCTCTCCCTTGGCGTCATGGAGAACCATCGAGTTCAACGCGATGACGCGCGGCGGCATCGCCATTGAAAGGCTCTGGATGAACTACCCCGAGCCGGCCGAGCTGCACGATCTGCGCTACCTCGGCAGCAACTTCCGCGAGCGCGAGCGCATCAAGCGGAAGAAAGCCCGCTGGCAAGCGAAGCTCGCCAAGCTCGATCCGCTGGAGCGGGCGGCGATCATGGAATGCCTGCGCGAGCTGGAGGCGGCCGAGTAGGTCACGCCTGCGCCTGGTTGTGCAGCGCCCATACGCGCTTGACCTGGCTTTCACTGCACCCGGCCAGCCTGGCCGTCTCTGGAATGCTGTGGCCTGCGGTGCGCAGCGCCACGATGCGTTCATGCACCTTCGTGTTGGCCTTGCGGCCGGTGTAGCGGCCGGCGTCCTTCGCCAGCTCGACGCCCTGCCGCTGCCGCTCGCGGCGATCCTCGTAGTCGTCGCGGGCCATCTGCAACGCCAGCTTCAAAAGCATGTCCTGGATCGACTCCAGCACCACCTTTGCCACGCCCTTCGCCTCGGCGGCCAGGTCGGACAGATCGACCACGCCAGGGACAGCCAGGCGCNGGCCATCTGCAACGCCAGCTTCAAAAGCATGTCCTGGATCGACTCCAGCACCACCTTTGCCACGCCCTTCGCCTCGGCGGCCAGGTCGGACAGATCGACCACGCCAGGGACAGCCAGGCGCGCGCCCTGGGCGCGGATCGAGGCCACGAGGCGTTCGGCCTCGGGCAGCGGCAGGCGGCTGATGCGGTCGATCTTCTCCGCAACGACGACTTCACCGGGTTGCAGGTCGCCGATCATGCGCAGCAGCTCGGCGCGATCGGCGCGAGCGCCCGAAGCCTTCTCGCGGTAGATGCCGGCGACGTAGAAGCCGGCGGCCCTGGTGCTCTCAACGATGGCGGCCTGCCTGGTCAAGTCCTGCTCGTCGGTGCTGACGCGCAAGTAGATGCGCGCGACCTTGAAGGCGACGCCGGCGGCCTGGTGCTCGGTCGGTTCAGATCAGCAATGCACCATCACCGTGAAAGCGCCGGCAGCACCGGCGCAGTAGGGTTGTGGGGGGACACCAGTTATTTCGGGAGGTTTTCTTCCGCCTCAACAGGTCCGGCGGCCATCGCGACGAGGCGCGCCGCGATACGCTTGCGCAGTTGCTCGGGGAGCGGGCGCGACGACAGCGCCTCGTGAATCCACAGCCCATCGGCGGCAAGGCGCGAAATGAACCTGTCCAACTCGGCAGCGTCGTTTCCAATCGGCGCAGGAGGTGCCCAGCGGTCGATGACCTGTTGCCACAGATCGCCAAGCTGCCGATTGTCGGAGCTTTCCAGTATGAGCAGCAGTTCGACCCGCCGGGCAGCTCTTGCGCAGGTGTTGATGTAGGCGGCGTGTCGTTCGGCGTCTGTCGCCCTGTCCGAGGTGTTGCCGGCGCTCGCTTCCAGCTCCTGTTCCCATGAGCGAGTCAGATGCTCATGGGTGGCGAGGATCAGGGCTTCGCGCGACGGGAAATGATACAGAAGGCCGGCGCGTGTCATGCCGGTTTCGAGCGCTACGGCGTCGAGGGTGACGGCGGTGAGGCCGTCACGCTCGATGATGCTCACAATGGCTTCAAGCACTTCGAGGCGCTTGCTGGCTCTCGCCATGTCGGCTTCCTTAGTGTTGTGTGGGATAGGCTGACGATTGCGAGCCGGGACCGTAGCGCCGCAACAGGATGCCGGTGATCAGGGCACCCACGGCCAGAACACCCGCCGCCACGTACATGACGACCGTATAGGCGTGGTCGAATGCGATTCCTGCCGCTTGACGCACGACAACACCATCGGCCCCCGCCTCGTTGGCAAAGACCAGCGCCGACGCCATGCTGTCGCGGGCCGCTTCCGAGGTTCCGGCGGGGAACACGACGTTGACCGTATAGAGGTAGGCCAAAAGACTTCCGAGAATTGTGACAGCGAACAGACTGCCAAACTCGTAGGACACTTCCTCGACCGACGACGCCATGCCGGCGCGATGCACAGGCACATTGCCCACAATAGCCGTTGATGCCACCGACATTGTTGCACCTACGCCGGCACCGGTCAGCGCCAGACCGGCGATCAGCCAGCCAAGGCCATGAGTGATGCCCCATGTCGCAAGCAGGACCGCCAGCGATCCCGCCGCAAGCCCGCCAGCTATAAGGATACGTAGGCCAATACGATGCAGGAATGCACCACCGAGCAGCGCAGTCGGCAATGATCCGAGCGCCGCCGCCGAAACCAGCATCCCGGCTTCCAGCGGCGTGAAGCCCGCAACGAGCTGGAAGCGTTGCGTCGTAGCAAGCTCAACACCGCCGATGGCGAACAGGGAGAACGCGGCCGCTAGAACGCCCGATGTGAACGCGGCATTGCGGAAGATCGAGAAGTCGAGCTGCGGGAACGGCAGGCGCAGTTGCCGGCGGACGAACAGCGCTCCGGCGAGGATGGCAACCAGCAGCGAAATAGCGGGGACGGCCCACGACTGCCCGGCATGGGCAGATTCCTTGATCGCGATCACAAAAGCCGACAGCGCCACCAATGCCTGAAACGACGACACCACGTCCCAAGGCTTGGTCGCATCGCCGGCCACCTTCGGCGCAACGATCAGCGCCGAAATGAAGGCAGCGACCACTACCGGCACATTGATGAGGAACACCGACCCCCACCAGAAATGGCCGAGCAGAAAACCGCCGATGATCGGTCCGAGCGCAGCGCCGACGACCGACAACGACCCCCAGATCGCAATGGCGATGTTGCGTTCCCGGTCATCCTCGAAGGTGACGCGGATGAGGGCGAGTGTCGCGGGCATCATCGCCGCCGCGCCGACCGCCAGAAAGGCCCGCGCCCCGATCAGGATTTCCGCTGTAGGCGAATAGGCCGCCACAATCGACGCGACACCGAACAGCACGAGGCCGATGAGGAACATGCGCCGGTGACCGATCCTGTCACCCAGCGTCCCGGTGCCGAGCAGCAGGCCGGCCATGACGAGGGGGTATGCGTTGATGATCCACAACCCTTGCGTTGCCGTCGCGCCAAGCTCGCGCGTCAGGGTAGGCAGGGCCGTGTAGAGGACCGAATTGTCCAGAACGATAAGCAGGAGACCGGCGGCGACGGTCACCAGAAGAACCCAGCGGTTCGAGTGGGCGGCAGGCATGATAGCACCATTCAGTGAGAGTAGCCAAACTTTACAGACAAGTTAGTAAAGTATCAAGCGCCTGCCCGTGAGGAACTTCAGACAATGGCCGACAGCGGGGCTTCGCATTCCGGGGCGCGATCAATTTGTCGCGAAATTCCTAAGTTTTGCGACAGCCCCACCCCGCTGTCATTTTCAGAAGACGACTGCACCAGTTGATTGGGCGTAATGGCTGTTGTGCAGCCAGCTCCTGACAGTTCAATATCAGAAGTGATCTGCACCAATCTCGACTATGCTCAATACTCGTGTGGGCTCTGTTGCAAAAATCGTGAAGCTTGAGCATGCTTGGCGGAGATTGGACGGACGGAACGATGACGGATTTCAAGTGGCGCCATTTCCAGGGTGATGTGATCCTGTGGGCGGTGCGCTGGTATTGTCGCTATCCGATCAGCTATCGCGACCTTGAGGAAATGCTGGCGGAACGCGGCATTTCGGTCGACCATACGACGATCTATCGCTGGGTCCAGTGCTACGCCCCGGAGATGGAGAAGCGGCTGCGCTGGTTCTGGCGGCGTGGCTTTGATCCGAGCTGGCGCCTGGATGAAACCTACGTCAAGGTGCGGGGCAAGTGGACCTACCTGTACCGGGCAGTCGACAAGCGGGGCGACACGATCGATTTCTACCTGTCGCCGACCCGCAGCGCCAAGGCAGCGAAGCGGTTCCTGGGCAAGGCCCTGCGAGGCCTGAAGCACTGGGAAAAGCCTGCCACGCTCAATACCGACAAAGCGCCGAGCTATGGTGCAGCGATCACCGAATTGAAGCGCGAAGGAAAGCTGGACCGGGAGACGGCCCACCGGCAGGTGAAGTATCTCAATAACGTGATCGAGGCCGATCACGGAAAGCTCAAGATACTGATCAAGCCGGTGCGCGGTTTCAAATCGATCCCCACGGCCTATGCCACGATCAAGGGATTCGAAGTCATGCGAGCCCTGCGCAAAGGACAGGCTCGCCCCTGGTGCCTGCAGCCCGGCATCAGGGGCGAGGTGCGCCTTGTGGAGAGAGCTTTTGGCATTGGGCCCTCGGCGCTGACGGAGGCCATGGGCATGCTCAACCACCATTTCGCAGCAGCCGCCTGATCGGCGCAGAGCGACAGCCTACCTCTGACTGCCGCCAATCTTTGCAACAGAGCCTCCGTCGCCATGCTCACCTCGCTTTGGTGCACACGAGTATTGAGCATAGTCGAGATTGGTGCAGATCACTTCTGATATTGAACTGTCAGGAGCTGGCTGCACAACAGCCATTACGCCCAATCAACTGGTGCAGTCGTCTTCTGAAAATGACACTGTTTGTATATAATCATGAAAAAATGGTGAGTAGAGTTTCAGGGTAACAGGGGATGCTTATGTCGGTTTTCCACAACTGGCTACTTGAGATCGCATGTGAGAATTACTTCGTCTACATCAAACGCCTTTCCGCCAACGATACCGGCGCAACAGGTGGTCACCAGGTAGGGCTTTATATCCCTTCAGGTATCGTTGAAAAACTCTTTCCGTCTATCAACCATACCCGTGAACTGAACCCTTCGGTTTTTCTCACCGCACATGTGTCATCGCATGATTGCCCTGACAGCGAAGCCAGGGCAATTTATTATAACAGCCGTCATTTTGGTAAAACCCGGAATGAAAAAAGGATTACCCGCTGGGGTAGAGGCAGCCCACTTCAGGATCCTGAAAATACAGGGGCTCTGACGCTCCTGGCTTTCAAGCTTGATGAGCAAGGGGGGGACTGTAAGGAAGTAAATATTTGGGTATGCGCCAGCACTGATGAAGAGGACGTCATTGAGACCGCTATTGGTGAAGTTATACCCGGAGCGCTTATATCCGGCCCCGCAGGACAGATTCTAGGCGGACTATCTCTACAGCAAGCGCCAGTAAATCATAAATATATTCTACCTGAAGACTGGCACCTGCGCTTTCCGTCGGGAAGTGAAATTATTCAGTATGCAGCCAGCCATTATGTGAAAAATTCCCTTGATCCGGATGAGCAACTTCTTGACCGCCGGCGCGTGGAGTACGACATATTTCTATTGGTTGAGGAACTGCATGTTCTGGATATCATCCGGAAAGGATTTGGCTCTGTGGATGAATTTATTGCGCTGGCCAATTCTGTCAGCAATCGCCGTAAATCCAGAGCCGGGAAGTCGCTGGAACTGCACCTGGAGCATCTATTCATTGAGCACGGCCTGCGACACTTTGCGACGCAGGCCATCACAGAAGGTAATAAAAAACCCGATTTCCTTTTCCCTTCCGCAGGGGCTTACCACGATACTGAGTTTCCCGTAGAAAATCTGCGCATGCTGGCAGTCAAGACTACCTGTAAGGATCGCTGGCGTCAGATACTGAATGAGGCCGATAAAATTCATCAGGTGCATCTGTTTACACTCCAGGAGGGAGTTTCTCTGGCTCAATATCGGGAGATGCGGGAGTCGGGTGTCAGATTGGTCGTGCCATCATCTCTGCACAAAAAATACCCGGAGGCGGTGAGAGCTGAGCTAATGACGCTAGGTGCGTTTATTGCTGAGCTGACAGGGCTTTACGCAGATATTCCATAGATTATCTCCCGGCATAAATACCGGGAGGAGCGATCAGATTCGTTCAACCTTGCACGAATCGGCATTAACCGCTTTCAGGATATAAGGTTCAAGCAGTTTGGCTACGGCTTCAAACACGGGCACCACTACGGAGTTACCGAACTGCCTGTACGACTGAGTGTCTGACACAGGAATGCGAAAAGGCCTGCCATCTACTTTTTCAAAACCCATAAGGCGCGCGCACTCTCGCGGAGTCAGCCTGCGGGGCCGATGCGCCTGATTTTCTTCGTTCGCGAAGTCTGTTTCACCTGTGGCCATATCCCAGCCACGGTCTATCAGAATTTCAGACCCGTCTTTGTGATAGCGAGCAGAAAGCGTACGGGCAATGCTTTCTTTATTTTCAGGATTAACGAGGCCAAAACCGAATCCGTTACCCTTAGCTGCGTGCTTTTTGGCGTAGTTATAGAGATACTCCCAGAGTTTCGGCGTCAGTATATATTTGCTGTCAACCACGGGTTCCAGCAGTTCGCCAAATGACGGACGCTGTTCCGGATAAAAACGACTAATATCGCGCAGGGTAAAGCCCTGGTGAATGTTCAGATCACGGCGGAAACCGACCAAAACGATACGTTCTCGGTGCTGAGGTAAAAAGTGCTTTCCGTCGATAACTTTAGGATCGTTTTTGCCCATCTCAGCTGCATCCGCAACTTCATAGCCCAGTTCGTCGAGGGTATCCATGATGACTTTAAAGGTTTTACCCTTGTCATGGCTCTTCAGGTTTTTAACGTTTTCAAGAACAAAGATGGCAGGTTTTTTTGCGCGGATAATACGCGCCACATCGAAGAAAAGCGTTCCCTGAGCCTCACATTCGAAACCATGCGCGCGCCCGAGCGAGTTTTTCTTGCTTACGCCCGCAAGGCTAAACGGTTGACAGGGGAAACCTGCTAGAAGTACATCATGATCCGGCACATGCTCATTAATGTAAGCATAGGCATCGTTTTCAGGTACTTCAGGTTTATCACTGAGCGTGACTTCACGAATATCGAGATTGAAAGTGTGTTCCTGAGCATCGTTAAACCAGTTAGCTTTATATGTGCGCACAGCCTCTTTATTCCATTCACTGGTAAAAACGCACTGGCCACCGATGGTTTCGAAGCCCTTCCGTATACCTCCAATCCCAGCAAACAGGTCAATAAACCGGAAGGCATAGTCAGGGTGATGTGCAGGCGCTTCCGGAAGCATTTTTCGTAGAAGTTCCTCTTCGGCTAACGTCAGCGTCTTAGGTGAGCACTTACCATTAATCCAGCGATTAAGAGTCTCGCGACTCCACTCATTTTTACCAACTTTTCTAAGCAGTTCAGCCACGTACTTCTGGTCATAGATTTCCAGCACCTGCCCGAGCAGCTTTTTATCATTTTCCTGTCGCAGTTGTTCTTCCGCTTCTGCTTTCTCAAGCAGATCCTGCGCCAGTAATTCAAATTCAGACATATTGCCTCCATTGGGTCTTATGGGTGAAACTGTATCACTCATTTGACCCAGATTGAATGTTTTTATCTGGATATTTAAACAGGTTTATTGTTAGGTAACGGGCACTGTTGCAAATAGTCGGTGGTGATAAACTTATCATCCCCTTTTGCTGATGGAGCTGTACATGAACCCATTCAAAGGCCGGCATTTTCAGCGTGACATCATTCTGTGGGCCGTACGCTGGTACTGCAAATACGGCATCAGTTACCGTGAGCTGCAGGAGATGCTGGCTGAACGCGGAGT
>NZ_JBNBPM010000026.1:0-25493 GCF_059412405.1 Pantoea sp. CFCC18179 | reverse complement strand
TGAAAATGACTGTAACTCTGATCAAGCCAATCGCGATGGATCAGGGTCTGCGTTTCGCAATCCGTGAAGGCGGCCGTACTGTTGGTGCGGGTGTTGTTGCTGAAATTATCGCTTAATTGCGTTGATGTCGGTGGCTGCTTCGGCAGCCACCGCAGCATTAAAAAGAGCACTTCGGTGCTCTTTTTTTATGCCTAAATTTTGCTGCAGTCACTAATTCCACATAAAGGCTGGGTTTGAAATAAAAACTATTCTCATTTACAATTTGATCATTAATTGTACGGGAGTATGCAGTAAAATGTACGTCTGCTTGTGTAATGCTGTAAGTGACAAAACCCTCCGCGAAGTGGTTCGCCGCTATCAACCCAAATCAATTCAACATCTGCGCCAGCTGGTTCCGATTGGCAAGCAGTGTGGTAAGTGCGTGCGCTTTGCGCGCGAAATCATGGATGAAGAGTTGCAAAATCTGCCGCTGTACAAAGAGATCGCCTGATTGGTCTGCCGACCTGAGTAATAACCACAATAACAGTCGCGTTTTTTTGACTTCCTTTCATACACATCTACGCTCTATTTAGTTGGAAGCGGAGGAAACAAAATGAAGGGCGACGGTAAAATCATAACTCATCTTAATAAATTGCTGGGAAATGAACTGGTTGCGATCAATCAGTACTTTCTCCATGCGCGCATGTTTAAGAACTGGGGCCTAACTCGCCTCAATGATGTTGAGTATCACGAATCAATTGATGAAATGAAGCATGCGGACAAATACATTGAACGCATTTTGTTTCTTGAAGGCATCCCGAATCTACAAGATCTTGGACGACTGCGCATTGGGGAAGACGTCCCTGAAATGTTGCAATCTGACCTTTCGCTTGAGCTGGAAGGGGCCAAGGATTTGCGGGAAGCGATAGCGTATGCCGATAAAGTTCATGACTACGTAAGCAGGGACATGATGATTGAGATCCTTGCTGAAGAGGAGGGGCATATCGACTGGCTAGAAACAGAGCTCGAACTGATACAAAAAATTGGTCTGCAAAATTATCTACAGTCTCAACTCAAAGAACAAAACGAACATTAATCTCCAGCAAAACAAGCAATGTCACTTCAAGCCCAAGGCCATTTAACGTGATGACTTTGGGCTTTTTTGCATTCAAAGCCAGAATCGTGTGGTTAAAAACACATCACGGGTTGCTTCCTAAGCGAATTTACGTATAATGCGCGGGCCTGCCGATATTGGTACGGCGCGATTCGAGCAGAATCGCAGGGGATAGCTGTATATGTATCGCCTGACAATACTCCCAATTGGGGAGTTATATGCTGAACGATTACACTCCTCCATCAATCGTAATGGATGTGGGTAGTAATTCTTTTCGTTTATAAAATGTTTGGAGCCTTGGTCTCATGTCGAACCAAAGAATCCGTATCCGTCTTAAAGCGTTTGATCATCGCCTGATCGATCAATCAACCGCGGAAATCGTTGAGACTGCCAAGCGCACTGGTGCGCAGGTACGTGGTCCGATCCCGCTGCCAACCCGCAAAGAGCGTTTTACCGTTCTGATCTCTCCGCACGTTAACAAAGACGCGCGTGATCAGTACGAAATCCGCACTCACAAGCGTCTGGTAGACATCGTTGAGCCAACTGAAAAAACCGTTGATGCTCTGATGCGTCTGGACCTGGCTGCCGGTGTTGACGTGCAGATCAGCCTGGGTTAATCAGGTCATCGAGCGATTGAGAGGTTGATACAATGATTGGTTTAGTCGGTAAAAAAGTGGGTATGACCCGCATCTTCACTGAAGATGGCGTTTCAATCCCAGTAACCGTTATCGAAGTTGAAGCAAACCGCGTTACTCAGGTCAAAGGCCTGGACAACGATGGTTACCAAGCTATCCAGGTTACCACCGGTGCTAAAAAAGCAAACCGTGTGAGCAAGCCTGAAGCAGGTCATTTTGCTAAAGCTGGCGTTGAAGCTGGCCGTGGTCTGTGGGAATTCCGCACCGAAGGTGAAGATTTCTCTGTTGGCCAGAGCATCAGTGTTGAAATTTTCGCTGACGTTAAAAAAGTAGACGTTACCGGTACCTCTAAAGGTAAAGGTTTCGCAGGTACCGTTAAGCGCTGGAACTTCCGTACCCAGGACGCTACACACGGTAACTCCTTGTCACACCGCGTTCCGGGTTCTATCGGTCAGAACCAGACTCCGGGCAAAGTGTTTAAAGGCAAGAAAATGGCTGGTCAACTGGGTAATGAGCGCGTAACCGTTCAGAGCCTGGAAGTGGTACGTGTTGACGCTGAGCGCAACCTGCTGCTGGTCAAAGGTGGCGTCCCGGGTGCAACTGGGTGCGATCTGATTGTTAAACCAGCTGTGAAGGCGTAAGGGGATAGCAATGGAATTAGTACTGAAAGACGCGCAGAGCGCGCTGACTGTTTCCGAAACTACCTTCGGTCGTGATTTCAACGAAGCGCTGGTTCACCAGGTTGTTGTTGCTTATGCCGCTGGTGCTCGTCAGGGTACTCGTGCGCAGAAAACTCGTGCTGAAGTAACTGGTTCAGGCAAAAAGCCTTGGCGCCAGAAAGGTACCGGCCGTGCGCGTTCAGGTTCTGCAAAGAGCCCGATCTGGCGTTCAGGTGGCGTGACCTTCGCTGCGCGTCCACAGGACCACAGTCAAAAAGTTAACAAAAAGATGTACCGCGGCGCGCTGAAAAGCATTCTGTCCGAACTGGTACGTCAGGACCGTCTGATCGTTGTCGAGACGTTCTCTGTAGAAGCGCCTAAAACTAAGCTGCTGGTACAGAAACTGAAAGACATGGCGCTGCAAGATGTGCTGATCATCACCGGTGAACTGGATGAGAATCTGTTCCTGGCTGCGCGTAACCTGTACAAGGTTGACGTGCGTGATGCAGCGGGCATCGACCCAGTTAGCCTGATCGCCTTCGACAAAGTCGTTATGACTGCGGAAGCAGTTAAGCAAGTTGAGGAGATGCTGGCATGATCCGTGAAGAACGTCTGCTGAAAGTAGTGCGTGCACCGCACGTATCAGAAAAAGCATCTACTGCGATGGAAAAAACCAATACCATCGTTCTCAAAGTTGCTAAAGACGCGACCAAAGCAGAGATCGTTGCTGCTGTTGAGAAACTGTTCGAAGTAGAAGTTAAAGACGTAAACACCCTGGTTGTTAAAGGGAAAGTTAAGCGTCACGGACAGCGTATCGGTCGTCGTAGCGACTGGAAAAAAGCTTACGTCACCTTGAAGGAAGGCCAGAACCTGGACTTCGTCGGCGGCGCTGAGTAAGTCGGAGGAGAAAGACAATGGCAGTTGTTAAATGTAAACCGACATCTCCGGGTCGTCGTCACGTAGTTAAAGTGGTGAACCCAGAGCTGCACAAGGGCAAACCTTTTGCCCCGCTGGTAGAAAAAAACAGCAAATCCGGTGGTCGTAACAACAATGGTCGTATCACTACCCGTCATATCGGTGGTGGTCACAAGCAGGCTTACCGTATTGTTGACTTCAAACGCAACAAAGATGGTATCCCAGCAGTTGTTGAGCGTCTTGAGTACGATCCGAACCGTTCTGCGAACATCGCACTGGTTCTGTACAAAGATGGCGAGCGCCGTTACATCTTGGCCCCTAAAGGCCTGAAAGCCGGCGATCAGATTCAATCTGGCGTTGATGCTGCGATTAAAGCAGGTAACACCCTGCCGATGCGTAACATCCCGGTGGGTTCTACCGTTCATAACGTAGAAATGAAACCAGGCAAAGGCGGTCAGATTGCTCGCTCAGCTGGTACTTACGTGCAGATCGTTGCGCGTGAAGGTTCCTACGTTACCCTGCGTCTGCGTTCAGGCGAAATGCGTAAAGTTGAATCCGAATGTCGCGCTACTCTGGGCGAAGTCGGTAACGCTGAGCACATGCTGCGCGTACTGGGTAAAGCTGGTGCAACCCGTTGGCGTGGTGTTCGTCCTACCGTTCGCGGTACTGCGATGAACCCAGTCGATCACCCGCACGGTGGTGGTGAAGGTCGTAACTTTGGTAAGCACCCGGTAACTCCGTGGGGCGTTCAGACCAAAGGTAAGAAGACCCGTAGCAACAAGCGTACTGATAAATTTATCGTACGTCGCCGTAGCAAATAATTTTAGAGGATAAGCCATGCCACGTTCTCTCAAGAAAGGTCCTTTTATTGACCTGCACTTGCTGAAGAAGGTAGAGAAAGCGGTGGAAAGCGGTGACAAGAAGCCCCTGCGCACTTGGTCCCGTCGTTCAACGATCTTCCCTAACATGATCGGTTTGACCATCGCTGTCCATAATGGTCGTCAGCACGTTCCTGTCTTTGTTTCCGACGAAATGGTCGGCCACAAACTGGGTGAATTTGCACCGACACGTACTTATCGCGGCCATGCTGCAGATAAGAAAGCCAAGAAGAAATAAGTAGGAGGAAGAGATGGAAACTATTGCTCAACATCGCCATGCTCGTTCTTCTGCTCAGAAGGTTCGCCTGGTGGCTGACCTGATTCGCGGTAAGAAAGTGTCGCAGGCTCTGGATATTCTGACCTACACCAACAAGAAAGCTGCTGTGTTGGTTAAGAAAGTCCTGGAATCTGCCATTGCGAACGCCGAACACAACGATGGCGCTGATATCGACGATCTGAAAGTCGCGAAAATCTTCGTAGACGAAGGCCCAAGCATGAAGCGCATTATGCCGCGTGCGAAAGGTCGTGCAGATCGCATCCTGAAGCGCACCAGCCACATTACTGTGGTTGTGTCCGATCGCTGAGACTCTGGAGACTAGCAATGGGTCAGAAAGTACATCCTAATGGTATTCGCCTGGGTATTGTAAAACCATGGAACTCTACCTGGTTTGCGAACACCAAAGAATTCGCTGACAACCTGGACAGCGATTTTAAAGTCCGTCAGTTCCTTACTAAGGAACTGTCAAAAGCGTCTGTATCTCGTATCGTTATCGAGCGTCCAGCGAAGAGCATCCGTGTGACTATTCACACTGCTCGCCCTGGTATCGTTATCGGTAAGAAAGGTGAAGACGTAGAAAAACTGCGTACGGTCGTCGCGAAAATCGCTGGCGTTCCTGCACAGATCAACATCGCCGAAGTCCGTAAGCCGGAACTGGACGCTAAATTGGTTGCTGATAGCATCACTTCACAGCTGGAGCGTCGTGTGATGTTCCGTCGTGCTATGAAGCGTGCTGTTCAGAACGCAATGCGTCTGGGCGCGAAGGGTATTAAAGTTGAAGTCAGCGGCCGTTTGGGCGGTGCCGAGATCGCACGTACCGAATGGTACCGTGAAGGTCGCGTACCGTTGCACACTCTGCGTGCAGACATTGACTACAACACCTCTGAAGCGCACACCACTTATGGTGTAATCGGCGTTAAGGTATGGATCTTCAAAGGCGAGATCCTGGGTGGTATGGCTGCTGTTGAACAACCGGAACCGGCTGCTCAACCTAAAAAGCAGCAGCGTAAAGGCCGTAAGTAAGGAGAGTCGCTGATGTTACAACCAAAGCGTACGAAATTCCGTAAAGTGCACAAAGGCCGCAACCGTGGTCTGGCGCAAGGTACGGATGTCAGCTTCGGTACTTTCGGTCTGAAAGCTGTTGGCCGTGGTCGTCTGACTGCTCGTCAGATCGAAGCAGCACGTCGTGCTATGACCCGTGCAGTTAAGCGTCAAGGTAAAATTTGGATCCGTGTATTCCCGGACAAACCAATTACCGAGAAGCCGCTGGAAGTGCGTATGGGTAAAGGTAAGGGTAACGTGGAGTATTGGGTTGCCCTCATTCAACCGGGTAAAGTCCTGTATGAAATGGACGGTGTCTCGGAAGAATTGGCCCGTGAAGCCTTCAAGCTGGCAGCAGCAAAACTGCCTATCAAAACCACCTTTGTTACTAAGACGGTGATGTAATGAAAGCAAATGAGCTGCGTGAAAAAAGCGTTGAAGAGCTGAATACTGAGCTTCTTAACCTGCTGCGTGAGCAGTTTAACCTGCGCATGCAAGCAGCATCCGGCCAACTTCAGCAAACCCATCTGCTGAAAGAAGTGCGCCGTAATGTTGCACGTGTTAAGACTTTACTGACTGAGAAGGCGGCGTAATGACCGATAAAATCCGTACTCTGCAGGGTCGTGTTGTTAGTGACAAAATGCAGAAATCTGCAGTTGTTGCTATCGAACGTGTCGTGAAACACCCGATCTACGGTAAATTCATCAAGCGTACGACTAAGCTGCACATCCATGACGAGAACAACGAATGCGGTATTGGTGACGTGGTTGAAATCCGCGAAACTCGTCCGCTGTCTAAGACTAAGTCTTGGACGCTGGTTCGCGTTGTAGAGAAAGCGATTCTGTAATAGAATCCGCTTCCTCTAAAAAATAAAATGAACGGCTCGTCTGAGCCGTTCATTTTTTCTACCCATGTGCGAGAACCGGTGTTATAATGCCGCGCCCTCAATTATGGGGCTTTTTAACGACCTGAGGTTTGGGTCCCGAAGTAGTAGTTGACATTAGCGGAGCACTAAAATGATCCAAGAACAGACTATGCTGAACGTCGCCGACAACTCCGGTGCACGTCGCGTAATGTGTATCAAGGTTCTGGGTGGCTCGCACCGTCGCTACGCAGGCGTCGGCGATATCATCAAAGTGACCATCAAGGAAGCAATTCCTCGTGGCAAGGTGAAAAAAGGTGATGTCCTGAAAGCGGTAGTGGTGCGCACCAGGAAGGGTGTTCGTCGCCCGGACGGTTCTGTCATTCGCTTCGATGGTAATGCATGCGTTATTTTAAATAATAACAGCGAGCAACCTATCGGTACGCGTATTTTTGGGCCGGTAACTCGTGAACTTCGTACTGAAAAGTTCATGAAAATTATCTCTCTGGCACCAGAAGTACTCTAAGGAGCGAGCAATGGCAGCGAAAATCCGTCGTAACGACGAAGTTATCGTGCTTACCGGCAAAGATAAAGGTAAACGCGGTAAAGTAAAGAATGTCCTGACTTCTGGTAAGGTCATCGTTGAAGGTATCAACCTGGTTAAGAAACATCAGAAGCCGGTTCCGGCCCTGAACCAACCAGGTGGCATCGTTGAGAAAGAAGCTGCTATTCAAGCTTCCAACGTTGCACTCTTCAATGCGGCAACCGGCAAGGCTGACCGTGTAGGCTTTAGATTCGAAGACGGCAAAAAAGTCCGTTTCTTCAAGTCTAATAGCGAAACTATCAAGTAATTTGGAGTAGTACGATGGCGAAACTGCATGATTACTACAAAGACGAAGTAGTCCAGAAACTCATGACAGAGTTCGGCTACAATTCTGTCATGCAAGTCCCTCGGGTCGAGAAGATCACCCTGAACATGGGTGTTGGTGAAGCGATCGCTGACAAGAAACTGCTGGATAACGCAGCAGCAGACCTGGCAGCAATCTCCGGTCAAAAACCGCTGATCACCAAAGCACGCAAATCAGTTGCAGGCTTCAAAATCCGTCAGGGCTATCCGATCGGCTGTAAAGTAACTCTGCGCGGCGAGCGCATGTGGGAGTTCTTTGAGCGTCTGATCACTGTTGCTGTTCCACGTATTCGTGACTTCCGCGGCTTGTCTGCTAAGTCTTTCGATGGTCGTGGTAACTACAGCATGGGCGTTCGTGAGCAGATCATCTTCCCAGAAATCGATTATGACAAAGTCGATCGCGTTCGTGGTTTGGATATTACCATTACCACTACTGCGAAATCTGATGATGAAGGCCGTGCTCTGCTGGCTGCCTTTGACTTCCCATTCCGCAAGTAAGGTAGGGTTACTTAATGGCTAAGCAATCGATGAAAGCACGCGAAGTTAAGCGTGTGAAATTAGCAGACAAGTTCTTCGCCAAACGCGTTGAACTGAAAGCGATCATTTCTGATGTGAACGCATCCGACGAAGATCGTTGGGATGCCGTTCTCAAGCTGCAGAGTCTGCCGCGTGATTCCAGCCCTTCCCGTCAGCGTAACCGCTGCCGTCAGACAGGTCGTCCGCACGGTTTCCTGCGGAAGTTTGGGTTGAGCCGTATCAAGGTCCGTGAAGCCGCAATGCGCGGTGAAATCCCGGGTCTTAAAAAGGCTAGCTGGTAATTGTCACCATTTGAATCACGGGAGTAACACAGATGAGCATGCAAGATCCGATCGCGGATATGCTGACCCGTATCCGTAACGGTCAGGCCGCGAACAAAGTTGCGGTCTCTATGCCTTCCTCCAAGCTGAAAGTGGCAATTGCCAACGTGCTGAAGGAAGAAGGCTACATTGAAGATTTTAAAATCGAAGGCGATATCAAGTCTGAGCTGGAAGTTACTTTAAAGTATTTCCAGGGTAAGGCTGTGGTAGAGAGCATTCAGCGTGTTAGTCGTCCAGGTCTGCGCATCTATAAGAAAAAAGATGAGCTGCCAAAAGTAATGGCTGGTCTGGGCATCGCTGTAATCTCTACTTCTAAAGGTGTCATGACTGATCGTGCAGCGCGCCAAGCTGGTCTTGGTGGCGAAATTATCTGCTACGTAGCGTAATCGGAGGATAAAATGTCTCGTGTTGCAAAAGCACCTGTCGTTCTTCCTGCGGGCGTAGAGGTAAAACTCAGCGGTCAGGAAGTTTCGATCAAAGGCAAAAACGGCGAGCTGACTCGTACTATCAACAGTGCTGTAGAAGTTAAGCATGCAGACAACGCCCTGACTTTCGCTCCACGCGAAGGTTTTGCGGATGGTTGGGCACAAGCAGGTACTGCTCGTGCACTGCTGAACGGCATGGTTATCGGTGTTACCGAAGGCTTCACCAAGAAGCTGCAACTGGTTGGTGTTGGTTATCGTGCAGCTGTTAAAGGCAACTCTGTGAGCTTGGCCCTGGGCTTCTCTCACCCTGTTGACCATGCACTGCCGGCCGGCATCACTGCTGAATGTCCAACTCAGACTGAGATCGTGCTGAAAGGCGCTGATAAACAGCTGATTGGTCAGGTTGCAGCTGATCTGCGCGCCTACCGTCGTCCTGAGCCTTATAAAGGCAAGGGTGTTCGTTACGCCGACGAAGTCGTGCGTACCAAAGAGGCTAAGAAGAAGTAAGGTAACACTATGGATAAGAAATCTGCTCGTATCCGTCGTGCGACCCGTGCACGTCGCAAGCTCAAAGAGCTGGGTGCTACTCGCCTGGTGGTACATCGTACCCCGCGTCATATCTACGCACAGGTGATCGCCCCGAACGGTTCCGAAGTTCTGGTTGCTGCTTCTACTGTAGAAAAAGCTATTGCCGAACAACTGAAGTATACCGGTAACAAAGACGCCGCTGCAGCTGTAGGTAAAGCTCTGGCTGAGCGCGCTGTTGAGAAAGGCATCAAAAATGTCTCTTTCGACCGTTCCGGGTTCCAATATCATGGTCGTGTCCAGGCACTGGCAGATGCTGCCCGTGAAGCTGGCCTTCAGTTCTAAGGTAGAGGTCTAAGATGTCAAACATCGAGAAACAAGCTGGCGAACTGCAGGAAAAACTGATCGCGGTAAACCGTGTATCTAAAACTGTAAAAGGTGGTCGTATTTTCTCCTTCACCGCACTGACTGTAGTGGGTGATGGTAACGGCCGCGTTGGTTTTGGTTACGGTAAAGCGCGCGAAGTTCCAGCAGCGATCCAGAAAGCGATGGAGAAAGCCCGTCGCAATATGATTAACGTCGCGCTGACTCACGGCACCCTGCAGCACCCTGTTAAAGGTGCTCACACAGGTTCTCGTGTGTTCATGCAGCCGGCTTCTGAAGGTACCGGTATCATCGCCGGCGGTGCAATGCGCGCCGTTTTAGAAGTCGCTGGAGTACATAACGTTCTGGCTAAAGCGTATGGTTCTACCAACCCGATTAACGTGGTTCGTGCAACTATTGATGGCCTGGGCAATATGAATTCTCCGGAAATGGTCGCTGCCAAGCGTGGTAAATCCGTTGAAGAAATTCTGGGGTAATCACGATGGCTAAGACAATTAAAATTACACAAACCCGCAGTTCAATCGGCCGCCTGCCTAAGCATAAAGCGACTCTGGTTGGCTTGGGTCTGCGTCGCATCAATCACACCGTTGAGCGTGAAGATACGCCGGCAGTACGCGGTATGATTAACGCGATTTCCTACATGCTTAAAGTGGAGGAGTAAGAGATGCGTTTAAACACTCTGTCTCCGGCCGAAGGGTCTAAACACGCTACTAAGCGTCTGGGTCGTGGTATCGGTTCTGGCCTCGGTAAAACTGGTGGTCGTGGTCACAAAGGTCAGAACTCTCGTTCTGGCGGTGGCGTACGTCGCGGTTTCGAGGGTGGTCAGATGCCTCTGTATCGTCGTCTGCCGAAATTCGGTTTCACCTCTCGCAAAGCAATGATCACGACAGAAGTTCGTCTGTCTGATCTGGCGAAAGTTGAAGGCGGTATTGTTGACCTGAATACGCTGAAAGCGGCCAATATTATCGGTGTTCAGATTGAATTCGCGAAAGTGATTCTTTCTGGTGAAGTTTCTGCACCGGTAACGGTTCGCGGTCTGCGTGTCACCAAAGGTGCTCGTGCTGCAATCGAAGCTGCTGGCGGTAAAATCGAGGAATAAGTAGCAGATGGCAAAGCAACCGGGATTAGATTTTCAAAGTGCCAAAGGTGGCTTTGGTGAACTGAAGCGCAGACTGTTGTTTGTAATCGGTGCACTCATTGTCTTCCGAATTGGCTCTTTTATTCCAATCCCCGGTATCGATGCCACTGTACTTGCCAAACTGCTTGAGCAACAGCGTGGCACCATCATTGAAATGTTTAACATGTTCTCTGGTGGTGCTCTCAGTCGTGCCTCAATCTTCGCGCTGGGAATTATGCCGTATATTTCGGCCTCTATTATTATCCAGCTGCTGACGGTGGTTCATCCAGCGTTAGCTGAGATTAAGAAAGAGGGTGAAGCTGGTCGTCGTAAGATTAGCCAGTACACTCGCTACGGCACACTGGTTTTGGCTGTATTCCAGTCAATCGGTATAGCTACCGGTTTACCGAATATGCCTGGGATGCAAGGACTGGTAATGAATCCAGGCTTTGCATTCTACTTTACCGCTGTTGTAAGCCTGGTCACCGGGACAATGTTCTTGATGTGGCTGGGTGAACAGATTACTGAACGAGGTATCGGTAACGGTATCTCGATCATTATCTTCGCTGGTATTGTCGCGGGTCTCCCGCCGGCCATTGGCCATACCATTGAGCAAGCGCGGCAAGGTGACCTGCACTTCCTTCTGTTGCTGTTGGTTGCAGTTCTGGTATTTGCAGTGACGTTCTTTGTTATTTTCGTTGAGCGTGGCCAGCGCCGCATAGTGGTCAACTACGCTAAACGTCAGCAAGGTCGTCGTGTATATGCTGCACAGAGCACACATTTACCGTTGAAAGTGAACATGGCGGGCGTAATCCCAGCTATTTTTGCTTCCAGCATTATTCTGTTCCCAGCAACCATCGCGTCATGGTTCGGGGGCGGTACCGGTTGGAACTGGCTGACAACAATTTCGCTGTATTTGCAACCAGGACAGCCGCTTTATGTGCTACTCTATGCGACTGCAATCATCTTCTTCTGTTTCTTCTACACGGCGTTGGTCTTCAACCCACGTGAAACAGCAGATAACCTGAAGAAGTCTGGTGCATTCGTACCGGGAATTCGTCCGGGAGAGCAAACGGCGAAGTACATCGATAAAGTAATGACACGTCTGACCTTAATCGGCGCACTGTATATTACTTTTATCTGCCTGATCCCGGAGTTCATGCGTGATGCTATGAAAGTCCCATTCTACTTTGGCGGCACATCGCTGCTCATTGTAGTTGTCGTCATCATGGACTTTATGGCTCAAGTGCAAACTCTGATGATGTCCAGTCAGTACGAGTCTGCATTGAAGAAAGCTAACCTGAAAGGCTACGGCCGTTAATTCAGGTGCTTGAGAAGTTACGGAGAGTAAAAATGAAAGTTCGTGCTTCCGTCAAGAAATTATGTCGTAACTGCAAAATCATTCGTCGCGACGGTGTCGTACGTGTGATCTGCAGCGCCGAGCCAAAGCATAAACAGCGCCAAGGCTGATATTGTCACATATTTTTCTTGCAAAGTCGGGTTGAGCTGGCTAGATTAGCCAGCCAATCTTTTTGTATGTCGATGCGTTGCCATTTGAGTATCCTGAAAACGGGCTTTTCAGCATGGGACGCATTTGTTTAATTATAGGAGTGCATAGTGGCCCGTATAGCAGGCATTAACATTCCTGATCAGAAACATACCGTTATCGCATTAACTTCGATTTTCGGTATCGGTAAAACTCGTTCTAAAGCCATCTGCGCTTCAACGGGTATTGCTGAAAATGTTAAGATCAGAGAGCTGTCTGAAGAACAAATTGAACAACTGCGTGAAGCAGTTGGTAAATTCGTTGTTGAAGGTGATCTGCGCCGTGAAATCACCCTGAGCATCAAGCGTCTGATGGACCTTGGTTGCTATCGTGGTTTACGCCATCGTCGTGGTCTGCCAGTTCGCGGTCAGCGTACTAAGACCAATGCACGTACCCGTAAGGGTCCGCGTAAACCGATCAAGAAATAATCGGGGTGAGTAAATAATGGCAAAGGCACCAGTTCGTGCACGTAAGCGTGTAAGAAAACAAGTCTCAGATGGCGTGGCTCATGTCCATGCATCTTTTAACAACACCATCGTTACCATTACTGATCGTCAGGGTAACGCACTGGGTTGGGCAACCGCCGGTGGTTCCGGTTTCCGCGGTTCACGTAAATCTACTCCGTTTGCTGCTCAGGTAGCTGCAGAGCGCTGTGCAGAAGCAGTGAAAGATTACGGTATTAAGAATCTGGAAGTTATGGTTAAGGGTCCAGGTCCAGGTCGCGAATCAACAATTCGTGCTCTGAACGCTGCTGGTTTCCGCATCACTAATATTACTGATGTGACTCCAATCCCTCACAACGGTTGTCGTCCGCCGAAAAAACGTCGCGTTTAACGCCCGTTTTTAGGTTAGTTGGAGAAAGAAAATGGCAAGATATTTGGGTCCTAAGCTCAAGCTGAGCCGTCGTGAGGGCACCGACTTATTCCTTAAGTCTGGCGTTCGCGCGATCGATACCAAGTGCAAAATTGAACAACCACCTGGTCAGCATGGTGCGCGTAAACCGCGTCTGTCTGACTACGGCGGCCAGTTGCGTGAAAAGCAGAAAGTTCGTCGTATGTACGGCGTTCTGGAGCGTCAGTTCCGTAACTACTATAAAGAAGCAGCACGTCTGAAAGGCAACACAGGTGAAAACCTGCTGGCCCTGCTGGAAGGTCGTCTGGATAACGTAGTTTACCGTATGGGCTTTGGTGCCACTCGTGCAGAAGCACGTCAGTTGGTTAGCCATAAATCTATCCTGGTGAACGGACGCGTTGTTAACATCGCTTCTTATCAGGTATCTCCGAATGATGTCGTAAGCATCCGTGAGAAAGCCAAACAGCAATCTCGCGTGAAGGCCGCTCTGGAGCTGGCTGAGCAGCGTGAAAAGCCAACCTGGCTGGAAGTTGATGCTACTAAGATGGAAGGTGTGTTCAAGCGTATTCCTGAGCGTACTGATCTGTCTGCGGACATTAACGAACACCTGATCGTCGAGCTTTACTCTAAGTAAAGCTTAGTACCAAAGAGAGGACACAATGCAGGGTTCTGTGACAGAGTTTCTAAAACCGCGCCTGGTAGATATCGAGCAAGTGAGTTCGACGCACGCCAAGGTGACCCTTGAGCCGTTAGAGCGTGGCTTTGGCCATACTCTAGGTAACGCACTGCGCCGTATTCTGCTTTCTTCCATGCCGGGTTGCGCGGTGACCGAGGTTGAGATTGATGGTGTGCTTCATGAGTACTCCACCAAAGAGGGCGTACAGGAAGACATCCTGGAAATCCTGCTTAACCTGAAAGGGTTGGCGGTAAGAGTTCAGGGCAAAGATGAAGTCATCCTTACTCTGAATAAATCTGGCATTGGCCCTGTGACTGCAGCCGACATCACCCACGACGGTGATGTTGAAATCGTCAAGCCGCAGCACGTGATCTGCCACCTGACCGATGAAAACGCATCTATTAGCATGCGCATCAAAGTTCAGCGTGGTCGTGGTTATGTGCCGGCTTCTGCCCGAATTCATTCGGAAGAAGATGAGCGCCCAATCGGCCGTCTGTTGGTTGACGCTTGCTACAGCCCTGTAGACCGTATCGCCTACAATGTTGAAGCAGCGCGTGTAGAACAGCGTACCGACCTGGATAAGCTGGTCATCGAAATGGAAACTAACGGCACAATCGATCCTGAAGAGGCGATTCGTCGTGCGGCAACCATCCTGGCAGAACAACTGGAAGCTTTCGTTGACTTACGTGATGTACGTCAGCCGGAAGTGAAAGAAGAGAAACCAGAATTCGATCCGATCCTGCTGCGCCCTGTTGACGATCTGGAATTGACTGTCCGCTCTGCTAACTGCCTTAAGGCAGAAGCTATCCACTACATCGGTGATCTGGTACAGCGTACCGAGGTTGAGCTGCTTAAAACGCCTAACCTGGGTAAAAAATCTCTTACTGAGATTAAAGATGTGCTCGCCTCACGTGGCTTGTCTCTGGGCATGCGCCTGGAAAACTGGCCACCGGCAAGCATTGCTGATGAATAATAACCGGATCACAGGTTAAGGTTTCACTGAGAAGGATAAGGTCATGCGCCATCGTAAGAGTGGTCGTCAACTGAACCGCAACAGCAGCCATCGTCAGGCTATGTTCCGCAACATGGCTGGTTCTCTGGTTCGTCATGAGATCATCAAAACGACTCTGCCGAAAGCTAAAGAACTGCGTCGTGTAGTTGAGCCGCTGATTACTCTTGCCAAGACCGACAGCGTAGCTAATCGTCGTCTGGCATTCGCCCGCACTCGTGATAACGAGATCGTGGCAAAACTGTTTAACGAGCTGGGCCCGCGTTTCGCGAGCCGTGCCGGTGGTTACACTCGCATTTTGAAGTGTGGCTTCCGTGCTGGTGACAACGCTCCGATGGCTTACATCGAGCTGGTTGATCGTCCAGAAGCTCAAGCAGAAGCTACTGCAGAGTAATTTGCAGTATCGTAAAAGACCCGCTTCGGCGGGTTTTTTATTGCCCGTAATTCCTTCCCATTCTCTTCTCTTTCGTTATGCTGATGGCAAATACATGCGTCAGGTAATTCTATGTGGCTAATTGATCAACTCGTAGAGCAGCACATCCGCGAAGCCGCTGAAAAGGGTGAGCTCAGTAACCTACCCGGCGAAGGCGCGCCATTGCAACTCGACGGTGATAGCGGCGTTCCAACAGAACTGCGAACGGCCTATCGTATGTTGAAAAATGCCGGCTATTTGCCACCAGAGCTGGAAATGCGACGTGAGGCATTGGAGTTAAATGATTTAATCCGTAATTTGCATCCCGCTGATGAACATGCGACACAGCTATCAAAACGTTTGGCCTTGCTTGAAATCAAACTCCAACAAACAGGGATGAGCACGGATTTTTTGCGTGGTAACTATAAGGAAGTTCTTCATCAACGTTTGCTTGAGGACAAATAGTATGTACAAAATCGGCCAACTGGCGAAGTTAGCAGAAGTCACTCCTGATACTATCCGCTTTTATGAAAAGCAGCAGATGATGGATCATGAAGTTCGTACCGAAGGTGGATTTAGGCTATACAGCGAGAATGATCTTCAACGCTTACGCTTCATACGTTATGGGCGGCAGCTTGGTTTCAGCCTTGAATCTATTCGCGGTTTATTATCGCTCCGCATCGATCCAGAACATCACACTTGCCAGGAATCTAAAGCGATCGTGGCAAAGCGTCTGGATGAGGTAAATGGCATGATCGCTGAACTTCAAGTGATCCAAAATTCATTACAGCGTTTAGCTGAAACTTGCTGTGGTGATCTGCATAGCAGCGCCTGCTGTTCAATTTTGGAAGCGCTCGAAAAAGGTGAAGAGCCGCATGAGGAAATTTGTTGTTCTAAGGATTGAATTTTGACCCGGATGGAATATAGTTTCGCCGTGACCAATTGGAGGACTCAATGAGCCGATATCAGCACCAAAAAGGTAAAATTAACCATAACGCACTTGAAGCACTGTTGCATGACCCACTATTTCGTCAGCGGGTTGAGAAGAATCAAAAAGGGAAAGGCAGCTATCAAAGAAAAGATAAACACGGTAAAGGACGTAACTGGGAGGCCAGTGATAAGCACCCATGTTTATCACTGGCCTTCTGCTTTACAGACAAAAAAGCCGCCTGAATCAGGCGGCTTTTTCATTATAATTTATCTTGGTTTTGGTGTTTTAACAGGTCGCGAATCTCGGTAAGCAGCAATTCTTCATTGGTTGGTTTAGGTGCTGGTTTTTCGACTTCTTTCTTCTGATACAGTTTATTCATGACTTTGATTGCCAGGAAGATAGCGAAGGCAACAATAACGAAATCAAAGACTGTCTGAATAAAGTTACCGTATTCCATTACAACAGCGGGAATATCACCCTCTGCCGGTTTTAATACCCATTTGAACTGTTTGAAATCGACACCACCAATCAGCAAACCGAGTGGAGGCATGATGATGTTGGCGACCAGTGATGAAACGATCTTACCGAAAGCGGCGCCGATGATAACACCGACGGCTAGATCAACTACGTTCCCACGCATTGCAAAATCACGAAACTCTTTGAATAAACTCATTGTTATCTCCTTGCCTTGGCCAATGGCTAAAGTCTAACAAACCTTTGTGCAATTGCCATTATAACAACGGATTCAATGAGTTTTTCAGCGCGGGCTGATGCCCGCATCGCTTACAGGAAGAATGGACTTGGTTGGAATAAACGCTCAACATCAGGAACAAACTTCTTATCTGTCAAGAACATAATCACATGATCGCCTTGCTCAATGCGCACATTATCATTAGCGATAATCACTTCATCGCCGCGCACTACAGCGCCAATAATCGTTCCAGGCGGTAACTTAATATCTTCAATTGATCGGCCAACTACACGGGAAGTGGTTTCATCACCGTGGGCGATCGCTTCAATTGCTTCCGCTATACCACGTCGCAGTGACGAAACACCGACGATGTCGGCTTTACGCACATGGCTCAAAAGGGCTGAAATGGTGGCTTGCTGTGGTGAAATCGCAATGTCGATCACGCTGCCTTGTACCAGATCGACATAAGCGCGGCGCTGAATCAGCACCATCACTTTTTTAGCACCCATCTTTTTAGCCAACATCGCCGACATGATATTGGCTTCATCGTCATTGGTGACTGCAATGAACAGATCGACTTGATCGACATGCTCTTCGGCCAACAATTCTTGATCGGAAGCGTCGCCATAAAACACGATAGTATCGTGCAAGCGTTCAGCCAACTCTGCCGCGCGCTGTTGATTTCGTTCAATCAACTTAACGCTGTACTGTTTTTCGAGGCGCTGCGCCAGACCAAACCCGATATTACCGCCGCCCACCAACATAATGCGTTTGTACGGTTTTTCCAGACGCTGCATCTCGCTCATTACTGCGCGGATATGCTGACTCGCTGCAATGAAGAACACTTCATCACCCGCTTCAACGATAGTCGAACCCTGCGGGCGAATGGGGCGATCCTGACGGAAAATCGCTGCTACACGTGTATCGATGTGCGGCATATGCTCACGCATGATCGATAGTGGATTACCTACCAATGGGCCGCCGTAATAGGCTTTCACCACTGCCAGGCTTACTTTACCTTCGGCGAAATTTACTACCTGAAGTGCGCCAGGATACTGAATGAGTCGGTAAATATTATCGATGACTAACTGCTCGGGCGAAATCAGATGGTCGATCGGTACCGCTTCCGGTACGAATAACTTTTCACCATCGCGCAAATATTCGGCAGCACGAATGCGGGCAATGCGATTCGGGGTATTAAACAGTGAATAGGCAATCTGACAAGCCACCATGTTGGTCTCGTCAGAGTTGGTCACCGCCACCAACATATCAGCATCTTCGGCGCCGGCTTCTCGCAATATACGAGGATGTGAGCCGTGACCGTGCACCACGCGCAGATCAAACTTGTCCTGCAATACGCGTAAACGTGTTGCATCGCTATCGACTACGGTAATGTCATTGTTTTCCCCAACCAGATTTTCTGCCAGGGTTCCGCCGACCTGACCGGCGCCGAGGATAATGATTTTCATCGCTTAGATGCTCTTGTCAGATTGCGCCGCACTATTTTTTCATCAGCTTAGCGTAGAAGAAGCCGTCGCCGCCATCGATGGTAGGGAAAACCTGCCAGCCGTTGGTCTGCCCATGCGGCAAGATTTCAGCCACTGCATCATTGTGCGCGGCCAAAAAAGCCCCAATTTGTTGATGGTTCTCTTCCGGCAAGATTGAGCAGGTGGCATAAATCATTGTGCCGCCTGATTTCAGGCGCGGCCAAACGGCTGCCAAAATTTCCCGCTGCAAATTAGCCAGTTCAGGAATATCACGATCGCGTCGCAACCATTTGATGTCAGGATGGCGGCGAATTACGCCGGTAGCAGAGCAGGGCGCATCAAGCAGAATACGATCAAACTGCATTTCGCCACACCATTCCGACGGTGTTCGCCCATCACCCTGACGAACCTCAGCCTGCATGCCTAAGCGTTGCAGGTTTTCATGTACGCGAGCGAGACGTTGCTGATCAATATCGACAGCTAATACCTTGGCTTGTGGGGCGATCTCAAGTATGTGTGTGGTTTTACCGCCCGGTGCTGCGCAGAGGTCGAGAATAGATTCGCCGTTCTGCGGTTCGAGCAGTTGTGCACAACGTTGTGCCGAGAGATCTTGCACGGTTACCCAGCCCTGTTCGAAACCGGGCAACTGGCTTACCGGAGCCGGTGAATCCAGACGCAAAGAATCTGGTGCGTCGCCAGAGAAGGCAACCTTTTCCTCTGCTTGTAACAAGCTCAACCATTCATCACGACTATGATATTGGCGGTTGACGCGCAGCCACATCGGCGGGCGTTGATTGTTGGCCTCAACGATTTTCTGCCACTGCTCAGGCCACGCTGCCTGCAAACGTTTAAGCAACCAACCGGGATGCCAGTAACGTTGCGTTCCCTGATCGACTTCAGCTAACAACGTTTCTTGTTGACGCTGAAACTGGCGCAACACGCCGTTCAACAGACCTTTAAGGTTGGTGCGTTTCAACACTTCTGCACCCGCGACGGTTTCAGCCACTGCTGCATGCGCAGGTATGCGGGTGTAAAGCAGCTGATAAAGCCCGACCATCAACAGGTAATGCAACACGCGTTGCTTACCGGTTAACGTTCGTTCCATCAATTTACCAATCAAAGCTTCTAACTGCGGCAAAGTGCGCATTACGCCGAAGCACAGCTCCTGCAGCAATGCGCCATCTTTGTCGGATACGGTTTTTTGCGCGGCAGGTAAAATAGCGCTGAGCGATTCGCCTTTATCTACAACGCGTTCAATGAGTTGCGCGGCCAGGCTACGCAGATTGGTATTTTTTTTCATATTCATTTATCAAACAAAAGCCCGGTTAAACCGGGCTTGGAGGATCAGGCCAAAACAGTTCCGGGTACAAACCATTCGCGGCGCGAATTGAGTAAGTCCTGCGCAGACATGGCTTTTTTACCCGCAGGTTGAAGTGAAAGCAGGTTTAGCACGCCATCGGCGGTCGCAATCTGGATGCCGTGTTTATCGGCCTGCACTATTTCACCGGGTTGCTTGTTTTGATGTGGTAGAACACTTGCCTGCCAAACTTTCACCGGCTGCTCATCCACCATGAAATAACTCATTGGCCACGGATTGAAAGCGCGGATGCAGCGTTCAAGCTGCTCAGCAGAAAGTGACCAATCAATGCGCGCTTCTTCTTTACTCAGTTTCTCAGCATAAGAAACCAATGATTCATCTTGCACTTCGGGTTGAGCGTTACCTTCCGCCAAAAGTTCAAGCGTTAACAGCATGCCTTGTGGGCCAAGTTGCGCCAGTTTTTCATATAGCGAGGCGCTCGTATCTTCAACAGTAATTGGGCAGGAAAGTTTGTGCAGCATATCGCCGGTATCCAGCCCCACATCCATCTGCATAATCGTCACGCCGGTTTCGCTATCACCCGCCCAAAGCGAACGCTGAATAGGCGCGGCACCGCGCCAGCGCGGCAGTAAGGAACCATGCACGTTAATGCATCCCAGACGCGGCATATCCAGCACGGCTTTAGGCAGAATCAGACCATAAGCGACAACGACCATAATGTCGGCTTGCAGGTCGGCAACCAGTTGCTGATTGTCTTCTGGCTTTAAGGATTTGGGCTGAAAAACCGGGATGTCATGCATTTGCGCCAGTACTTTTACCGGGCTCGGCGTAAGCTTGTTGCCGCGTCCAGCAGGGCGGTCGGGTTGGGTAAAAACGCCAACAACCTGATGCTCAGAAGCAAGCAACGCGTCAAGATGACGCGCTGCAAAATCAGGTGTACCGGCAAAGATAATTTTTAGCGATGCAGACACAATTTAACCTTCTATTAGCACTCAATCTTCACGTGCATTCAGGCGGGCCAATTTTTCCAGTTTCTGTTTGATGCGCTGACGTTTCAGCGGCGACAGATAATCAATGAAAAGTTTGCCATCAAGATGATCGATTTCGTGTTGAATACAAATCGCCAGAAGACCATCCGTTTCCAACTCAAAGCTGTTGCCATCGCGATCCTGCGCGCGCACTTTGACCCACTCTGCACGCGGTACAAAAGCACGTTGCTCAGGGATAGAAAGGCAGCCTTCTTCAATACCGGTTTCACCACTTTTTTCCAGCAGTTCCGGGTTGATCAACACCAAACGTTCGTCACGATTTTCTGAAACATCAATAACGATGATGCGCTGATGAATATCGACCTGCGTCGCAGCTAAACCAATACCTTCTTCGGCGTACATGGTTTCGAACATGTCGTCGACAATACGCTGAACGTCTGCGTTTACGGTTGCCACCGGCGCAGCGATTTTGCGAAGGCGATCATCAGGGAAATGTAATACCTGCAAAACTGACATAAATATCCAGATCTGTATGTGTTAAAGAAAAGATTACTGCCTCATATTGTAGACTTTTTGCTGCCTGATTGACAGCATTGCACCGCATGATAGCGCGGCTGACAAGGAGTGCAGCATGGAGAGAATTGAAGGGATGCTTAGGCTTGCCAATGTGAAAGGGCTAAGTACTCGGCTTGCCAGTCAGTTAGCATTGGCTTTGCATGATTCAGCCTATGTAGATGACAATCTATTAATAGATCTGGGATTGAATGAAACGCAGCGGCTGCAATTTCAGGCGCTATGTCCACGTGAATTGGAACGGACACAGTTGTGGCTGGATGATCCACAGCATCATTTGATTTCCTGTGTCGATACGGATTACCCAACGGCATTAGCGGAGATAAGCCGACGTCCTTCGTTGCTGTACATCGCGGGCGATCTTGCGGTTTTGCAAACACCGCAATTGGGTGTCGTGGGCAGTCGGCATTGTTCTCATTACGGTAAGCAATGGGGAAGCTGGTTTACTCAGCAACTCGCGCTGAGTGGCTTAACCATCACCAGTGGTTTAGCGCGTGGCATCGATGGCGTGGCACATCGGGCCGCATTGGAGGCGCAAGGCAAAACGGTGGCGGTGTTAGGCAGCGGTTTGCAGCACATCTATCCCAAGAGCCATAAGTCACTGGCACATGAGATTATCAGTAATGGAGGTGCGCTGATCTCTGAATTCCCCTTGGATATGGCACCGCATGCGGTCAATTTCCCCCGCCGTAATCGTATTATCAGTGGCTTAAGTCTTGGTGTTTTAGTGGTTGAAGCGTCACTAAAAAGTGGATCATTAGTCACGGCGCGTTACGCCCTGGAACAAAACCGTAACGTTTATGCTTTACCGGGCGCGCTCGGCAATCCTGGCTGTGAAGGAACGCACTGGCTTATCCAGCAAGGTGCACTGTTGGTGGCGCATCCCAACAATATCCTTGAAGATTTACATTCAACACTTCAGTGGCTTCCTGTTACCACATCAGAAACAATATATTCACAAGACAGTGACGATGTTCCATTGCCATTTGCAACTGTGTTGGCTAACGTAGGTGATGAGGTTACACCTGTTGACGTCGTCGCTGAACGTGCCGGCCAACCTGTGCCAGTTACCGCAGCCCATTTGTTGGAGCTGGAGTTAGCAGGATGGATCGCAGCTGTACCCGGCGGCTATGTCCGATTGAGGAGGGCATGCCATGTTCGACGTACTTATGTACTTGTTTGAGACATATATCCACAACGAAGCCGAAATGCGCGTTGATCAGGATAAATTGACCGATGATTTAACCGATGCCGGTTTTCATCGTGAAGATATCTACAATGCGTTGAATTGGCTTGAACGGTTAGCGGATTATCAGGAAGGTTTAGTTGCGCCTGTACTCATGGCAAGCGATCCGCTCTCAATGCGGATCTATACCGAAGAGGAAAACCAGCGTTTAGATGCTGAATGCCGCGGTTTTATTTTGTTCCTGGAGCAGGTCCAGGTGCTGAATATGGAGACGCGTGAAATGGTCATCGAACGTGTAATGGCGCTTGATACGCTGGAATTCGATCTTGAAGATCTCAAATGGGTGGTGTTGATGGTGCTGTTTAACATCCCAGGATGTGAAAACGCCTATCAGCAAATGGAAGAGCTTTTATTCGACGTCAATGAAGGTATGCTGCATTAATTCGCCATCAATGCATCCGGTAATATGAGTAAACCAGCACTTTTCTCCGTGCGTAAACATGATCCCTGCCCCGCTTGCGGGGCAGAATTAGTAATACGTTCCGGCAAGCACGGTCCTTTTCTTGGTTGCGCCAATTATCCAACTTGCGACTATATCCGCCCGCTGAAAAGCCAGGGGGATGGGCATATTGTTAAGGTCCTTGAAGGACATGCCTGCCCGCAATGCGGTGCAGACAAAGTTCTACGTCAGGGACGATTTGGTATGTTTGTCGGTTGCAGCCATTACCCGGAATGTGATTACACTGAAACCATCGATAAGCCTGATGAAACGGCTATAGCTTGCCCACAATGCCAGAGCGGTAAGCTTGTGCAGCGGCGCTCACGTTATGGCAAAACCTTCCACTCTTGCGATCGTTATCCTGATTGCCAGTTTGTGATTAATGCCGCGCCGGTCGAAGGTATCTGCTCACATTGTGAGTTCCCCTTATTGATAGAGAAGAAAACCGCACAAGGTATGAAGCGCTTTTGCGCCAGCAAACGCTGCGGTAAGCCCGTTGTCCAGGACGAAGAATCATCATGAAGCAAAGTGAGCATTTAGCGGGTAGCCTCGATTTTTGCATCGAGCAACTACAGCAGCAGCAAGTTATCGCCTATCCAACTGAAGCCGTGTTTGGATTAGGTTGCGACCCTGATAGTGAAAGTGCCGTGATGGCGCTTTTGGCGCTCAAGCAGCGTCCAGTTGAGAAAGGGCTTATTCTCATTGCTGCCGACTACGCGCAGCTGGAACCTTATATTGCTGACCGCGAACTCTCTGTGTTGCAACGTGAGCGCATGTTTGCCAGTTGGCCCGGCCCGGTGACCTATGTGGTTCCCGCTTCGCCGCATACACCGCGATGGTTAACCGGACGTTTTGACTCTTTGGCCATTCGCGTTAGCGATCATCCCCAAGTGCAGGCTTTGTGCCGAGGTTTTGGCAAACCGTTGGTTTCGACCAGTGCCAATCTTTCCGGTGAACCGCCATGCCGAAATCCAGAGGAGGTCGTGCAACAGTTTGGTGCGCAATTCCCTGTATTGCATGCTGCAACCGGTGGGCGCCTAAATCCTTCTGAAATCCGCGACGTCATCAGCGGTGAACTTATTCGTCAGGGCTAATTTATGGACCAGTTTGCCGTTTTTGGGAATCCCATCGCGCACAGCAAATCTCCCTTCATTCATGCACTTTTCGCTGAACAAACCGCGATTGAGCATCAATATGGCAGGCAGTGCGCACCATTAGAAGGTTTCCCTCAAGCCATCGCGGAATTTTTTGCCCAAGGTGGTAAAGGCGCCAATGTCACGCTGCCTTTTAAACAGCAAGCGTGGGAGCTTGCGGATGAACTTAGCGAGCGAGCAGCACTTTCTGGCGCGGTAAATACGTTGAAGAAAGATGCGCATGGCAAGATCTTTGGCGATAACACCGATGGCATCGGTCTGTTAAGCGATCTCGAGCGTCTGAACATGATCCGCCCCGAAGATCGAATTCTGCTGGTGGGAGCGGGTGGCGCAGCGCGTGGCGTGATCCTTCCGCTACTGTCGTTTGGTTGCTCTTTAGTCGTGGTGAATCGGACTGTTGAACGCGCTGAACAATTAGCAGGAATATTTAAAGAGAGTGGCGATATTCAAGCCGCGACCTTTGAGCAAATAGCGGATCAAAAATTTGATTTGATTATCAATGCAACGTCCAGCGGAGTTGATGGTCAAGTTCCTGCTCTGGCAGCATCACTAATTACCGCGCAAACGCGTTGTTATGACATGTTCTATCAGCAAGGTCTGACGCCATTTTTGCTATGGTGTCAGCAGCAAGGCGCACAGCATTTAGCGGATGGCATCGGGATGTTAGTTGGGCAGGCCGCACACGCCTTTATGCTTTGGCATGGCGTGATGCCAGAGATGACGCCAGTGATAGCCAAACTGAAGCAAACGATGCAACAGTGAATTAAGGATTGGTCTCGCTTGCCTGAGCGAGATATTCATTCTTCCAACCAACGTAATTGTTAGAAGAGTAAAGCAGCCCGGCGATCTCCGCTTCAGTAAGTGGTCGCACTTGCTTCACCGGGCTGCCTAAATAGAGGTAACCGCTTTCCAGACGCTTGCCCGGCGGCACTAAGCTGCCGGCGCCAATCATCACATCATCCTCAACGATCACCCCATCCAGCAAAATCGATCCCATACCGACAAGCACACGATCGCCAATGGTGCAGCCGTGAAGCATAGCTTTGTGGCCGACAGTAACGTCTTCGCCAATAAGTAGCGGATAGCCTGTTGGATTGCTGGTGGACTTATGGGTGACGTGTAATACGCTTCCGTCCTGAATATTGCTTCTTTTACCAATCACCACTTTGTTTACGTCGCCGCGAATAGCGACCAGCGGCCAGATGCTGACGTCATCAGCGAGTTGCACTTCACCCACTACTACACTGCTACTGTCGATCATCACGCTATCGCCAGTTTGTGGAAAATGGTTCTTATAAGGTCGTAGGGCTGTAGACATGATCTTCTCCTTTTACATGTTTACCCAAGCCTGGAGTCTAAAAGGCCGATAAACAAGATGATTTTTGAGCGGATCGCTCGCGATCGCAGCGAAAAGAATGAAAACTCGCCAGTTGATAAAAAAGATCGAAAAAAGGGGTTGTGCAAAAAATTCGGATCCCTATAATGCGCCACCACTGAGACGGCAAAGCGGCAACGCAGACGGCTCAGCAGGGAGTGAAGAAATTCATCCCGCCGGATGAAAACGCTGAAAAAAGTGTTTGACTCCGAAGGAGGAA
>NZ_JBNBPM010000025.1:0-25956 GCF_059412405.1 Pantoea sp. CFCC18179 | reverse complement strand
TGAAAATGACTGTAACTCTGATCAAGCCAATCGCGATGGATCAGGGTCTGCGTTTCGCAATCCGTGAAGGCGGCCGTACTGTTGGTGCGGGTGTTGTTGCTGAAATTATCGCTTAATTGCGATAAGATTTGACGCAATGCACAAGGAAAGGGCATCATTTGATGCCCTTTTTGCACGCTGTTGTATAGAACCTGGCTCATCAGTGATTTTGCACCATAATCATTGCTGAGACAGGCTCTGTTTTACGGCGTTGGATACCGAGTTACGCTGCAAAAGCTCATTCGGTTTGGATGCCTCGCACTGCGGGGCAGTATAGTTTCTGAATTATTGTGGCAGGTTGGTTTATGAGTGCGAATACCGAAGCTCAAGGAAGCGGGCGCGGCCTTGAAGCGATGAAGTGGGTCGTTGTGATCGCCTTGCTCCTGGTGGCAATCGTCGGCAACTATATTTATCGCGATGTAACACTGCCTCTGCGTGCATTGGCTGTCGTTGTGTTGATTGCAGCTGCAGGCGGCATTGCACTGCTGACAATCAAAGGCAAAGCGACTGTAGCGTTTGCTCGTGAAGCAAGAACCGAAATGCGTAAGGTCATTTGGCCAACTCGCCAGGAAACATTGCACACCACGTTAATCGTCGCCGCGGTAACTGCCGTGATGTCACTGATTTTGTGGGGGCTGGATGGTATTCTGGTCCGTCTGGTATCGTTTATCACTGGCCTGAGGTTCTGAGATGTCTGAAGCTCCAAAAAAACGCTGGTACGTCGTTCAGGCGTTCTCCGGTTTTGAAGCCCGCGTAGCGAAATCGCTGCACGAGCATATCAAACTGCACAACATGGAAGAGCTTTTTGGCGAAGTCATGGTGCCGACTGAAGAAGTCGTCGAAATCCGTGGCGGTCAGCGTCGCAAAAGCGAACGTAAATTCTTCCCTGGCTACGTATTGGTTCAGATGGTGATGAATGACGCCAGCTGGCATTTAGTACGCAGTGTACCGCGTGTAATGGGCTTTATTGGCGGTACCTCTGACCGTCCTGCGCCAATCAGTGATAAAGAAGTTGATGCGATCATGAACCGCCTGCAGCAGGTTGGTGACAAGCCGCGTCCAAAAACGCTGTTCGAGCCAGGCGAAATGGTACGCGTCAGCGATGGTCCATTTGCCGACTTCAATGGTGTGGTCGAAGAAGTGGACTACGAAAAGAGTCGCTTGAAAGTCTCTGTTTCCATCTTTGGTCGTGCAACGCCTGTGGAACTCGACTTCGCTCAGGTGGAGAAAGGTTAATCCTTTTGTTCACTTTTTAGCTCTTGCAGAAGGCGCGAAATTTACCTATAATTTCGCGCCTTTTGTTTTTATGCGCTGCTAACAGCGTGTAAATCGTTATCACGGGGAGCCTGTTTTCCAGGCGCTAAAACCCAATAGAGGAAATATCATGGCCAAGAAAGTACAAGCCTACGTCAAGCTGCAAGTTGCAGCTGGTATGGCTAACCCAAGCCCACCTGTTGGTCCAGCACTGGGTCAGCAGGGTGTTAACATCATGGAATTCTGCAAAGCGTTCAACGCTAAGACTGAATCCCTGGAGAAAGGCCTGCCTACTCCAGTTGTTATCACCGTATACAGCGACCGTTCTTTCACTTTCGTTACTAAGACACCTCCTGCTGCCGTTCTGCTGAAAAAAGCAGCTGGCATCAAGTCTGGTTCTGGTAAGCCGAACAAAGATAAAGTCGGTAAAGTGACTCGTGCTCAGGTACGTGAAATCGCAGAAACTAAAGCTGCGGACATGACTGGTTCTGACGTAGAAGCGATGACTCGCTCTATCGAAGGTACTGCTCGTTCCATGGGCCTGGTAGTAGAGGATTAATAAATGGCTAAGCTGACCAAGCGCATGAGCGTAATTCGCGACAAAGTTGACGCGACCAAGCAGTACGACATCACCGAAGCTGTTGCTCTGTTGAAAGAACTGGCTACTGCTAAGTTCGTTGAGAGCGTAGACGTTGCTGTTAACCTCGGCATCGATGCACGTAAATCTGATCAGAACGTACGCGGCGCGACCGTTCTGCCACACGGTACTGGTCGTTCAGTACGTGTTGCCGTCTTCACCCAAGGTGCAAACGCTGAAGCTGCTAAAGCAGCTGGCGCAGAGCTGGTTGGTATGGAAGACCTGGCTGAGCAGATCAAAAAAGGCGAAATGAACTTTGACGTTGTTATCGCATCTCCAGATGCAATGCGCGTTGTTGGCCAGTTGGGTCAGGTTCTGGGCCCACGCGGTCTGATGCCAAACCCTAAAGTGGGTACTGTAACTCCTAACGTTGCTGAAGCAGTTAAGAATGCTAAAGCAGGTCAGGTTCGTTACCGTAACGACAAAAACGGCATCATCCACACTACCATCGGTAAAGTGGATTTTGACGCAGACAAATTGAAAGAAAACCTGGAATCTCTGCTGATTGCGCTGAAAAAAGCAAAACCATCACAGGCGAAAGGCGTGTACATCAAGAAAGTTAGCATCTCTACCACCATGGGCGCCGGCGTTGCCGTTGACCAGGCTGGTCTGAGCGCATCAGCAAACTAATTGCTGCTTGTAACGGGCGAAAAATTCATCTAGAATCTTACGCCCGTTGTGCTGGTTGATTACTCAACTCAGAACCCAGATTCAAAGTAACTGAGTCATCGAGCCTTAAAACTCAATAATTCAGCTGCTTAGGTTGGAGCCAGGCCTTATCCTGGCCTCCGTCCGAGACCGCAGGAGCGAAATATCCTAGATATCTTGCTTAATACCCTGCGTAGACGGTGACAGAACCAAAAAGAATTTTTTCTTCACTGGATTCTGCTCACCGTGTAATAGCGCTCATCACTTCCGGGTGAATGAGTGAAGTGAGTTCCGGGAAATTATTCCCGGCTAATCCAGGAGCAAAGCTAATGGCATTAAATCTTCAAGGCAAACAAGCGATTGTTGCTGAAGTTAGCGAAGTAGCCAAAGGCGCGCTTTCAGCGGTTGTTGCGGATTCTCGCGGCGTTACCGTTGATAAAATGACCGAACTGCGTAAAGCAGGTCGTGAAGCTGGCGTTTACATGCGTGTTGTTCGTAACACCCTGCTGCGCCGCGTCGTTGAAGGTACTCCTTTTGAGTGCCTGAAAGACACGTTTGTTGGTCCGACCCTGATTGCATATTCTTTGGAACACCCGGGCGCTGCTGCTCGTCTGTTCAAAGATTTCGCTAAAGCGAATGCAAAATTTGAGGTCAAAGCTGCAGCCTTTGAAGGTGAGCTGATCACGGCGGCCAATATTGACCGTCTGGCAACTCTGCCGACTTACGAAGAAGCACTGGCACGTCTGATGTCGACCATGAAAGAAGCCGCTGCTGGCAAACTGGTTCGCACTCTGGCTGCTGTGCGCGATGCAAAAGAAGCGGCTTAAGGCCAAATTCTTTTCCTTCGTGCTTGCTAACGTATAAACTTTTTCTGATTTTTAGGAACAATCGATATGTCTATCACTAAAGACCAAATTCTGGAAGCTGTTGCAGCTATGTCCGTAATGGAAGTAGTTGAGCTGGTTTCTGCTATGGAAGAAAAATTCGGCGTTTCTGCTGCTGCCGCTGTAGCTGTTGCTGCTGGCCCAGCTGAAGCTGTTGAAGAGAAAACTGAGTTCGACGTAATTCTGAAAGCTGCTGGCGCTAACAAAGTCGCAGTAATCAAAGCGGTACGTACTGCAACTGGCCTGGGCTTGAAAGAAGCTAAAGACCTGGTTGAAGCTACTGGCGCAATCAAAGAAGGCATCAGCAAAGATGACGCAGCTGCTCTGGAAGCACTGCTGAAAGAAGCTGGCGCTGAAGTTGAAGTTAAGTAAGACAACCTTCGGGTTGCAGCCTAAGTAACTTTAGGCTGATGGCTGGTGACTCTTAAGGTCACCAGCCTTTTTGCGCTACAGGGGAGTGATGGCGTTTCGCACTGTTTGTCCATCCCTCCTCTTCAATATCTTTTTCTATCGACGCCTTAATATACCGCTCTCCTGTGAAGGTTCCCTGCCTGCACAACGGCGATGAAATGATTTAAGAGTGATAGAAAGATGTATTGCATGGGGTGCACCGCATCGCATGAAAAACAAAATAGTGTTGCATGAACTGTCCTTATCAGGACGGACAGCGTGGTTCGACATGTCAGCTAGCTGAGGAACCCTATGGTTTACTCCTATACCGAGAAAAAACGTATTCGTAAGGATTTTGGTAAACGTCCACAAGTCTTGGACATACCTTATCTCCTTTCTATCCAGCTTGACTCGTTCCAGAAGTTTATCGAGCAAGATCCAGAAGGCCAATACGGTCTGGAAGCTGCCTTCCGCTCCGTATTCCCAATCTCAAGCTATAGCGGCAACTCTGAGTTGCAATATGTAAGCTACCGTTTGGGTGAGCCGGTCTTTGACGTAACTGAATGTCAGATCCGTGGCGTGACCTATTCGGCACCGCTGCGTGTGAAACTGCGTCTGGTGATCTACGAGCGCGAAGCGCCGGAAGGCACCGTAAAAGACATTAAAGAACAAGAAGTCTACATGGGTGAAATTCCGCTCATGACAGACAACGGTACCTTTGTTATCAACGGTACTGAGCGTGTTATCGTTTCTCAGCTGCATCGTAGTCCTGGCGTGTTCTTCGACAGCGATAAGGGTAAAACGCACTCTTCCGGTAAAGTGCTGTATAACGCACGTATTATCCCTTACCGCGGTTCATGGCTCGACTTCGAGTTTGACCCGAAAGACAACCTCTTCGTCCGTATTGACCGTCGTCGTAAGCTGCCGGCCAGTATCATTCTGCGCGCGTTAAACTTCACCTCAGAACAAATCCTTGATCTGTTCTTTGACAAAGTTGTTTATGAAATTCGCGACAACAAACTGCAGATGGAACTGGTGCCAGAGCGCCTGCGTGGTGAAACCGCCTCCTTCGATATCGAAGCCAACGGCACGGTCTACGTTGAGAAAGGTCGTCGCATCACTGCGCGCCATATCCGTCAGCTGGAAAAAGACAGCATTCAGCATATTGAAGTGCCAGTCGAATACATCGCGGGCAAAGTCGTTGCTAAAGACTACGTTGATCTGAACACCGGTGAGCTGATCGTTCCTGCCAACATGGAATTGTCTCTGGATCTGCTGGCGAAACTGAGCCAGTCGGGCCACAAGCGCATCGAAACTCTGTTCACCAACGACCTGGATCACGGTGCATATATCTCCGAGACCCTGCGTGTTGACCCAACCAACGATCGCTTGAGCGCGCTGGTTGAGATCTACCGCATGATGCGTCCTGGTGAGCCACCGACGCGTGAAGCCGCTGAAAACCTGTTCGAGAACCTGTTCTTCTCTGAAGATCGTTACGATCTTTCTGCGGTAGGCCGCATGAAGTTCAACCGTTCTCTGCTACGTGATGAAATCGAAGGTTCAGGCATCCTGAGCAAAGAAGACATCATCGAAGTGATGAAGAAACTTATCGGTATCCGTAACGGTATCGGTGAAGTGGATGATATCGATCACCTCGGCAACCGTCGTATTCGTTCTGTTGGCGAAATGGCAGAAAACCAGTTCCGTGTAGGTCTGGTGCGTGTTGAGCGTGCAGTTAAAGAACGTCTGTCTCTGGGCGATCTTGACACATTGATGCCGCAGGACATGATCAACGCCAAGCCAATCTCGGCGGCGGTGAAAGAGTTCTTCGGTTCAAGCCAATTGTCACAGTTCATGGACCAGAACAACCCGTTGTCTGAGATTACGCACAAACGTCGTATCTCTGCACTGGGCCCAGGCGGTCTGACTCGTGAGCGTGCTGGCTTCGAAGTACGTGACGTACACCCAACCCACTACGGTCGTGTATGTCCTATCGAAACGCCAGAAGGCCCGAACATCGGTCTGATTAACTCACTCTCTGTTTACGCGCAGACTAACGAATACGGTTTCCTCGAAACTCCGTATCGTCGCGTTGTTGACGGCAAAGTGAGTGATGAAATTCATTACCTCTCTGCGATTGAAGAGGGTAATTACGTTATCGCTCAGGCGAACACCAACCTTGCAGAAGATGGCAGCTTTGTTGACGATCTCGTCACTTGCCGTAGCAAAGGTGAATCAAGCCTGTTCAGCCGCGATCAAGTTGACTACATGGACGTTTCCACCCAGCAGGTGGTTTCTGTCGGTGCATCACTGATCCCGTTCCTGGAGCACGATGATGCTAACCGCGCCTTGATGGGTGCGAACATGCAACGTCAGGCAGTTCCAACTCTGCGAGCTGATAAGCCGCTGGTTGGTACTGGTATGGAACGCGCTGTAGCGGTTGACTCCGGTGTAACCGCTGTCGCGAAACGTGGTGGTACCGTTCAGTACGTTGATGCTTCTCGTATCGTTATCAAAGTTAACGAAGAAGAGATGTATCCGGGCGAAGCGGGTATCGACATCTACAACCTGACCAAATACACCCGTTCTAACCAGAACACCTGCATCAACCAGATGCCGTGTGTAAACCTGGGTGAGCCGATTGAACGTGGCGACGTGCTGGCTGACGGCCCGTCTACCGATCTCGGTGAACTGGCATTGGGTCAGAACATGCGCGTGGCGTTCATGCCATGGAACGGTTACAACTTCGAAGACTCCATCCTCGTTTCTGAGCGTGTGGTACAGGAAGACCGTTTCACCACCATTCACATCCAGGAACTGGCATGTGTGTCTCGTGACACCAAGCTGGGGCCAGAAGAGATCACCGCTGATATCCCGAATGTGGGTGAAGCTGCGCTTTCTAAACTGGATGAATCCGGCATCGTGTATATCGGTGCGGAAGTGACCGGTGGCGACATTCTGGTTGGTAAGGTAACACCGAAAGGTGAAACCCAGCTGACGCCAGAAGAAAAGCTGCTGCGTGCGATCTTCGGTGAAAAAGCCTCTGACGTGAAAGATTCGTCACTGCGCGTACCGAACGGCGTATCCGGTACTGTTATCGACGTGCAGGTCTTCACCCGTGATGGCGTGGAAAAAGACAAGCGCGCGCTGGAAATTGAAGAAATGCAGCTTAAGCAGGTTAAGAAAGACCTGTCTGAAGAATTGCAGATCTTCGAAGCGGGCCTGTTTGGTCGTATCCAGGCAGTACTGATCTCTGGTGGTGTTGAAGCTGAGAAGCTGGACAAACTGCCACGTGAGCGCTGGTTGGAACTGGGCCTGACTGACGAAGAGAAGCAGAATTCTCTGGAGCAGCTGGCTGAGCAGTATGACGAATTGAAGCACGAGTTTGAGAAGAAACTCGAAGCTAAGCGTCGCAAAATCACTCAAGGCGATGATCTGGCACCTGGCGTGCTGAAAATCGTTAAGGTGTATCTGGCCGTTAAACGTCAGATCCAGCCTGGTGACAAGATGGCAGGTCGTCACGGTAACAAGGGTGTTATCTCTAAGATTAACCCAATCGAAGACATGCCTTACGATGAGAACGGTACGCCGGTCGACATCGTACTGAACCCGCTGGGCGTACCATCGCGTATGAACATCGGTCAGATCCTGGAAACTCACTTAGGTATGGCGGCAAAAGGCATTGGTGAGAAGATCAATGCGATGCTGAAGAAGCAGGAAGAAGTTTCTAAACTGCGTGATTTCATTCAGCGTGCTTACGATCTGGGTACTGATGTGCGTCAGAAAGTTGACCTGAACACCTTCACAGATGACGAAGTACTGCGTCTGGCAGAAAACCTGAAGAAGGGTATGCCAATCGCGACTCCGGTATTTGATGGTGCGAAAGAGAGCGAAATCAAAGAGCTGTTGCAGCTTGGCGGTTTGCCTTCTTCCGGTCAGATCACCTTGTTTGATGGCCGTACCGGTGAGCAGTTTGAGCGTCAGGTAACCGTAGGTTACATGTACATGCTGAAACTGAACCACTTGGTCGACGACAAGATGCATGCGCGTTCTACCGGTTCTTACAGCTTGGTTACTCAGCAGCCGCTGGGTGGTAAAGCGCAGTTCGGTGGACAGCGCTTCGGTGAGATGGAAGTGTGGGCACTGGAAGCATACGGTGCCGCGTATACCCTGCAGGAAATGCTTACCGTTAAATCTGATGACGTTAACGGCCGTACGAAGATGTATAAAAACATCGTTGACGGCAACCATCAGATGGAACCGGGCATGCCGGAATCCTTCAACGTACTGTTGAAAGAGATTCGCTCGCTGGGTATCAACATCGAGCTGGAAGACGAGTAAGTACTCGCAAGTACTGGTTACGGGACGTGCACTTCGGGTGCGCGTCCCTGAGAGTTCCACTCCGACGGGAGCTAATCCGTGAAAGACTTACTTAAGTTTCTGAAAGCGCAAACTAAGACCGAAGAGTTTGATGCGATCAAAATTGCTCTGGCTTCGCCAGACATGATCCGTTCATGGTCTTTTGGTGAAGTTAAAAAGCCGGAAACCATTAACTACCGTACCTTCAAGCCGGAGCGTGACGGTCTTTTCTGCGCCCGTATTTTTGGACCGGTAAAAGATTACGAATGCCTGTGCGGTAAGTACAAGCGTTTGAAACATCGCGGCGTGATCTGTGAGAAGTGTGGCGTTGAAGTTACACAGACCAAAGTACGTCGTGAGCGCATGGGCCACATTGAGTTGGCTTCACCAACTGCGCACATTTGGTTCCTGAAATCACTGCCTTCGCGTATCGGCTTGCTGCTGGATATGCCGCTGCGTGATATCGAGCGCGTGCTGTACTTCGAATCATATGTGGTGATCGAAGGCGGCATGACCAACCTGGAAAAACGTCAGATTCTGACCGAAGAGCAGTACCTTGACGCGCTGGAAGAGTTCGGTGACGAATTTGACGCGAAGATGGGTGCGGAAGCTATCCAGGCGCTGCTGAAAAATATGGATCTGGAGCAAGAGTGCGAGCAGCTGCGTGAAGAGCTGAACGAAACCAACTCCGAGACCAAACGTAAGAAGCTGACCAAGCGTATTAAGTTGCTGGAAGCGTTCGTTCAGTCTGGTAACAAGCCAGAGTGGATGATCCTGACCGTTCTGCCGGTTCTGCCGCCAGATCTGCGTCCGCTGGTACCGCTGGATGGTGGTCGTTTCGCAACGTCAGATCTGAACGATCTGTATCGTCGTGTGATCAACCGTAACAACCGTCTGAAACGCCTGCTGGATCTGGCTGCGCCAGATATCATCGTACGTAACGAAAAACGTATGTTGCAGGAAGCGGTTGATGCACTGCTGGATAACGGCCGTCGTGGTCGCGCCATCACTGGCTCGAACAAGCGTCCGCTGAAATCTCTGGCAGACATGATCAAAGGTAAGCAGGGTCGTTTCCGTCAGAACCTGTTGGGTAAACGTGTTGACTACTCTGGTCGTTCAGTCATCACCGTTGGTCCATACCTGCGTCTGCATCAGTGCGGTCTGCCGAAGAAAATGGCTCTTGAGCTGTTCAAACCATTCATCTATGGCAAGTTGGAACTGCGTGGCCTGGCCACCACCATCAAAGCCGCTAAGAAAATGGTTGAGCGCGAAGAAGCTGTCGTTTGGGATATCCTGGACGAAGTGATCCGTGAGCACCCGGTACTGCTGAACCGTGCACCAACTCTGCACCGTTTGGGTATCCAGGCGTTTGAACCGGTTCTGATCGAAGGTAAAGCCATCCAGCTGCACCCGCTGGTTTGTGCGGCATATAACGCCGACTTCGATGGTGACCAGATGGCTGTTCACGTACCGCTGACGCTGGAAGCCCAGCTGGAAGCGCGTGCGCTGATGATGTCGACCAACAACATTCTGTCACCAGCGAACGGCGAGCCAATCATCGTTCCTTCTCAGGACGTTGTTTTGGGTCTGTACTACATGACCCGCGACAAAGTGAACGCCAAAGGCGAAGGCATGGTGCTGACTGGCCCGAAAGAAGCTGAGCGTGTTTACCGCGCTGGCTTGGCCGAGCTGCATGCACGCGTTAAAGTGCGTATCACCGAATACACAAAGAACGAGCAGGAAGAGTTCGTTGCGAAAACCAGCATTATCGACACCACCATTGGTCGTGCGATTCTGTGGATGATCGTACCGAAAGGCCTGCCTTACTCCATCGTCAACCAGGCGTTGGGTAAGAAAGCGATTTCCAAGATGCTGAACACCTGTTACCGCATCCTGGGCCTGAAGCCGACCGTTATCTTTGCTGACCAGACCATGTACACCGGTTTTGCTTACGCAGCCCGTTCAGGTGCCTCTGTAGGTATCGACGACATGGTAATCCCAGCGAAGAAAGCGGAAATCGTAGCCGAAGCGGAAGCGGAAGTTGCTGAGATTCAGGAACAGTTCCAGTCTGGTCTGGTAACTGCTGGCGAACGTTACAACAAAGTTATCGATATTTGGGCCGCCGCTAACGAACGCGTTTCCAAAGCGATGATGGATAACCTGCAAACTGAAACCGTTATCAACCGTGATGGCGTAGAAGAGCAGCAGGTTTCGTTCAACAGCATCTACATGATGGCCGACTCCGGTGCGCGTGGTTCTGCAGCACAGATTCGTCAGCTGGCCGGTATGCGTGGTCTGATGGCTAAGCCAGATGGCTCAATCATCGAAACGCCGATCACCGCGAACTTCCGTGAAGGTCTGAACGTACTCCAGTACTTCATCTCGACGCACGGTGCGCGTAAAGGTCTTGCGGATACCGCACTGAAAACCGCTAACTCCGGTTATCTGACGCGTCGTCTGGTAGACGTTGCACAGGATCTGGTTGTTACCGAAGATGACTGCGGCACGTTCGAAGGCATCATGATGACTCCGGTCATCGAAGGTGGCGACGTTAAAGAGCCACTGCGTGAGCGTGTTCTGGGTCGTGTGACTGCGGAAGACGTTCTGAAGCCGGGCACTGCGGACATCCTGATTCCGCGTAACACCCTGATCGATGAGCACTGGTGTGATGTGATCGAACTGAATTCAGTCGATGCGATCAAAGTGCGTTCGGTTGTTGGCTGTGAAACCGACTTCGGTGTGTGCGCACACTGCTACGGTCGCGATCTGGCACGTGGTCACATCATCAATAAAGGTGAGGCCATCGGTGTTATCGCAGCACAGTCCATCGGTGAGCCGGGTACTCAGCTGACGATGCGTACGTTCCACATCGGTGGTGCGGCATCTCGTGCGGCTGCTGAATCCAGCATCCAGGTGAAGAACAAAGGTACTATCAAGCTGACCAACGCGAAGTCAGTAACCAACTCCTCAGGGAAGCTGGTTATCGTTTCACGTAACGTTGAGCTGAAAATGATCGACGAGTTCGGTCGTACCAAAGAGAGCTATAAAGTGCCTTACGGTGCGGTCATGGCTAAAGGTGATGGCGAGCAGGTTGCAGCGGGCGAAACCGTAGCAAACTGGGATCCGCATACCATGCCGGTCATCACCGAAGTGGGCGGTTTCATTCGCTTCACTGACATGATCGACGGTCAGACGATTACTCGTCAGACTGATGACCTGACCGGTCTGTCATCGCTGGTGGTTCTGGATTCTGCAGAACGTACTGCGGGCGGTAAAGATCTGCGTCCTGCGCTGAAAATCGTTGATGCCAATGGTAATGATGTTCTGATTCCTGGTACCGATATGCCAGCTCAGTACTTCCTGCCGGGCAAAGCGATTGTCCAGTTGGAAGATGGCGTTAAGATCAGTGCCGGTGATACGCTGTCGCGTGTTCCGCAGGAATCTGGCGGTACCAAGGATATTACCGGTGGTCTGCCGCGCGTTGCTGACTTGTTCGAAGCGCGTCGTCCGAAAGAGCCAGCAATCCTGGCGGAGATTAGCGGTATCATCTCCTTCGGTAAAGAGACCAAAGGTAAGCGTCGTCTGGTGATCACGCCGGTTGATGGTAGCGATCCGTACGAAGAGATGATTCCAAAATGGCGTCAGCTTAACGTATTCGAAGGTGAGCGCGTGGAACGTGGTGACGTCGTATCTGACGGCCCAGAGTCTCCGCACGACATCCTGCGTCTGCGTGGCGTCCATGCTGTGACCCGTTACATCACTAACGAAGTGCAGGAAGTTTACCGTCTGCAAGGCGTTAAGATTAACGATAAACACATTGAAGTCATCGTTCGTCAGATGCTGCGTAAAGCAACCATCTCGAGCGTGGGAAGCACTGACTTCCTGGAAGGTGAGCAGGCTGAATACTCACGCATCAAGATCTCTAACCGTGAACTTGAAGCAAATGGCAAAATCGGCGCGACCTTCATGCGCGATCTGCTGGGTATCACCAAAGCGTCACTGGCAACCGAATCGTTCATCTCTGCAGCATCGTTCCAGGAAACTACACGTGTCCTGACCGAAGCAGCAGTTGCAGGTAAGCGTGATGAACTGCGCGGCCTGAAAGAGAACGTAATCGTGGGTCGTCTGATCCCAGCCGGTACCGGTTATGCTTATCACCAGGATCGTATGCGTCGCCGCTCTGCGGGTGAAGTGCCGGTTGCACCGCAGGTTACTGCGGATGAAGCCTCTGCTAGCCTGGCTGAATTGCTGAACGCAGGCTTGGGTGGAAGCGACGACGAGTAATTCGTCCGCTAAAGCTTAGCCAATAAAAAACCCTGCCTCGGCAGGGTTTTTTTTCGCCTCAATATTGGTAAGGCTCAAAGTCGCTATAACTTGCGGCAAATATCCTGGCGCGTCAGCCCAATGTCGCGTAACTGGTTGTCACTTAACTGCGAGAGGATGCGGGCGGTTTCACGCCGAGCCTTCCAGCTTTTGACCATGCGTACTGCACCACGAAAAATATCCAGCAAAGTGACGTTGAACGGTTTTGCTGCACGATTCTGATCGAATTCCATAATCCTTGCCCTCAGTAGGTTGCCTGAGGAGCATTGTCTATTTCCTGCACGTTACGATACAGATGCAAAAATCACTTATCTTTAACATACAGATTGCGCTCTAATGGATCTGAATGGTAATAATAAATGCCATCTGTACTGGTTTTCTTTCGATAATGACTGGCCGAGGCATACGATGACACGTTACCAACATTTAGCCTGCTTGCTTTCCGATCGTATTGAGCAAGGGCTGTATCGCAGCGGCGAGCGCTTACCATCGGTGCGTACATTAAGCCTTGAGCATGGCGTGAGTATCAGCACCGTGCAGCAGGCTTATCATCTGTTGGAAGAGAAGCAGCTTATCGTGCCGCAGCCGCGTTCGGGCTATTTTGTCGCCACGCGCAAAGCCACGCCGCCGGTTCCGGCGTTGACACGTCCTGCTCAGCGCCCGGTGGAGATCACGCAGTGGGAGTCGGTGCTGGAGTTGCTCAGCAGTCGTACCAGCAACGATGTATTGCAACTCGGAAGCGGGATACCCGATTTGACGCAGCCAACGTTGAAACCGCTGTGGAAAATACAGAGTCGCATGGCGCAGAAGCAGGATATCGATCAACTCAACTATGATAGCTTGCTCGGCGTGGCGGCATTGCGTGAGCAGGTGGCGCGCTTGACCATCGACAGCGGCTGCCAGCTCACAGCGGAAGATATTGTTATTACCACCGGCTGTCACGAAGCGTTGTCGATTTCGATCCGCGCGACTTGTCAGGCTGGTGACATCATCGCTGTTGAATCGCCAACTTTTCACGGCACCATGCAGACTTTGCGTGGTTTTGGCATTCGCGCCATCGAGATTCCTACTGATTCGGTAACAGGTATCAGCCTGGAAGCGCTGGAATTGGCCTTCGAGCAATGGCCGGTCAAAGCCGTAGTCGTGGTGCCAAACTGCAATAACCCGCTGGGATTCATCATGCCCGAAGCTCGCAAACGTGCACTGCTGACGTTGGCGCAGCGTTTTGATGCGGCAATTATTGAAGACGAAGTGTATGGCGAGTTGGCGTGGGAATATCCACGTCCGATTACCATTAAGTCGCTGGATAACGATGGCCGTGTGTTGTTGTGCAGTTCGTTTTCGAAAACTTTGGCGCCGGGATTGCGCGTGGGTTGGGTTGCGCCGGGACGTTATCGCGATCGTGTGCTGCATATGAAATACATCAGCACCGGTTCTACAGCGACGCAGGCGCAACACGCGGTGGCGGAGTTTATTCGCCTTGGCCATTATTTGCCGCATCTGCGCCGTATGCGCCAGGTTTACCAGCGCAATTACGAAACCTTTAGCTGCTGGGTACGCCACTATTTTCCATGCGGAATCTGTGTGTCACGACCGCAAGGTAGTTTCCTGATGTGGATCGAGCTGCCCGAAGCGTTTGATGCGATAAAGCTGAATAGCGAATTGCGTGAGCTGAAAATACAGGTCGCGGTAGGATCCCTGTTTTCGGCATCGGGTAAATATCGCAATTGCTTGCGCCTGAACTACGGTTTGCCAATAAACGAGCACACTGAGCAGGCGATTGCCAAACTCGGTGCCGCAGTGGAGCGTGCCATGATGGCCTGTGGTATTGAAACTGTGCATGCTTCCTCCCTGACTATTTAAAGAAAGGCAGGGCTGGAAGAGGTTAGAACCAGCCCTGGCCCGCTGCAAGCGACAGCGGGCAGGCACACTTTAATCTTGTCTGGAAATCACGCTAGTCGTCTCTTTAGAACGATACGTGACAGATTCCAGCATACTTGCTCGCCTTACAGTGCATTACATCGCTTCTGCGGATGGCGTTCCATTTTCCACTAGCGCCAGCAGTTCCTCGGTTGCCGCGCGCCAGTCTGCCGCTTGGGTAATTGCACTGACTACCGCAATGCTGCCCACGCCAGTCGCGAGCACTTCAGGTACGCGCGCCAGCGAAATTCCGCCAATCGCCACGGTTGATACATCCTGCAAACGCGCCAGATGACGTTTTAATTCCACCACGCCTTGTGGGGCTGAGGGCATATCTTTGGTTTGCGTCGGATAGATGTGCCCCAGTGCAATGTACGAAGGGCGCAATGCCAGCGCGCGATCCAGCTCGGCATCATCATGCGTCGATAAGCCAAGGCGTAATCCGGCCTGACGAATGGCGGCTAAGTCAGCAACATCCAGATCTTCCTGGCCAAGATGCACGCCGTAAGCGTTGTATTTAATGGCTAAACGCCAGTAATCATTGATAAACAGGCGGGCACGATACTGTTTGCCAAGTGCAATCGCCTCGCGCACAGCATCTTCTACTTCGTGATCCTGGCAATCTTTGATACGCAGCTGGATGGTGCGCACCCCCGCTTCAAGCAGGCGCGCAATCCACTCCACGCTATCAACTACCGGATACAGCCCCAGTTTCCGGGATGTGGCTGGGAAGGCGTCAGTCATACTTTTTCCTTTTTAAGTGCATCGGCAGCGTGGTAAAGCTCGCCACCATGATTGCGGAAGGCATCCGACATTTGCGCCATGCCAATCTCAATGGGCTGGGCTTCAGCCTGTTGGCGGGCGGCAAATTCGCGCACTTCCTGGGTAATTTTCATTGAGCAGAATTTCGGGCCGCACATTGAGCAGAAATGCGCGACTTTTCCTGACTCTTGCGGCAAGGTTTCATCGTGATAGGCGCGAGCGGTGTGCGGATCGAGCGCCAGATTGAACTGATCTTCCCAGCGGAATTCGAATCGCGCTTTGGACATCGCATTGTCGCGGATCTGCGCACCGGGATGGCCTTTTGCCAGATCCGCGGCGTGCGCAGCGATCTTGTAGGTGATCAGCCCTTGTTTTACGTCTTCTTTATTTGGCAAACCCAAGTGTTCTTTGGGCGTCACGTAGCACAACATAGCGCAGCCAAACCAACCGATCATTGCCGCACCAATGCCAGAAGTGAAATGATCGTAACCGGGCGCGATATCGGTGGTTAATGGGCCAAGCGTATAAAACGGCGCTTCATGGCAGTGTTCCAGTTGTTCGGTCATATTGCGGCGAATCATCTGCATCGGCACATGTCCCGGACCTTCAATCATCACCTGCACATCATATTCCCAGGCGATTTTGGTCAGCTCGCCCAGCGTGTGCAGTTCCGCAAATTGCGCTTCATCGTTGGCATCCTGAATCGAGCCGGGACGCAAGCCATCGCCCAACGACAAGGCAACATCATAGGCGGCACAAATTTCACAAATCTCACGGAAATGCAGATACAGGAAGCTTTCGGTGTGATGCGATAAGCACCATTTCGCCATGATCGATCCACCGCGCGAGACAATGCCCGTCAGGCGTTTGGCGGTCATCGGCACATAGCGCAGCAGCACGCCTGCATGAATGGTGAAGTAATCCACGCCTTGCTCCGCTTGCTCCAGCAAGGTGTCGCGAAATATCTCCCAGTTAAGATCTTCCGCCACGCCGTTCACTTTTTCGAGCGCTTGATAAATCGGCACTGTGCCAATCGGCACCGGACTGTTTCGCAGAATCCATTCGCGCGTTTCATGAATATAGCGGCCGGTTGAGAGATCCATCACGGTGTCTGCACCCCAACGCGTCGACCACACCAGTTTCTCCACCTCTTCCTCAATGGAGGAACTCACCGCTGAATTGCCGATATTGGCATTCACTTTCACCAGAAAGTTACGGCCAATAATCATCGGTTCGGATTCGGGGTGGTTGATGTTACTTGGAATGATGGCGCGGCCGCTGGCGACTTCCTGGCGCACGAATTCGGCGGTGATATTTTCCGGCAAATGCGCGCCGAAACTGTGGCCGGGATGTTGCTGCAATAACACTTCACCCCGGATTCGCTCGCGTCCCATGTTTTCCCGCACCGCAATGAATTCCATCTCCGGCGTGATGATGCCCTGGCGTGCATAGTGCAGTTGAGTCACGCGGCGACCGGCTTTGGCACGGCGCGGTTGTGGCAGATGCTCAAAGCGCAGATGGTCGAGGCCTTCATCGGCTAAACGCTGCTGCGTGTAACTGGAACTGAGCTGGTGGATGGTTTCACTGTCGCCACGTTCATCAATCCACGCGGCGCGCAGCTTGGCTAATCCCTGATGCACATCGATTTTGGCATCGGGATCGCCATAAGCACCAGCGGTGTCATATACCGGAACGGGTTCGTTCTGCTCATATTGCGGGTTATCTTTCGTGCCGCCAATATGCGTGGGGCTGAGCTGAATCTCGCGCATCGGCACGCGAATATCTGCACGGCTGCCGGTGATCCAGATGCGTTTGGAGTTAGGGAAGGCGGTTCCCTGTAGTGAATCGATAAATTCTTGCGCTTGCGCGCGTTGCTCACGACGTGACGTTTTAGCAGCAGACATAGCAAGTTTCCTGTGTAAGTGGGAAGTTGCTTGTCCAGAGTTCGGAAGGAGTAACAGCGACGATGCTGGGCGCCAGCTTGCAGCGTGCTGATAATATTTACTCTTGTTCCCTTCGCAGGTACTAGCCTGATCAGGTTCCGCGGATCCCGAATTAACGGTCTCAGCCCCTAAGGGCACTCCGACAAGGTGTTAGTTTTACGATATAAGCTGCTTTGCTTGCTATTTCACGCCTGGGCAGTGCTCGTGACCGTCACGTACTTCGTGTACGCTCCGGTCCCTGCGCGCTGTCCGAGCGCGAACTATCTGCGCACGCTACGCTTATATCGCAAAATTTGGCTCTTCAAGGCCATAAAAAGGCATTAAAAAAGCCCATTCAGCATAAGAGGGCTTTTTGGGAATAACAAGTATTTTACAATTTTTGCGATTTAGGCCGGGCGGGCGATGTGGCTGTCATTGGCTACCGGCGGGCGCGCCAGTTGATGTTCCCACGCCAGCTGCACCAACTTGTCTTCCAACGTAAAACGCGATTCCAGCACTTCGCCAACTTCCGATAACGCCTGCTGAAACCCCGTGCAGTTATCGTCATTAATCGCCTGCTGCAAATGGCCGTCATACAACTGCATGATGCGATCGGTATTGGCCTCAAGTGCCGGATAAATCTGCGCGGCAACCAACAATGGGCTATCACCCTGCATCTCGCTGACAATGTGTTCATACACGCTGAAATGGCCGGTAGAAAGGTAATCCACCAGGTTGTGACAAAATGCATCCAGCGCTTGTTCATCCAGCGCAGTTAGGGCATCTTTTTGCGGCTTCAAGCCAATCAGCTCGTAGTAGGTGACGAGCAGTTGTCGACGGGCGCGCAGCCACGTATCGACCAATTCATTACCGCCACCTACTCGCTCTGTCAGGTCATCTAACTGGGTAAGCATATGGGGCTCCAGGTAGGTTATAGTTGTTAATTACACACTTAATATTAGGGTTTCAGCGTGCGAGTTGACGCTAAGGACAACGATTAAGATGCAACGTGAGATCTCAAGCTTAGACGCTGGTTGGTGGGTTGTCAGCCACGAGCAAAAACTTTGGTTGCCGCAGGGCGAGCTGCCGCATGGCTTATCCAGCGAGTTTGGACTGGATGGCAGCGACGGGATTTTGATTGGCGAATGGCAGGGCGAAAATGTGTGGCTGGTGCGTCAATCAAGGCCGGATAGCATGGCTTCAGTGCGTCAATTGATTGATGAAGATGTTGGGCTGTTTCAGATCGCCGGACGCGGCGTGCAGCTGGCGGAGTTCTACCGCTCGCATCGCTGGTGCGGTTACTGCGGCCATGAAATGCATCTCAGTAAGCGTGAATTTGCCTGCTTATGTCATCACTGCCGTGAACGTTATTACCCACAAATTGCGCCCTGCATTATTGTCGCCATCCGTCGTGGCGATGAAATTCTGCTCGCCAATCATGCTCGTCATCGCAACAACATTTATACCGTGCTGGCAGGCTTTGTCGAAGTGGGCGAAACCCTGGAACAAGCGGTGGCGCGCGAAGTGATGGAAGAGAGCAATGTGCGAGTGAAAAATGTGCGCTATGTGACTTCCCAACCGTGGCCGTTCCCGCATTCATTAATGATGGCCTACATGGCGGAATATGACGGCGGCGAGTTGCAACACGACGGCAAAGAGCTGCTGGATGCCGGTTGGTATCGCTACGACGATCTGCCGCTGTTACCGCCGCCCGGCACGGTTGCGCGTCGTTTGATTGAAGATACCGTTGCCCTGTGTCGCGCCAGCGCGGCGTGAAAATGCTACACTGCCGGCCTTAGCATGAGAGAGCCCATTATGAGTGAACTGAAGAACGATCGTTATCTGCGCGCCCTGTTACGTCAGCCGGTAGATGTCACGCCGGTATGGATGATGCGACAAGCTGGGCGCTATTTGCCGGAGTACAAAGCCACGCGCGCTGAGGCCGGTGATTTTATGTCGCTGTGTAAGAACGCTGAGCTGGCGTGTGAAGTCACGCTGCAACCGCTGCGCCGCTATGCGCTGGACGCCGCGATCCTCTTCAGCGATATCCTCACCATTCCCGATGCGATGGGACTTGGTCTCTATTTCGAAACTGGCGAAGGCCCGCGTTTTTCCAATCCGATCACCTGCCGTGCCGATGTCGAAAAGCTGCCGGTGCCCGATCCTGAGCAAGAACTCGGTTATGTGATGAATGCGGTACGCACCATTCGCCATAACCTGAAAGGCGAAGTGCCGCTGATCGGTTTCTCTGGCAGCCCGTGGACACTGGCGACTTATATGGTGGAAGGCGGCAGCAGCAAAGCCTTTACCAAAATCAAAAAGATGATGTATGCCGATCCGCAAACCCTGCATCTGATGCTGGATAAGCTGGCGGACAGCGTCATTCTTTATCTCAACGCCCAGATCAAAGCCGGCGCGCAGTCGGTCATGGTATTTGATACCTGGGGCGGCGTGCTGACCGGGCGCGATTACCGCGAGTTTTCGTTGTATTACATGCACAAAATCGTCGATAGCGTGCTGCATGAGAATGAAGGTCGCCGCGTACCGATTACGCTGTTCACCAAAGGTGGCGGCCAATGGCTCGAAGCGATGGCCGCAACCGGCTGCGATGCGTTGGGACTCGATTGGACCACGGATATTGCCGATGCGCGTCGCCGTGTAGGCGATAAAGTTGCGCTGCAAGGCAACATGGATCCTTCCATGCTGTATGCGCCGCCAGCGCGTATTGAGCAGGAAGTTGCAGGCATTCTTGAGGGGTTTGGCGCGGGCGAAGGCCACGTGTTCAATCTCGGCCACGGCATCCATCCTGATGTGCCACCGGAACACGCTGGCGCGTTTGTCGAAGCGGTACATCGTTTGTCGCGTCCTTATCATCAGGGTTGAGAATGGATTTAGCCGCATTACGGCAGGAACAACTGCAACGCGCTGCTGACGTGGTGCGGCAAGATGATTTCGATGTGTTGCCGCCGCGTTTGATTGGCGGCGCAGATGTCGGTTTTGAACAGGGCGGCGAGATCACCCGCGCCGCCTTGGTTATCCTCGAGTATCCCTCTTTAACGCTGGTGGAGCATCGCATCGCGCGTATTGCTACCACCATGCCGTATATTCCTGGCTTCCTATCCTTCCGTGAAATGCCGGCGCTGCAAGCGGCGTGGCGGCAGCTTTCGTTGAAACCCGATCTGCTCTTTGTGGATGGTCACGGTATTTCCCATCCGCGTCGCCTCGGTGTGGCTGCGCATTTCGGTTCGCTGGTGGATGTCCCGACCATCGGCGTGGCGAAGAAGCGCTTGTGTGGCCGCTTTGCTGATCTGGCTGCTGAACCGGGCAGCCGCCAACCGTTGATCGATAAAGGTGAACAGATTGGTTGGGTGTGGCGCAGCAAAGCGCGCTGCAATCCGCTGTTTATCTCGACCGGCCATCGCGTGAGCATCGACAGCGCGTTGCATTGGGTAGAGGCCTGCACTAAGGGTTATCGTCTGCCGGAACCTACGCGCTGGGCAGATGCCGTCGCTTCGGGGCGTCCGGCGTATCTGCGTTGGCAAAATGCGCGTTAGCGCTGTTTGCGCCTAACTTTTGCGGTACACTGCCGCCAGCTAACCTATTGAGAGTAAGTTTGATGTTACAGAATCCCGTCCATTTGCGTATGGCGAAGCTGGAAAGCTGGCAGCATATGACCTTTATGGCCTGCCTCTGCGAACGTATGTTCCCCAATTATTGGGCTTTCTGTCAGCAGACCGAATTTGCCGATCCGCAGCTCTACCGCCGCATCCTCGATCTGATCTGGGAAAGCCTGACGGTGAAAGACGCCAAAATCAATTTCGATACGCAGTTGGAAAAACTGGAAGCCGCCATTCCCGATGGCGATGATTTTGAGGTTTATGGCGTGCACCCAGCGATTGATGCTTGCGTGGCACTGAGTGAATTGCTGCATGCTCAGCTCAGCGGTGAAACGCTGGAGCACGCGGTGGAAGTCAGCCGCACGTCAATTACGACCGTTGCCATCCTGGAAATGACGCAAGCCGGTCGTGAAATGAGCGATGAAGAGCTGCGTGAAAACCAGGCTGTGATTGATGAATGGGACTTGCAGTGGGAGATTTTCCGCCTGTTGTCAGAGTGCGAAGAGCGCGACTTAGAATTGATTAAAGGCCTGCGTTCTGACCTGCGTGAAGCGGGAATCAGTAACATCGGTATACTTTTTCAGCAATAAGGCAAGAAAACGTGACTTCAGGCCTGAATTACCGCGCCTGGAGGCTTCACATCGGCCCCCTGTCTGGTCTACATTTGGGGGGCTGAAAATTGTGGCTATCGGTGCGTGCTGGCTGAACAAGGCTTTTAATGGCTTTTCCCGCGTACCCGTTGCTTAGCAAGCGATAAATACACTTTAAGGATAACTTATGAACAAGACTCAACTGATTGATGTGATCGCAGAGAAAGCTGACCTGTCTAAAGCCCAGGCTAAAACTGCGCTGGAATCTACCCTGGCTGCGATCACTGAGTCTCTGAAAGAAGGTGATGCTGTACAACTGGTTGGTTTTGGTACTTTTAAAGTGAACCACCGCGCTGAGCGTACCGGTCGCAACCCGCAGACTGGCAAAGAGATCAAAATCGCTGCGGCTAACGTGCCAGCGTTCGTCTCAGGCAAAGCTCTGAAAGACGCTGTTAAGTAAGTTTCCGCATTGCGGTTTAGCTTTAAAAGAAGGGGCGTTAACGCCCCTTTTTGTTGCCTGGAGCCTGCCATGCTGAAACTCCTTTCTCAGCGCGTTTACGGCCTGTTATTCGCAGCATTACTCACTGGCTGTAGTTCCACTCCTGATCTTCCTGCCTTTACGGCGAGCGGCTATTTGGCCGACCGCGGCACCGTGCGCATCTGGCGCAAAAATAGCGATCATCAAACCGTTCATCTGCGCACCGTTTTCACGCCGTTCAATGGCGATGCGATGGAAACCACCGATTACAATTGGCAGCAACAGCAGCTGATTAGCGTGGAGCGCCACGTTGCAGGCGCGCAGCCAGACGATGTGACTTTGCGCTTCGATCATCAAGGCAATCTCAATTTCATGCAGCGTCAGCTCGCCGGGCGGCGTGAAGCGGTCAGCGCCGATAGCATTGAGCTATACCGCTTCGATGCGCAGCGCATGCTGGACCAAAGCAATGCGTTGCTGAGTGGCCGCGTGTTGTTGAACCAGGGCCATTGGCTGGGTGGCACGCAAGTGCGTGATTGCAGCGGTAAAGTGGTCAGTGTTGGTTTCGATAGTTCAACGCTGGCTACGCTGAGTCGCCAACAGCTAAGTCAATCTGCGCCATTAATGGTGTCGTGGCTGGAAGCGCCGGAAGGGATACAACTGCTGCGTGCAACTTCAGAGGATGAATGCAGCTGGCAGCCGCAAGAGAGTGATTTCTGACGAAATGATAAGGGGCACACGCGGTGCCCCTTGTAATGCTTACTTGCGGTTAATCGCGCGGTAACCGATATCGCGGCGGCAGAAGCTGCCATCCCACGAAATATGTTGCGCCAGCGCATAGGCGTTCTTCTGCGCCGCGGCAACATCTTCACCCAACGCGGTTACACACAGCACGCGCCCGCCGTTGGTCACAACGAGATCGTCTTTCATGGTGGTACCGGCATGGAATACTTTGCCATCTGGCACTTCTTCCAGCGGCAGGCCGTGGATCTGATCGCCCGTGTTGTAGTCGCCCGGATAACCGCCAGCAGCCAGAACAACACCCAGTGAAGGGCGCGGATCCCACTGCGAGGTTTGTTGATCCAATTTGCCGTCAGTCGCTGCCAGACACAGCTCAACCAGATCCGATTGCAGACGCAACATGATCGGCTGTGTTTCTGGATCGCCGAAACGGCAGTTGAACTCGATCACTTTTGGCTGACCAGCTTTGTCGATCATCAAACCGGCATACAGGAAACCGGTATAGATGTTGCCTTCTGCTTTCATGCCGTTCACGGTTGGCCAGATGATCTGATCCATCACGCGCTGGTGGATCTCGTCGGTAACCACTGGCGCGGGAGAATACGCTCCCATGCCGCCGGTATTCGGGCCGGTATCGCCATCGCCGACGCGTTTGTGATCCTGGCTGGTGGCCATTGGCAGCACATTGTTGCCATCGACCATCACGATAAAGCTGGCTTCTTCGCCATCAAGGAATTCTTCAATCACGATGCGGTGACCGGCATCGCCGAACGCGTTACCAGCCAGCATATCCTGCACAGCTGCTTCCGCTTCAGCCAGTTCCATCGCCACGATCACGCCTTTACCTGCTGCGAGTCCGTCGGCTTTAATCACGATTGGCGCGCCTTTCTCACGCAGATACGCCAGCGCGGGTTCCACTTCGGTGAAGTTCTGGTATTCAGCGGTTGGGATCTGCTGACGTGCCAGGAAATCTTTAGTGAAGGCTTTAGAACCTTCTAACTGCGCAGCCGCTTGAGTTGGGCCGAAGATTTTCAGACCGGCGGCGCGGAATGCATCAACGACACCAATCACTAACGGCGCTTCAGGGCCAACGATGGTCAGGTCGATATTTTCTTTCTGCGCAAAGGCCAGCAGTGCGGGCACATCGGTGGCGCTGATTGCCACGTTTTGCAGAGCCGGCTCCAGTGCGGTTCCGGCATTGCCTGGCGCGACAAACACGGTTTCAGCCAGCGGTGACTGTGCTGCTTTCCACGCCAAAGCGTGTTCACGTCCGCCATTACCAATTACTAAAATTTTCATCTGTACTGTTCCCAACGATTAATGGCGGAAATGACGCATGTCGGTGAAGATCATCGCGATACCGTGCTCGTCGGCAGCGGCAATCACTTCATCATCACGAATTGAACCGCCTGGCTGAATTACGCAGGTGATGCCGACAGCTGCCGCGGCGTCGATGCCGTCGCGGAACGGGAAGAAGGCGTCAGAAGCCATGGCTGAACCTTTGACTTCCAGACCTTCGTCAGCAGCTTTGATACCGGCAATTTTGGCTGAGTAAACACGGCTCATCTGGCCGGCGCCTATCCCGATGGTCATATTGTCACGCGCATAGACGATGGCGTTAGACTTGACGAACTTCGTCACTTTCCAGCAGAACAGCGCATCACGCAGTTCCTGCTCGCTTGGCTGGCGCTTGCTGACCACGCGCAACTGGCTGGCATCCACCATCCCCAGATCGCGATCCTGCACCAATATGCCACCGTTCACGCGTTTGAAATCCAACGCCGATACGCGACCTTGCCACTGACCACATACCAGAACGCGGACATTCTGCTTAGTGGCAGTGACTTTCAGCGCCGCTTCGCTGGCTGATGGCGCGATGATCACTTCAACAAATTGACGGCTGATGATTGCCTGCGCGGTCGCTTCGTCCAGCTCGCGGTTGAAGGCGATGATACCGCCGAAAGCGGAAGTCGGGTCAGTTTTGTAGGCACGTTCGTAAGCGTCGAGAATCGAACCGCCAACGGCCACGCCACACGGGTTGGCGTGTTTGACGATCACACAAGCTGCTTCATCAAACTCTTTCACGCACTCTAGTGCGGCATCAGTATCGGCGATGTTGTTGTAAGAGAGTGCTTTACCCTGAACTTGCTGCGCCGTGGCGACAGAGGCTTCAGCCACATTCTCTTCTATATAGAAGGCGGCATCCTGATGGCTGTTTTCGCCGTAACGCATATCCTGCTTCTTAATGAAGTTGAGGTTCAGCGTGCGTGGGAAGCGGCCAGCAGGTTCTTTGCTGTCGCTGTGATAGGCCGGAACCAGGCTACCGAAGTAGTTGGCAATCATACTGTCGTAGGCGGCGGTATGTTCGAAGGCTTTGATGGCCAGATCGAAACGCGTTTCCAGCGTCAGTGAGTTTTCGTTGGCATCCAGCTCGGCAATGATGGCTGCGTAGTCGCTGCTCTTCACCACAATCGCTACGTCTTTATGGTTTTTGGCCGCAGAGCGAACCATGGTTGGACCGCCGATATCGATGTTCTCGACTGCATCAGCCAGCGAGCAATCCGGTTTAGCCACAGTTTGGGCAAAGGGATAAAGGTTTACTACCACCATGTCGATTGGGTTGATGGCATGCTCGGCCATGATGGCATCATCCTGACCGCGACGACCCAAAATACCGCCGTGCACTTTCGGGTGCAGCGTTTTGACGCGTCCATCCATCATTTCCGGAAAACCGGTGTAGTCAGAAACTTCAGTGACGGGCAGGCCCGCATCTGCCAGCAGACGTGCAGTACCGCCTGTGGAGAGCAGCTCAACACCACGACTGGAGAGTGCCTGAGCAAATTCGAGGATGCCGGCTTTGTCTGAGACACTGAGCAGAGCGCGGCGTACTGGACGACGTTGTTGCATGGTGGTTTTATCCCTTGGCTTTGTTTCGCGTAATAAAGAGCGTTACATCAAGCTTAGTGTTTCTCTTCTATATAGAAGAGAAGACTTGCCTCATGTAACGCCCCAAAAGGGGCATCCTTGACGTCGCCGGGCATTGTAGCGAAAACGTTTGCGTGATGCTCGCCTAAATTCATTTGTGCGATGGAGTGTGGATAAGTGTGTGTGTAACTGCGTATAAGGCGGGGTTTTGCTGTGGAATGCAGCGAACAGTTGTTTTTATTGAATTTAGCGGTTGCGTGCTGCGAACAACTCCCTATAATGCGCCTCCATCGACACGGCACAACGGTTTACGGAATACGGTGTTCGATAGGAAGATTCGAAAGAACTTCCGCCGGATGAAAACGCTGAAAAAAGTGTTTGACTCCGAAGGAGGAAAGCGTAATATACGCCACCTCGCGACAGACGGTTCAGCCGCTGCTCGCAACGCTCTTTAACAATTTATCAGACAA
>NZ_JBNBPM010000024.1:0-27936 GCF_059412405.1 Pantoea sp. CFCC18179 | reverse complement strand
TGAACAGGGCACGGCCCCGGAACGGCACGCCACGGTGCCGGGCCGGTCCTCAGCGGCCACGTCCTTTTGTGGCCAGTGAACGCGCGGGCGAGAGCCCGCTGCAGGGGTTGACCTGGCCGTTACCATCAGACCCTAGCCGGCAGGCCCGAACCCCGGAGGGATTCGGCGGAGCTTACCGGCAAGGCCGGTTAGCGCAGTGGGGCTGACGACCCGGCGACGCCGGGGAGCCGGAGGGGGCCATCAGGCTGATGCTTCTCATTTCATTGTGCGTATATATGTGAGGCTAGAAAAATTTCTTTCGATAAAGATACAATAATGGATGAGTCAATCTATTTGAGCCTCAACTAAAAAGTAAAATTTTAATCAACTGCTTTCACGTGCTTTAAGAAAAAAGTTGTCTAAAAAGCCAAAAAGGCAGATGATTTCGTTGCTACGTTAACTAATTAGGGATTATAAATGGCTGCAATTGCAACTTACTTACCTGAATCGCAAATTATTACATTATCCAAGGACTTCCCAGCACTAGAAGACCCTAATAATCCCGCCGGATTCACAAACCCCATTCAGTTCTCTTTCTTTTTTCATGAGTGGATTCATTTCCTTCATAACATTTCAACTATAAATGGCTTTTCTCTTTTTTGTACACAGTTAATATTATGGAATAACTTTCGCTGGACAATGGAAAACCAAGACTTTTCTCTCGGCTCAAGTCATATTAAGCAAGAACTTATTGAAAATAATAAAAACCACTTCAGCTTTATTATTTCAAATAGAAAAAGAAATACATGCACACTACCTAGCACTGCTAAATGTAAAGACATATACTTCGATACATATGAAATAGAGCTTTTTAAGTGCATTGATGGTCAGGTTACCAATACCTCCCTAATAAAATGCAAGCTGAGCTATAATAATAATAGCTATGATCTTGATATAGGCCTGCTTGAGATTCTCGAATCTGTCGCTTACATGCTAGAGTCAAAATGCGCAGAGGAAATGAATGCTACCCCGCAAGAATCTCCATTTTATCCCTATCATACAGTAAATGGATTAGCAAAAAAGGTTGCACCATCATTAACTGGCGATGATTTAATTTGTTGTATGTTAGCATCATTACAATCAAATGATTCACCACGAGCCTTATTGAATTTATTAATAGAAATGGAATCCTTAGAAGCTGACTTCAGGTATGAAAAGTTAGTTTTGCATGTAAAAAATCAGTTAAGTGAACTGGAGAACAGAACAAACCTCTCTATTAACCAAATAACCAATATTTTCCCTGTTAACGAACCTATGGGGAACTTCATTAAATTAACGCTTAGACGCATAAAAAATAACTTGGGTTTTAGGACTCAAGATCCATTCCTTGAGTTTAATATAATTAAAAAGATTGCAAAAAACCCGTTAGAAATGAATGATATTATTCGCAAGTTTGGCGGTTGCACTATAATCCAAAAAAGAAATAACGATCCCGAAAGTCCAGAATGTGATGTTATGTACGATTTTGAACTACCAGAAAATGATGAGTCAATTCTTTTTGGCTCCAAAAAACTGAACGCTTGTTTTCATTTTATATTGTTACATTACAGACCCTCTGGGGAAATATTAAAAACAGAAGACTTACCAAGCTTATCGAGAAATAGATGTCCTTTTTACACTGTTTGCGGTGCATCTCTGCGTGTTTCCAATAGCGAAATTTGCAACTTAACACCCTGGAAATCAATGTCCTGCACTTCAAATGAGGGATGTTATTACGCAGCTGCGATGATAGGCACTAATCCTCCTATCAATTCTGTTTAAAACTTAATTTATAAATATTTATTGGCTCCATTTAGCTTCGCTAATAGTCCAAAAAGATCTCAAGTCAGCTGTTAGGTGAGCCTTGCCGTTTGCCATCAGACCCTAGCCGGCAGGCCCGGAACGCTTCGCGGTCCGGCGGAGCTTACCGGCAAGGCCGGTTAGCGCAGTGGGGCTGACGACCCGGCAGAGCCGGGGAGCCGGAGGGGGCCATCAGGCTGTTCATGCCGTTGACCTTCTGGAGAGGAAACCGGTGAAGCAGCTGCAGCACAGAACGGGGATTAACAGTAGAAAGCTGAGAGAGAAGACCATGATACAGNAGGCTGTTCATGCCGTTGACCTTCTGGAGAGGAAACCGGTGAAGCAGCTGCAGCACAGAACGGGGATTAACAGTAGAAAGCTGAGAGAGAAGACCATGATACAGCGTTCCGGAGAGAGAAAGCGCAGTCTAAGGGAGAATAACCGCCGTGGCGGCGAAGCCGCCGCAGCCGTTATCAGCCGCCGTTGACGTTTTCGGCCCCAGCTGGCGGCACTAATCCGGCCCCGCTGGCGCGAAGCCGATAAAGGCAGGCAATTAGGCATCAATGCGGACAATCATTGTTGAAACGTCCGTATATGCGAACGTCCCGCGCGGCAGCACCTCCTGATGCGTCGCAATATCCTTAAATTCCCGCTGCTGACGCGGACCGTTTGCGCAGACCGCCACCAGGTTACCGCCCGGCGCCAGCATTTTCAGCGCGTGCCGGATATGCTTCAGATCGTCGCCGTGGCGAAAAGGCGGATTCATGATAATCCGGTCATAAACAGCCTGGGGGGCGCAGCTCAGAAAGTCTGCGCAGGTCACGGCCACTTCAGGAAACGTCGCGCTGAGATGCTCAGCCAGCGCCGCGTTCATCTCCACGCACTGGCATATTATCCCCGGCATGGCCGCAAGCACGGCACGGACAATGGCGCCGGTCCCGGCGCTCGGCTCCAGCACCCGGCAACCCGGCCGGACATCGGCCAGAGTGACAAGCTTCCGGCACACCTGATCGGACGAAATAAACAGCTGAGTATCTACATGCACCCGGGCCACGGGCTGCAGGCCGCTGAGTTTCTGCTGCATGTGCGCAATTCGTGCGCTGAGTTCGGTACGCATTTCACGTTCTCCCGTGCCAGCAACGCCGGCACTTTATAAAGTCATCTGTATATACATAACCTCCCCGGCGCCGCCGGGGAGCACTGGCTCTTAATGCGGCACCTCTACCGTTTTCATATCGGTGATGTAAACCGGCGACAGCGTGTAGCCCGTGGACATCACCCGGCGGATGCGGTAAGCCTTGTGATCCTCACCGGCCGCAACCCCTTTCACCTGCTTAAAATCGCCGTGCGTTTTGCCCCATTGCTCCTTAGTCATGTGCTTAAAGCCCTCCCCCGGATAGTTCACAATCGGCGGGCGCTTCGCGGCCACCTTCGCCGTTTTTGCTTCCTCTGCGCTGGGCGCTTTGTATTCCGTAATGCGATCGGGCGTGATGGTGATGACGGCGCCGTTTCCCCGTGACATGAACGAATATTCCGGAGTAACCAGCGAGCTGATTTTTCCGCCGCTACGGTTTACGCGGATGATGGTCAGCCACTCCCCGCGACTTTTAACCTGGCCACCCGGTACCATTTCGGTATCTGAGGCCAGCACGCCGCCGTGTTCGTCCAGCATGGCGCGCTCGTAGGCAATGCGGTTGCGGTAGTGCGCGGCCCAGCGGCTTAAGCGCGCGATGGTGCGTTCATGGCACGGAATGCAGATGTCCCGAGCCTGTTCGGCGGTAATAATGTCGTCTTCGAGGGCTGACCAGATGCTGCGGCTGCCTTCATACTGGCTTTTCTCCGGCGAACGCGGGTACTTCTCCAGGGTAAAGCAGCAGTGAAGGTGATCGACGCCTGCAATAACAAGCGCCATTGCCCGGTCAAGGTTCGCGGACGACCAGAGTTTGATAAATTTCTGCACGTCCTGAAGCCGGCGCTCAGCCTTACGCAGGTCAGCCTCAATCTTTTTAATACGGCGCCAGCGCACGTCCGGGCGCTCCTTGTAAGTTGCGTGACGCAGTGATGCCTCTGCCCGGCGCTCCCAGTATTCCGAGGTTTCAAACAGATTGACCGCGCGGCGCATGCCGTTTTCAATCTTCTGCGCGTGCTTGCGGGCGCGGCGCTCGCTATGGTGTCCGACCAGAATCGGCTGGCCGAAGGGAATGGCCGAAGCCAGGCTGTCTACTGCGGCCAGCGCCTGATCTGACTCAACGGCGCGCTTTTCGCTGTACTCTTCAAAGCGCTCCGCGCGCTCCTCCTGGCGGTCAAAGAGCGACTGATCTTCATCCTCAATTTCGCCGGCCAGCTCGATCAGCAGGTCTTCGCGATCGGGCGTCCACATTGGCGCAACAAAAAGCCCCTGACGCGGCGCATACTTAAAGCCCGCATCCTTCACACGCTTATACGTTTCCTCATCAAGACGGTGCAGCGAATACAGGCGCAGCTTGTTGTCATCCGGCGAATACGTTGCGCGGTAGTTTTCGCAGTTAAAAAGAGATGATTCTTTAGATTCTGAAGCCGTGGTGTTGACGTTCTGCTGTGACATGTTGTGTCTCCCGTGTGGTTTAAGTGATGTTTCTCTGAGTTCCTCGCCGTGAGGGCAGAACAGGCGCGCGGGCATCAGGCTGAACGCAGGGGGAAACGGCAAAGCCGCAGCCCGCAGGGACCGGGTGCAGCCGTTTAGCTGCGCGACCCTTGCGTGAAGACGCCCGGGTGCCAGGTTTCTGCACGGCGAAGGGGCTCAGGGAAACAGAACACAACGCGGAAGGATGAACAGGGCACGGCCCCGGAACGGCACGCCACGGTGCCGGGCCGGTCCTCAGCGGCCACGTCTTTTGTGGCCAGTGAACGCGCGGGCGAGAGCCCGCTGCAGGGGTTGACCTGGCCGTTGCCATCAGACCCTAGCCGGCAGGCCCGAACCCCGCAGGGATTCGGCGGAGCTTACCGGCGCAGCCGGTTAGCGCAGTGGGGCTGACGACCCGGCAACGCCGGGGAGCCGGAGGGGGCCATCAGGCTGTTTATGCCGTTGACCTTCATGGACAGAAAAACGGAGAAGCAGCTGCAGCACAGAAAAGGGATAAACAGCAGCAGGAAGCAGAGAGAGAAGACCGCGAGACAGCGTCCCGGAGAGAGAAAGCGCAGGCGAAGGGAAAGAGACGGTGCGTCAGCACCGTCTTTACCCGGCCCGCAGGGCCGCCTGGGTTTTATGTGATGTCGGCAACGTATTAATGCGGATCAGAACGAAAGCAGGATTAGGCAGGAGGGACCCTGCCTGTGTTTATGACTTACGGACGAAAGCTCAGTAGCCTGGCTATCAGCCCTCTGGGAACTTCCGGACAGGCGGGCGTAAAGAGCGGTGCAGCATCCACGCTGGCGCGTATCGCCAGCTCATCGACCACATCATTCCATGCCCACTCTTCGTCATCAGGCTCTGACACCACATAGCAGCGCAGCGTATGGCCAGAGGCCGCTGCAATGCTGCGCGCGAGATTCAGCAACCAGGGTGCACCTTCGCCAGGGTAAGCGTCAGTAATGAACTGCCCGTTAATGTAAAACGCCTCTGCGCCCGTGTTCAGCGTTATGTGACAGCACTGGCCCAGCACACGCACGATTTCATCCTGCGATACCGGAAATGCATTACTCATCCCTTTCATACCTGACTTCCCTGTAATTTTCTGACCGTAGCCATAAAGCATGGCCAGTCACTGAACCGCATCGCCGGCATGCTGGCAGGTCTGCCCTCGCGGTAAGCCTGCGCAAAACGCTTTGCCTGCGCTTCTACTTTCTTACTGTAACGCATCAGTTAACTCCTTCGCTTCTGCTTTAACCGGCGCGTTTGCTGCCGCGCCGGTGCTTCTGACGGCATGACTGCCGTGTTTTACCAGTCGTACGTTACAAAGCCCGGCTGAATGTCCGCGTCGCGGTCGAAATGAAACATGCGCGTGCCAGATAGCCTTGAGACCGTCTCCAGCAGGTAACATAGGCTTTCCGAAATGCCCTGATTACGCAGCCACCGGAGCCTGCCCCCGTCTGCGTCGAGACAGATAAGATGTCCATATCCCGTATCGTGAATCCACATCCATGCCCCATCCCCTTTCTCTGAACGACGGGCGAGCCAGTAAAACAAGCCGCTGTCATCCTCAGTCATGTGCGCGGTGCTCAATATCAGGCATTTTTCGATGCCGGAGGCTGCCTGTCCTTTACCCCATCTTTCCGAGGGTTCCTGAGCGGCGGTGTTGACGTTCTGTGTGTGCATTCCGGTTCTCCTTTAGGTTGGTTAACTCATCTCTCGTCGGGACCTTTCGCGGCAAAGGGCGTGCACGCGACGGCGATCGGACAAAGCAGGGCCGGCGAAGCCGTACACTTCAGCCTTGCTTTTTCCGGATGACGGTGCGAAACCCGGCCCTTCGCGAGAGAGCCTGTGAGAGATGAACAACCTTACAGAGAGGGAATGCGCACACCCGGCGCGCCGTTCAGGCGTGACGACATGAAAGCGGCGGCGGTCGTATGCCGGCGCGGTGAAGGCGCGGGCGCAGGCCCGCTGCAGCAGTTATCTGTTAAAGCCATCAGACCCTAGCCGGGAGGCCCGGAACGCCACGCGGTCCGGCGGAGCTTACCGGCTCTGCCGGTTAGTGCAGTGGGGTTGACGACCCGGCAGCGCCGGGGAGCCGGAGGGGGGCATACTTCTCATTTTATGGCTTTACGACTTCACTGAATAAAGGTGTCACTTGAATAATCGGGCTTGTTCTTTGTTAACACTACCAACGTATGAAGCTATACCTTTTTTTTCAGGCGGGTGCGAACTGGATATATAGGCTTGCAAAAAATCAACAATCCTTTTAGCTGATATACGCAATGAATTTTGGCTAAGTTCTAAATTAAATACATTCACGGTTGTTGATGGAAGCTGAGTTTTAGACCGGTTTACCGTATAACCTGACTTAATCAATGCTTCATTGACAGCTTTAAAAGTTTCTTCCAGCCTTCCTAAATCATTACCTGAAAGAAGGATGTCATCCATATAAATACTTACAGATACATTACCTGATTTACTGATGTTTTTAATAAGACGCCCACAAAAGGATTGATGGAAACAAAAACTTGCCAGAATTGGTGACTGTGGATAGCCATATGGAATCACATGCTTCAATCCATTGCCGTTTTGGTTTTTCACGGTTGATAACTTAGCGATTTTTCTCGCTTTGTCATAGGGAATGAAATTGCCTAGCGCTCTTGTTATGCGACTTTGACTGGTGGCGCCAAAAAAATCCTGTATGTCGATCAATGCAAAGTATTTTTTCTGGACATGATGATTTGCAGCCGCAACATGACCACCTTCTTTCAGGTGAAACATATAGAGAGGGGATCTCCATTTTGACCTGATATAAGCGTGTATTAGCTTTCCTTGCTTTAATGTAGCCTCATTGGGTATATAAACCCAGCGGCCCGGCTTTATCTCAAACTTATGAAGCCATTCATTTTCTGTATTCATAAAAAAACAAGTAGTTAGGGACTATGTTGAAGAGGCTCAACACCTTCTCAACGAAAGTCCACGACTCGTTGATAAAGGCCAGGACTGCTGTAGCAATCCCGAGCACTTCAACTAAGCCGATTTTATGTTGTTTAGACATAGATCGTTCTCTCTATACATTCCTGACGATTCTTAGCGCAAGCGCATAGCCCAAACTAATAACGCTACGCCCCCTTAAGAGGCGATAAGAAACCTTTGGCAACCTCAAGTAGCGAGAAGCAGCGTATAGCAGCCCACCGCGACGAACGGTAACCGTCGGTATGTCGAATAACGACGAGTACAGAGAGGCCGGATAACCGGCTAACGTCAGGAGTGTATAGATTACACCTTGAGTAAAAGATAAGGAACTGTTTAGCGTTTGCGAGCTCCATAAGCAACACGGCCTCACTATACATCCCCTAACTCCCGGCATCATTGCGATGTAATCCGTTGAATTATAAATAGTGGGCTCTTTTTTACATCAAAAAAAAGACGACGCCGTGAAGCATCGTCAAAACGGATTTGCCATCAATGTCTATCCCTGGTGAAGGACCTAGATACTATCGACGCTACGGCCTTAATCATTAACAGGTCTGACCGCTTGGCGTATTTATCTCCGGTTATTCCGTCAGGGCACGCTGGCGCCACACCCACGTCATGTCCAGCAGATCGTTCACCTGTACGCCCCGGCGCCGCCAGTACGAGTACCATTGCCGGTATGTGCGAACAGACTGGCTGGCTAGCGCCGTTTCGGCCTCACAGATGAGTTTTTCCTGTGCCTCAGCCAGATACATCATCGCCTGCGGCGTTCGTTCTGAAGCCGTACGAACGGGCCGTCCGGTGATCACAGCTAGGCTGTGCAATATGGGCACCGGCACACCTGCCCTGCTCTTTGTGAGTGACTTCCCTGCCGGTGCTGAAACCTCTGCGGGGCATGGAGCTATATTGTGCAGCCTGCAGGCCTTCAGCCACTGCGTATGAAAACGTGGCGCCACTGACGGCATCATCATGACTGTATTCATGCGAGCGCACCCTTTCTGCCCAGTACCGCCACGATTTCCGCTGGCGTAATGCCTGCAGACACCATCTCCTCAATACGCGTCAGCAGCCGGCCGATGGTTTCCGGCGCAAACTGTTCGGTGTTCAGAACGTACAGCCCGGTGTGATCGGGATTTATCCAGATAAGCCCGTGCCAGAACGGAGATTCGCTGCCCGGGCTCAGGATGTCGAGCGTGACGAGCGGGTTTTTCCGGTGCGTCAGGCGCAGGTGAACCGGGAACACCCCGCCCCACTCTCCCCGGCATTCGCAGTCGGTAAGCCAGGCTTTGCTGAGCTGCAGGGCGTTCAGCACGGCCCCGCACAGCCGCCGGCGAAATTCCTCGCCGCGCGCGCTGTAGGCCTCAAAATCGCCCGGCGTGAAGGCCTTAAGACGTTGCAGTGTCACGCTTTCATCGCGTGTCATTTCGCTGCCGCAGCAGCTGCGGTAGCCACCGCGATGGCGACCGTAGTACGTGGAAGACTTGCCGTTACGAATTTTTTCTTTAGACTGAGTCGCTGACATATCGGATTCCTCATAATTTGATTGTCATGCCCTGCGCGGAGTTACAGCTCCGCCAGGGCAACCATTCCGGCCTTTCCGGCCGCCTTCCTGCTTTGTTACCTGCTGTTTCACCGCCGCCGCCTCGCGTGAGCGAAGCCGCGTAATCGCTAGAACGGGATGTCGTCGTCAAAATCTGCCGGCGGATAGTTACCCTGTGGCGGTGCCTGGGGTTCCGGCTGCGGCTGACTGCCCTTGCCGCCCTTGCCCCCTTTACCACCGTTACCAGACGCTGCAGGCGCCTGCTGAGGCTGACCGCTCTGCTGGCCGCTGAACTGCTGTCCGGTCTGTGCGCCTGCGTTGCCTCCACGCCCGCCCAGCATCTGCATGGTGCCGCCGACGTTCACCACCACTTCTGTGGTATAGCGATCCTGACCGCCCTGGTCCTGCCACTTACGCGTGCGCAGCTGGCCCTCGATGTAAACCTGCGAACCTTTCCGCAGATATTCCCCCGCTACTTCGGCGAGCTTTCCGAACAGCACCACGCGGTGCCACTCTGTGTTCTCTTTATTTTCACCCGTCTGCTTATCGCGCCACGTTTCTGACGTGGCCAGCGTGATGTTTGCGACCGCGCCGCCGTTAGGCATGTAGCGCAGCTCCGGGTCCTGTCCCAGATTGCCGACCAGGATGACCTTGTTGACGCCTCGTGAAGCCATGTTCGTTCTCCTCATGCAGTTGGGTTTTAACCACGTCACCCGTTGAGTTTCGGGAGCCGCGGTGTTGACGTTTTGTGGAAATCGGCTGGTTTTTTCCTTCGGTATTCACTTCACCCGTTTGAGATCCTTCGCCGCGAGGGCGTAAACCAGCGCGGGTGACGGCAGACGTCCGGGGCGACGGGGACATTTATTTCCGGTCTAACGCAGTGGCCGGAAATAAATTTTCCCGGCGTTCACTTCACCCTGGACGGCCACGGCGCCTGTGCTTGTCTCAGCCCCGGCGAAAGGACTTAAACCGGTGAAATCCGGCGGAAAAGCACAGCACGATGCAGCAGCAACGGCGGCTGAGCGGCAGCGAAACGGCGTTGCGCCTCAGAGCGGCGGCGAGTTCTTGCCGTCGCGGTTCGCGCCAGCCACGGGCTGGCTGCAGGTCCCTTAAGGTCCCGCTGTCTGGTTCTGTTTTAGGGTGTTTGTCTGCGGCAGGATGCCGCTATCTGAATGCGTCAGTGCAGGCCCGTGCGCCGCAAGCGGCAGGCAGTACCGGGCTGGTGTGAGGAAATAATGGTTTTCATAACAAGCTCCCTGTTTATGTAGTCCTTCAAGTGAGCACTAATCATACACATCAGGGCCGTGATAAAAAGGTTGCTGACAGGTTTTCAGATGAGCGCCAGCACGTAATGCGCTGTTTTTACAGACATCAGACCCTAGCCGTCAGGCCCGGAACGCCTGCGGTCCGGTGAAGCTTGCCGGCTTTGCCGGGTAGCTGAGTAGGGCTGACGACCCCGTCAGGGGAAGCCGAAGGTGGCCCTTATCCACATCTTTTCTGCACATCCGGCGCATAAAGCTGTTGATAAACGTCTGCAGGCCGCGTCAGCAGAAGCCTGAATGGGAGAGGTTAAATATTGCGCTGTCGCTTCGCTGTAACTCTATATAAATCAATGGTCCCGAATAACCAGTACGACAGTGCTGCATCTGCCATCTTGCACCTTGCGTTAAGCCAGTTAATACTACTGTAAATACATACAGCGCTTTGACAGGGATTTTTGCTATGTTTAACGCCTTTGAGTTGATGCACCCGGCGGACAATCCGCCGCCCAGCTTCAGGCCTCTTTTCCTGGAACGTGTGCCCTGCGGGTTTCCCTCCCCCTGCCAGGACTATGCGGAGCAGGAGCTCGATCTCAACGAATATCTTATAGCCCACAGGGCAAGCACCTTTTTCCTGCGCGCGCAGGGCAACAGCATGCAGGACATTGGCCTGTATGACGGCGACCTGCTTATTGTCGATCGCTCCCTGACGCCGGAGCACAACGACGTGGTTATCGCCGAGCTTTACGGCGAATTCACGGTAAAGCGCCTTTTGCTTACGCCGATGGGACCCGTTCTGCAGCCTATGAATCCCGCCTATCCCGTTATTATTCCGGACCCGGACACGCTTGAGATCTTCGGCGTAGTGGTGCACTTCGTGCATACCCCTCGCAAAAGGAACTGACATGTTTGGCCTGATTGACGTGAACAGCTTTTACGCCAGTGCGGAGAAAGTATTCCGGCCCGACCTGAAAAATGCGCCGGTGGCCATCCTGTCGAACAACGACGGCTGCGTTATCGCGCGCAGCAAGGAAGCCAAAAAATATGTGAAAATGGGCGATCCGTGGTTCAAGATAAAGAATCAGCATTTCCCTGAGAAAATACATATATTTTCAAGTAATTACGCCTTGTACCATTCAATGAGCACGCGGGTAATGTCCTGCATCGAGGAGATGGTGCCCCGGCTGGAGGTGTATTCGGTTGATGAAGGGTTCTGTGACTGCACGGGCATGGAAATGGCTATGCCATATGAGGACTTTGGCCGCATGATCCGGGCGCACGTCAGGACCTGCACAGGTCTGACGGTCGGCGTAGGGCTTGGGCCAACAAAGACCCTGGCGAAGTCAGCACAGTGGGCCGGTAAGGAATGGCCCCAGTTTGGCGGGGTGCTGGCGCTTACGCCAGCCAATCCCGGGCGGACCGAAAAGCTGCTGTCCCGTCAGCCCGTGGGTGAACTCTGGGGCGTGGGTTCCCGGCTTGAAAAACGCCTGCAGCTGCTCGGCGTGACAACGGCGCTTGACCTGGCACGCACCTCCCCTTCTTTCATCCGCAAGAATTTTGGTGTGGTACTGGAGCGAACGGTACGCGAGCTTAACGGCGAATCCTGCATCCCGATGGAAGATGCGCCCCCGCCTAAACAGCAGATAGTTGTAAGCCGCAGCTTCGGCGAGCGCATCACGGAATATGATGCGATGCGACAATCCGTCTGCGCATATGCAGAACGCGTGGCGGAAAAACTTCGCGAAGACAGGCAGTTCTGCCACCACATCTCTGTGTTTATCCGCACCTCCCCTTTCGACACCGGGCAGCCTGGCTACGGCAACACGGCGTTTGTGAAACTGCGCGTGGGCACACAGGACACACGTAACATCATCGAGGCAGCGGTGAAATCGCTGGATACCATCTGGCGCCCGGGCTTTCGCTATGCGAAAGCCGGCATCATGCTGAGTGAGCTGCGGCCGAACGGCGTGGCGCAGCTCAACCTGTTTGACGATGAGGCGCCGCGCGCCCGCAGTGAGGCTCTCATGAGTCTTATGGATTCGATGAACCGCTCCGGGCGCTACAGCATAGGCTTTGCGGGTAAAGGTATCGACCCTGACTGGAAGATGAAGCGGGAAATGCTGAGTAAAGCATGGACGACGAACTGGAAAGAGCTACCAGTTGCAAAAGTATGTTAAAGGTACAAATAAGGTACTTAAAGTGTACATATTAAGTACAAATAAGACATTGATTATGTCTGCCTAATAAAACTGACAGTGCTTAGTTTTGCGCGCTTAAAACCAGTGCCCGTCTTCCTGACAGAACTCAACTTAAGGCCGGCAGTTTTACCACGCATCCGCTTCACAGATGTGAGTGTGCCTGGTGAAACTTATCAGGCAGGCGAATAAAAGGTCCTGGTTTTTTCCCGACGAAATAGCGGCCATATGGCAATTTGTCACCATAGTTAAGACGCTGCTGCCAATTATCGAACGCGGGCCGTTTTCTGCGGACATGAAATATGAACATGTCTGCGCGCTGGGTAATCAAAATTCCCGGAGCGCCGCTCCAAGATAACCTGTACATCTCGATTAACAGCTGATTAATACATGCTCTTTTTCCGGCGTTCTCAGGGCCCTGAACGTCTCTGTAAGCATTCAGACTGATGCCAGTCACGAGCTTAAGTGCAAGCACCAAAAAATACATTTAAAGCACAAAATAGGTATTTAAAATGTACACTTTAAGTACGTAAAAAACACTCAATTAAACAGGAAGCCTCTCAGTTAGTGGCTTCCTTATTGCCTTATTTGCTATCGAAAGCGCCATCGCGTGCAAGCTTCTCGCGAAACGCCTCAAGTATATAAGGCGTCATCAGCAGGGATGTGACGTTACGCTCTTTAAGTAAGTCGTACGCGTCCCAAAGGTCCTCCGGGATCTGAACGTTTTTAGCTCTGCGCACAGCTTTTGCTTTCCGGCGTGGACCAGAGGATTCGTTTTCAACCTGCTTCTCTGGTTCTGCAGGCCTGACGGCCTCGGCCGCGACAGGCTGTTGTTCAGCTGGTGCAGAACTCCCTGCTTCATGCAAAGGTGCGTTTTTTGAGAGCTGTGAAATACGTTCGAACATTGCTGATTTAGGATTAGCCATCAGATACACCATTCATATTTAAAAAGTACATTTTCAATACTCATTGAATATCTTAATCATACCTTTTCTATAGCATTGCGCATATCTAAAAAGAGCGAGCGCATAGCGTTACCTACATTGCTGTAGCGTGTTGTCATATGCTCAACAACCCCCATGCCCTGACCAAACTGCTGCGGTGCAGCTTTATCCATCGGAATAGCCGTCTCCATCCGGACGAGATTGTCGAATTGGGCAATGTAGTTATCGATGTCGCTGTAATTGCGTCGATTTGGCGGGACCTTATTCATCACCACATGAGCGATTTTTTTCTCACCCAGCTCCGCCGAAATTTCATCCAGTACCTTACTGAATTCGTGAAGGCCCAGAATATCGGATGGGTCATCCTTCAGCGGAGAAATAATGAGATCAGCAAGCGCTACTGCAGCACGCGTGATCGAGGAGTCAAAACCACCACAGTCAACCAGTACAGTCTGCCCCTTCTCTTTAGCTTCCAGAACATCGGCGATAAAGCGGTCCACGACATTTTCCATGTCGTCAGTGAGGCGGACTACATTCCACCGAATATTCTCATCGCGGAAGCCATTGAACGTTGTCACGGCCGGAGTAGGGTCAGTGTCATAAAAAGTATCAGGCTTAAGCTCGGGCGCTATGTTCAGACTGATAAGCGATTTGCCCGTACCGCCCTTTTTGATTGCTACCGCTATAACTTTTCCCGCGTATGGATTTGATGCGTTATTCATACTTTCTCCATCCCTAAAATGTACATTTTCAGTATCTGTTCAGCACCTTATCAGTACATCTATCAGCGTGCAACAAACAATACTTACTGAATACCAAAAATGTACATTTTTGGTATTTAAAAGGTGTTTTAGATATACACAAACAGAACACGCATATTCATTAGCATTGCTCTTCGAACCAGGGCAGGGGAGGGGTACAATCGGATTTTCAGGCGTTATTATCTCGGTAAGATACGTGCGTTTCTTTCGGTTTTTTTTGGAGAAGATATATGGATATGTTTTTCTGGTTTTTGATCGCTATCGCTGTGATCGCTTACCTGGTTTCAGGTGGAAAACGTAAACGGAAGGGGAGCGTATACAAACGCAAAACAGATTATCAGCCACCGAAGCGTGAAAGTTATGACCGTGCTCCGGAGGTTGTCAGGGAGCAGTCTGTAGCAGAACGCCAGCTGGTTACGGTCAGGGGCAACGAATTTTATAAACGCCCGCTGATGAATAAAAGTGAGTACGGCGTTTTCTGCAGACTTGAAAAGCTGCTTTCAGCATCACACCGTGGCTATCGCGTGTTTTCTCAGGTATCGCTCGGTGAGATTCTTGGCTCGGATGACAAGCAGGCTTACTTGGCGATTAACAGCAAGCGGGCAGACTTCGTGATCATAGACTGGTCAGGGCAGCCGATAGCCGTTGTCGAGTATCATGGCAGTGGCCACTTTAAAGGCGACGCCATCGTTCGTGACGCGGTTAAGCGTGAGGCATGCCACAATGCGGGTATAGCCTTTATAGAACTATCATCAAGCTATACAGATGCTGATATTGAAGCCATCAGTGACCATTTGCATGTGAGAGCTGCCTAGCGTCAGTGACACCACCAGTGAAGCCGTCTCTTCTTTTCATCAAGAACGCGCCGCAGCTCCCTGCGGTGCCGCATCAGTTCCTGATGCAGCATACGCTGCTTGATCCTGTGAAAAATCTCGTTCCCGACCGCATGTGAACAGGTATCTGCTTCTGTTTCGCAGCGTCCGACTTCCTGCAGTAGCCAGTCCATATAAAGGTCAAGCTGTTCGCTCGCTACGTCCTGCAGCTGCATCTGTGAAAACATACTGATAGCCTCATAACATATAGTTTTGTATCTAAAATCCCAGTCCTACAGTAGTTAAATCGGCAGGATGAAAAATTTTTTTAGAGTGACATCGCTATGCTAATGCCTTAGCTTTAGCCTGAAAGTTAAGTTTAATAACCTTCACTTTGTTTAGAGCCTTACCATTTTAAAGGATTAAAAAATGTCAAATATGAAACACTCTGAAAATCAGAGAGAAATGGCAGAAGACACAATTGAGCATAAGAACAAGATTTTACAGGAATGGAACGAAAAAAATCAGAGTGGAACACTGGTAGAAGTTATACTGGACAAAGATAGCATTAAAGAAAAAGACGAAACAATTGGTCTAGCCAGAATTGTTCATGGTATGCCTTATGTGAACTTAAAACATAATGGCGGCGCCTATTTAAAAGACGTTGAGCTGTTGTCAGGCGATCATCCAGAAGCATTCAAAAAGGAACAAGAGAAAACCAAAAAAGGTTGCTTAAACTTAATAGGTTACGTTGCATTTTTTATTTTTACACTCGCTGCATCAATTTGCGCAACTATAACATTCAAAAACAATGATACCTTACCAGTCTTTGCTGCGCTTCTTCTATTTTTATCATTTTTATTAAGAATAATTGCACCAAAAAGTACCAACAACGCTGTTCGCGTAGGGAAAGTCACGTCTGATTTGTTTGCCGCTTGCGCAACTTTTCTGTCTTTATATTCCTTACCTTATTTCATGTGCGACATAAAAACTTTATATATATCAATGATTTTTCTGTGCCTAGCTGCATCAATCTGTTTATACAGGGAACTCTAAATATAGTATGTTTCATAGTAGGCCATACCAGAAATGGCCTACCTTCGATTTTAATTGGCTACTTTCTCATCCTTTTTGCCATAGGGTATTCCCTTTAAATCTTTAAGCTCATAGTCAAACTCTTTCAGCCAGTCTCCCGGGCGCCGCCCTTCAAACATATCAATGAGCCATTTACCCTGGGAGCGAGACATTAAGCGCTGATAAAAAACAGGATGATGCTGGCCTAAATCCGTTCCTTTATCTGCAGCCTCATAAACCCATGTTGTAATATAAGATGAAAGTACAGGCCAGTTTTCTTTAATGAATCTGATAAAATATTCCAGATTACCGCGACCGCCACCACCCATTCCATCAGACAAAACAAAGTGTTCATTAACGTAGCCGAGTGTTTTATTACCGTTCTTATTGTCGTTTTTAAGGCAGATTAATTCCCCTTCATGACGACCACCAGTAACGCGATACAATTCCCATGAAAATTTTCCTTCTTCAGGCTGGCTGAAAAAATCATGGTACGAAGAACCAATATTATGTGCCGGGAAGGGAGTTTTCTCTCCGCTCAGTAGCCAGCTCTGATTAAAACCAAAGCTAAGCGACAAGCGGTCCGCTAAATCAAAAGGCAGGTCATCCAGACCATCGAGACAGTCAAACAAAAGAGCTGGTGAGGCCTCTCCAGCACGCCGCGCGATATGCGCCACATCTGAAGGTTCATTCCATGCAAAGAACCCGTCACTGCGTAATCTTTCAAACACAAACGCAAGCCTTGCTGCGACATCCTTACGCCATCTTTGCCGATGAGTAAGCGATTCTTCCTGAGCTGGTTTGTATTTCTCTTTAAGCGCCAGACGGCACTCTGCTTCGATAGAACGTTCAGCTCGCGCAGCAGCAGCTTCAATACGCATGAAAATGTCGTCAGGGAAATTTCTAACCTGGATCTTGGCCATAGGTCCTCTCAACTCATTTAACTGGTTAGCATCATGAAATGACGCTTAGTGAGTCAAGCTAATCATAAATGATGATGAGAATAAACACTTTCTTAAAATGTACTCAAAATGTACTCAAAAAGACTCATATAGTGGAAATTCTATTTTAAAGATAACGGCTCTAATAATTACGCATGTTATGTACTAAAACGGTCGTTTTCGGACACCCGTCACAGCATATGTACGTAAGTCAGTGTTTTTAGTTTCGTACATGCGTTACAATAAGTACACCCATTTAGTACACGTAGTAACGCCATGTCACGAGTTTTTGCTTACTGCAGGGTTTCAACCCTGGAACAGAACACTGAAAACCAGCGTCGAGAGATCGAGGCTGCTGGTTTTGCCATTCGCCCCCAACGTCTGATAGAGGAATACGTCAGCGGTTCGGTTGCAGCTGCTGAACGCCCCGGGTTTATGCGACTCCTCGACAGGATGGAAAATGGTGACGTCCTGATTGTGACAAAGCTCGATCGCCTCGGGCGTAATGCAATGGACATCAGAACAACTGTCGAGCTTCTTGCTACATCAGAAATTCGTGTGCACTGCCTCGCGCTTGGTGGAGTAGACCTGACCAGTCCGGCCGGCAAAATGACGATGCAGGTGATCTCAGCAGTCGCTGAGTTTGAGCGTGATTTGCTCATTGAGCGTACCCATGCAGGCATCGCCAGGGCAAAGGCGTCCGGGAAAAGATTTGGCCGTCCTCCTGCGCTTAACGATGAACAAAAGCTTGAGGTTCTTGCGCGAATTGACGCAGGTGAAAGCATCAGTGCGATAGCGCGTGAATTTGAGACTACGCGGCAAACCATACTCAGGATTAAAGCGTCCCGGTCTGGCGGAGACGACGCGTAAAACGGAACTAAATAAACGGAATGGCTGGCGATCAGGATTTACATGATTAACGCTATATCGCCACGCCATGACTCAGAGAGGACGCCAATATGTCAGACATCAAAACATATCCTGTCTGCTTCACGGGACAGGTAAAAACCGTTGAGTGTGATGCAGCATTTCAGAAGGATCAGGCAGAGACATTCAAACACTACATCCGGTTTGCACGACAGAACAAAGCGACGACGCTGATTACCTGCCAGTGCATGAAGGATGGCGAAGGCGAAAACCGCCGCCGCCTTAAAGCCTGCTATTCCTCCACGCATGATAATTACTGGCTGGCTCGCTGGTCCTACAGTGGTTCAGAACACGCATCTGACTGTCGTTTCTATTCTGTATGGGCAGATGAAAAGCAGGGTGAGATTTACACCTCAGACGTGGTTAAGGCCGTCTCTCCTGGTCATTTCCGTATCAAGTTACCTACCGGGCTACAAAAAAAAGAGGCTACGGAGCGCGATGCGACGAAGCAGCCAACAGATACAAGAGCAGAAGGAAAACGCAAACGACAGCCAGCTATGCGTCTTCTTGGCCTGCTTCACTTCATGTGGGAACAGGCTGAAGTTAATCACTGGCATCCTAATTTTGACAAGCGTACTCGCGATAATGCCTGGGCTGCATGGCGCCTGAAGCAGGTTGCTGAAAAAATCAGCATTGGGAAAACGCTTCTGAAATCTGTTCTGGTCATCATGGCGCGACCAGGGACGCAGGAGATCAGGAACAACTGGGCAACGATTGACGCGGCAGCTGCGTCAAACAAGCGTCTCATAATGATTACCAGCCTGAAGTCATGCAAAACCGAGGAAGAGGCCAGCCTGAACGGCACGCTTCCGCTCGCTGAGGCTGCGGGTTTTCCGTCTCTTGATGTACCGGCAGATTTAATCAGTCGGCTTAACCGTAGCTTTTCTCGCGAGCTGGGCGACTGGCGCCGCGGGCAAAAAGTTATGCTGATAGCTGAAACCGATCCGCCGGTAAAAAAATTCAGGCAGCGTGACGGCAAACCTGTTCCATACAACACCTGTACAGTCATCGATGCGGCGCTGATGACAGTCAGCCCCAGATTTATTCCTCTCGATTCGTCATGGGAAGGCGTCATTGAGAAAAAGCTCTGGCAGGAAAAACGTCAGTTCATTAAGCCTTTGCGCTATGACGGTGAGGCAGACGTGTTTCCAGATTTCCTGCTAAAAGACGTGCCTGGCCGGGAGATCGTGCCGCTTGAAGTGTTCGGCATGAACACACCAGATTATCTCGAACGTAAAGCTGTGAAGCTTGAGCATTATCGTGAAGAGTACGGGGAGGGTAACTGGTGGAGCTGGGATGCGCATAAAGCTGATGCCTTAAGTAACATTCCAGCGTTTCCCGTTAAAGGTTAAAAGCCTATTTATCAGCTTCCGGCTTTGCATAAACAGGATCATTCCCGCGAGGGAACTGTAGTGCAGCATTCCTGTAAAAAGTCAGTCTTTCACGGAAGTAGTCGCGCCACTGTTCTGGCTGCTGACGTTCAACTTCAGCAGCCAGCACCGGCATATTCATGCGCTCTTTATATGCAACGCCGGAAGCAGCCAGATCAATATTGACCCGTTCACGCTCCTCAGTCGATCGCCGGGCTATATTGTTATCGCTGCGTTCTGTCATCATTTAGTTCCTTTTGCATTTTACCTGTGGGCACACACGTTACTTTACTCGCAAAGTTTCGCTCAGGCAGGTGGTATAACGCGGAGAAAGCATTTCGCGTTTCATTTTCCATACGTTGTCTGTTCCCTGTCCTGCAAACCACACCTTACCCAGCCCCGAACGGTTTATCTGATCGACAGCAGACATCAGAGCATCCGCGTTGGCGCGCGGCAGCTGCTGACTGAACATGTCCAGCTGTGCGACACCTGACTGGTAAAAATCCCCCAGGGTGACGCCCGCTTTTGCGTACCGGTAACCGTCGCGCCATATTGCGTCAAGAGCACGCAATGCCAGGCCGATAATGTCCCGTGTGTCACTGGTTGGATATTCGCACGTCATAGCCGCTGAGTTGGCATACTGTGGTTCGTTCCCGTATCGCCCTGTATTAACTGACACACTGACGTGCTGACACTTTGAGCCCTGTTCTCTGAGCTTTTCACTGGCACGCGTGGCGTACGTTACGACAGCCTGCTGCAGATCTTCGATACTGGTGACACGCTGTCCGAAACTGCGGCTCACAACAATCTGCTGCTTTGGCGGCGGGGCATCTTCAAGAGCCAGACAGGATTCACCGTTAAGTTCGCGAACCGTACGCTCAACTATCACATCGAAGCTTTTCCGAATCATGCTGATGTTACTGTCAGCCAGCTGGAGCGCTGTACTAATCCCCATCGTATGCAGTCGCTTACTCAGTCTGCCACCGATTCCCCAGATGTCATCGACGCTTACCAGTGCGAGTAATTTTCTCTGGCGCTCCGGGCTGGTTAAATCGACGATACCTCCTGTTCGCGTCCATTTTTTAGCAGCAAAATTAGCGAGCTTAGCCAGTGTCTTTGAAGGTCCAAAACCAACGCCGATCGTCAGTCCAATTTCTTTTTTCACTCGATTCCGCATCTGCAAGCCAAAGTCTTCCAGTGGCATATACGAAGAAATACCGCTGACATCCAGAAAGCTTTCATCTATCGAGTAAATTTCCTGGCCTGGTGCCATTTCACCCAAGATGGCCATCATTCTGGCGGACATGTCGCCATATAGGGCGTAGTTAGAACTGAAGATATGAACGCCATTCTCCCGAAAGTAGCGCTCATTTTTAAACAGAGGGGCGCCCATTTTGATACCCATTCGCTTGGCTTCTGCAGAACGGGCAATCACGCAGCCATCATTATTTGACACTACGCATATGGGTTTACCTCTCAAATCGGGTCGAAACACCATTTCGCAGGATGCATAGAAATTATTGGCATCGGCCAGTGCGAACATTTTTAAACTCCGGCTGTTCTCGCTCATTACAGCTTATACACCCCATAGCTTATCTGGGTCATTCACCTGGCGGATGATTGAATCCCAGTCCTGCGACATCGGTAAGCGCATAGGCTACAACGCCCCAGACAGGCAGTTCCTGGCTTTCATCGAGCAGAGTAATTGTCTCATCTCCTCTTAACTCTTGCAGCGCTGGTACGGGGTTTATAAGAAGCCTGCGAAGCACGAGCTCTCCTTCAATCTCAGCGACAATGATGTGTCGGTGTTGCGGGGTGAGCGCGCGATCAATGGCCAAAACTGAGCCCTGCATAATTCCTGCTTCAGGATAACTGCTGTCGCTACGTACAAGGAACGTAGAATGAGGAGATAGGGTAACCAGATCGCCCAGATTGAGCCGCTGTTCTGCAAAGTTTTGTGCCGGGTTCTGAAAAGCCATCTCAGCTCCAATATCTTTAAAATTAAGAGAGTTAGAAAATTTTTATCCACATATCCAGTAGATAGATCAATTCTTTTAGATCATATAGAGATCAAGTAAAGATCAATAAAGATCACCGCCTCCGTAACCTGATGATTAGTAATTAAAAAAGAGCACTTTGGGCGGTCACTTTCATAAGTATAGCGGTTACTTTCATAATAAAAGCGTTTACTTTCATAAAATAGGCGGTTACTTTCATAACCCTAAAGCGGTTACTTTCATAAATCTGGATATTATTTGCTCATTCGGTGTGGATAAATGGAAAAAGTACAGGAAAACAGCGAGATAGAGAGTCCTTTTTGCATTATTAAAAAAGAGTCCAACACAAGTTATGAACTTACACCAAACAGCAACAAGTCTGTTCAGCCTGTGGCTCTACTTCGCCTCAGCGTTTTCACACCTGTCGCACCCAAAGAAAAGGGTAAACGCGACTTCCTGATCGATGCTTCTGAAGAACTATCCAGTCTGGAAGTGGCAAGGCAGGAAGGTTACACCGACATTAAAATCCAGGGCGCAAAGCTAAGCATGTCCACTGATTTTAAAACATGGATCGGCGTAATCTCCGCCTTTTCAAAGTACGGCTATAGCAGCGAGAAAATCACGCTGCCGTTCTCTGAGTTTGCCCGGATGTGTGGTCTTAAACCTACTGATATTAACGGAAGGGCCCGCGCACGATTGCACGATTCACTTTTTAATCTTTCAAGCGTAACTCTCTCTTTTCGTGGCAAAAATACTAAAAAATCGTTGGTTACTCATCTGGTTCAGCGAGCTATGCTCAATCATGAAACAGACCAGGTTGAAATCGTTGGCGACAGTAGTTTGTGGGAGCTTTACCGCTACGATCATAAGGTTTTGCTCGGTTTAAAAGCTCTTTCAGAGCTGTCCCGCAAAGAAGCGGCACAGTCCCTGTATGTGTATCTGGAAAGTATGCCGGCCGGCCCCCTCTATATCTCGATGAAGCGTTTTCGTGAACGTCTCGCGCTTGAATCGCAGATTAAAGACCAGAACGCCATTATTCGACGTGCACTGGCTGACCTGGTAAGAATCGGCTATCTCGACTTTACCGAGTACAAAAAAGGCAGGGAAATCATGTTTGTCATTAACAGTCGTTCGCCAAAGCTTCAGGCGATTGGACGCGCAGCCAAAAAATAGCGGTTACTTTCATAAAAACGTTAAGGTGGTCACTTTCATAAGGAGCGCAGCCCAGGGTAGGGTGCTTTCATAAGGCCTCCTCGTAGAGTAGGGTACTTTCATAAATCAGTGCCCGTAAGGTAGGGTGCTTTCATAAGACAAGCTCTGCGGGACACAGTGTGCTCCACAAAAACCGCGCAAATGGTGTTTTGGAGAGCGGAAGATTATGAAAGTGACCGCCTTCAAGTTCTGGCTTATGAAAGTAACCGCTTTACCAGAATGAAAAGTGGCATCCCTTATGAAAGTGACCGCCATTATGAAACTGACCGCTTAGTGACAACGTTTATGATCCACACCAGCTCAGTATATGAATCATACTTAACTTATATGGAGTGTTAGTCGGAATGGAAACAGTTCAAATCTACGTAACAGGTAGTGGTGATCCGCATACTCGACTTGGTTTCGCGCGCGTACTGATCGAACAGGGCTCCCGGAAAACGCCGTTTATCTTTAACTACGAAGATACCACTTATAAGCGCAGCCAGATTCAGGGCATGATTGATGCTGTACTGCAGCTTGATTGTCCGCATCATGTAGTCCTCATCAGTGCTTCTCCGCTGGCAGTGGAAAAGGCTGAGATGGGTGAAGGGCCTAACCGGGATCTTATCTACGAGTTATACCGCGTTCTGTCGGCGAAGGGATGTACTTACGAGTTTGATTTTCGTATAGGGCGTGCAAAAGAGATAAACAAACTGCTGTCAGACCATAACGTCTAATTTTGCCATTCTCAGCTTCTATTCACTGTATGTGAACGTGAAGTCATTCATTAGCTAAAAACAGCGCAGAGAGCCATACAGGCGCTTTAGCCGCATAAATTACCCGCCCCGATCCCTTTCCTGTACGACCGCCGTTTAAGCAGCGGCCTGTCAGGCGCACTTAAGTTTGATGGTCGGAGACGAAAGAAAGAACCCGCAGCATTACTCACAGCCACTCGGAAGTCATAGTTACAACACCCATTTATCAGCCACTGCAGTTCCGACCCTTCGGGTCGGGCGGCCGGGGCTGGTCAGTGGGGGCAACCGGGCTTCAGGTACGGCTTCCGGGGTTTGCCGGAGAGGGGCGCGGGGTTTCAGGTCCTGCTCGGATGGGGTTAAATGGAAGCTTTAATGAATGATGTAACTAATATATCTTGCCCGCCGCCTGCCGGCGGGAGCTACTTCAGGTTCTGAGCGGCGCGGACGCCTGCGGCCGCTGCAAGCGAAGGCATTAAACTTATTCTCGCCAGATGTCTGCATGAAAACCTTATTTATTATTTTGATTATTCTTTCTGACATAAGTCAGGACTGTATTGCGCGTAGCGCTGACTGTAATTGCTGCTAATTACTTGATATTGATTGCGGGTAACTGTGGTTAAAAAAGGCCGCAGTGATTCTGCGGCCACAGCTCGCTGATTGCCGGGAGAAATACCGACACAAAAAAGGGCGTTCCGCGCCCGGAACAAACGACTTAACCGCCAGTCAAGGCGGTTAAAAAAGAGCGGGTATGTCAGTGGACTATATCGGGTATTTCAGGCAGCACGGGCTCATAGTCGAGCCCCAGCTCCAGCTGGCGCAGACATTTCCAGACCAGGCGATCAAAGTCTTCCGGGGGAAGCGTTTTCCATTCCTGTATCGGACGCGCGCGCAGCAGCTTAGCCATTGCGTTGCGTCTGTCATCGATCGGCAGTTTACTGAGCCGCTTGCGACGCTTCTGCCTGGATGTTTTATCCCGGCGACTAATAAGCGTGGCCATGCGCATATTTTCATACCAGCGCCGGCGCGCGGCACGAACAGAGGCGTGTGTTCCCGGCTCAATAATGCCGTCCGCCTCAGCGGCAAGGCGTTCATTACGCTCCGCCAGAAACTTGTCCATGTTGATGCCGCACAACTGCCAGAACCGGTCAGTCAGTACAATATGGCGAGGCATGCAGTAGCCGGTCACCGGGTCCATTTCAAGGTCGGGCCGTTCAATCAGACCGTAGCGCTCCCACTCTTCAAACAGGCGAGACAACCTGCTCGGCTCTACGCGCGTTTCCGAAATGACGTTGCCATTTTCATCTTTCGGGCTCAGTTCATCGGCCAGCTTGCTGCCATTAAACGTCACAACAGAGGTGGCAAGATCCGCACGCTGGACACACAGCGGCCATAGGGCGTCATACAACGCCTGTTTTTCGGGCCGAAAATCGCGCTTGCGTCCTGCAGCCTCGCGAAGCTGAACAAAATAGGGATGCCGTGACATGCGCTGACGCAGTGTCATTTTACCGGTACGTTTGTCCTTAACGGGGTTCGAGGTCCAATGATGTAAAAAACCACGCTAAGAGGTTAATTCATTGTTTGTATTGAAATTTAATGGTCTTAACTCGCCCTTCAAAATATCGTCTGGTAACGAAAACGTATAATGCCCCAGCATATTTATATGGCCATGTATCAGCGGCGACAATCTTGCCAGGTGCTCCTCCTCAGGTGTTTCCCCCGATTTGCGAAGATGTGACAACGCCTCCTGCATGTAAAGTGTATTCCACAGCACAACCGCATTGGTCACCAGGCCCAGAGCACCCAGTTGATCTTCCTGACCTTCACGGTAGCGTTTTCTAATCTCACCACGTTGTCCGTAGCAAACGGCTCGAGCCACTGCATGGCGTCCTTCTCCCCGGTTGAGCTGAGTGAGTATCCGACGCCGGTAATCCTCATCATCGATATAGTTGAGAAGATACAAAGTCTTGTTGACCCGGCCCACTTCCATAATCGCCTGAGCCAGACCAGATGGTCGGCTACTTCTCAACAGTGAACGAATAAGCTCTGATGCATGGATGGTCCCAAGCTTCAGTGAGCCCGCCATTCGCATCATTTCATCCCATTGGGATTCTATTTTTGAAAGTTCAACACATCCCCGGGCCAGCTCATTCAGGGCACCATAATGGGCTATTTTATCTGCCCGCCAGAATATCGCCCCACCTGCATCGGCCAGACGAGGGGAAAACTGGTAGCCCAGTAACCAGAACAGGCCAAAAATGATATCGCTGGATCCTGCCGTGTCCGTCATAATTTCTACCGGATTCAGCCCGGTCTGCTGCTCCAGAAGCCCTTCCAGTACAAAGATGGAATCACGAAGCATACCGGGAACGACAATGCCATGGAAACCGGAGTACTGATCTGAGACGAAGTTGTACCAGGTGATACCGCGTCCTGAACCAAAGTATTTACGATTTGGTCCGGAATTAACCGTTTTAACCGGTGTGACAAAACGCATACCATCTGCGGAGGCAACCTCCCCACCTCCCCAGTACCCTGCGAGCGGCAGCGTGGACTGAAAATCAACCAGCCGTGCATTAGCGCTAACCAGCGTTTCTGCCCTGAGATAATTTTGTTTAACCCAGCTCAGGCGATGACGAGTAAGCGCGGGAATATTATGCTTTATCAGAGGTTCATGCCCTATATTGCAGGCTTCCGCCAGCAATGTTGCGCACAGACTGACCTGGAGATCCTGCGCCCGTGCACCTGATTCACTGACGTGGCTGAATTCGCGGGTAAAACCGGTTCGGGCATCTATTTCAAGCAACAGCTCAGTCAGATCAACGGGTGGGATCAGTTCTCTTACCCGATGATTCAATTGTATCAGTGCCGGTGGCTCATCCAGTTTATCCAGACTGCTGATCGTCAGTGAGGGATGCTTACCTTCATTGCTTATGCTGACCGCTGCGTTGCAGACAAAACGTGAAGCCACTGATTTCCATGTGTCATCAAGCCGCGTAGCCAGTTGTTCTGCTGCTTTAGTTCCGTCTGATGGATGACCCAGCGCCCGACATACCGGGATCCGTTGTGCCTGCCATTCAGCTCCCTGAAGCAATTTTTGACGCGGGTCCCCCCACCGGTCACTGTTCTCCAGCCAGAGATCACGACGGCGCAAAGAATCCTGAAGGCGCTCAAGAAGGCACAACGAGTAACCCGCTCGTAGAATCCTGCCATCTCTGTCGTAGACCAGACGTTTCCAGGGGCCGGAAATGATTTGCTCTGGTGCATCGTCGAGAATTCGCTTTTTTGAGCCACTCAGTTCGGCCAGATAATGGATTGCTGACAATGTGTGCTCCCCGGCCGGGGCAGCCTGAAAGTGTAAGTCACGCAACATCGCGGAAAGAAAGCGCTTCACCCGTCCATATTGTTCCACCATTTCATCCTGAAAGTGAGTATCCTGAGGGCGCGCCAGCTCATTTACCTTACCGACGGATTCAGCCAGTTTGTCCTTTGGTATGCGGCGAAAAATAGCCTGCCGCAGAGCTGCTTCATCGGTGTTCTCATCAAGTAATAACGAGCATGCCCGTGCCAGTAATAGCGCGGCACGATCAAGATCTTTCAGGGTCCTGAGCCGCTTTTTCTGCCCAATACTTTTCGCAGAACGAGTGATATCCAGAATAAGCATATCCAGCACATCAACGGCCTCGTCAAGCGCCGAAATTTCCTGCGCTTTTACAAACGCAGTAAGCACGGCCAGTCGCCGTTCCTCAGGCATTCTTGAAATATATTTCACCGAAGCCATTCCGGCATAACGGGCCAAATTTCGCAGCTGGATGGCAGGCAGACCGGAAAAATTCAGCCGGGAAAACTCCATGCTACGCAGTCGGGTATATCGCTCCAGGGCGTCTGTAAATGACGGTCCACTGATAGTGACAGGACCTTTTCGTATCTCCTCCAGCACCGATATACGCTGCCCTTCAGGTATTTCAAGTAAACCGTCCAGTTGCGCTTTTTGCCAGCTGTCAGGCAACAAAGCCAGCCTTCGCCACAATCGTCGACTTGCCCGTTCACGTACTTCGCCAATCAACCTTGTCAGAGTCGAGGCTGCGGGTAACAGGATCTTATTTTGCAGCAACCATGCAGTAGCAAAATCAAACAGCAGACCTGGGCGCTCATTGCTGAGCCAGGCGCGAGTATAGAGCAAACGCTTCAGTCTGAATGTCCAGGGGAAATCACCAAAATCATGATAATCATAATAGAGCTTGATAAGCCCCTGATGCTCCCAGCGGGTATTTTCTCTTTCAGCATATCGGGAAAGGATCTCTGGTCGGCTGATGTTCAACTGTGCCGCAATGTAAAAACGGATGAATGAAGGAATTTGAAGGGGATCAGGAAGAAATGTTCCCAGGAAGCGCGCCGTAGTCAGCTGAAGTGCAATCCCCAGACGGTTATGTTTTCCCCGTCGCTGATTAATAAAAGCAAGGTCACGCTCATCCAGATGAAAATATCGGGCCAGTTGAACCTCATTTGGCTCTGCCACATAGCGACCGTAGTTTTCTGTCTGTTCTCTGGTCAGAAAATCATCACTCATTGCGCATCCTTTCGTAGGCACTGTTGCAAATAGTCGGTGGTGATAAACTTATCATCCCCTTTTGCTGATGGAGCTGCACATGAACCCATTCAAAGGCCGGCATTTTCAGCGTGACATCATTCTGTGGGCCGTACGCTGGTACTGCAAATACGGCATCAGTTACCGTGAGCTGCAGGAGATGCTGGCTGAACGCGGAGT
>NZ_JBNBPM010000023.1:0-34754 GCF_059412405.1 Pantoea sp. CFCC18179 | reverse complement strand
TGCTTCCCACCCGGCGACCAAGACACTATCCCCGGGCAGTAAAGAAAAAGCCGAAACGCTATGCGTTCCGGCATGTTTGAGGCTTAACTGACGAGCATTACACCATAAATGGCGACCCTACAAAACGCGCCAATCCATCGTAAGGTCGCCATTTATGGTGACCGTTTAATAACTATTCCGCCGCGCTAAATCCACCACATCACCCACATTACGCGTCTGCATCTTCTGCATAATGCTGCGCTTAAAGGTGCTTACCGTTTTAGCACTGAGTTTTAGCTCACCCGCGATGACACTATTGGTTTTACCTGCACCCAGTTCGTGCAGGATTTGCCGTTCGCGATGGGTGAGTGCGGCAATCAAATCGCTGTCCTGATTATTTCGCGCGGCAGGATCGCTATAGCGCACCATCACTCTGTTACCTTGCTCGACTTCCTCCAACACCGAATGAAACATCTCCGCGCCGCAGCTTTTATTGAGATAGCCCTGCACATTTAATTTCAAGCGCTGAATCGCGTGCCAACTGCTATCGCAACTGGCGAACACTAACCAACGACAACCCGCAGCGTGTTTGCGGTTGAGTTGCAGCTGCTTGAGATGCTGTTCGCTGAGGCCTTGCAGATCCATAACCAGCAACGTCGGTTTATCCAACACCAATGCGTGCATCAACAGCTCAGGATCGGTGATAGCTTTAGCAATGGTATAGCCGCGCTCAATCATCACTTGCGATAAACCCTCCACCATTAATGGATGATTATCATAAATAATCACGCGGTTGCGCATGCTAACTCCTCACACTTGAGGCATCGGTTTAAAATCTCACGCAGTTCGACAGGCGTTATTGGCTTGGTCAAACAGGCATTGATTCCTGCATTGATACAATCTTCAGCGGCATCAAAGCTGCTCATCGCGGTTAACGCGTAAATCGGCGTGGGCGTCAGTTGTTCCTTACTTTCTACTGCACGAATCGCGCGGCTCATTTCGAAACCGTCCATTTCCGGCATGGTGCAATCGGTAATGATCAGGGCGATATCTTGTTGATGCTGCTGCCACAGGGTTAATCCGTGACGGCCATGCACCGCGCTAATGGCTTCATAACCGGCTTTTTTCAGTTGTTGAGTTAACAACAAGCGGGCAGGCGGATAATCATCAACGATCAACACTTTAGCGGCACTTTTAACGCTGTGCGGCTCAACGCTTTGGGCTTCAATCATCGGTACCGCCGAGAAGTGCAAGCTTACGGTATTGCTTTCTCCCGGCACGCTAGTCACTTGCAGTGTTGCACCGGCATCCTCTGACATGCGTTGGCAGGCCGCCATGCTAAATCCGCTATCCGCCCAAACCCGCTGATCGTCTTCCGGTGTCGGCCTGTTTTGCCGCGTTTCCCAACGTGCAGCAAGTTTGCCGTCGCCAGGATTTTGCACCTCAATGGTGAGCGGCAAATGGCCGCTTTGTTGTGGCGCATCAACGCGCAACAGCACTTGAATCTCACCTTGATGGCTGTGTTTGATCGCATTGCGCAGCAAGCTGGAAACAATGCGAATAATTAACAGCGGATCAAATTCCACTCGCGGCGTGGCAGGATCAACCGTGACATTCACGCGTAAACCTTTCTCTTCCGCTTGCTGCTGGAACAGTGCCACCGTGCTGCGCAGCAACGAAGGCAGATTCACCACACGAATGCGGCTCTGTTCGTCGCGCGCCTCAGCGCGGAAGATATCGAACACATCACCGGTAATAGAAAGCAGGGAACAAGCCGATTCGTACACAGTTTGCAGATTTTCGTTGTGCTGATTGCGACTGTGCAGGCGTTCCAGTTCAAGCTCGAGCAAACCAGTGATCGCGTTCAACGGCGTGCGGATTTCGTGGCCCATGCTTTTCATAAACGCGTTGCGGGCTTCCAACACGCGATCATTCTCGGCTTTGGCTTCCTGCAACTGACGAATCAAGGTCTGATTGCTGTTCAGACGTTCGCGCAGAGATTCGAGTGACTTAATCAAGCGACCAATCCACCAACCAATCAGCAGCACTAAAATCAGTGCCGCTAACATGCTGATGGCGATGAGGGTTGGAGAAAAATAGCGTTCGGATTTTTGTTCCGGTGCCATTAAGGTGTCACGCCACGAACCGGCGAGTGTCATCAGGCGCTGCGGTTCAATTTGAAGCAGCGCTTTATTGACTATCGATAAGGCGGGCACATCTTCACGCTGCGCCGCGAAACCAATGCTGTAGGGTTTTACTGGCAAGGATAGTGACTGATGAAGTTGCTGGAACGGGTAACGTTTGAGCTGATATTGCACCGCAAACTGCGAAGCAATCGCGCCGTGTGCTTCATTATTCTTCACCATCTGTAACGCCTGATTAACTGAATCAGCCAACGTCAATTGCAGGGTGGGATACCAGGTTTCCAGCCACGGAATCAGCGGACTATCCCGCTGGATGGCAATTTTCTCGCCAGAAAGTTCGTGCAACGAGGCCGGTTGGATGGTGTTGCGCTGCATTACCAGCACCGCTGGCGTCACCAGCCAGGGATCGCTCTGCGCCAAAGTGGGCGCAGCCGCTTCTGTTTCGCCTGGCACGGCCAGGTTACTGGCGAGCAAAGCTTGCGGATGTTTGACCATCAATGCAGTCAGTTGGTCTTCATCGTTTGCGACTTCGTAGTGGAATTGCAAACCAAAGCGGTCGCTGATTTGTCGCAGTACATCAATCGCTAATCCTGTCAGCTCACCTTGCTGACTGATAAAACTCAATGGTTCACGGCGCGCATCGACGACCACCGTCATGCTCGGATGCTGCTGCAACCATGCGCTTTCGGCGGGCGTCAATGAGAGCGATGGATAGCCGGTTACCGCTTCGCTATCCATTCCCCATCCATGTGCAATGCGCAAGCGGCTCACCAACGGTAAATGCGTCAGCACATTGTTGATGGCACTGAGCAGTTGCGGTTCGCCGCTCGGCACGCCGAAGGTCAGCTTAAATTCACCCAGCGACGGGTGCGGCAACAGCCAGAGATTCTCCAGCTGATTGTTGCGCGCCAGATAGCTGGCGGTGGCATGACTAAAGCCTTTGGCGTTGGATTGGCCAAAGGCGACGGAATTGATGGCGTGATAATAATCTTCGAAGGCGTCGGGCGAATATTCGATGCCCGGCATGCTTTGGCTATCTAGCGCCAGCAGCGGCAAGTTGCCGCTGGGTAAACGCTGGCCGGCGCGCGTCACCACCACGGCACGATCGTTCAGCCACGGCAGCGAAGCGTAAATTGAGGAATGCGGCGTTAATTCGGGCGTCCACACCGCCAGCATACACACGTCGCCCTGATTTAAGGCGTTGATGGCTTCTTCGCGACTGGAGTAATGAATCAAATCAAAATGCACCTGCAAGCTGGATTCCAGCAGCGACAGATAATCGGCATCAATCCCGGCTAATTGCCCACGTTCAACACCCAAACTGACCGGCGGCTGCGAAGCGCCCCACACGCCAACGCGGATCACCGGATGGGTCTGTAGCCATGCGCGCACCGGGGCGGCAAAGGTGACTTGAGGTGGATTCACTTCAATACGTGGCGTGAGATTAAGCGGCTCACCGCGTGCATGCAGCAGCCCCGGTTGTAAAACCAGGGTAAGTAAAAAGAGCTGCATAAAGCGGAGTAAAGCTTTTTTCATCGTCAAGTATTCGGTAACTAATCTGCCGAATAGTGTGACGTACTCCTTATGACGTTAATAGCCAGGACGGGTCTTGGATTGCGCCTCGCAGCCCGCCAAAGAAGACCATAAGCATTTTCCTACATCCGCCTAAGTAATCGTTGATTAAGACATTTCTTGGATTTCCTTATCCTTGCGCCACGATTTCGACGAAATGCGCATCCGGCTACAAGCTTGGTCTTGATTTTCGTCCTCCTGAACTTTTCACCCTGACCTGTTTACGGGCTAACCACGGGACGTCACTGATGAATGCAGGCTTAACCACCCACACAGAGCTGGAACAACTCGCTGGCAGCCACTCGCGTGTGGACGATACCTTGCTGCAAAGTGTCGCATGGATGTGCAAACACTATAAACGCGGCCGCAGCCAGGACGTGTTGGTTGCCGAGTTGCCGAAGGAAGCGCTGCTTTCTCCTTCGCTGGCATTGACGGCGTTTGAACACGCTGGATTTTCCGCTGGATTGGTTGAACGCCCACTGTGGGAACTGCCGATGCAGGTGACGCCACTCATTTTGGTGCGCAAAGGATCCGGCGGGGCGATCCTGCTGGATCGCAAATCACGCAAAAGTGACGACGGTAAAATGGCCGACTTCTACACGGTTATTTTGCCAGAGGTCAGTCTGCAACCGGTTGAGTTGGCCGCCTCAGAAGTGGAAGCCTGGTACAGCGGCTTTGCCATTATGGCGAAACCCGAAGCCAAGCTTGATCGCCGCGTCGAAGAAGCCTTGCCTGAAAATCAATCTCATTGGTTATTCAGCACCTTATGGCGCTATCGCCGTTATTACCGCAGCGCAGCAGTGGCTTCCGTGATCGTCAACATTCTGGCGCTGGCCAGCATCTTCTTCACCATGAACGTCTATGACCGCGTGATCCCTAATCAGGCCTTCACCACTTTGTGGTCGCTGGCGATTGGCGTTACCCTGGCGATGCTTTTCGAAGCGCTCACGCGCTTTATTCGCGCTCACTTATTAGATGGTGCCGGAAAAAAAGCTGATTTGATTGTCGGCAGCTTGTTATTCCGTAAAGCGCTGGCGGTGCGCATGGAGCACAAACCGGCTTCGTCCGGCACCTTTGCCAGCCAACTGCGTGAATTCGAATCGGTGCGCGATTTCGTCTCTTCCGCCACGCTCGCAACGCTCGCCGATCTGCCCTTTGTGGTGCTGTTCCTGTGCGTGATGTTCTCGATTGGCGGCGCGTTGGGCTGGGTGCCGCTGCTGATGCTGCCGCTAATTTTGCTGGTGTGTATCGCCATTCAATGGCCGCTGGCAAAAATCATGAAAGCTAATCTGCAAGAAGCCGCCTTGAAGCAGGGCGTGCTGGTGGAATCGGTGGAAGGGATGGAAACCCTGAAAGCGGTCAACGGCCAGGCGCATATGCAGCGCCGTTGGCAAAGTGCCAGCGCGTTACAAGCTGCCAGTGCTTCCAAATCAAAACGTTATGCGTCGCTTGCCACCAACGCAGTGACGTTTCTGCAACAGTTTCAGGCGGTAGTGCTGATTGTGGTTGGCGTCTACATGATCGACGCTGGCGTGCTGTCCATGGGCGGCCTGGTCGGCAGTGTGATGCTGGCGAGCCGTGCCACTGCGCCGCTGGGGCAGGTAATAGGTTTGGCGGTGCGTTATCAATCTGCCAAAGCGGCGTTGGCTTCGCTGAATAAATTGATGGCGATGCCGGTCGATCGCGATCCGCAGCAAGAGTATGTCGCCGAGCCGGAACTCAACGGCAACATGGCGCTGAAAGCGGTTGGATTTAGCTATCCTGCGCCGCCACTGCGCCCGAACCCTCCGGTTTTGAGCAACATCAATCTCAAGATCAGCAGCGGCGAGCGTATCGCGATTCTCGGCACCATCGGCAGCGGCAAATCCACGCTTCTGCGCATCCTTGCGCGCCTGTATATGCCAACCCAAGGCCAGATGTTCAGCAGCGGCCTCGATGTGAATCAAATCGATCCTGCCGATTGGCGTCATGCCACCGGCTTCGTTAGCCAGGATGCGCGCCTGTTCTACGGCAGCCTGCGCGAAAACGTGATGTTGGGGATGCCAGATGCCTCCGCCAGCGAATTTATGCGCGTGCTGAAACTCACCGGTTTAGACCAGATTGCCGCGCGCCATCCGCAAGGCATCCATCTGCAAGTGGGCGAGCACGGCGGCAATCTTTCCGGCGGTCAGCGCCAGTTAGTCGCATTAGCGCGCACCTTGATCGCCCGTCCGCCGGTGTTGCTGCTTGATGAGCCAACCAGTGCGATGGATGCGCAAACTGAACAGCAATTTATCAAGCACCTGCTTAGCGCCACGTCAGATCAAACGCTGGTGGTGGTGACGCACCGTCCTTCACTGCTGGCGCTGGTGGATCGCGTCATCGTGCTGGATGACGGCAAAGTCTTGATGGATGGCGCAAAGGATCATGTTCTGGCGCGCTTGCGTGGCGAACAGCCAATAACACCGAGGGAAGCCGCCAACCAGGCCGCTCCAGCCACCCAGGAGCCCGCATAATGAAAAGCAAAAAAGCCATCAGCGCCGGTGATGCCGCCTTTATGAATGATATTCAGGCATCGCTGCTCAGCCAGAAAACGCCGGGCTCGCATCTGGTGTTGATCATCCTCGCGGCAATCATCGTGGTGTTCTTTACCTGGGCGCACTTTGCGCGGGTAGAAGAGATCACCAAAGGCGAAGCCAAGATCGTTTCACGCAGCCACGAACAAGTTATCCAGAGTCTGGAAGGCGGCATTCTGTCGGCAATGGATGTCACCGAAGGTCAGGAAGTGAAGAAGGGCGAGGTGCTGTTAAGAATTGATGCCACGCGTGCCGAATCCAGCTATCGCGAAGCATTGAAAAAAGAGATTGGCTTGAAAGCCAGCATCGCGCGATTGCGTGCGGAAGCTTACAACAAGCCAATGCAATTCGATGAGCAGGTCAGTGCCGAACCCAAAGTGGTGGAGCAAGAAACCGATGCTTATAACGCGCGGAAAAAGGCGTTGAATGACGCGGTCGCCGCGTTGCAGCACAGTTATGACTTATCGATGCGCGAAAACAATCTGGCGGAAAAACTCTCCGCGCGCGGCTTATTGTCTGAAGTGGAGATGTTACGTATGCGCCGTCAGGCCAACGATTTGCAGTCGCAGATTGTTGAACGTCGCAACCGCTTCCAGGCCGATGCCAACTCCGAGCTCAATAAGTTAGAGCTGGAACTGGCGCAAACCACTGAAAACCTGGTTGGGCGCGCGGATATCCGCAATCGCACCATCATCACCGCTCCGGTCAACGGCACGGTGAAGAACATCCGCGTCACTACGCTGGGCGGCGTGATTCAGCCTGGCGAACACATCCTGGAAATTGTGCCGAGCGAAGATCAGTTGTTGGTTGAAGCGAAGATTCGTCCTTCAGACGTGGCGTTCCTGCATCCAGGCTTACCGGCGACAGTCAAAATCACCGCTTACGATTACGGCATCTACGGTGGTTTGAAAGGCAAAGTTGAGTTGATCAGTCCCGATACTTTGAAGGATGAGAGCAAAACCGCCAGCGGCCGACCGGATGATACCTATTACCGCGTGATGGTGCTGACGGACAGCAGCACCTTAAACGTCGGGGCCAAAGCCCTGCCGATTATTCCAGGGATGATCGCTTCGGTCGAAATCCGTACCGGTGAAAAAACCATTCTTGATTATCTGCTTAAGCCGGTGTTCAAGGCGCGTGAAGCATTCCGTGAACGCTAACAGCAGATAGGAACAGAGTGATGAAACATAACAAATTATTCCCGCGTCAACTGGCGATGCTGGTGGCGATGTTGTTGCTCGCCCCGGCAGCGTCAGCCGACGACAGCGACTTTTACGCGTTACCTGAAAACACCAGTACGGCGAAGCAGGCGGATAAAAGCAGTGTCAGCAGCGAGCAGCTACGCCAGATTTTTTCTGGCGCGGTACAGACAGCTTTGCAACGCAATCCACAACTGCGCAGTGCGCAATACAGCGCCGAAGCGGCGCGCGAAGAGGTGAAAGCGGCTAAAGGCGCACGCTTGCCGCAGGTGGATGTCAGCACCGGATCGCGTCGTGTTGAGTTTGGTGGCGGTAATCGTAATAAATATGGCGACAACAATACGCCTGCCGTTGCGGTCACGGCGTCCACCACGTTGTATGATTTTGGTCAGACATCGAACACCATTCGCAGTAAAGAGCAGGGCGTGAAAGCAGCTGATTTCCAATTTGCTTCACAGCAGGAAGATCTTGCCTGGCAGGTGAGTAGCGCACTGGTAGAAATTTCTAAGCAGCGATTGATCATTGAAGCCAGCGAAGAGTACGTGGCGCGCATGCAAAAGCTGGTCAACATGTTAAGCGCCACGGTGCAATTGGATGCCGGACGTCGCAGTGAACTGGCTCAGGCAAAGGGCCGCTTTTTGCAAGCGCAGTCAGCTTTGGATAATGCTCAGTCGAACCTGCGTGATAGCGAGATTACGCTGCAACGCTTAGTCGGAGATAAGCGTATAAACTTGCCAAAAAGCCGCCGCTGGAATTTGCAGCCTGGATCGGTGGATGTGTTGTTGAAACAAGCAGAAAGCCATCCAACACTCAATCAGGCCAGAGCGCAGGCCGCCGCTTCACTGGCCGATGCCGAGGCGCTTAAAGCGTCGAACCTGCCAAAAGTGAATTGGGTGGTGAGTAAAAGCACTGCTAAAGATTATTACGGGCGCGAAGATGCATGGCAAACCGGCGTGAATGTCAGTTGGGGCGTATTCCGTGGCGGTTCTGCCAGCGCGTCTGAACGGGCAGCGGTGCAGCGTGCCGAAGCGTTACGTGAAGAAGCTGAAGAGAATCTTGATGATTTACAGCAGCGCGTACGCGCCGCCGATCAGGATGCACGTTCGCGTTTAGGCCGCGCCGATTTGTATCGCAATCTCGGCGTGGAATCCGACCAAATCCGTAAAGACTTTTTTGATCAGTGGTATCACTTAGGGAAACGCACGCTGCTGGATGTGCTCAGCGCGGAGTCGGATTATTACAACAATCGGGTGGAAGAGATCGCTAACCGTTATGACGGTTACAGCGCGATTTTCCGCGGTTATGCAGGTTCTGGTATGCTCCTGAATTGGCTAAATGGCCGTATCAAGTAATCCGGCAGATTGAGGTTCATGATGACGCTTTTAGACGAAAAAAAAATTGCGGTAGTGATGCTCGATGATCATCCGATGATGCGCTTCTCTTTTGAAGTCGCCGCCACGCGTGAGCCGGATATCAGCATGCTCGCCACGTTTGGCAACAGCAAAGATTTGCTGGACTGGTTGCGCATCAACCATGCGGATGTGCTGGTGCTGGATTACATTCTTGGCAATGACGAGTTGGATGGCTTGTCGCTGATTAAGCAGATCTTGTCGCACCATCCGCAATTGAAAATTCTGCTCTCTTCCTCGATGGAGAGCGTGGCGGTGATTCACGCCGCGTTGCAATTGGGGATCAAAGGTTACATCACCAAACGCGAAGAGACGCCGCGCTATTTTGCCGCGATTCGCACCATTGCCGCCGGGCAACGTTCACTGCCGGACGATATCGCCAATGAGTTGGACCAGTTGCCGATTCGTAAGCGCGAACGTAATGCGTTGTTGCAGCAGCAGAGTGAGGCCTCAACTGATGACGCATCGCGCATGGCGCATTTAAGTAAGCGACTGACGCCGCGTGAAGCGGAAGTGATTCGCTGCTTTATTGATGGCATGCAGGTGGTGGAGATTGCGGTTAAGTTGAAACGCAGCCGCAAAACCATCAGCGGTCATAAGCAGACCGGCATGAAGAAATTAGGGCTGACTTCGGATTTAGAATTATTTAAATATCGCGACGATTTGTTTAAATAAAAACGCCAGATCACCCAGATTAAGCGTAGGGTCGCCATTTATGGTGACCTTGTTTTTTTGCACGATTGCTGCGCAAATTTTTCTGAAAAATGTTTTATCATGGTGCGAACAATATCGCTAATCCCTTCCTAACTGGCGTTATAGCTTAATTTCCCCCTCTGGCACATTGCTTGCATTATTTATTACCCTCCAGCGGAAATATTTTCACAGTGTGATTATAAATAATGGGTCGCCAATGAGCCGTTTCACCCTTAAGCAGCTTAAATATTTTGTCACCGTGGTGGAAACTGAAAGTTTTGCCGAAGCCTCGCGACAACTGCATATTGCCCAGCCTTCCATTTCTATCGCGATAAAAAATCTTGAAGAGACCTTCGAGCAGCAACTATTACTGCGCCATCATGCGCAGGGCGTGTCGTTAACGCCGGGCGGCAGACGTTTTTATGATAAAGCCAAAGAGTTGCTGCGGCTGTCTCATGAATTCGAACAAAACTCGCGTGCCGACAATGAAATTACCTCTGGCACCATTGCCATCGGCTGCTTTGAATCTGCCGCCCCGCTGTATATGCCGCGTTTGATCGCCGGATTTAAGAAGTTGTACCCCGATATCACGCTGCAACTGTATGACGGTGAACAGCATGAAATCATGCATGGGCTGCATCGCGGCCGCTTCGATTTGGCCTTTCTCTACGATTTGGAGCTGGATAACTCGATCTATAAAGAGAAACTCAACGCGCCACATAAACCTTATGCGTTACTGCCCGCGCGTCATCCGTTGGCACAGCAAACCAGCGTCACCTTGCAGCAATTGAGCCGCGAGCCGATGATCTTGCTGGATGCGGTACCGAGCAAAAACTATTTCATCAGCATTTTTAAAGCCAAAGGCTATCATCCTGAAGTGGCGTACAGTTCGCCCTCAATTGAAATGGTGCGTTGCATGGTGGGGCAAGGATTAGGATTTTCTGTACTCGTTACGCGGCCCTTTACCCATTTCACTTATGACGGTGAACAAGTGGTGCAACTGGATATTGATGACGAAATGGAAGCCTCAACCTTAATAATGGCCTATCTGGAAAACAATGAGCCAACACAGCCAGCTAAACTGTTTATGGAATACTGTCGAACGGTGGAATTAAGACCGGCTTAGATTTTACACCAAGACAATTGCCGCACATTTAGTAGCGGCATCATTTATCGCGCAATAAATTGTGCCGCTACGACATGAGCACACACTAATATTTTTTATATAGCTTGTGTCGTTTTTAAATATTGTAAAGCGTATTACGCATCGCATAGGCTCAAATTAACTTATTCGTTTTCTCTTAGAATTATTTCCAGGAGGATCTATGACGTTTTCGATTACCGCCCGCTGTCCGGAATCGGGCCAGCTTGGCGTGGCAATCAGCTCTTCAAGTATTGCTGTCGGCGCGCGCTGTCCGTGGTTGCTGGCCGGTGTGGGTGCGGTGTCCAGTCAGAACATTACCTTGCCGCTGTTGGGCCAACAGGTGCTGACGCATTTAGAGCAAGGACAATCCGCCGAGCAAGCATTGGCGCTGGCTCTGGCGGAAGATCGTTTCAGCGATTATCGCCAAGTGACGGTGATTGATGCCACAGGCGCAACTGCCCATTTCAGCGGCAGTCAAACTCTGGGGACATGGAACGTGGTGAGTGGGGAAAACTGCGTCGCCGCTGGCAATATGCTAGCCAACCGCGCGGTGATTGCGGCGATGGTGAAGACCTTTGAAGCCACATCCGGTGAATTAACCTCGCGCTTAGTGGCGGCCTTGCAAGCAGGCGTGGCGGCGGGCGGCGAGCAAGGGCCGGTACACTCTGCGGCAGTAAAAGTGGTGGATGATTATGCCTGGCCGCTGGTTGACCTGCGCGTCGATTGGTCAGAGGAAGATCCGGTGCAGATCCTGGCGCAATTGTGGCTGGACTACGAACCGCAAATGGAAGCCTACGTGACGCGCGCACTCGATCCGCGTGAAGCGCCCAGCTACGGCGTGCCCGGCGATGAATAGCGCGGCAAAAACCTTATTGGTTAACTTTGTTTCGCCGGATGAATTGCCACAGTGGCGCGATTTTTTTGGGCGCGCGTTGCCCGATTTGCACGTGGCCTTGTGGGATGATCACATGGTTGAACCCGAGTCGGTACAGTATGCGCTGGTGTGGAAACCGGAACCGGGCAGGTTGGCGCGCTTCCCGAATTTGCGGGTGATTATCAGCGAAGGGGCAGGCGTTGATCACATCACTGGCGATCCGCTGATTCCGCCGCATATCCCGGTTACACGTATGGTGACGCATGAAACCTCGGCGCGCATGGCGGATTACGTCACCATGGCGGCTTATATGCTGTTGCGCCAAATTCCACAAATCATCGAAGCGCAGCGCCAGCGACAATGGGCCAATCATCTGACCGGACGCCTGGCCAGCGAAACGCGCGTTGGCATTCTGGGTTTGGGTAACCTCGGCGCAGTGGTAGCGCAACGTTTGCTGGCGAATGGCTTTAGGGTCAACGGCTGGTCGCGGCGTGATAAGCGCGTGGCGGGCGTTCATGGTTTTAGTGGCGCACAGCAACTCAACGCGTTTCTGCACAGTAGCGATATTTTGGTTAATTTGCTGCCGGATACCCGCGAAACACGCGGCCTGATTAACCATGAGGTGTTGAGCCAACTGCCGCGCGGTGCAGGAGTGATCAATGCCGGGCGCGGCCCACAGCTCGATAGCGATGCGCTGTTAGGCGCGCTGGACAGCGGGCAAGTAGAGGCGGCGGTGCTTGATGTGTTTGTGCAGGAACCGTTACCGCCCGATCATCCGCTGTGGCAGCATCCGCGCGTGATCGTCACCAGTCATGTCGCGTCTCTGATTTCCAGCCAGGCTAAAGCGCAACATGCGATTGCGGTGATTAATGCCGATCGCGCCGGATTGCCGCTGCCATTACTTTATAATCGTGAACAGGGATATTAATATTTCCCTGTAATTAATCACTCTGCACGCAAATAATCCCTTTGCATCATTATGGCGCTTAAAATGCGCCATTTTAATGCGTGAGATATTGCACGTTAATATCCGTTATTGAGGTAATAATATTTTTATATGTCGCACTTTTAACGCAAGACTTCATTCTATCCATATGTAATTAATGGATTTTACTAAGCATAGTTTTTTTAAATCAGCTGGCAACATAATAACTGGTTGCACGAAATTCGTTGCTGTATGCATAGTGAATTCACACAAAAACGGATGTCCAGATCCGTAATAATTATTCAACATCGCTATTAACGCTCGCGTTAAATAATAAAAGAGACGTTCAGTCCAATCACCTGCATCGGGAGTGCAACATGTCTTATTTCGCTCATCAGGATGAAATGCATTCTTCTGCGGTTGTGCCGGAAATAAAAATGCGCAGCGCAGGTTTAACCAAAAATTACGGTGCCACCACCGCGTTGCATCCGGTCGATCTTGAGGTGCGCAGCGGCGAATTACTGACGCTTTTAGGCCCGTCTGGCTCCGGCAAAACCACGCTGTTGCAGCTGATTTGTGGCCTGGCGGAACCGACTGGCGGCGAGCTTTATATTGATGGCGTCAATAAAACCCACGCGCCAACCCATCAACGGGATATCGGCGTGGTGTTCCAGAACTACGCGCTGTTTCCGCAAATGACGGTGCAAGAGAACGTGGCATTCCCGCTGCAAATGCGCCGCATCTCGCGTGCCGAGAGCCTGAAGCGTGTAACTCATGCGTTGGAAATGGTTGGTCTGGCACATTTTGGTCACCGTTTCCCGCGTGAACTCTCTGGCGGCCAGCAGCAACGTGTGGCGCTGGCGCGTTGCCTGGTTTATCAACCGTCGCTGATTCTGATGGATGAATCACTCTCCGCGCTTGACCGCAAATTGCGTGAAAGCATGCAGGTCGAGATCAAGCGCATCCACCGCGAAACCGGCGCCACCATCATCTTCGTCACCCACGATCAGGAAGAGGCGCTGGCGCTGTCCGACCGCGTCTGCCTGATGAATGCGGGTCGCATTGAGCAAATCGGCACACCAGAAGAGATTTATGAGCGTCCGGCCAGCGCCTTTGTCGCCGACTTTATTGGTATCTCCAACATGATTTCCGGCGTGGTCAGCGCCAGCGGTGAGTTCACCAATGCCGATGGCGTGATGCCATTACCGACCGGTTTATCCGCCGCGCAAAATCAGCAACAGGCCACCATGGTGATCCGCCCGGAATATATCGAGCTGGCCGACGCGTCAGGCGGTTATCTGCATGGCGAAGTGGTTGAGTCGATTTATGTCGGTTCCGAAACCCGTTTGCTGATCAAACTCGCCAGCGGCGCATTGCTTACCGCCCGGCAAAGTGCCGGACAGAAAACGCGTCAGTTAGGGGAGCGCGTTTCCCTTAAATGGCACACCGCACATGCGCGCCTGATTAGCGGCTAAACGCACGTTTCGCTTGATCCTGTCTTTATTATCAATTGCATAGGGAGTCATGAGTCATGTTTAAGAAACCAGCCAGTCGGCGAGACTTTATTAAAACCGTCGCCGTGACCGGTGCGGCATTGTCTGCCCCGTCGTTGTGGATCCCACGCGCCTTCTCCGCCGATAACACGCTGATTGTCGCCGACAACGGCGGCGCGATTGCACCTGCGCTGCGTGCGGCGTTTTACGATCCGTTCGAGAAAGAAACCGGCATCCGAATCACTAACGTGGCGCATGAATCCGATCCGGTAACGCAATTCAAAGTGGCGGTGGATGCCGGTTCGCATATCTGGGATTTGGCGATGGTAACGCCAGACAACGTACAGCGTCTGACGCAAGACAAAAACTACGTCGCGCCGCTGGATATGGCGGAAAACAGCGATGTGCTGCCAGGCATGATTACCAACAACTGGTTTGGTTTCTCGGTGTGGGGAACGGTGATGGCGTATCGCACCGACAAGTTTAAAAACGGTGCACCAACCGGTTGGGCGGATTACTGGGATACCGAGAAATTCCCTGGCCGCCGCGCGCTGTATCGCTCGCCAAGCGGCACGCTGGAAATGGCGTTGCTGGCTGATGGTGTTGCGCCGAAAGATCTCTATCCGCTGGATATCGAACGCGCCATGAAGTCGATGGACAAGATCCGCAAATCGGTCAACGTCTGGTGGTCGAACGGCGCGCAAAACACTCAACTGCTGCAAAGCGGCGAAGTGGATATGTCCGATACCTGGAACGCGCGTGCGATTGCGGCGATTAAGTCTGGCGCGCCAGTGAAGATTGATTGGTCAGGCACTTACAGCGTGGATGGTTGGTCGATTGTTGCTGGCACACCGAAGCTGAAAGAAGCGCAGCAGTTTGTGCGTTTCTGCATGCAGCCAGAGCGTCAGGCGGTGTACTCGGCGATGACCAGTAACGGCCCCAGCAACAACAACGCCCTGAAGATGATGGAGCAGAGCAAAGCCGAACTGCTCACCACCTATCCGAAAAACCTCGAAGGGCTGCAACGCCGTGATGAAGGTTGGTGGTCGAAAAACTATGACGCCGTTAACGAACGTTTCCAGGAATGGCTGCTTGAAGGCTAATCCCGTTATCACTCGCTGGAGAATTGCATGAGTAACCGACAAATTCATCTGGGCCTGTTGGCCCAGCCGCAGGGCGATCATCCGGCCTGCTGGCTGAAAAGCAGCGCGCCTCTGGATGCCGCCACCGATATCGATCATTACCGTTCTGTCGCGCAACTGGCGGAAAAAGGCTTGTTTGACCTGTTCTTTATCGCCGATACGCCGGCCACACGTACCGATAATTTGCATGTGCACAGCCGCAACCCGGAATACAACAACCGTTTCGAACCGGTGACGTTGCTGTCGGCGATTGCCGGTGCCACCAATCGCATTGGCCTCGGCGCGACTGCATCAACCAGTTTCTATGAGCCGTACAACATTGCGCGCTTATTTGCCTCGCTCGACCATATCTCGCATGGCCGCGCCGGTTGGAACATTGTGACTTCGGCCAACGATTACGCCGCGCGGAATTACGGCCTCGACAAACTGCCGCCGCACGACGAGCGCTACGTTCGCGCGCATGAATTCTACAAAGTGGTCGAAAGCCTGTGGGATACCTGGGAAGACGACGCGTTTATTTACGATCGCGAATCGGTGACCTATTACGATCCGGCCAAATACCATGTCACCGACCATGAAGGGAAATACTTCAAGCTGTTTGGTGGTCTGAACATTCGCCGCACGCCACAAGGACGTCCGGTGATCATCCAGGCCGGTTCATCCGAAACCGGCAAAAACTTCGCCGCAGAAACCGCCGAAGTGGTGTTTGCTTCCGATCCCACCTTAGCGGCAGGCAAGAAGTTTTATGCCGATTTAAAAAGCCGCCTGCCGAAGTTTGGCCGCACGCCAGATGATTTGAAAATCCTCGCCGGCTTGTCGGTGATGATCGGCGAAAGCCAGGCGGAAGCGGAAGATAAATATCAGGAAATTCAGCGCCTGATCCATCCTGACGTCGGCATTATGCGTTTGAGTGCCGATCTGGAAACTGACCTCAGCGGTTTGCCGCTGGATGAACCGGTGCCGATCTCGATGATCCCGGCGAAAGCTAATTTCCACCAATCCTACTTCAACATGATCGCCGAGATGATTCGCGAGCAAAAACTGACGCTGCGCCAGCTGTATGCGGCTTATGAGCGCGGCAAAGTCACGCTGTGCGGCACGCCACAAACCATCGCCGATCACATGATGGAGTGGATGGAAAGCGATGCGGCCGATGGCTTCATGATGAGTTTCCATGTGGTACCAGACGATCTCGCCGATTTCATCACTCACGTGGTGCCGGAGCTGCAACGTCGCGGCGTGTACCGCAAAGCCTACAGTGGCAGCACCTTGCGTGAGCATCTGGGGTTAGCGCGTCCGGCTAACCGTCATAGCCGTTAAGTTGGGAGGATGAAACCCGTGACCAGCCTGATTGAAATCAGTAAAAAAGAACGCAGAACGCTGCAATGGCCGCGCTTCGGTGCGTTATGGCTGGCGCTGCCCGGCGTGTTATTTCTGCTGCTGTTTCTGATCTGGCCGTCGCTGCGTATCTTCAGCCTGAGCCTGTTTGATCGCAGCGGCCAGCTGTCGTTTGCCGCGTTTGCGCGCTTTTTTGGCACTGGCGTGTATAACCGCGTGTTGCTCAACACCTTCAATATCGCCTTCTGGACGACCGCGTGGTGCTTGCTGCTCGGTTATCCGCTGGCGTACTGGCTGGCGGGATTGTCGAAACGCACGCAGCAAGTGGTGTCGCTGCTGGTGCTGCTGTCATTCTGGAGCAGCACGTTGGTAAAAAACTTCACCTGGCTGATTCTGTTGGGACGCAACGGTTTTGCGGAAAACATCATGCAGGCGCTGGGTTTCTCCAGCCTGCATTTCCTGTTCAATCGCGACATTGTGATTTTCGCCATGGTGCACACGCTGCTGCCGCTGGCGGTAGTCACCATGTTGCCGGTGATGAATCAGCTGGATCGCCGCTTAACGCTGGCAGCGGCTACCTTGGGTGCTGACCGCGCGCAGGCGTTCTGGCGCGTCTATTTCACCCAATCGATGCGCGGCGTGGCGGCAGCCGGATTGCTGGTGTTTATCAGCAGCCTCGGTTTCTTTATTACGCCCACTTTCCTCGGTAGCCCGCGTGAAATGATGCTCGGCCAGATGATCATCATGCAGATTAACGAGCTGCAAAACTGGCAGCTTGGCAGCGCGCTGGCGGTGGTGCTGGTGCTGGCGGCCTTGATCAGTTGCGCGGTGTATAACCTGATTTTTGGCTTGTCGTCGCTGGCCGGTGAAAGCCAACCATCGCGTTCCTCGCACGGTCGCGTGTTGCGCCAGATGGGATTAGCGCTGGTGAAGGCTATCGCGAGGATCTCATCGCTGATCGTCAGGAGCTATGACGCATCGTTAGGCCGCATACTGCATGTGAATTTGCTGGGGATTTACGCCTGTCTCGCCATTTTCGTGCTGCTGTTCCCGGTGTTGGCGGTGATTCCGATGTCCTTCACCAGCGGCAGTTTCCTCACTTTTCCGCCGCAGGGCTTCAGCCTGAAGTGGTTTGACGTGTGGTTTAACTCGCCATTGTGGGTTGGCGCGACGCTGCGATCCTTCGGCATTGGCATCGTGGTCGGGCTGATCACCTGCGTGCTCGGTACGCTGGCAGCACTCAGCGTGGTGCGCTCAAACAGCAGGGCGCGCGGCTGGTTGTTCTTCCTGTTCCTGCTGCCGATGATGATCCCGTCGATTGTGATTGCCATCGCACTGTTCTATTTCGCCGCCCAGCTCGGCCTGGTGGCGACCAATACCGGCATTGCCATTGGGCATGTGGTGATTGCGCTGCCAATGGTGTTTGTCATCCTGCTGACCACATTCCAGGGCCATGACTGGCGGCTCGATCATGCGGCTGCCACGCTCGGTGCCAACAAATTGCAGGTGCTGTGGCGCGTGACGTTGCCGTCGATCAAAGGTGGCTTAGCCGCGGCATTTGTCATCGGTTTCCTGACCTCATTTGAGGAGTTAACCGTGGCGCTGTTTATGGGCGGCGGCATGAAAACCACCATTCCGAAACAGATGTGGGACGACATCCTGCTGCAAGTCAGCCCAACGCTGGCGGCGGCGTCCACCATGGTGTTGCTGGTGGTCGTGGTGTTGTTTGCCGCGATGCAAGCCGTGAAACCGCGCACCAAGCGCGTCTCTAATTAAGGTGATTGTGATGAGTGAAAAACAGATTCGTATCGATTTGGCCGCGTCATTTCGCATGTTTGCTCGCCTCGGCATGCATGAAGCGGTAGCGAATCACTTCAGTGCGGCGGTATCCGCCGATGGCCGTCGCTTCCTGATGAACCGCAAATGGCAGCATTTCTCCACCATCCGCGCCAGAGATCTGATTTTGCTGGATGCCGACGACGCCAGCAGCATTGAAGGCGGCGCGGTCGATCCCACCGCGTGGGCGATTCACGGTCAGCTGCATCGCCGTGCGCCGCACATTCGTGTGGCGATGCATCTGCATCCGATTTATGCCACCACGCTGTCAACCTTGGCCGATCCGACCATCGTGCCGATTGAACAAAACACCGCGCGCTACTTCAACCGCGTGGCCGTGGACAGCGATTTCGGCGGCATGGCCGATACCGAAGATGAAGGTGCGCGTTTGGTGGCGATGATGGGCGATAAATCGCGTTTGATGATGGGCAATCACGGCGTCATGGTCACATCTGAAACTATCGGCGAAGCCTTTGATGACATGTACACGCTGGAACGCGCCTGCCAGATTTTGGTTCAGGCTTACGCTACGCAGCAGCCGCTGAAAGTGTTGTCGGCGGAAGTGGCGGAAAAAACCGCGCGCGATTGGGAAGGCATCCGTGATTTCTCCATCGCTCATTTTGATGAGATGAAGCGCATTCTTGATCGTGAGGAACCCGATTATGCCGAGTGAGAGCGTGATGCTGGACGTTGAAGCGTTGAGTGCGCAGCAACTGTTCCGAAATGCGATGGCGCAACTGGCGGCGGCGGTACACATCGTTACCACCGATGGCCCGCACGGCAAAGCCGGATTTGCCGCATCGGCAGTGTGCAGCGTAACCGATTCACCGCCCACGGTGTTGGTATGTCTGAATCGCGCATCCTCCGCGTGGCAAACCACGGTGGAAAATGGGCATGTGTGCATCAATACGTTGAGCGCCGGGCAGCAGGCGATTTCTGCGGTGTTCGGCGGCAAAACCGCGATGGCCGATCGCTTCAGTAAGATCGACTGGATCGAACGTGAGGGTTTAGCACCGGCATTAGCGGGCGCGGCGATGTCACTGGATTGTCGCATCGTTAATAGCACGCACGTTGGCAGCCACGATGTGTTGTTCTGCGAAGTGCTGGATATTATTGATAATCAGACCGGCAGCAATCTGCTCTATTTTAATCGCCAATATCACTCGCTCTAAAAACACGTTGATTAATGACCTTCGCGCTGAATAACCCGCGCGAAGCGTGATGCCGCATTTTTTGAGGATGGGACAATGTCAGAGGTAATAACTGAAATCGATACGTTAGTGGTCGGCGCGGGGCAGGCGGGCATCGCCATGAGTGAACATCTTACGGCGTTAAATATCCCGCATCTGGTGCTGGAAAAAAATCGTATTGCTGAAGCGTGGCGCAGCGGGCGCTGGGATTCATTGGTGGCGAATGGTCCAGCGTGGCACGACCGTTTTCCGAATAGGCATTTTGATGCGCATCCCGATAGCTTTATTCATAAAGAGGGTGTGGCGGATTATTTCGAAAAATATGCCCAACAATTTAATGCGCCGATTCGTACTGGCGTCACGGTAAATAAAGTCACACGTAACATTGGTCGCGCTGGATATACGGTAGCAACCAGTGACGGCATTATTCAGGCGCAACGCGTAGTGGCGGCATCTGGGCCATTTCATCGGCCAGTCATTCCGGCGATTGCGCCCACCACCGAGAGCATCCATCAACTGCATTCGGCGCACTATCGCAACCCGCAACAGTTACCAGAAGGCGGCGTGTTGGTGGTTGGAGCCGGTTCATCTGGCGTACAAATCGCCGATGAATTGCAGCGTGCCGGACGTGAGGTGTGGTTGTCGGTGGGCGCGCACGATCGCCCGCCACGCGCCTATCGCGGCCGCGATTATTGTTGGTGGCTCGGCGTGTTAGGTTTGTGGGATGCGGTGACCAAAGAAGCGCACAAAGAGCACGTGACGATTGCGGTGAGTGGCGCGCGCGGCGGAGAAACCATTGATTTTCGTCGCCTGGCGTTTCAGGGCATTNCTCGGCGTGTTAGGTTTGTGGGATGCGGTGACCAAAGAAGCGCACAAAGAGCACGTGACGATTGCGGTGAGTGGCGCGCGCGGCGGAGAAACCATTGATTTTCGTCGCCTGGCGTTTCAGGGCATTCATCTTACCGGCGTAGCACGTGAGTTTGACGGCGTTAACGCCTTTTTCGCCGATGATTTGCAAAACAATGTGCGCCTCGGTGATGAAAACTATCTATCAGTGCTGGATGCGGCGGATGCGTGGATTGATGCCAACGGCGCGGATTTGCCGCCTGAACCGGCGGCGCGCGAGTTTATGGCCGATCCGGATTGCCTGCTCAATCCGACGCTTTCACTCAATCTGGCTGAGCAGGGCATTCGCACCATCATTTGGGCGACCGGCTACGCCACCGATTACCGCTGGCTGGAGGTGGATTGCTTTGATGAACAGCAGCGCCCAGTGCATTCTCGCGGCGTGGCGAAAGAAAATGGCATCTATTTCCTCGGCTTGCCGTGGCAATCACGTCGCGGCTCGACCTTTATCTGGGGCGTTTGGCATGATGCCAAATACATCGCCGATCAGATTGCTATCCAGCGCAGCTATGCGGCTTATGGAGAACCGGCCGAATGATGTTGAATTGGCATGATTTACGCCAACGTGCTCAGCGGGTGCTGCCTGCTTTTGCCTTCAGCTACGTGGAGGGTGGCGCGGACGATGAGAAAACCCTGGCGCACAACATGGCGGTGTTTGATCGCTGGCAGTTTGCGCCTCCGGTGCTGAAAGACAGCAGTCAGCGCGATCTACGCTGCACACTCGGCATGAGCGCGTTAAGCGCGCCGCTGTTGGTGGCGCCCACCGGTTACAACGGCATGTTGCGTTATCAAGCCGATCAGATGCTGGCGCGGGCCGCCGCTAAACACGGCATCGGCCATATTCAAAGCACCGTTTCGACTGCCTCGATTGAGCAATTGGCTGCGGTAGGAAAAGGGCCGCGCTGGTTTCAGCTGTATGTGTTGAAAGATCGCGATGTGACGCTGAACCTGATCGAACGTGCGAAAAAAGCCGGCTGCGAAGCGTTGGTGGTGTCAGTGGATGCGGTGCATTTCGGTAACCGCGAACGCGATAAACGCCAGTATCGCCGCCCAATGAAACTGTCGCTGAAAGCCATGGCCAACATTGCCTGCCATCCCGCTTGGCTGCGCCGCACCTTGATTCCTCACGGCATGCCGGGCTTTGGCAATTTAACGCCGTATCTGCCCGCGGAGTATCAAAAAGGCATGGGCGCGGCCGCCTATTTCGCCAGCCAGATGGATCAAACACTGAACTGGCAAACGCTGGCGTGGATTCGCCAACAGTGGCACGGCCCGCTGTATATCAAAGGGATTATGACGGTGGAAGACACGCTGTTGGCGCAACAGCTGGGTGCGGATGGCGTGGTGTTATCCAATCATGGCGGGCGGCAATTGGATGGCAGCATCAGCCCGATGTTGATGCTGACCGCGGCGCGCCAGGCGGTGGGCGAGGATTTCACCTTGCTGATTGATAGCGGTTTCCGGCGCGGCACCGATGTGGTGAAGGCGCTGGCGCTGGGAGCCAATGCGGTGTTGTTGGGACGTCCGTTATTGTATGCGGTAGCGTGCGGCGGCGAAGCGCAGGTTGAACGTACGCTAGCGACGATGATTCAGGAGATTGATCGTACGCTGGCACAGCTGGGATGTTGTTCGGTGAAGGAGTTGCATGCGGGGTTGGTGTACCCGGTTGAATAGCGGTCACCATAAATGGCGACCCTACAAAACCTGACCTCTGCACCGTAGGGTCGCCATTTATGGTGACCTGGCAACTCACTGGAATGTGGTTACTGTTGCTTTTTGCTGTCTTCTTCTTTCTGCTTCTTGTTCGCCATATGATGTCCAACCGCACAACCCGCCGCTGCACCAGCAACGCCGTGATGCGCCAGGTGACCGGCGACTCCGCCGACAACCGCACCCTTAATGCAGCCTTTAGCTTCAACTTGTGAAGTGACTGACAACAACAAACCTGCCGTTAAAACGATAAATGAAAATTTACGCACTGGAGTCGTTCCTTATTAGTAACCAGAACTCATTGTAGCGATGCACATAAATCCAGGCGTTAACAACTGTAAACAAAGGTGTTTTCACCTTTATCGTGCAAGGTGTTTTATATTCTCGTCGATTCGCATTTGCACCAGCCGCAGCGTCTGAGAGGTGATTTGATCGGGAAAGCTATCGGCTGCTTTGGTGGCAAAATCAGCTGCAACCGAGCAATATTTATCGACAGTTTCACCGGCTTGGGCGGCGGTGAGATTGGCTTCTTGTTGCGCCAACACCATGATGTGTTTGCGCTTAATATCTAAAGCCTCGCCCATTACATCCATCTGGTGATAACCACCGGGGCCCTCACAAAAAGTGACGTCATACGCAGGGGCGAGTTGCCACTGTCCATTTGCCGACATTATCCAGGCAAAGTTTTTCGGATGGTCGTCGCGATTATTAAAAACAATGTTAAATACCACCCGTTCAAAGGCGCGAACTTTCTCGCGGACATCATTGGTGCAGTGCTGCGTGGCGCGCAGAAAATTGGTGTAATCCAATGCACCTGGCGTTTGATAGTTGGCACCGGTATAGGCCGCGAGACTTTGCATCGGCACGCGCATGCCGTTGTGCCGGTCAAATCGACGCGATGCAAAGGCCGCTTGTCCGTTCGGCAGGGCAAAATACGCGGTGTCGGGCGTTGCTATCTCGCACTCACGCAGGCACTGCGCGTAAGCCGCTTCAATGGCACACATTTCGGGATGTTCATGGCGCGCGGGAAATTTAATCAGCCATGCTTCTCGCTCGGCCGAAGCCAGCGTGCTGAAAACGCCGCTGTCGGTATCGCGATAGAGCAGCGCTTTTGGCCTGGCACCTTGCGGTGAGCCGCCCATCTGCAACAACCTTTGCAAAAATTCGCCACCTTCGCCGTCGAGCACTTCCTGAACTTCTGCGGCGAGTTGGGCTAATGCAATCTCCTCTGAAGCTTCACTTGCATCGGGTTGAGAAGGTTCAAACGACATCGCACCCATCGCATTGTCGCCAATGTAGGTTAAGCGTTCTAAGGGTCCGATGCGCGCGGCGTTGAGTCCGCGTTGGCGGAACAGGCGATCCATCAATAACATTCCCCAGCCGTCGGGTAGCGCATCATAAACCGGGCCGGGCAGGCCGAGTTGATGAGCGGGGAAGTCTCTGCGCAAACGTGGGCCTTGCAACGGTAAAGCTAAGGCGGAAAGCTCCAGCCCACGACGAATCGCCGCATCGCTGTATTCGAACATGATCACCGGGCGTCCAGTCAGCGCAGTGGACGAAACCAGTGTTCCCCAGTGCAGTCGCTCCCCCCAGCCTTCGTACCAGACATCGACTTTATTCACCATGATGATTTCCCTTTTTAACCCGCTGGCGAGTGGCGCTTTCTTCATAACGCAGCAGATCATCCAGGCTATCTACTTTAGGGGCAAACAGCGCTTTCAGCTCGTTGATTCGGCCTAGCACCATCGCCACTTTGACCAGGTTTTCAAAGCCGACATTGCGACCCGATTCCAGATTCGAAACCGTATTCACCCCAATTCCGGCTCTGGCGGCTACTTCGGCTTGCGTCATTTGCTGCGCAAGACGCTCCTTGCGCAATCGGCTGCACAGTAATTTGACGATTTCATCCGGCTTACTGAGGGTTAAATCCATCATATTGGGGCTTATCGCACTAAAGTGAGGTTAATACCCAATATTATAGAGTTAAATGAAAAAAGGTGTGAGAGGGTTAACACCATTATTTTGGGTGTTAAGTCCAATTTATGGACTTAAGCCACAAAAAAATGGATTTAAATGAATCGATCAGCGAAAGGCGTTATAAACCCGAAGCGGGACGACGGCGCTAAATTTTTCTCGTTCATACAGCGGAATGCCGGTTTGGCTGGCGATCAGAATCATGCTTTTAGCACCGGCGCGTTGTGCGGCGGCGGCAATTGTTTGTAACAGCGCCGATGCCAATCCTTTTCGGCGGTAATCGGGATAGGTCAGGACATCATCAACAATAAACCAATCATCCTGATGAATAGCGCGAGCGTAGGATGACATCTGCGCATGATGGCGGGTATAAAAATCATACATCCTTGCGTCGGTGAGATGCTCAGCGCGAATAACGTTAAAGCCTCTATACCATTCCGCCTCTTCCGCCGTTTGCACGCGCTGCACCGGGTTCGTCGTGGTGTATGATTCTGTTCCAATTGCGCGATACATCAGCAATTCCTGCAGGCAAAAGTGATAGCCCGCTTGGGTTAACTGCGGCTCTGGCAACGCATCTGTGCTGAGAATACTGAGATAGTGATGTTTGCCTTTGTGAAACTTGCGCACCGACGCAATATCATTCACGTCATGCCAGTAAAAAGATTCACGATCGCGCGAGCGTACACCAATCGGCAATTTAAACACGCAGTGGCTACATCCTGATTGATGCGTGATGCTGACATCATTGCCGCCGCGCGATTTCGCCCAGCCGCAGATCAGCGCTTGAAGCATGGCATCATCAATAAGGGAAGGCGACGGTGATTTATTAATCATTAATATGCGGCCCTTGCGTTATCGAGTGTCTAATCTTTAACTCACCGCAAATTAACGGCAGCGGCGTGACGTCATTACCTTCTAACATCTGTGATAACTGCATTAATGCGCTGGATACCATTTCAGCCATCGGCACATGCACCGACGTTAAAGCGGGGATGAAATAAGATGCGATGGGAATATCATCAAAACTCAGCAGGGAAACTTCTTCCGGCAAGCGTTTTCCCGCTTGATGCAGCGCAGAAGCCGCGCCAATCGCCATATCGTCATTGCTGGCAACAATGGCTGAGAAGGGGACTTTACGCGCCAATAATAACTTCGCCGCTTCACTGCCGCTTTCGCTGGTCCAACTGCCATCCAATATTAACGATTCAGCCTGCACGATATTATGGTGTGCCAATGCGGCGCGAAATCCTTTTAAGCGGCTAATGCCGGTATGCGATCCGTCCATACCTTTAATAAACGCGATATCGCGATGTCCTTGCTGGATGAGATAATTCACCGCATCAAAGGTGTCTTTTTCATGATCGACACACACCGAATATTGCGGGAATTTTTTTAACTGGCGATTGAGGATAATCAGCGGCTTACTGAGCGTTGGAATCAGAGCGTCGATTTCATCCACGCTCAAATAGCGTGGATAGATGATCACCGCATCACAACGACTGTCTATCAGGAAATGAATGGCATCGCGCTCCTGCTGCGCGTTGTGTTTGCCGTCCGCCAGCATTAACTGCGAGCCGAGTTGCTCAGTTAATGTCGCTACCTGGAACATCAACTCACTGAAGTAGGGGCCTTTATACAATGTATTCGGCACCATTAAACCTATGCTGTGCGAACGATTGGTTGCCAGATTACGGGCAACCAGATTAGGTCGATATCCCATCTCATCGATCGCGCTCATCACCTTGTCACGTGCGGTCTTCGACACATAACTGTGGCCAGCCAACACGCGCGAAACCGTGGCTTTTGACACGCCGGCACGCTTCGCCACATCTAGCATAGTAATCATTCTGTTTCCTTTTAAGTCTCCGGGCACATTGTAACTAATAATCATGCCAAAAGAAGTAGGCCGAATTCTCATGATAACGAATCCTCCAATTGCGGCTTAACGCTATCCTTATAAAAATTAAAGGCATCACTAACAGAATAATATGAAACCGGTTGCAGATTATTTTAATTTTAAGGGTTAAATATGAAATCCTCACAGATGAGTTGTGGATCACAAAAGAGATAAAATGAATCTGTAACCGGTTGCAGAGAATCCCATGACGCGCAAGAATTCAAAAAAAGGAGGATGTCATGGTTAAAATTTTATTGTGTTGTTCGGCAGGAATGTCCACCAGCATGGTGGTGCAAAAAATGCAAAAAGCCGCGTCGCAGCAAGGTCTTGAGGCACGTATTGATGCGGTTGGCATGGAAGAGTTTAATGAAAAAATAGCGGAATATGACTGCTGCCTGCTTGGCCCACAAATTAAATACAAGCTGGCTGATTTCCAAAAACAGGCAACCGAATACAACAAGCCCGTAACCGTTATTAATACCATGGATTACGGCATGCTCAATGGTGACAAAATTCTTAAGGCCGCGCTGGCCTTAATTGAATCACACAAGGAGTCATAATGAGTACATTGGCTGATTCATTATTTGGGGTGATCGAGAATAAAATAAGTCCGATTGCGGCTCGATTATCATCGCAACGTCATGTGGCCGCGATTAAGGATGGTTTTATTGCTTCAATGCCATTCTTAATTGTCGGCTCTTTTATGCTGTTGTTCTCGCATCCCCCCTTTAGTGCAACCAGCCAATGGGGATTTGCACAGTGGTGGTTGGGCATCGTTAACAAATACAACGATCAGTTGATGATGCCGTACAACATGACGATGGGCATCATGGCGGTATTTATTACCGCGGCCATCGCTTATAACCTGGCGCAAAGTTACAAGCTCAATGGCTTGATGGCTGCGTTGCTGTCATTGATGACGTTTCTGGTGGTTGCGGCGCCGCAAAAGGATGGCGCGCTTGCGGTCTCTTCACTGGGCGGCGAGGGCATTTTCACCGCCATTTTGATCAGTTTGTACTGTACCGAAGTGATGCACCTGCTGGTGAAATACAACATCGGTTTCAAGCTGCCGGAGCAAGTACCGCCGAAAATTCGCCAGTCGTTCGACTTGTTGATTCCGATCCTGGTGATCTTTCTGACGCTTTATCCACTCAATCTGTTCATGCAGAGCCACTTTGGCATGCTCATTCCGCAAGCAATTATGTCGGTGTTCGCGCCGATCATCTCAGCCGCCGATTCACTGCCTGCGGTGCTGATTGCGGTATTGCTCTGTCATCTGCTGTGGTTTGCCGGCATTCATGGCGCGGCGATTGTCGGTGGCATTCTGCAAGCGTTTTGGCTGAGCAACCTTGGGCTGAATCAGGAAGCATTAACCGCCGGTGAAACGATCCCTAAGATCTTTATTGAACCGTTCTGGCAGTTCTTTATCACCGTCGGCGGTTCCGGCGCGACCATGGGTTTGGTGATTTTGTACCTGCGCAGTCGTTCGGCGCATCTGCGTTCGATTGGTCGTCTCGGCATGGTTCCCAGCATGTTCAACATCAATGAACCGATCATTTTTGGTTCTCCGGTGGTGATGAACCCGCTGTTGTTCATTCCTTTCATCACTACGCCATTGATTAACGCGGTCATCGCCTGGACGGCGACGCGCACCAACCTGGTTAACCATGTGATTTCGCTGGCACCGTGGACCACGCCTGGCCCGATTGGTGCAGCCTGGTCAACCGGTTGGGATTGGCGCGCGGTGGTGCTGGTGGCCTTCCTGATTGGGCTATCGACCTTAATTTACTACCCGTTTTTCAAAATGTACGAGCGCCAGCTTTTGCAGCAGGAAGCGGAAATGGCGCAAGAATCCCTGGCTGAGGAGATGAAGTAATGAGTGAGGTTCTGGAGATGGAAACCACGGTGATGGAACTGATCATCCACGCCGGTGAAGCACGCTCAGCAGCAATGCAGGCGCTACAGGAAGCGAGAAAGCAGGATTGGGCCGCCGCCGATGCGTTGTTGCAAGACGCGCAACGCGCAGCACGTGAAGCGCACAAAATCCAGACACAGTTGATTGGTGCCGATGAAGGCTGCGGCAAAGTGCCGGTCAATCTCATCCTGGTACATGCACAAGATCATTTAATGAACGCCATGTTGTGCCGTGACTTAGTGGAAGAACTGATTTACCTGCATCGTGAAGTGCAGGAACTGCGTAAAAGTCATGGCCAATAACGCCAAGAGAAACGTTTAATTGAGGTAAAAGGAAAGATTATGTCTGACAAATTACCAGCAGATTTTTTATGGGGCGGCGCGGTTGCAGCGCATCAGGTTGAAGGCGGCTGGAGCGAAGGTGGCAAGGGGCCAAGCATTGTTGATGTGCTGACCGGCGGCGCGCATGGCGTTGATCGTGAAATCACCGATGGCATCATTCCCGGCAAACATTATCCGAATCATCAAGCCACCGACTTTTATCACCATTATAAAGACGACATCGCGCTGTTTGCCGAGATGGGTTTTAAATGCTTCCGTACTTCGATTGCGTGGACGCGTATCTTCCCGAAAGGTGATGAACTGACGCCCAACGAAGCAGGCTTGAAGTTTTACGATGATATGTTTGATGAGTTGCTCAAACACGGCATCGAACCGGTAATTACGCTGTCGCACTTTGAAATGCCACTGCATCTGGTGAAGCAGTATGGCGGCTGGCTCAATCGTGAGTTGATCGATCTGTTTGTGCGCTACAGCGAAGTGGTGCTGAAACGCTACAAACACAAAGTTAAATACTGGATGACTTTCAACGAGATCAATAACCAGCGTAACTGGCGAAAACCACTTTACGGCTACAGCAATTCCGGGGTGATCTTTACCGATCATGAGAAGCCGGAAGAGGTGATGTATCAGGTGCTGCATCACCAATTTGTTGCCAGTGCGCGAGTGGTGAAGCTGGGACACCAAATCAATCCCGACTTCAAAATCGGCTGCATGCTGGCGATGGTGCCGCTCTATCCGTGGTCATGCCATCCGGATGATGTGATGTATGCGCAAAAAGCCATGCAGGAACGCTATCTGTTCGGTGATGTGCACATGCGCGGCGCGTATCCGTCCTACATCAAAAAAGAGTGGCAACGCCGTGGATTCAATATCGAAATGCAGCCAGGCGATGAGCAAATTCTGCGCGAAGGTTGCACCGATTACCTCGGCTTTAGCTACTACATGAGTAACGCGGTGGAATACGCCACGGCGACGCAAACCGCAGGAACCGCGTTGGAAGCTTTCCCTGGCAGTCGTAAAAACCCGCACGTGCAGGCGTCGGATTGGGGTTGGCAGATCGATCCGGTTGGGCTGCGCTATACGCTCAATGCGTTGTATGAACGCTACCAGAAACCGTTGTTCATTGTTGAAAACGGTTTTGGCGCAGTGGATAAGGTGGAAGCCAACGGTGAGATCAATGATGACTATCGCATCCGCTATTTAAGCGAGCACATTGCGCAGATGAAGAAAGCGGTGCTGGAAGATGGTGTCGATTTGATGGGCTTCACGCCGTGGGGATGTCTGGATTGCGTGTCGTTTGGCACCGGACAATACAGCAAACGTTATGGCTTCATTTATGTCGATCGCAATGATGATGAAACCGGCAACTTTGCGCGCAGTAAGAAGAAGAGTTTCGACTGGTATAAGCAGGTGATTGCCAGCAATGGTGATCAGTTGTAATTCTGGACATTCGGTCGCCAAAAATGGCGACCCTACGGTTGACCAGAGATGTCTTCGTAGGGTGCGCATTCATGCGCACCTGCGTGCATGGGCGATTTACAAAATCAAACTGACGAAATGTTCAATGTCCGCCAACGCGATTTGGCACTCTTTTGGCGATGAACGAATGATTAGCAGATCGGCATAACCGTTCAACATCGCCCCCAATTGACGCGCGGCGCGTGCGGTATCTGTTTCCTTAAACGCGCCGTTTTCAATACCTTGTTCAATGATTCCTGCAATCACGGCAATCCATTTCTGTGTAACTAACACGGCTAAATCCGCGTAAGCCTCATCATGTGCCGCCTGTTGCCACAGCGAACCATACAATTGCCATGATGCGTCAGCGGCTTCCGGTAAAAAGCTGACGATCAACGCATTGAGTTGCTCGCGCGAAGAGAGCAATTTCGTCTGATCCTCAAACTCTTCCAGTTCACCATGGATAAAGCGATCCAGCGCCTCAATGCACAGCGCCTGCCAATCACTGAAGTAGTGATAGATATGGCTGCGCGAAATGCCGACGTGTTCGGTGAGATCGCGCGTGCTGGTTTTATCAATGCCTTTCTCGATAAACAGCACGATGGCCGCGTCGAGGATCTTTGCTCGTAATATCTCTTTTGATTCTTTCATCCATTCTCTCGCGTTGACTTTGAGCAAGTGCTCAAATACACTCGCCGAGTTTGAGCAACCGCTCAAAATCCAATTTTAACAGAACAAAAGATAATGGAAACTTCAAATATTGACGTGGCAATACCGCCACGTTCCGCTTTAATCACGCTGAAACAGCTGGGATATCGCCACAGAAAAAAACTCGCGCTGACGTTTATGCTGGTCATCGCCGAGAACCTGACTTATCTGCTTTATCCGCTGCTGGCCGGCTTTGCCATCAATGCCATTATGTCTGGCCAGGCGCTGCACGCCGTTTTATATGCAGTAATGGTATTCGTGATGTGGGTGATTGGCGCAGCACGCCGCAGTGTGGATACGCGCACCTTTGCGCGCATTTATGCAGAATTGGCGGTGCCGGTGATCGTCGCGCAGCGTAAAGAGAATCACAGCCATTCCACCGTCGCCGCACGCGTGGCGCTTTCACGTGAGTTTGTCGATTTCTTCGAGCAACATCTGCCGCTGCTGATCACGTCGGTGGCTTCAATTACCGGCGCGGCAGTGATGCTATTGATCATCGAGTTTTGGACCGGCATGGCTTGCGTGGGAATTTTGATCGCATTTGGCATTTTCTTGCCCGGTTTTATGCGCAAGAACGAAGCGCTGTTCCGACGTCTCAACGATCGGCTGGAAAAAGAGGTGGCGTTTGTCAGCAGCGCATCGCCGTTTTCACTCACCAAGCATTATGGCGTGTTGGCGCGCCTGCGCATTGGGCTTTCCGACCGCGAAGCAGCGGGATATCTGATCATCGGAACGGTTGCGGCATTGCTGTTCGCGATGACGATTCTCACTATGTCCTGGTACGGGGTTTCCGATGCCGGTCATATTTATTCGGTGATGACTTACATGTGGATGTTTGCGATGAGCCTCGACGATGGCCCGCAACTGCTGGAAAAATACTCGCAGTTGCGGGATATCGGCAGGCGCGTTAACACTGGCTTAGTTGAATAGATGGTTCACCGCTAAATTCACGGCTGCGCCACCAACAATTAACCACACGAACAATATTAACCCCAGCAAGAATGGGCGCACGCCGGTACTGGTCAGTTGGCTGATGCGAGTGCTCAATCCCAACGCCGCCATTGCCATCGCCAGAATCACATTGTCGAAAAGGTTGATGGCGGCAACGCTAGGCGCAGGCAACCAGTGGAACGAGTTAAAAATCGCCACCACAATGAACCACAGCGCAAACCACGGGAAAACGATGGCTTGTTTGGCGCTGCCTGATGTATTGCTGCGACGGCTAATCATCATGCTGAGCAGCAACAAAAACGGGGCCAGCATCATCACGCGCAGCATCTTCGCAATTACCGCGGCACTTTCGGTTTCTGGACTGACGGCGTGACCTGCCGCCACCACTTGCGCCACTTCGTGCATGGTTGAGCCGGTATAAACACCAAACTCAGTTAGCGAAACGCCAGGCAACAGCGGAGCCAGTTCATGCCAAATAATCGGATACAAAAAGATGCCGAGCGTACCGAAGATCACCACGGTGGCTACGGCAACGGACACTTTTGACGATTCCGCTTTAACCACCGGCGCAGTCGCCAGCACAGCGGCAGCACCGCAAATGCTGCTGCCTGCGCCAATCAGCCACGCGGTTTGACGATCAAGCTTCAGCAACCGCGCGCCTAAAACGCAGGCGAGGGCAAAGGTGCTGCTCAGTATAATCACATCGATGATCACCCCGCTGAGGCCGACATCCATTACCTGCTGAAAGGTCAGGCGGAAACCGTAAAGGATGATGCCGAGGCGCAGCAACTTCTGCTTGGCGAACTGCACGCCTTCATCGCAGTGCTGCTGAATCCCCGGATAGAGCGTGTTGCCAATCACGATACCCGCGATGATGGCCAACGTCAGCGCCCCTAAACCCAGCCCCATCATGGCGGGCTGATTGCCCAGCCACGCGGTCGCGAAGGCAATAGCGGCGGTAAGCAATACGCCAGGAATGTAACGTTTTACATCGTGGTGATAGTGAGAAATTGAAATGTCAGCCATGCGATTCTCCTCCTGTATGCAACAAAGAGTGCCGCAATAGCCTTGTAAAGAAAAATTCATTATATCGTTATGCTTAATCGGAATATCAGTTAACTGGCTTGCTGATTTCTAAACTTTCCGAGGCGGTGCGATTATTTCGAATATGGGTGTTTGAAATCTAATGAGAATGCCATTGATGCCGATAACGAACATTTATTGGCTGCGAAAGCCGCATTATTCATGGAGAACATAATGAAAAAGGCAATGCTTACATTAGCTGTTTTTGCTTTAGTCGGTTGTGCAAGACCTTACGGACCGACAACTTCAATAATTAACGATCAAGCTGTCACGCCCAATCCGAGTATGAAACAAACCAAAATCAAAGTTTTGAGGATGAAGCAGTTTAGGGAGAGCATTCTCAGTTCTTGCCAGTTTATGATCGAAGTCGACGGTAAGATGGTCGCAATGCTGAAACAAAATCAATATGTCACAGCATATGTAGATAACGGCACGCATTACCTTGGCTTCAGCGACACATGTTACTCAACGGAGATAACAGGGCGTAAAGTGCTCGAAGTCATCGCGGATGGCGCTCCGCAAGAATACTCAACTAAGATTGGTGCCTATGGCGCATTTCTCATGTGGCGCACGCAGTAATTAATTGCTGAAATTAGCATGGCGCTGCTACAGCTAATCTGCGATAAACGCGGAGCCGGTACTGGTGTAATATTCACGTAGCAGCGTCAGTATCTGGCAACAAGTCAAAATGGACGTTCATGTTAAAGCTAAGCAGAGATGACCGGGCTCAGGCAAAGCTGAGATGTCCAATATTCTGTAATAACATATAATTTAACTTAGGCTCTGTTTTATTTTTATCCTCAAAATCAGCTATGCTGACCTGCATTGGAAATGAAAAAGGAATTATCCATTGCGTACCCGTGATTCTGCGCGTTTGCTTATTATGAACTCCCTCAATCAGGTCTTATTATTCAGGTTCAGGCATGAGAAGGATGCGCTGGCAGGTAAAGTATACTGGGCAACTCCCGGTGGAGGCGTGGAATCAGAAGAGACTTTTGAGCAGGCAGCCATTCGGGAACTTAGAGAAGAAACAGGCATTTATGTTAATGATGTAGGCCAGTCGTTAACGGAGAGAACCTTTGAAATGACTCTGCCCAGCGGTGAGGTGGTTCTGGCACATGAGCGATTTTATTTAATTAAAATAGGTGATGAAGATATCAGTACCAGCGGATGGACAGAAAATGAAAAATCAGTCATTAATAATTATCACTGGTGGGATCTTAATGAACTCCGAAATACAGGCGACGTTGTTTATCCCTCAAATATTCCTGATATCTGCTCAATGCCGGATTAATTACCAAATATCTCCTGACTTCGTGCCTGTAAATCAATCATCGCCTCCAGTAAATCATCCTCATTGACCGCACGTTGCCGTTTTTTAGTTGGATCTTTCTTCGCACTCCTGCGACTTGGCCCAGTTCCAGCGGGAAGCGCCTGCGAGCGCGTATTATCACGCTTGTCCTGCATCAGCTTAGCCACGGCTAGCGCGTGGCCGAGCCGCTTGTTGTCAACGATCGCCCCCTGGTCAACTGCGCTGGAGCAGACGACGACACTGTCTGTCGGAAATGCCGAGACGTTCAGCAGCGAGATGTGTTGTCAGCCGCCGGTCTACAACGTCCTGAATGACTTTAAGCCGGTTAACTTCGTTCATCGTAAAAAACTCCGCACCAGAAGCCGCCATATCAGGTTCCTCAGCAGGTCACCCGAAGCGGCCATGTCAGCTTAGCTCAAAGGGAGTGCGGATGTTTTCCTGGACCTTCAGGAGATGATTTATGCATTCTTATGAGGACCGGATTCGCGCTGTTGAACTCTATTATCGATATGGCAGAAAAGCGTCCGTAGTAGTCAGGGAATTAGGTTACCCGTCCATAAAACAGCTCGGCCGCTGGGTCCGTATTTATGAAGAGAAGGGTGATTTACCGAGAGAATTAAGGCCAAGGGAACGTTACACGCATGCGCAGAAAGTCGCCGCTGTTGAGCATTATCTTACGCATGGTGGATGCCTGGCTTTCACTTGCCGCGCCATCGGATATCCCAGCAGCGAAGTGCTTAAACGCTGGGTCACAGAGATTTATCCGGGACGACGTCCGCTGATTATTCGCTCGAATACCAACAAATGCTTCAGTCCGGACGAAAGAACCCAGGCTGTTCGCGCACTATGCAACCGGCGCGGAACGGCTCTTAAAGTTGCACAAAATATAGGCGTCAGCGTTCCGGTTCTGTACAAGTGGAAGAAAGACTTAATCGACGATGAGGCTTATCAATCCATGCGTAAACATAAATCAGGTTCTCCGGACAAAAACCAGGATGCACTGCAT
>NZ_JBNBPM010000022.1:0-35414 GCF_059412405.1 Pantoea sp. CFCC18179 | reverse complement strand
ATGCAGTGCATCCTGGTTTTTGTCCGGAGAACCTGATTTATGTTTACGCATGGATTGATAAGCCTCATCGTCGATTAAGTCTTTCTTCCACTTGTACAGAACCGGAACGCTGACGCCTATAGATCGCCACTGTCGGCGTCTGTTAGCACGTTATCGCGAGTCCGGGCCGCTGGCTCTGGCGAACCGCCGTCGCGGATTGCGTGGTAATCGCCAGCTTCTGCCGGGCCTTGCTGAACTTGCTCTGGGCATCATCCGCGATAACTATGCCGACTTTGGTCCCACGCTTGCCTGCGAGAAGCTGGCCGAGCTCCATGACGTTGTGCTGGCCAAAGAGACCGTGCGTCAGCTGATGGTTCGAGCGGGACTTTGGATCCCGCGGAAAATGCGTGCGCCGAGGATCCAGCAGCCACGGTATCGTCGCGCCTGCGTTGGCGAACTTATACAGATTGACGGCTGCGATCATCGCTGGTTTGAGGATCGCGGCCCCGCCTGCACGCTGCTGGTCTACGTTGACGACGCAACCAGCCGCCTGATGCAGCTCCACTTCGTAAAATCTGAGTCCACGTTCACCTATTTTGACGCCACCCGCGGCTATCTGGAGCAGCACGGTAAACCGCTGGCATTCTACAGCGACAAGGCCAGCGTGTTTCGCATTAACAACAAAAATGCGGTTGGCGGTGACGGCCAGACGCAGTTCGGGCGTGCGATGAACGAGCTCAACATCACGGGCATCTGCGCCAACACCAGTTCTGCCAAGGGTCGCGTGGAACGTGCACATCTGACGCTTCAGGATCGGTTGGTCAAGGAGCTGAGGCTGCGCAAAATCAGCACGCCGGAAGCCGCCAACGCCTTTGCCGCTGAGTTCATGGCAGACTACAACCGGCGGTTTGCGAAGGCACCAAGGCACGATTTTGACGTTCACCGGCCGCTTGATGCTGGTGATAATCTGGAACAGATATTTACGTGGCGGGAACCTCGCAGGGTCTCAAAATCACTTACAGTTCAGTATGATAAAACTCTTTATCTGCTTGAAGATAATGAAAAAAGTCGGCGCGTAATGGGGAAATACATTGAGGTGTACCACTATCCCGATGGCAGAATTAAACTCTGGGGAAACAATGCTGCACTTCCCTGCTCTGCCTATGATCGGCTGGCTGAGGTTGACCAGGGAGCAATTGTAGAAAACAAACGGCTGGGACATGCCCTGGCTGCAGCTAAGCTGATGCAGGATAAACAAGACAACACGCGATCGCTGTCAGTACCGACAACGCACAGGACACGCAAAAAGGATCCAGCCAAGAAGCCCCAACGGGCACTGAATGAAAATGACTTGCTTGAAGCGCTTGCTGACTTGCAGGTTCATAGCAAGGAGATATTTGGCAAGACCTGACGGACATTTTAATTTAGCTGGAGAGCGGACATTTAAAAACAGCCTCAACATATATTGAGAATCCAATTTGATAATGTCACTTTTTAGCTAGTTCATAATGTCATCCAGATGCGGCGCGTTTGCCACCTTTTCTGGGAGATCTCTGCTGATTCTGGTGACCATGTCGAACAAAAAACTTCACCGTCTTCCCGTCATTCAGGCTGTTATCGAAAAACGTCTGCGCCGCCGTGATGCGGCGGCTTCACAGTTGCAGCTCACTGAACGTCAGGTTCAGCGGCTCATGAACCGCTATCGCGAATCCGGTGCTGCCGCCGCGGTAAACCCGTCACTCACCGGATTAATGATGCGCTGCGATGCCAGATACTGACGCTGCTACGTGAAAATTACGTCGGTTTCGGGCCCACACTTGCCGCAGAAAAGCTCCAGGAGCGTCACGGGATCGCTGTCTCCGTTGAGACGCCAGCGATGCTGGAGTTAAATGAAAACGGAGCTAATGCCGGTTTTTATCATTAGCCCATAAGTAAAGGGCCTGCTTTAGAGTTCACCACCAAATACCGGTAGCAAATGAAATTCATTGAGAATCCATGACAGCATATTAATAACTGCGAAAGCAGTGATCATGAGTAACTGCACCCTACTCCATTTACCGCTGTTATATTCATCTGCGAGGCGAGCTCTCATTTTCTGATGAAGCATACCCGGAACGATAACGGCCCATATCGTTGCGATTAACCCAGCATAGCCAATGGCTGCAACAAACCCATTTGGGAAAAGCAAAGATAAGCCTAATGGTGGGAGGAAAGTGATGCATGTAGCTTTGAGACGGCCAGTCCTGGTCGTTGGGATACTCAAGCGATCGCTGATGTAATCCACAAGACCCGCCGTTACGCCAACAAATGAGCAGATCACTGCAAAATGTGAGAACGTGGAGAAGAGTAGAGAGAGATTATGAGTTGAACTGTGCAGGTTGAAAGCCTGCATGAGTGCAGCAATGTCTCCTCCCTTTCTTGCTATCTCCGGAAATGCAGAGCGAGGTAGATTGCCCATCGTGCAGGTTATCCAAAAAAGATAGATAACAAGTGCCATGATCGTACCAATGCATAGGCATTTTTTAACACGACGATGATCGCCTTCATAATAGCTAATCAACCCGGAAATGTTCCCATGATAGCCAAATGACGCGAGACAAAATGGTACCACACCGAGCATATAGGGCCAGTAATGGCCTACAGGGCTTTGACTGTCTAACAGATAATCAATTTTTACGGTGGTAAACAATCCGCCAAATAACGAAAGCAACAGTACAATTTTCGCGATAAGCAGAACCGACATAATTCGACCAATACTACTCGTACCCAACCAGACAATTGCAGCAACAGCAACACTCAAAAGAATTTTGGCCTCGGAGGACGAAATAGCTGTGCCTGTTAAGTCAGATAGTGAGTGTTGATAAACAGGGCCGATCGCTGAGATATAGGCATAGGTCAAAATACCTAACACGAAAATAAGGCTTACCCCGTTCAGTTCTGCCCAGCCAGTTCCTAAAACATCACGGGTAATCTTGTCATATCCTGCTTCCAGGGGATAATGCTGGCTTACGCGATGGAACATCAGGCCGCTAATCAGCATACAACCCCAACTGAAAGCCAAAATCAGTAATGACCAGCCAAACCACGCACCCGCCATTACGACGGGCAAAGTGAACATCCCTGCACCAACCACTGTTCCGCAAATGATGGTCGCGCCCCAGAATACCGAAGGAGAACGCTTCAAAATGGCCACATCTGTCATTTTGGTTTCCTGAAAAAAAATTAGCGCTGAAGGATAGCTTCGATGGCAAGGGCATGGCTAATGATTTTGCGGTCAGCGTTTGGCAACCCATCCAACGACAATCCAACAGACATCTCCCCTTTATCAGCAATTGGGATCGTCAGGCTGGGACCACCCACGCTGCTGACAATATCAGTGTTTCGAATGAGTTTATGAAACACTTCAGGATTATCGGCATCTTCAACGCGCGGCACTTCACAACTCACCGTGGGGTACATGATCGCATCCAGCGCTAAATCGTTAAATATCTGATACCAGCAAGCACGCAACCGCTCTACCGATTTTAAGCCTGTTATGTAGTCATTCCAGGTCACATGATTTTGCGTGATCTGCTTCTGGAGAATTTCAAAGACAGCTGGATCGGAAATTTGGCTCAGAATCGAATCAAAATCTGTCGCGATGCTGTGTTCCAGTAAAAACCGCGGGAAGTCGATGAAAAATTCATAAAATGGCACCGGGAACTGAATCTTTGCGTTCAATTCGCCTAACAGACTGTCATCAAACTTTATGAATTCAACGCCCGCGCGCCCAAGCCGACTTATTGTATCCATGCAGGTTGTCTGGACGCTCTTATCAAGCTCACGCCACATAAACTCGGTCGGAAGTCCTATTCTTAATGGCAGACGAGGTGTGATGGAGGCTTCATCCATCACTGCGGAGTCGAGCAAAGCCAAATCGCTCACACTCGCGGCAATAAATCCGGGCGTGTCTTTGGTTCTTGATACCGGCACAATTCCCTCGCAGGGATAACGTCCGGTGCTTGGCCGGAATCCGGCGAGTCCACACAAGGCGGCAGGTATACGAACTGAGCCGCCAGTGTCAGTTCCAAGTGAAAAAGCGCTGACACCGGCTGCCACCGCAGCGGCACTCCCCCCACTACTCCCACCAGCAATACGGCCGGGGTGCACCGGATTTTCCACGCTTCCCCATAGGCCATTGCGTGATGTCACACCAAAGGAGAGTTCATGCATATTGTTTTTACCGCATAACACAGCACCGAGTGCCTTGAGCCTTGCAATAATCGGTGCATCTTTGGACGGGTAAAAATTCATCAACCCTGGCGTTCCTGCCGTTGTGGCGAAACCTTTGGCATTGATGTTGTCTTTGCAAGAAAACGGTAAACCAAATAGAGGCAGACTAGCCTCAGACGCTGGATTTACGTCTGCAAACAGCGAAGATCCATCAAATGCAATAAATGCGTTGATGCTTTTGCTTGCGTTATATTTTTCTAATCGCAAACGGTGATTAGCCTCTAACCCATCATCAGTCATGTTTAATGGCTGCTCATCCTTTAATGAAAGTAGCGTTCTCTTTTCCATGTCGCATAGGGCTCAGTAATGATAATGACGGTGCATGTTCTGCAGAGGATTATTGTCCAGGAGCCTGCCCCCAAGACTGTAGATGACAGCGCAAGCGGCATTGATGCCAGTTTGTACCGCACCTTCTGCCCAACCACCGGTAAATGAGCAACTGCATCCGGCAAGGTAGATTCCCTTATCAAGATCAGGATTTGTCGCTGACTGAAATTGATAAAAGAGGGATTCAGAGTAACGATCATCACCCGGATAGTTGAGCTTAAAGGCGCCCATTGCGAGTGGATCCGTCAACCAGTCATACTCAAGAATATATTTCGGATCGTTGTCCATAGGATGCAGATGCTTAGCGAATTCTGGAGCTGAAATTTGCAACTCTTTGACCAGTCGTTCAAGCCTTTCACGTTTATCCTGAAACGTAACCAGCTTGTGGGAATCATCCTCCCATGTGTAACTGATCAATACGACACCGTGACCTTCCGGGTTGCCGGGCTGATAGTCCAGGCAGTAAACACCCCGGGCCAGCGTGTCTGTCAGAATGGTGTGCGGCAGCTTCTCTTTCAGCCAAAACTTCTCCCGAGTTAACAGAAAGAGCTTTGATGAACCAATGAGGTGAGTTTCATTGACTGCCCTGCAGACTTCATTAGGTAATAGCGAGTTCTGTCGGGACAAATTCAGGTTTACTTGCATTGCGCGTGTAGACGTCGTCACTATCACTCGATCAAAAGTGTAAGATTCACCGGTGGCGGTTATCACAACGTACTTGCCATGGTCTTGTTGGGTAATATCTTCAACTTTTTGATGGATAATGCGACCAGCAAGAGTGCGTCCATGTAACGCTTCACGGCCCATTCTATCCGTTAGGGTTTCAATACCTGCGGGCACCAATCGTTGATCATCTTCCAGACCGTTAACTACCAGCCGCATAATTTCAATAAATGCCGCCCGGTAAACCGGTTGAAAACCACCCGATCCGATGCCAAGCGAGCCGAATAACGCGAAGTCATCAGGCTTATGCCATACCTCACCACCCGGCGGGTTAGCACAGGTAAAGATTTTGACGAGAGCAGAGTAAAAACAATTATCGCCAAAGACGTCGAGATACTGTTGCCAGGCCTCCTTAGCGTCGGCAAGCCGCCCTTCTTTCAAGGCCTGCGTAATCGAGACCGGCGCCTGAAGTTGCTTTCCATCAACAGTGACGCCTTCCTGCAAAAAGCATCTCCACCCTCGGTCAACGCGTGAAAATAGCGCCGGAGGCGTCATTCCTGCTAACCACTCGTGCGCCTCTCCTTGAAAATGAATTTCGGTATCAACAATACCCGGATCGGGAAAGACAGAGGCTGTATCAATATTGAACTCATTTAAATAATGAAATAAGCCTACCTCGCTTGGAGGAAAACGCATTGCCCCCATCTCCGCAATGTATTCAGGCATGCTGGCATCAAAACGCAGGCTAAGCAGACGCCCGCCACTCCGGGTGGGATTTGCTTCAAAGAGCGTGACATTTTTAACGCCAGCGTTAAGAAGCTCACGTGCTGCGACCATACCGCTTAAACCTGCACCCACAATCGCAATGCGTTCATGACAAACATTCTGAAAATGCCCAATGCCGCCCTTTGCTTTCGCATTAGCAAGAAAGGTTCCATAATCAAAAAGCGTATCAATGAAGGGAAACGCATGTTCCTGGCTGACACAGCCCGCTTCAGTAGTCATTTTTAGTCCAGCATGATGCACATAATGCATTAGTAATAGGATGTTCAGGACACGTGAATAATGGAGTAATTCAAAGGATATGTTGATTGCTGTTATACGCATTCATTTTGTTTTGGTGAAAATGAATGCGGTTTACTCAACCTGAAAAGAAACAACTTTAATACCCGATAGATACCTTCAATTATTGACACGTGCCGTTTATTCATTCTTATTTGCGTGAGAGGACAACCTCTCACACATAGAGTTAACGACGACAGACGAAGTTATGGCTGAGGCAACGAAGTCTCGTGCAGATGGCGCCAAATCACCTCACCATCTTGGTTTAGTTCGAACACCACAGTTGAAAAACGCAGTGTGGGATTTTGCTCAGGAAGCAGCTGCAGCTCTTTATAAACCACCGTTGCCCCCTTTTCACTCTCAGCGATAACCTGCATATCGTTAATATCAATCTCTAAACCCGGACGTGCTCCACGCTGAGTGCGGAAAAATGAGTTTAATGTTGTGAAGTCCAGCAAAGCGCCGCTGGGTGTAACCATGGAGTATTCAGGGCTGAAGCGCGCTAAAAGATTTTCACAAATCTCAATATTTGCATCTTTATTACCCAACCAGCTTCGGATCAATACATGGGCGTCCAGGACTTCCTTAAAATAACGATTCATTTTTGCTCCTTATTAAGCGTAAAGATCACTTTCTCATTGGCAATGCGGAAACAGCACAGGACTGGAATGACAGCGCTGCATGCCGCTAACACAAAGCAAAGGTGATAAGACTGTGTTGTGGGCATGCCTGTATTAGCAATCAGGTTAAACAGGAGGCTGACCAGCGTCACACCGAGACAAAAACTCAGCTGGCGATTGATATTCCACAGCGCACTGGCATCGGCCAGTTCACGATCGGCGATTTGAATAAAAGCAGAGCTTTGAGCGGTGCTGCTGCACAAGCTGCCACCAAATCCCATGAATGCGAAAGCCAACACACAAATAATGGCATCCGCTGACTGACCAGTCAGCGCCAGCATACCAATGCCAATGGCCTGAACCAGGCCCCCGGTTAGAAAGAGCGGGCGTGGCCCCCAGAGATTGAATTTCTTGCCCGTCAAACTTATGGCGGCAAAGGAAGCCAGTGACCATGGCAGCATGAGCGCACCAACAAAGCTTGCATGCATATCCAGTTGGTTTTGCAGGTAAAGCATGGTGATCATACTGACGCCGGTGAAAACGCCCGGTATAAACTGATAAATCAGCATGGCAGTTTGTAAAAGTGGATCCTTGACCAGATGCAGATTAATCAGCGGATGGTCTTTTTTGAGCGCATTCCATATATAGCCGGCCAGAGCAACGACACCAATGAACAGCATCAACGCGCCCAGGTTAAGTCTGCCGGCCTCGCCCAGATAGGTCAGTCCCAGAAGGATCAGCGTGAGTGCTGCGCAACCGCTGATTAAACCCACGATATCCAATGGGTCCGATGACTGCGCCGGGCGGTCAGCTTTGAGCCAGCAACCCGCAAGTACAAATGCGACTATCGCCAGTGGCAGGCTGACAATAAATACCCAGCGCCAGCTGAGACTTTCTACCAACACGCCACCGATAGCTGGCGACAATGCAGGCGCAAGTAATGCAACCAACATTACGACTGACGATAACTTCGCGCGTTCATTGCTCTTATACAACGCATAGGTCATGGTCTGGCCGATGGGGATCAATAACCCACCACCGATGCCCTGCATCCAGCGCCATGCGATGAGCTGTGAAACCGATGCTGATGCACTGACACCGCAGGTGCCAACAATGAAAATAAGCAGGGATAGCATGAACAGGCGTTTAGCACCCATGCGGCGTGCCAGCCAGCTACTTAACGGTATGACCAACGTCAGGCCCAGGATGTAGCCATTACTTACCCATGCCAGCTGGCTAACCGGTGCATCAAAACGTCGGCCAATCTCCGGATAGGCAACGTTAGCGATAAACATGTTCACCAAATCGATAAAGAACCCCAGCAGATACACACTGGCAACGCGCACACGATAAGTCATTTTTTCCCCGGGAAAGACAGCATGAGGCGCGCAGTATAGGGTCATAGATAATCGGGATAAATTCACTTTCCGTTGTTACACTGTCAAAATAATTTTGACAGTAAGCATTGAGGAAGGTGTCAACGATGATCAATATGCAACGGCTGGGAATCTTCGTCGCAGTGGTGGAAGCGGGCAGTTTTACCGGTGCAGCACAGACGCTTGGATTAACCAAAGCAGTGGTGAGTTTTAATATTAAACATCTCGAAGAAGAGCTGGGGGTCTCGCTACTCATCCGCAGTACCCGACGAGTTTCAACGACGGATACTGGAGAAAGATTTTACCATCGCTGCCTCCAGCTTCTTCAGGATGCGGAAAGCGTTCTGGAAGATGTCAGAAGCGATCACTCGGGATTAAGCGGGTCTCTCAGAATCACCACAACCCCGGAATATGGTGCTCGCGTGGTCGTGCCGGCACTGACCGCCTTTGCGTCTAAACATCCCCAGTTACGAATTCAGCACGTATCATCGTCAAAAAATGACGACCTGATTGCTGGACGCTTTGATGTTGCTATCCGACTTGGGCATCTTGCCGATTCGAATCATCACGCCCGCCTCATCGATCAATTTGAAATCCTGGCAGTAGCGGCTCCCGGGTATTTAAACACTCTGGGTGAACAGCCAATCCAGGACCTTGCACAACTCGCGTCTGCAAAATGGATTGCGCATAGCCGTTTATCGACGCCATTAAGTTGGCAGGTGACAACCCCAACGGGTGAAAATGTTCTTCTCAGCGCACACCATCCTGCCATGATTATGGCTGACAGTGCGTCGTCGTTGCTGGCTTTCGCTTTAGCGGGTGCTGGTGTAGCAATTTTGCCAGCGTGGCTGGTGCAGGATGAGGTCGCTAAAGGGGGATTAACGCAATTGCTGCCAGATCATCAATTTCCTCGACAAGGGATTTACGCGCTTTATCCAAATACACGTCATGTACCAGAGAAAGTACGAACGTTCATAGACTTCCTGCATGAGCGTTTAGCGCGTATGAACAGGTAAAGCATCCGTTAATAAAATTCAACAAATATAATCATAATGACCGAGAAAATGAGATCCTTTTCGCTGTCTCATAACCTGTCATCTTGGTCAATTCTCATCATCAGAAAATGAAATTCCTTGCAGCTTTTAAAAATCCTTTTTGATCACAAGCTGATTAATTTTCATTCAAATCTATCTTTTAAATTCTAATTTAATCGCATTTCAAATAAAAATAACTAACAACACACCCACAAAAACCAAGTTAAATTCAATAAAAACATGGCTTTATTTCGATATCCTTAATGTTATTTTGGCAGCAATTTATTTAATACAATTGCATATAAAATATTCAATAATAGCCTTTTTAACCTCTTTTGGATTGAAATGTTTACAAAGATATAATCACAGTTATTCCAACTTCCTGTTGACTTAGAAACTCTTCATATTGATTCTTGTCGCCGATTTGTAAAGTAATTACCTTGTAAACATGTGAGTTAATCTTATGATTTCAATAGGTGACCACAACTTTTGGCACGCATCGGAGGGGTGTAAAAGTGAGAGATTTAACATCTTCAGTCATTGAATCTGGCATCCTTGATTTGACTGAATCTGACTTTAAGTTACTGCTAACAGATATCAAAGAACGCGCATTACTGGGTGAATTTGATGATCGTAAACATATTTCTCAGGACGTTATTGAACGCTTAAGAACCGCTGGGGTTTATCGCGCTTTGGTACCTAAGCGGTTTGGCGGGAAGGAATCAACGCCGTTTGATTTTTGCCAGCTCATTGAATGTCTGGCAGAGGCTGATGGATCTGCCGGGTGGGTAGCAAGTTTTGGTATGAGCCCATTTTATCTGTCAGCACTGCCCGTGCAGACACTTGAAACTCTGTACAGTACGGATAAAGGGGCTGATATCATTTTTGCTGGCGGGATTTTCCCTACCCAGCCAGCAACCCTGATTGATAATGGCCTAAAACTTAGTGGGCGCTGGCGATACTCAAGCGGCTGCATGGGGGCAGATGTCATTGGAGTGGGTATTCAGCCTGAAACTGCAGGCATAAAACAACTCCCAAGAGTGGCAGTTCTGCCAAGATCAGAAGTTACCATTGACCAGACCTGGAACACCGTGGGCTTGATGGGCACCGGCAGCCATGATTTGGTTGTGAATGATGTTTTCGTTCCAGATGAATGGACTTTCATCAGAGGGGGCAATCCCAACCTTGAAGAAACGCTGTTCAAATACCCTTCTCTCTCATTTGCTACTCAGGTGCTTTCTGTTGTTGCGATTGGTGTCGCGCGACGTGCAATTAATGAAGTCCGAAAAGTTTCAGACCAGACAATGTCTGTCACTGGCGCTCCTGCTACTGCTCAGAAACCTACAGCAAAAGTTGAAATTGCGAAAGCCGAGGCAAGCTTTCAGGCATTGCGTTCTTATTTTTATGAATCCTTGAGGAATGTATGGTCTTGCATTTCAAATGGCGAAGCGTTACATGATGACCAGATAAGTATGTTGCGTCTTTCCAGCACAAACGCTGCTCATGAAGCCGCTAAAATTTGCCGTAATATGCAATTACTATTAGGTATGTCCGGTGTATTAAAAAATCATCCTGTGGCCAGATGCGTTAATGACACGATGGTAATAACGCAGCACGCGTTCATGGGTGAATTGACTTATATAAATGCGGGTACTATGTTATGTGGGCAACAGCCAGCGCCAGGATATCTGTAACTACTCTATATGCACAAAAATACGCTCCTCCTTTACATCGGCATTTAGAGTAGACATGCGAGATAAACTTTACATTTAATATAATTAATATCCATCACCACATTTAAACTGGCAAGATAAAATGATCGACACAAATGATTTCCGTAATGGCATGTCAATGCTTGGCAGTGCTGTTTCTATCGTTACAACAACTCATGAAAATAATCACTATGGCATGACCGTTTCCGCAGTTTGCAGTGTAACCGACACACCACCGACGTTATTGGTCTGCATTAACCGTAATGCATGGTCGCATGACTTTTTCATTTCTAGTGGGGTGTTATGCGTAAATATACTTTCTTCTTCACATCAAGGTTTATCTGCTACATTTGCAAATAAATCATTGTCAATGGAAGACAGGTTTGGTTCTCACCGCTGGTCAACTCTTCACACCGGCTCACCTGCCCTGGATGAGGCACTTGTTAATTTCGATTGTGAAATCAGTGAGGTGAATACGAGTGGCACTCACAGTGTATTGTTCGCGAGAATTAAGAAAATGCGCATTGGTACAAGCACAGCGGGACTGATTTATTTCAATAGAAACTATCATACCATTCCTGAATTAACATTGTAAGTTACACAGGGTTTGTTAATAAAAGAGCCATAGTAGACTACATGGCTCTTTAAAAATATAAAAATCCAATTCCAAATCAGACTTAAAAATGCTAGTCAAACGATTAATAGCTTTGAAAAGGTATCCATTTGTTCATAATTTTATTGTGTGACTACTTATCTTCAAGCTACTATTTAAAAGCGGGCAATCAGGGTGACATTATCAATATGGATAGACCTAAGTTTTAATGGCTTAATTCAGATCTCTGCCTCTGGCTACATTCAAATGCCCGCGTTGCCGTCTCTTTGTCAGTAATCCTTTTCAGTACATTTAATCTAATTAAGCCGGAGTCCACTCCGGCTTTTGCGTGCAGCTTTAGTTCAATTCTTTCCAGCGTTTATAAACCTCAATCGCTGCTGGATCGGCTTGATGCTCCATCGGCAATCTTCGCTCATTGATCGGTTTAGCAAACTCAGCATAAAACGTCTCAAGTTCGAAGTATTTGCGATCATCGCGATAAAACGGCACGTACTCTTCGCGTGTAGTGATGTAAACAACCTTACGCGGACTGCAATAATAAAGTGCGCCGAGGCACATCGGGCATGGACTGGCCAGGATGTAGATATCGCAGTCGCTCAGATTCTCCGTACCCAATTTGCGGCAGGCTTCACGCACCGCGAGAATTTCTGCGTGCGCGGTTGGGTCGTTGGTCTGCGCCACTTGATTCGGACTTTCAGCGATGATCTCATTATCTCGCACAATCACCGTGGCAAACGGGCGTCCACCCTCCTCTACATTCTTCATCGCTAAGCTGATGGTACGTTTTACAAAATTCATTGTTGCTCCTTTTCCATCACGTTAAGTCGATGTCTAAAGCCTACAATTCAGCCTTGATAAGGTAAAAGTCTCAATTATTATCGATCCTATAATTTCAGCTTATAGGTCATGTAATGATACTGCGCTATATCCACTATTTTCTCGCCGTTGCCGAACACGGCAGTTTCACACGCGCAGCCGAAGCGTTGTATGTGTCGCAACCGGCGCTTTCGCAGCAGATAAAATTATTGGAACAATATTTGGATGTGCAGTTGTTTGATCGCAGCGGTCGTACTATTCGGCTTACCGAAGCTGGCCGCATTTATCAACAGCACGCCAGCCTGGCATTGCAACAGTTGGATGCTGGTAAACGCGCATTACATAATGTGGCGGATTTATCACGGGGAAATCTGCGCTTAGGCGTAACGCCAACGTATACGCCATGGTTAATTGGCCCTTTATTGGCGGCCTTTTGGCAGCACTATCCCGGTATCAAATTAACCATTAATGAAGCGACGCAGGAACAAATCGCGCATCAGCTATTGGCCGATGAACTGGATGCCGGGCTGGGTTATGCGTGCGAATATGCCGACGAAATCAGCGCTACGCCATTAATCCAGGAATCGTTGTCGTTGATGGTTAATAAAACTCATGCATTGTCGCACCGCAAGGAAATAAGCCTGGATGAACTTGGCGACCAGCCACTGATTTTACTGGATAATGGTTTTTCCACGCGCACGCAAATTGATGCGCAATTGCGTAAATTGGCTATTTCAGCGAACATTGTGGCTGAAACCAATACCATCGGCGTTATTCTACAGTTTATTCAACACGCGTCGGTGGCGGCATTGATGCCAGATAGTTTAATTCGGCCTGATAGCCATCTTGTCGCATTGAAAATAACGCCAGCATTTGCTGAGCGTACTGGCGTGTTATTGATGCGAAGAAATTCAGAACATGCAGCAACGCTGGCATTAAAGAAATTGCTTGAGGCGTTATTATTAAATTGGCAGAAATAAAGCGGGATGATTCGCTGCTAATAATCCCAGCAGCGAATCATAATATAGTGATCAGCGGCTGACTTCGTGTCCAATCAAACCACCAATGGCCGCGCCACCCAAGGTGCCAAAGGTGCTACCGCCGGTTAACACTGCGCCGCCAACGGCACCGACACCGGCACCAATCGCAGTATTTCTGCCACGATGCGACATGCCACAAGCGGTGACAGAAAACATAACCAACACGACAATGGCGATATTACAGCTGCGTTTTAAAAGCATACAAAACCTCACTGCCATGAATTAATGGCATGCAAAACGTTAATTTTTGATTGTTGTTAAAATACCCAATCTGTTGTGACTGGCACTGCTCGTCGGCGTGAATTTAAGGTGTTTTCCTACATCGCGGAAGGTAAAAATTCCTATTTGCTGCTGGTAGCAATAAAGCGGCTAAAAAGCCGCCGCTATCGCGTGTTTAATTACTAGCGATCCCCCACAACCGCACTTCCGGCCACACGTTTAACCCGCATTACGGTTCTAAACATCGCCAGCATCGACACAATCACCAGAATTGCCCCCACCAACGCCATCGCTTTAAAACCCAGATGTTTGAACATCATCAACCCGACAATCCCGCCAATAAGGAAAGAAGCAATCGTCGTCAGATGCGTCCACAATTGGTGACGCTGCCCCGCGACATTCTTTGACGGATCGCGACGGAAGATGGCGGCTAACACCGACGCCAGCGAAATACCGGCGTCAGTTAACGTACCAGTGATATGCGTGGAACGTACCCGACCGTTGGATAATTGCGTTGAGGTGGAATTATGCACGCCCATCAGGAAACCCAGAATCACGATCACTTCGCGATTATTGTTGGGTGAATAAAAGAAAATTTCGAACAGCGCTAAAGCAATTAACGCTAATCCTTCAACCCATAATATCTGACAGAAAATAATGCGATTACCATTGGCTAATCCGCTGATCACCACCATTCTTGCCGTCACCGCACCACAAACAAAGGCAAAAAGAATCGTCGCCAGAAAGGTAATGTCGCGGAAATTAACATTGGAAACTTCACTGGATAATTGCGAGGTGTTGCCGGACATATGCGAGGGGAAAAAGCCAAAAGCACCCAACGCGATAGCATTGAGCACGCCAGCGGCCGTCGCCAACCACATTGCCAGATTTCGGTCCTCATCGTGCGTACGCGTACGTTTTAGTTTAATCAGCATCAGATACCTCATTATTCTGAACCAGGGCCGAATAATAAACGTAGAGCACTGAGAGAATTTCATAAGCAGAAAATTCCCGAATAACGCGATGAAAGTGTTAAAGAAACTAAAAAAATCAAAGAGGCGGGAATATAATTAAATTAATGTAAAGATTGGTCGTACAAATCCTGTAAGGTCGCCATTTATGGTGACTGGAGTTCTTGTTTAGTCATACATATCAGTTAATCATTCCTGGTCACCATAAATGGCGACCCTACGATAAATGATGATTGGTGGTTTTCATCGGCGCCACTACCACATTCACGCCTAAATCCTGCATGCGGCGCAGAATCGGTACCGGCGTGCCCTGATTGACAATCACCACATCAAATTCACTCAAATGGGCGAAGCGATGCAGCGCGCGGCGTTCAAATTTGGTGTTATCCATCATCAGAATGCGTTTCTGCGCGGCATCAAACATGGCGCGTTTGGTTTCAACCGTTTCGGCTGATTGGTGAAACACCGCATCATCAATAATCGCTGACATACTCACGAAAAACACATCGGCGCGCAGGCTGGCAATCTCTTCGCGCGTCATGCGGCCCATAAAGGCGTTGCACCAGTGATAGAACTGGCCGCCTAATCCCATCAAGGTGATATCGCGGCCATTGCGCAACTCGTTCATTAACGTCAGGGAATTGGTGATCACCGTCAGCGGCGCGCGCGCCGATAATAAGCGCGCCATCTGCAATACGGTAGTGGAATCATCGAGGAAAATCGCCTGGCCGGGTTCGAGATAGGTTGCCGCCACTTCCACTATCGCCTGCTTCTCTTCCAATTGGCGCGTGGCGCGATAGATATCGCTGGATTCCACCAAACTGGTTGGCGTGGCAGAGACTACGCCACGTGATTTATGCAGCAAACCGCGTTCAACCATTTCATCAATGTCACGGTGCGCAGTCATCAGGCTGATACCGAAACGATCGGTGATATCTTCGATGCGAATCGCACCTTCTGCCATCACCGCTTCGGCGATTAACTGGCGTCGTGCCAATTGGCGCGCCTGGCGACTGTCGCTGGGTAAGGTTTCGGCCATGAATACGCCTAAAGAAGAGTCCTGCGGGTTGTGCGCCATATTTCATCCGGGAAAGTGAAGCGGGAAGCGGTTCGGCACTCATTACAGCGTTTAAATGTGTTTTTGGCAAATGCTTGAGGTCGCCAAAAATGGCGACCCTACGGATTACGTCATGCTAGGTAGGGTCGCCATTCATGGCGACCGGGTTACCTTACTGCTTCAACACGAACGGTGAAACGAAATCACCGGCGTTCTCTTTGGTGATCAGAATACAGTCAAACAGTTGCTTCTCCGAAGACGCGCCGGTTTTGCCGGTTTTCAGGAAGCTATCCGCCTGCTCCACCGCTTTCTGTGCGAACTGTGCCACCGGCTGCATCACGGTATACGCCAGCGTACCGGCTTTCACCGCATCTACCGCATCCGGTGAACCATCAAAACCGCCTACTTTGATCTGATTCAGTTTGCCCGCTTCTTTCAGCGCTGCAATTGCGCCTAACGCCATTTCATCGTTGCCGCTGATCACGCCTTTAATGTTGGGATTGGCCTGCAACAGCGACTGCATTTTGTTGAAGCCTTGGGTGCGATCCCAGTTTGCCACTTCCTGGCCGACTTTTTTCAGCGTGGGATACTGCGTCAGCACGGTGTCAAAACCGTTGGCGCGGGTCGCCGCGTTGTTATCCGACGGTGGGCCGACCAGCTCAACATAGTTGGCGGTATCACCAACCTGCTTCACCCACTCCATCGCACCGACTGCTGCGCCCTGCGCGTTGTTGGAAACCAGCTGCGCTTTGGCGAGGCCGCTCTGATTCAGTTCGGCGTTAATGATAAACACCGGAATATTGGCGGCGATGGCTTTTTTCACCGAACCCACCGAACCGTCGGCGTTAGCGGGATCGAGAATAATCGCCTTCGATTTGTTAGTGATCGCCGTATCAATCAGCTGGCTTTCGGTATTGGTATCACCTTTGTGTGCGCTGACTTTAGCGCTGTAGCCGAGTTTCTCAGCCGCTTTCTGCGCCACCTGGCCTTCCGTCAACCAGTAAGGATTGGAAGGATCGTTGACGATAATGGTCATCAAGCCGTTGTCCGCCCAGGTAGGCGCTGCAAAGGTGGTGATGGCCATGGCCGCAGCCGCGATAAACAGACGTTTAGTGAACATAGTTGGTGCTCCGTTATTATTGGGGTACAGGTTTTACGGATATCCGTGCGCGGCCAAAACCGCGCACGTGAGTTAGCGAGCGCGCCGTCCGTATTGCAAGGTGTTGAGCAATACCGCCAGCACGATCACGGCGCCAGTGAACACCGTCTGCCAGTAAGCAGAGACGCCGATAATCACCAAGCCATCAGAGAGAAAACCGATTACAAATGCGCCCAGCAGCGTACCGCGTACGTTGCCGCGTCCGCCGGTTAAGGCTGCGCCACCAATCACTACCGCCGCAATCGCGGTCAGTTCGTAGGTGGTGCCCGCCGTCGGGCCAGCTGAGGTCAGCTGTGATGACAGCACCAATCCCGCCAATGCGGCACAGATGCCAGATAACACATACACGCTGATTTTGATGCGTTTGACCGGCACGCCAGAAAGATCGGCGGCACGTTCGTTACCGCCGGAGGCATACAGCCAGCGACCAAACGCCGAACGGCTCAGCAGGAAACCACAGGCCAGCGCCACCACGCCCAATACCAGCACGCCGACCGGGATGTTGAAGATGCGATTGAAGCCGAGCCAGTCAAAACCGGTGTTGCCCAGGGTTTCGCTGCCCGACAGTTTGTTATAGGTCAGACCATTGGTGATCAGCAGCGCGATACCACGCGCCACATACATGGTGCCGAGTGTGGCGACGAACGCTGGCACGCGGAACCAGGCAATCAACACGCCATTCACTAAGCCCACCAGCGCACCGACCACCAGCGTCAGAATTGCCACCGCCCACACCGGCAGATACAGCACCACGCCCAATGCGTCGAGGCTGATGCCCTGCATCATAAATCCCGCCATCACGCCCGCCAGGCCGAGAGTGGAACCGACGGACAAATCGATGCCGCCATTCAGGATCACCAGCAGCATGCCAATCGCCGGTAAACCAAAGATCGCCACGTGTGACGCCATGGTGAGGAAGTTGGCGCCGGTAAAGTAGTTAGGTGACAACAAGGAAAACGTGGCGATAATCACCAGCAGCGCGATAAATGCGCGCCCTTCCAGCAGCAAACGCGCCACATTCAGCTGCTTATCGCCCTTCTTCTTCGCCACCGTTGGCGCTGAATCCAGCGTTTGGGTTCTGTCAGTCATCTGTTTTGCTCCGTTTTTCATGTCATGCCACCAGAGACTCGCCTGAAGCGGCCATAATGCGTTCTTTACTCACGTTGGCATCGAAGATGGCCGAAATGCGCCCTTTGCTCATCACCACAATACGATGCGCAATGCTCAGACATTCACCCACTTCCGAGGTGGTATACACCACCGCCAGCCCCTTTTTGGCGCTCTCTGCCAGCAGGCGAAACACCTCCGCTTTAGCGCCGATATCGATGCCACGGCTCGGCTCATCCAGCAGAATCACTTTAGGCCGCGTGGCGAGCATTTTGCCGATCACCACTTTTTGCTGATTGCCGCCCGAAAGCGATCCAATCGCTGCTTCGCCACCGGCGGTTTTCACCGTGACATTGCGAATACTGTCGGTGATGAGTTTTTTCTCGCGGCTGCGTGACAACACCATGCCGCGCACAAATTCACCGATGCTGGCAAGCGATAGGTTTTCACCCACCGACATGGTTTGCACCAAGCCGTCGCGCTGACGATCTTCCGGCACTAACGCCAGGCCAATCTGAATGCGTTGGGAAATGGTTAAGGAGGAGATTTCGGTGTCTTGCAGCAGAATCTGCCCACTGCTTTGCCGTAAACGTCCGGCGATGCACTCCAGCAATTCGGTGCGTCCGGCGCCCATCAGGCCGTAAATACACACGATCTCGCCGGCCTGCACCGCCAGCGATAAGTTATCCACCAGCCGAATGCCGGTTTTACTTTTCAGCGTCAGATCTTTCACTGTTAACGCGGCTTGACCGAAGTCGTAACCTTGTGGTGGCGATCCAAGATCAAAGTGATCGCCCACCATGTTGCGCACGATCCATTCGAGGTCGATCTCATCGCGTTTGGCATAGGCGGTCATCACGCCGTCACGCAGTACTACCGCGCGATCGGTGATTTCCAGCGCCTCTTCCAGATGATGCGAGATATAAACAATCGCCACGCCCTGGCTGGTTAAATCACGGATAACCTGGAACAGCACCGCCACTTCCGCCGCGCTCAGCGCTGAGGTGGGTTCATCCATAATCAGGATCTGCGAATTCACTGACAGCGCGCGCGCAATTTCAACAATCTGTTGCTGACCCAAACGCAGATTCTCAACCGGCGTCAGCGGGTCGATCTCCTCTTCCAGCGCCGCCATCAGATGTGCCGTCACGCGCGCCTCTTCGGCATAATCCACGCCGCCCGGCTTCATGATTTCGCGGCCCATAAAGATGTTGTCGCGCACGTTCATGTTGGGCGCCAGATTCAACTCCTGATGAATAATTGAGATACCGCAATCGCGCGCTTCGGTAGCGGAACGGAACACTTTCTCCTCACCGTGCAGCAAAATCTCGCCGGTGGTTGGCGTCACTACGCCCGACAAAATCTTCATCAGCGTCGATTTACCGGCACCGTTTTCACCAAACAGCGTGGTCACCTCGCCACGACGGATTTCGAAATTGACGCCTTTCAGCGCATGGGTTGAGCCGTAAACTTTGCTGATGTTGCGCGCTTGCAGAATCACTTCGCCTTTCAGCAAGGCGGGATTAACGTTAAACGGTTTCATTTCACCTCCACGCTAACCGGCGTCACCATCCAGTTTTTCGGATTTAGCAAGCGGAACACGCCGACGACCTCTACGGTTTTGCCCGGCAGCGCTTCACGATCCAGCTTGTCGAGTACCGTAGTTTTCATGGCGCGATTGATAGCGGAACCGGCGTTCTGGTACTCAATTTGGTTAGTAAAATCACCAAACTGAATCTTGCCGTTAGCATCACGCAAATCGGTGCCGGTAATCGCCGGGCCCGTTTGCAAACGCACTTGGGTACCTTCTGGCATGCCCTCCACTTTCAGCGGGAAGATGCCCATTTGCCCGGTTTGCACCACGCCTTCTAACTTCACGGCAAACACCGGCAGCGGCGAGCCGACGCCATATTTCTTCACCGCATCGGCTTGATTCGCTTGTAGCGCGTCGGCCAGCGTTTTGGCGTCCACGGCGCGTGCCGCCACATCTTGCTGAATGGTTGGGAAAGTTTTCTGACCATAGCTGTCGGGTGAGAAACCCTGCTCTTGTGCATCATCAGCCGAGCCGATTTTCACCACTTTGGTATCCAGCGCCATCGCGGCAATCACCGCGACAACCACGACGCCAATCACGGCGTAGCGTTTGACCCGCTTCCGGGAGATTTGCTGTGCAAGTATCGAGACATCGGACATAAGGTGACCTCTCACGGTATCAACTGCGATAATCGCATCGATAATGTTATAAATGTGATAACTTGTGTGATGAGGATTGTGCTGATGTGACTAAATTGTCAACAGCTGTAGCGCAATTTTTTCAGGACAGCGATCTGGATCGCTTTATTAGTGTTACAGCCATCACAAACCGATTAAGCCCCGCCAAATAAGCCTTTTTCACGTGATCCCTCATTTCAAAACGAATAGCTATTACGTAGTTTTCGTGATCAACCTCGCCATCTGAAATGAAATTTATTCGTTTTATCGAAAAATAATACACGAGATATGTTATCTCAATGAGAAGTGGTGTAAGACATTATTTAGCAAAATCATCACAGCTCGTTAACACGATGCGCGGTGGTGAATGGACTCTTCTTTTCTCGGAGGTGTATGTGGACGGTGGCGATATCATTCTGGGTCTGGATTCTGGCACCTCGGTGGTGAAAGCGGTGGCGTTTGATCTGGAAGGCACGCAGCTGGCATGCGCATCGGTGCGCAACAGTTATTACCGCAGCGAAGGCGGCGCCGCGCAGCAATCGATGACGCAAACCTGGCAAGATGCGGTCACTGCTATCCGCAAGCTGGGTGAACGTGTCGATAATCTGGCGTCACGCGTGGTGGCGGTAGCGGTCACCGCACAAGGTGATGGCAGCTGGTTGGTCGGTGCCAACAATCAGCCGGTGGGTGATGCATGGATTTGGCTGGATGCACGAGCCGCGCCGACAGTGGAAAAACTCAATCAACATCCGCTGGCAGCACAGCGTTTCAACGCCACCGGCACCGGGCTGAATACCTGCCAGCAAGGATCGCAGCTGGCGCACATGCAGCACTTCTTCCCTGAATTGTTGCAAAACAGCGAAGTGGCGCTGCATTGCAAAGATTGGCTCTACCTCAATCTCACCGGCATTCGCGCCACCGATCCTTCGGAAGCCAGCTTTACCTTTGGCAACTTCCGCCATCAACGTTATGACGATGAGGTGATCGCCGCGTTAGGTCTGGAACAACATCGTCATCTGTTGCCAGAAATCATTGATGGCACCACCACGACCCATCCGCTCACCGCTGAGGCGGCGCAGGCCACCGGTTTACGTGCCGGAACACCGATTTGTCTCGGCTACGTTGATATGGCGATGACCGCATTGGGTGCAGGCGTGCATACCGGCGAAGCCAATACCGCCTGCTCGATTGTCGGTTCCACTGGCGTGCATTTGCGTAGCGTGACCATTGACGATGTGTGGCTCAATCCGGCGCAAACCGGATACGTGATTCCCTTGCCGTGGCCCGGTTACGTCACGCAAGTGCAAACCAACATGGCTTCAACGCTCAACCTCGATTGGCTGCTCAATCTCGCCAGCGATCTGCTCAACAGCTTTGGTTGCGAAGTCGATCATGCGCGTTTGGTCGGTCATATCGACCGCTGGCTCAACGCCGCCAAGCCCGGCACTTTGCTCTACCACCCGTATATCTCCATCGCCGGTGAGCGTGGCCCGTTTGTTAATGCCGAAGCGCGCGCCAGTTTTACCGGCCTGAGTTACACCCACAACTTCGGTGATTTGGTGCGTGCGGTGATTGAAGGCATCGGCATGGCGGCGCGCGATTGTTACCAGGCGATGGGCAGCCTGCCGGGCGAAATTCGCTTAACCGGCGGCGCGGTGCGCTCCGAACCGTTACGCCAGATTCTTTCCGCCTGCATTGGTGCGCCAGTGCGCATCAGCCAGCGTGATGAAGCTGGCGCAGCGGGCGCCGCGATGATGGCGGCGGTGGCGATCGGTGCTTATCCCTCAATGGAAAGTTGTGTCAAAACCTGGGTGATGCCGTTACTCGATGCGCCTGAAGCGCCCGCGCCACCACTGATGCAACGTTATAACCAGCTTTTCCCGACCTATCAGCAGATGCGCAGCGATCTTCCTGCCGCATGGCATGCGCTGAAACAGTTTTAAGGAGTCAATCATGAGTGAACACGTGCTGGATCTGTTTGTCATTGGCGGCGGTATTAACGGCGCAGGCATTGCACGCGACGCCGCAGGACGCGGGTTAACGGTGATGATGTGTGAGAAAGATGACCTCGCGCAAGGCACCTCTTCGCGATCTGGCAAGCTGGTGCACGGCGGGCTACGTTATCTGGAATATTATGAATTTCGTCTGGTGCGCGAAGCGCTGATCGAGCGAGAAGTGTTGCTCAACGCCGCGCCCCACATTATCTGGCCGATGCGCTTTGTGTTACCGCACAGCCCAACCGATCGCCCGGCGTGGCTGGTGCGTCTTGGCCTGTTTCTGTATGACCATCTTGGCGGTCGCAAAAAACTGCCTGGCACGCGTTCGCTGGATTTAGCCCGCGATCCTGAGGGTGCGCCGATTTTAGACAGCTATCAAAAGGGCTTCGAATACTCCGATTGCTGGGTTGATGACGCGCGTTTGGTCACGCTGAACGCATTGGATGCGGCTGAACGCGGCGCGACCATTTTGCCGCGCACCGCTTGCGTGGCGGCAACCCGCCATCAAGGAAAATGGGAAATCACCTTGCAGGACGCCAGCGGCAGCACGCGTACCGTGTTTGCCAAAGTGCTGGTTAACGCCGCCGGCCCGTGGGTGTTGGACATTGTTAATCAGGTGACGCACACCAAAAGTAATCGCAACGTGCGGCTGGTGAAAGGCTCGCACATCATCGTGCCGAAATTCTGGGAAGGTCAGCAGGCGTATTTGGTGCAGAACACTGACAAACGGGTGATTTTTATCAACCCGTATGAAGGCGATAAAGCGCTGATTGGCACCACCGATATTCCGTGGCAAGGCAAAGCCGAAGCGGTGACCGCCGACGACAGCGAACAGCAATATTTGATTGATGTGGTAAATCGCTACTTCAAAGTCAAACTGCGCCCCAGCGATGTGATCACCCGTTTCTCCGGTGTGCGTCCGTTGTTTGATGACGGCAAAGGCAATCCCTCAGCTGTGACGCGTGATTATGTGTTCGACCTCGACGATCAGCTGAACGCCCCGCTGCTGCATGTCTTTGGCGGCAAGATCACCACCTTCCGTAAATTGGCGGAACACGCAATACAGAAACTGGCACCGTTCTTCCCCAACATGGGTGCGGACTGGACGCGCACCGCCACTTTGCCGGGCGGCGATATGCCGCATGCCGATTTCGACAGCTTCTTAGAACAGGTGAAAGCACGCTGGCCGTGGCTGCCACAGCCGCTGCGCAAGCATTACGCTCGGTTATACGGCACGCGTATAGACAAACTGATCGGCCACGCTAAGGCGTTAGGCGAACTTGGGCAACATTTTGGCGGGCAACTGTATGAAGCCGAGGTGCGTTATTTGGTGGAAAACGAATGGGCACAGCAGGCGGAAGATGTGTTGTGGCGTCGCACCAAGCACAAGCTGCATCTCGACGAAGCACAACAGCACGCCTTCACGCAGTGGTTCGATGCCACTTTTGTTACGCCAGCGCCGCTGCGTGCGCATGTGGGATAAGAGGTGAATCATGCCATTAACGCTGTCACTGAATACCAATCCGTTGGTCAATCGCTTCGCCGAACCGCAGGATTTGATTCACACCGTGGCGCAGCAGATCCGCATCCGCGATCTGCAATTGACGCACGAATTTATCAATCCAGGTTGGCCTGCCGCTACCATCAACCGCATGACGCGTCGCATGCAGCTAGCAATGAAGGCAACCGGCGTGCGCGTCACGTCGGGTATGACCGGGCCGTATGGTCGCCTCAATCATTTTGGTCATCCTGATGTTGAGGTACGCCGCTACTACGTTGACTGGTTCAAAACCTTCGCTGATATCACCGCTGAATTGGGTGGCGATTCAGTGGGATCGCAGTTCGCAATTTTCACCCAGCAAGATTTTAACGATGTTAAACGCCGTGAGGCGCTGATTGATATCGCGATTGATTGCTGGGCGGACGTCGCTGAACACGCGAAAGCGGCGGGACTCAAATACCTGTTTTGGGAACCGATGAGTGTTGGACGCGAGTTTGGCGAAACCATCCCGGCTTGCCTGGCGCTGCAACAGCGTTTGAGTGCAGAATCCTTTGCACTGCCGATGTGGATGATGGCCGATATCGATCACGGTGATGTCACATCTGCCGACCCGCGCGATTACGATCCGTATGCATGGGCGGAAGCGGTGCCGCGCTATTCGCCGATTATTCACATTAAGCAGAGCATGCTGGATAAAGGCGGCCACAGACCTTTTACATTGCAGTACAATGCCGGCGGCCGCATCCAGCCACAGCCGCTGCTCGACGCCTTGTCGCGTGGCGGAGCGCAGGATAATGAAATCTGCCTGGAACTGAGCTTCAAAGAGCGCGAACCCAGCGACAGTAATGTGGTGGCGGAGATTGCCGAGAGCGTGGCTTTTTGGGCCGGACATATCGATACCGGCGTGCAGGATCTGCATTTGGCGGGGTGAGTGAGGATAGCTGCAAACCGCACGATCGGCTCCTTCTCCCACTTGTGGGAGAAGGTTGGGATGAGGGACAGCAAGCACCATCTAAAAAACAGGACAAACCATGAAACCGGCTCCAACCTCAACTGAACGCGATGAATCTTTGGCCCTGCGCGCGGCCTGGCTGCACTACGTTGGCGGTTTAACGCAAGCCGAAGTGGCAAAGCGCCTGGGATTGCCTTCAGTAAAAACCCATCGTCTGATCGCTCGCATGGTGGCGGAAGGCGCGGTAAAAGTATCGATTGATGGTGATATCGTGGCGTGCGTGACGCTGGAGGATCAACTGCGTGAACGCTTTGGCCTTAACTTCTGCCACGTTGCGCCGGATCTGGGTGAAGAAGGATTGCCGGTGCGTGCGCTGGGCATGGCCGGCGCGGATTATCTGCGCAACCTGCTCAGCTCCTCACCCGCAACCACGCTGGGTTTGGGACACGGACGCACCCTTTCCGCCGCCATTCATCAATTGCCGCGCATTGACGCGCCGCACATGCGCTTTGTTTCGTTGCTCGGCTGCTTAACCCGCAATTACGCATTGAATCCGCATGACGTTATGCATCGCATCGCCGAGAAAACCGGTGCACAAGCCTACATGATGCCGGTGCCGTTTTTCGCCAATACCCAGGAAGATCGCGAAGTGTTGCTGGCACAGCGCGGCGTCAGTGAAGTGTTCGCCATGGCGGCACAAAGCGAAGTGAAACTGGTGGGCATTGGCACGGTGGAACCCGCTGCGCAGCTGGTTGAAGCGGGCATGATTGATGAAGCAGAGATCAATGACATCTCCTCTTCAGGCGCGGTTGGCGAACTGCTCGGCCATTTCTTCGATGCCAATGGGCAGATGATTCACACCAACCTCACGGCGCGTACCTTATCGGTCGAACTGGATATGGCGAATCGCGCCGAAATCGTGGCATTGGCTGGCGGTGCCAGCAAAGTTGACGCCATTCGCGCGGTATTGGCCAGCGGATTAGTCACTGGCTTGATTACCGATGAATTAACCGCGCAGGCGTTGATCTCGTCGTAGCGTCGCCATTTATGGTGACCTCTACTGATCACGGCTGCGCAAGCGCTGACGCAGATTTGAAAACAATCCACGACTCACCACAATGGCGATAATGATTGCGCCCCAGGTGGCGGTGATCATAAATGGATCGAGGCGCAGCAAATTCAAGCCGCTGGAGATCAATTGCAAAATAATTACCGCCAACACCACGCCAGAAACCCGACCAAAACCACCAAACGGACTGACCTTGCCGAGAAATGCCGCCAGCACCGCCACCAGCAAATAGGAGTCGGCGTAGCTGGCTTTCACGGAGTTAAGTTGTCCCATCATCACCAGCGAGGTCAGCGCGGCAAACGCTGACGAGAACATATATTGCATCACGCTGATTTTCACCAGATTGACGTTGGCATACTGCGCCGCCGTGGCGTTCGATCCCATCATGTACAGACTAAAGCCAAAGCGGGTTTTATTGAGGATCACCGAAGCCGCCAGCGCCGCGACAATAAACAGAATCAGCGCATTCGGTACGCCATAACTTTCGCCGTTACCGATATTCAGCAACGCATCCGGGAATCCCGACAAGGTATATCCACGCGTCAACACCACGTTAAGGCCGGCAATCAGCGTCATGGTACCGAGAGTGACTAAGATATCCGGGATCTTGAGGATCGAAATCAGCAAACCGTTGATCACCCCCACCAGCATGCAGGCGACAAATCCCAGCACCACCGCCAATAACACGACTTCGCCGCCCGCCAGTTTCATGCCTTGTGCCGAGAAATGCTGCAAACAGAGCGCGATGATGATGCCGTTGAGATTGGCGGTTGCGATGATCGATAAATTGATGCCACCGGACAGCATGGAAATCATCATGCCAATCGCCAGCAAACCGACAATCGGCAATTGGTACGCCATCGACACCAGGTTTTGTGGTCGGATAAAGCGCTCGCCGTTGAGGGCAAACATCAGAATAAAGACCCCAATCAGCACCACATACAGCGACAAGTTTTCTGCCACCACCGCGGTTAAACGCATCCGAGCCGGCGTGTAGGTTTTCATGGTTTTGCTCCTCATTGTTCAATCACCACACGCACTTGCGCCCTTTTCTGCCGCAGAATTTGCAGCGCATTCAGCGATACGCTGAACAGAATCACCAGCCCGGTGAACACGTTGTAGTAATACGGCGAGACTTTCAGCAAGGTCAGGCTGTTACTCAAGATGGCGAACAACAACACGCCGAGCAACGTACCCGCCACGCTGCCGCGTCCGCCGGTCACCGAGGCACCGCCTAGCACCACGGCGGCAATCACCTGCAACTCCGAACCGACAATCGAGTTGGGGATCACCGTTTGCACAATCGACACTTGGATAATGCTGGCGAAACCGGAAATCGCCCCGACAAAGGTGTAGATAAACAGCGTGGTGCGGCGCAGGTTAAAGCCGACACGTTCCGCCGACAGCGCATTGCCGCCCACCGCGTAGATGCTGCGGCCCAGCACCGTGTGTTTCAGGAACAGATGCAAAAATATCGCTAGCGCAAACCACAAGCAGGTCACCAAACTCAAGCCGTACCACGAACCGTTGGCGGCTTGCAGCGGGAAGATTTTGATCTCCGCCAGGCTGAGGATGGAAGGTGGCAAATCGTAAATCAGATCGCCCTGCGTCACTACGTACAACGCGCCGTAAAACAGGCTGTTAGTGGCGATGGTGACGATGATGGCGGTAATTTTGAAGTAATAGATGATGACGCCGTTAAGCAAGCCCATCAGTGCGCCAAGCATCAAGGCGCAGAGGATCGCCAGCCAGATATTATCCAGCCCGAGTTGCAGGAACCAGAACACCACCACGTATTGCGCCACCTGCGCGATGGCGGTGAACGAGACATCAAAGCCACCGGAAATCAGCACCAGCAGCACGCCGAGGGCAAAAATGCCGAGCACCGTCCAGGATTTCAGCAGCGAGGTGAGATTATCGAAGCCGATAAAGTTGGGATTGATGCTGGTGATCACCACACACAGCAACACAATCAGCACCAGCAGCAGCGTTTCGCGTGCCTTGAGCAGTTTCATCACATCCACAGCATTCTCCTTCCGCAAGCGTCATTGACGCTCCATCTCATGTTGCAGTGATTCGTTATCAATCTCGTCGCTGCGCCAGCTGTTACCCAGCCGACCACGCTGCATCATGATGATGCGATCGCAGTTGGCGAGCAGTTCTGGCAGCTCATCGGAGATGAAAATGATGCCCATGCCTTCCTGCGCTTTGGCTTTTACCGTTTGATAAATGTAATTTTTCGCGCCGACATCGATGCCAACGGTTGGGCTATCGAGGATGAATACTTGCGGACGCATCGCCAGCCATTTTGCTAACACCACTTTTTGCTGGTTGCCGCCAGACAACATCCGAATCGGCTGATCCTGGCTGCCATATTTCACCTGNATACTTGCGGACGCATCGCCAGCCATTTTGCTAACACCACTTTTTGCTGGTTGCCGCCAGACAACATCCGAATCGGCTGATCCTGGCTGCCATATTTCACCTGCATGCCTTTCAGCAACTGCTCCACCGTGGCGCGCATTTTGCTGCCGTTGAGCAAGCCTAACGGCGTGAGATAGTGATCGAGGGTACAAATCGCCGCGTTAGCGGCGATGCTCTGCTCCATCACCAATCCTTGCGCCAGCCGGTCTTCTGGCACATACGCGATGCCATGTTTCACCGCCGCATGGATGCTATTAATGGTGACCGGTTTACCGTGCAGACGAATTTCACCGCTTTGCGCCGGTTCCACGCCAAACAGCGCCATGGCCAGTTCGGTGCGCCCGGCCCCCAATAAACCAGCGATGCCGAGTACTTCGCCTTTGTGCAGATCAAAACTGACATCCTGGAAACTGTTGCGTTTACAGAGGTTACGCACGCTTAGCAGCACTTCTTCACTGGCACTGGACGCGCGTTGTTCAAATGTGAGCGCGTAGCCCAACATCAGCGCTTCGATATCACCGCTGGTCAGTTGCGTGGTCGGCTGGCAATCAATCACCTTGCCATCGCGCATCACTGTGACGCGGTCACAAATCTCCAGCAACTCGTTCAACTTATGGCTGATAAAGATGAAGGCGATGCCCTGCGCTTTGAGTTGACGCAGAATGGTGAATAAGTTATTGATTTCACTGCGCGTTAACGCGGTGGTGGGTTCATCGAGAATGATCAGTTTGGATTGATTGACCAGCGCGCGCGCAATCGCCACTAATTGCTGTTTGGCAATCGGCAACTCTTCAACGCTGGCGTCGAGGTCCAATTTAATGCCCAACTGCGCAATGATTTTTTCCACGTTGTCTTTGTAGCCAGCGCTGCGCACCAACGCTTTACGATCGTTTAGCATCTGACTGATATAGATGTTTTCCAGCACCGTCAAATTGGGGAACAACGACAAATCCTGATAGATGATGCCGATGCCTTGCTTCACTGCGTCCATGGCGGAAAAGCGTTGAATCGGCTGATTCTTGATGCTCATGCTGCCGCGATCGCGCGCTTCAACACCGGCAATGATTTTCATCAACGTTGATTTGCCGCAGCCGTTTTCACCTACCAGGCCGTGCACTTCTCCTTCGTTGATATCGAAACTGACGTCGTTTAATGCGGTCACGCCGCCAAATTTTTTCGTGACGTTTGCCACCGAGAGAAACTGCATGTGACCTCCGCGCTATGATCCAGGTCGCCATCGCTGGCGACCCTATAAGGGATACGGCCGCCAGCGATGGCGACCGTTAACATCAGAAATCGTACTTGCTGTAATTGTCTTTGGTCACGGTCAGCGGCTTATCGAAGATGATGTTCTGCCCGGTGATGGTCGGCACGCCGAGAGTTGGAATCTCCATACCTTGTTTAATCTGGTCGCGTTTACCGTCCAGAATCAGCTTGGCGATATAGGCCATCGCATACGACGCTTCGCCCGGACTCCACAAGATCGACTCGGTAATCGAACCGTCTTTCAGGAAGGTGGCGCTCTCTTTCGGCGAGGTGGTGCCGATCACCGTGAGTTTACCCACCAGCCCTTTCTCTCTCAGCGCTTGTGCCGCGCCCGGACCGCCCTGGCTACCAAACGCCAGCACGCCTTTCAAATCGGGATAAGTTGACAACAACTCCAATGTTTTCTGGCGTGATGCGTTGCGATCTTCACTCACTGGGAAACGATCCGACACCAACTTCATATCAGGATATTTGGCTTTCATCTGCTTAATAGCCGCATCCGCCCAAGTGTTGTGTGCTGGCACCGTCAGCGAGCCAACATAGATAGCAAACTCGCCTTTGCCACCGGCATGTTTAGCGAATTGATCCATCATGTAGCTGCCGAACTTTTCGTTTTCGATCATTTCAACGTCGTAGTCCGCTTCAGGCTGATTCACCGATTCGTGGGTAATTACCACGATTTTCTGCGCGCGCGCCTGCTTGAACACCGGCTCAACTGAACTGGCGTTATTCGGCACCACTAACAGCGCATTGGCACCTTGGGTGATGGCATCGCGAATGATGCCAACCTGCTGTGCTTCATCAGCCGTCGGCGGCGCTTGCTGGAACGTTTCGATCTTGAAATCCTTGGCCGCTTTCTTCAGCCCGGTTTCGTAATCGTTAAACCACGCTGAACGCAGCTTAGGAATGCCGACCATGGTGTATTCGTCGGCGGCTTGCAGGGGTAATGAGGTGCTGATGGTGGTGACGCCGAGCAGCAGCGCCAGCGTGAGAGCATTACGCGTTTTCATCATTGTTGTATCCTTTATCAAACAGAATCAGCGGGATAGCGCCGTTCAGGTTCGGGAATGGAGCCAGCGTTACCGATTTCGATCACGGCACCCTGAAAACGCTCCTCGGTATCGAGGTAATAAAAAACGTCATCGCCAATATTGCCGCTCTGCACCACTTGGTAACCGCGCGCCTGGTAGGCTTCGAGCGCTTTTTCGCAGTCGGCAAAATAGAGTTTGAGGTGATGCAGGCCGTAGCCATGCTTTTCGATGTATTCGTCGTAGATGCTGTAACCGGAAACCGGCTGCATCAGCTCCATCTGTACACCGTTGATCCAGCACACCGCGATTTTGTAGATGTGTTCCGCCGGTTGGCCGCGATAGATCGAGTTATTCACGTTATGCGGGCCGTAGGTATACACATCCCACGGTCCCATTTCGAAAGCTTCCCAGTAGTGCTGCATCGCCGCATCAAGGTCTTCAACCAGGTGGGCAATCTGAATGATGTCACCGTCTTTCATGGTTATGCGCTCCGACGTTTAAGCAAACTTGTGCGGCAGGCCTTCAAGATTGGTGTGGCTGGCTTTCATCGCATCCATTTTGATGTCGCACTGCTCAATCAGCATCATGGTGACGATATCGGTGAACAGAAACAGCGCCTGCTCCAGCAGCGTCGACATCGGTTGAATCGACGCGATTTCCTCAGCGCCGCCAAAGATTTGTCCCGGCACGCGCACCGCTAAATCGGCGTAGTGGCCATGTTCATTCTCTGGATGCGCCGTCAGCAATACGATGCGCGCACCCGCTTCTTTCGCCAGCTTGATGATGTTCAGCTCTACGTTGGTCACCGCGCAGTGCACAATCAGCAGATCGCCTTCGCCGAGATACGGTGTAGTGGTGTCGTACACCACGTAGCTGTCAAAACCCATGTGCTTCAGGCGCATAGCAAAGCCTCGCACCGACAGTTGCATGCGTCCCATGGCATAAAGTTGGATGGTTTTGGCCTGGCGGATTTCAGCGATCAGCTGTTCGATTTGCTGTTCATCGACCTTCAGTAGTGTTTGCTTGTTCTCTTCAATGACGGCATTAACCAGCTCTTGGTAACGAGACATGTGTCATTCCTCAGTTGGCCCTGATCGGGGCTGATGTAGGGTTCTATTTTTACAAATTTGTAAAGCAAACGACCTGACAACTGAGTACAACCTTACGCAACAATTTTACTTTTTCTTTTGGATTTGATCACAAATTAAACACTTTCAGTTTACATATTGCCTTTCGATGTCCAAATAACGCGCTGTGTCACAAGTTTTAGCGGCTTTTCTGCGCTATGTTGCCTGTGACAAGATTCGGATGGGAATGTCGTAGTCGATTTTCATCGAGTGAAAATTTTACAAATTTGCGCTCTTTTCAGTCGCTTGATTTTACTTATTAACTCCCTTAATGTGTTCCAGCGCCAGCCTGCGGGCCTGCGCATTGAACAGCCACGCAATGGGTGAACAGGATTATGGCGAAATCAGGCAAGCTGGAACGCGTTTATCATGAAATCGCCCTGCGCATTCAGCGCGGCGATTATGCCAATGGTGAACGCCTGCCGACCGAACTCACGTTGTGTGCTGAGTTGGATGTTTCCCGCCCCACCTTGTCACGCGCCCTCGCCCGGTTGCGCGAGCAAGGGCTGATCAGCAGTACGCAAGGTTCAGGTCATTACATCACTTTTACTGATGCCATCACGCCCGCGAATCATCAGCCTGGCATCGCGTTGGGCATTCTCTCGCCGCGTATGGAGGCCAATGAAAGTGGCTTCCTGTTTGAGCAGATCTTCAAATCCATCGCCGCACTTTCGCAGCCTTTTAACTTCGATTTAGTGTGGAATGGCGTGATGACGCTCGGCGCTGGCGCATCGCGTCAGGCGATTATCAGCAAGATTGATGGGGTGATTGAGCGCTATCAGCGCAGCGGCGTAAAAGGCGTGTTCTTTATCCCGATTGAGTTCCACCCGTTTGCCGGTGAAATCAACCAATTGATCCTGAACAAACTGGAGCGCGATGGCATTAGCGTGGTTTTGCTGGATAGCGATGTGGTGCGATGGCCGCAACGCAGCCGTTGGGATCTGATCGGCATTGATAATGTGGCCGCTGGCACCGTGATGACGCGCCATTTGTTAGGCAATCGACCACGTCGCATCGATTTTCTCTGCGAACGTTTCTCCGCCAATACCGTGCACATGCGCATGCTCGGCTATCAACTGGCGTTGCAGAACGTAGGGATTTTTCCGCAGCCGGAATGGCAGCATGAAGGTGAATTGAATCAGCCTGAATTTGTCGCCGCTTTACTGGCTAGTGGCGCGCAGGATGTGGTGTGCGCCAATGATTTCACCGCGATGAAGTTGCTGTCGCTGTGCAGTCAACGTGGGGTGAATATCAATGTGGTGGGTTTCGATGACAATGAATACTCAGCACTGCTCGGCATTCCGCTTACCACCTGGAAACAACCGTTTACCGCCATTGGTCATAATGCGGTCGTGGCGATGATGCACCGATTGCAGCATCCAGATGCCAGCCCGCTGCACCTGATCGCGCAAGGCGAGTTGATCGTGCGGGCATCATGTCATGCATTAGCGGGTTAACCTCACACCAAACTCAATTCTACGCCCTGTTCCAGTAACAGTTGCTGATACGGTAGATCGAGATCGCCGTCGGTGATCACCTGGCGAAACGGCTGCGTGGGTGCCAAGGCAAACGGGTGGATTTGGCCGAACTTGGAGGAATCCGTCAGCGCGATGGTGTGCGTCGGTTTTTCCATGATGGCATTCACCACATCGCAGCGCAGCATATCGCGACCGGTAAAACCGGTGCTGGCGTCCCAGCCATCAATGCCAATAAAGGCTTTGTGAAAATTCAAACTTTGAATGCACAACCGCGTCAGCGGCCCCACCACCGATTCGCTGCTTTTCTGGAACAGGCCGCCAAGGATGATCACATCGCCGCCCTTTTCGCGCAGTAATCCGGCGATGTAATGGCTCACGGTAATAATGGTGATGTCATCACGTTCGCTGAGTTCACGTGCCAGCAACGCGTTGGTGCTGCCGCCTTCGATAAACACCGTTTCGCCGCTGTTCACCAGCGAAGCGGCGTATTCCGCCAGGCGTTTTTTCACTGCAAAGCGGGTTTGCATGCGCGCGCCGACGTCATCACTTTCTGGTGCCACGGCCGAACCGTGAACGCGGCGCAGAAAGCCGCCTTTCTCCAATAGGTTGAGATCCTGGCGGACGGTGACTTCGGAAACGCCGGTGGTGTGCGCCAGCTCATTGACGCTGACGCTACCGCGCTCGCTAACCAATTGGATTATCTGTTGATGACGTGCGTTCATAACATCCGCTGCGAGTGAATTTTTGCCAAGCTTACCAGAAATTTAATCCAATCCCAGACTGCGGCGGCCATTGGCATTTAACGCGTCGAGCGTAAAGCGATCGCGCCATTGCATTTCATAATCCTCTGGCGGGAAATCACCGGGCGATGCGCCCGTCGCCAGCGCCTGCGCGACTTTGCTGGCGTAGGCCGCATTTTTCTCACACATCGGCGCGGCGGGAATGTACATCACGTTGCCCCAACCTTGCTGATTTTCCACTGGCGCAACAGAGTGAATCACATCGCAATGCCACCACACCGAATCACCTGCTTGCAGCGCCGGAATCGAGCACAAGCCGTCAATCAATTCGGGATGCCACTGCGCCGATACCGGCAACACTTTGCCCGGTGCTACGCCACACAGTTCATCTTCCGGCACATCATTCAACAGCGGACGCAGCAGCAAATAGGCCATCGCTTCTGGCACGGGCACCACGTGTAGTAAACCTTGTCCCAGTTGCATATCGGCCAGCGCGGTCCAGCCCTGGAAGGTGCGGAACACCGAACATTTGGTGGTGGTGCCGGATTGATATTCGTTCACTTCGGTACGATGTGCGGCATTCCACGCATCGTATTGATCAAACTGATTATTGAAGATGTGGCCGAACACTTGCTGATAGGCCGGCAGCAACCAGCGTTCCAGCGCACCAGAATCGGTATGCGCGCCCAGTCCTTTTGAGGTGGTGCCAGGCAAACGACGGCGAATGCGGTCCGGATAAATAATGCTCAAGTCAGGATTGAACCAGCGTTTGCCCTGCGATTCGAAAGTCCATAAGCGGTTGAGGAACGATTGGGTTTGCGCCATCGCCTCGCTTTGACGCGCCGACATCTGCGCATCGCTCCAGTAGATCGGGTAAATTTCCGGGCGTGATGCATCAAGGCTGCCAAAAAAGTTATCGCCGGGACCGGAATAGACCTTATCGAAATCGTTGTCCTCGAGGTATTTCAGCATCGACGCATCCCAGGCCAACGCTTGCTCGCGGGGAAACGTCTGTTTAACCACTACGCAACCACGGCGGCGAATGTGTTGCTTCACCTCATCGCTGATGCGGCCCGCCGCGACATCTTCCATGCTTACCTGCGGCCACGCGCTGCCATGTTTTGCCTCGTCTGCACGGGCTGCCGCAATCTCACTGACGATTTTGCTCCTGACCTGCTCGAACAAACCTTCGACATCGCCGATCTGCTCTCTTAACACCTTTTTCATCAGGCGAACGTTGTGTTTGAAATCATCAGGTTGTTGCAATGAGGTGAAGGTTGTATTCATAGCATGCTCCGAATGGTTAACTTTTAAGTTTCATATGAAACATAATAACGCTTCATTCATAACAAATAATGCGTAGTTAACAACCGGCAAACCACCGGTTCGGAAGATGGATCACATTAATTGCGGGATGGGTTTCATTTGAAAGTGAAGTTGGAGCACACCATACATCTCGAGGTTTCAATTGTAGGGTCGCCATTTAGGTACAAACCGGCCACATGGGTAACACTTTAGACCGGGCACATGGGTAACAGTTATAAACGGCATAGCAGAGGAGACTCACTATGCCCTGGACTGAGAAAGTATC
>NZ_JBNBPM010000021.1:0-36732 GCF_059412405.1 Pantoea sp. CFCC18179 | reverse complement strand
CGGCTTTAGCGCGGTGGTCCCACCTGACCCCATGCCGAACTCAGAAGTGAAACGCCGTAGCGCCGATGGTAGTGTGGGGTCTCCCCATGCGAGAGTAGGGAACTGCCAGGCATCAATTAAGACACGTTATCGTGTCGTGACCATCCCGGTGACATGGGAAGGGCGAAACACCTGAAATCAGAACAGTTTTCTGAATTCAGTACAGAATCGGTGGAGCGGTAGTTCAGTTGGTTAGAATACCTGCCTGTCACGCAGGGGGTCGCGGGTTCGAGCCCCGTCCGTTCCGCCACTTAATTGATAAGCCCTGACTGAAAAGTCAGGGCTTTTTCATGCATAAAATTTCATTGATATTGTTGATATAAAATCAATATTCTTCTGCTTATAAGCGGATTTTTCAGCAACAATAAACCTGCCAGAATGCTTCCCATCGAACATAATGCTATACGATGAGGAAATCATGACAATCCCCGCCTTTGGTTTAGGTACATTCCGTTTACAAGACGATGTTGTAATCCATTCAGTTAAAACAGCTTTGGAGCTGGGTTACCGCACAATTGATACCGCTCAAATCTATGAAAATGAAGCAGCTGTAGGGCAAGCGATCGTAGAAAGTGGTATCGCGCGCAGTGAGTTATTTATTACCACCAAAATCTGGATCGAAAATCTTTCGGCAGAAAATTTAATTCCAAGTTTGAAAGAGAGCCTGAAAAAACTGCGAACAGACTATGTTGATCTGACGCTGATCCACTGGCCTTTACCGGGTTCAGCAATATCAGTCAAAGAAAGCATGCGTGCATTGATGGCAGCAAAAGAGTTGGGCCTAACCCGGCAGATTGGCATTTCAAACTTTCCAATAGCCTTGATGAAAGAAGCGATTGATGCGGTAGGCGTCGAGAACATTGCGACCAACCAAATTGAGCTGCATCCATTCCTGCAAAACCGCAAGGTTACTGAGTTTGCTAAGCAACAAGGTCTGCACATTACCTCCTATATGACGCTGGCGTATGGCGAGGCGCTTAAAGATGACGTCATTATTGCCATCGCAGATAAGCACCAGGCTACCCCTGCTCAGGTTGTTCTGGCGTGGGCGATGCAACTAGGTTATGCCGTAATTCCATCCTCAACCAAACGTGAAAATCTCAGCAGCAATATGGCAGCAATCGAACTAAAACTGGATGAAGACGATATGGCAAAGATCGCCAGCCTGGATCGTCAGCAGCGTTTAGTTAGCCCGGAAGGCCTGGCGCCAAACTGGGATTAACTTTTTCCTCACATCAGCCCTGCATTTGCCAGGGCTGATCTTTTACCCATTCACTCAGAAAATCTATAAACGCCCTAACACGTTGGCTTACCCCTAAATCGCTGTAGTAAACGGCATTAAAAGGCATTTCAACCGGAATGCTTTGCTCAGCCAGCAACTCAATAAAAGTGCCATCTGCAATCTCTTTATTCACCATAAAATCAGATAGACACGCAATTCCTTGATCACCTAAGCACAACTGCTTCAAGGTTTCACCGCTGTTCGAAGATATTCCCGGCGTAATATCATATAGATCACCATTGTTATCGGCGACCGGCCAGCGATTTAACCGCGGCGTCTCAACAAAACCAAGACATTGATGTTGCGCGAGATCGGCAACAGACGTTGGTATGCCAAATTCCGCCAAATAAGCCGGTGTAGCGACAAGCTTGCGATAACTAATAAACAGCAAACGTGCTCTTAATGACGAGTCAGTTAAATTGCCAACGCGAATCGCCACGTCGACTTTGCGCTCAATCAAATTGATAAAACTCTCGGAGGAAATCAGTGAAAGCGTGACGTTAGGATAGCGTTCACGAAACGGTTTAATCATTGGCAGCAACAGATGCAAAACCACTGGAGTTGCGGCATCAATACGCAGCACACCCTGTGGCGTCATTTGCCGAGCAATTAACTCGCTCTCTGCTGTAGACATCTCTTGCATCAATTTTTGCACGCGACGAAAGTAATGCTCACCTTCTTGTGTCAGCGCCAGCTGGCGCGTGGTACGGGTTAACAGCGCCACGCCAAGTTTATTCTCAAGCTTCTTTACCGTACGACTTACTGCTGAATTTGCCATTTGCAACTGCTCGGCCGCACGACTAAAGCTGCCGCTCTCAACCACAGCGATAAACACTTTCAACTCATCAGACGATGCTTTCATTATCCCTCCCAAAGCAAAAGTCTATTGCCACTTTGCATCTTTTTGTCATTAAAGCATGAGGCAATACTAGCGCCCATCAAAACTTTCATGGGAGTCAATCATGCCACTTGCACTTTGGGCGCTGACCATCAGCGCGTACGCAATCGGTACGACAGAATTTGTTATTGTCGGCCTCATTCCAACTATCGCTGAACAACTCAGTATCACGTTACCCTCTGCGGGGATGCTGGTGTCGATTTATGCGCTCGGTGTTGCCGTTGGCGCGCCGGTATTAACGGCGTTAACTGGAAAGCTCGCACGTAAGCAGCTTCTAATGGGATTGATGGTGTTATTTACCATCGGCAATTTGGTTGCCTGGTTGGCACCGAATTACGAGACGCTCGTCATAGCCAGGTTGCTGACCGGGCTTGCACATGGCGTCTTCTTCTCGGTCGGTTCGACGATTGCAACTAGCCTGGTCAGCAAAGAAAAAGCGGCGAGTGCTATTGCAATTATGTTCGGCGGCCTAACCGTCGCGTTGGTCACTGGCGTACCGTTAGGAACGTTAATTGGGCAGCATTTTGGCTGGCGTGAAAGTTTCCTTGCGGTCTCGCTGCTGGGCGTGATTGCATTAGTGGCGAGCCAATTGCTTATCCCACGCAATATCCCTCAACCTTCTGCCACAACGTTGGCACAACAGGCGCGCGTGTTGATCAATCCCCGCCTGTTACTGATCTATGCCATTACTGCGCTAGGTTATGGCGGCGTATTTACTGCCTTCACCTTCCTTGCGCCGATGATGCAGTCATTAGCGGGTTATTCGCCGACCGCTGTTAGCCTGATTCTACTGGGATACGGTGTTTCGGTGGCGATAGGTAATATTTGGGGCGGAAAGTTGGCGGATCGCCACGGTGCGGTTCGTGCGTTGACGCTGATCTTTATGGCTCTGGCAATATTGCTCATGGTGTTCCAATACACCGCAAGTATGCACTTGATGTCGGTGATAACCGTCCTGCTGATGGGCATCTTCGCCTTTGCCAATGTGCCGGGGTTGCAGGTTTACGTGGTACAGAAGGCTGAACAGTCTGCGCCCGGTGCTGTTGACGTTGCATCAGGTCTAAATATTGCCGCATTTAACATTGGGATTGCGCTGGGATCTACCGTAGGTGGCTATATTGTTGAACATTATGGTTTGGCACAAACTCCGTGGGTGGGCGCCATCATCGTGTTTGCCGCATTATTGCTGGTAAGAATGAGTGGCCAACTCGATAAGCCTCAAGCTGCAATAGTGATGGAATAACACGCACAACGGCTTGCCGATTGGCTGGCTGTTGCAGCGTTATGCTGTGAGGCGAATTCCGACAATCAAGATCATCAATTGAAACCCCGCACTAAAATCCCTATAACAGTCAGGTGAAGTACGAGTCGTAAATCAGCCAGGCGGGAAAGTGCGGAAAAAAACTTATTCAATGCGTTATGTAGCAGGCCAGCCAGCCGAGCGGATCTTTCCGCCGGTGGCAATGCTGCATCTTGGACAGGCATTGCCGCCTGGCGCACCTTTGCCAGCAGACCCCACGCTGCGGGTTTTGGTCTGGAACATCTTTAAGCAGCAACGTGCCGATTGGATGTCGGTGTTGCAAGGTTTTGGTAAAGATGCCCATTTGGTATTGCTGCAAGAAGCGCAGGCTACCCCTGAATTGGTCAAATTCGCCACCAGCAACTATCTGGCGGCCGATCAAGTTCCCGCGTTTGTGTTACCGCAACATCCTTCCGGCGTCATGACGTTGGCTTCTGCGCATCCTGTCTATTGCTGCCCATTACGCGAGCGCGAACCTTTGTTGCGTTTAGCCAAATCCGCGCTAGTCACTGCTTACCCATTGCCGACCGGTGAAATGCTGATGGTGGTGAATATCCACGCGGTGAATTTCAGTTTGGGTGTGGATGTGTACAGTAAGCAATTGGGCCCGATTGGTGAGCAGATTCAGCATCATCGTGGTCCGGTGATCATGGCCGGTGATTTTAACGCCTGGAGTCGTCAGCGCATGAACGCCCTATATCGCTTTGCCAGAGAGATGTCGCTGCGTGAAGTGAACTTCACCGATGATCATCGCCGTAAAGCCTTTGGCCGGCCGCTGGATTTCGTCTTCTACCGCGATATGAAAGTCAGTGAAGCGTCGGTGCTGGTGACGCGTGCTTCCGATCACAATCCTCTGCTGGTTGAATTCAATTCTGTTTATGGCATCGGGCGCTGATTTACCTAAATAGCGTTCGCTTAGCCATCTTGCTGCAACCAAAATTGTTATTAAGGATAGTCACGCGTTGGGCTTTTTAAGCCTAAAGAAGGGGAGTGCAGAATTCTCAGAAAGGAGAAAATGAAAAAGGCTGACAAAAGTCAGCCTTTTCGGGGCATTAGGTATCAGGTGTTGCGCTATTATTCACAAACAGCGTGAGCTTGTCGCCCGGCTGAATGTCTTTAGCGTCACTGTTCCAGCGCATCACGTCTTTGGTATTCACACCATGACGTTTCGCAATACTGGCAAAAGAATCACCCTTACGTACACGATAGGTGATGCTGTTGCCGTTATCAGCCAACTGCGTTGCTTTGCCGCTCACGGTCAAAGTCTGACCGGTTCGAACTGAAGCGCTGCGCAGATTGTTCTGCTGTTTCAGTGTACTGACGCTTACGCCAAGCTTGCTGGCAATACCAGACAAGGTGTCACCTTTGCGTACCGTGTAGCTGTTTCCTGCCGCGCTGACTTTCGCCATCTCGGTAGGCTGCACGGAGGCGATATCACCGGAAGCCAGTGAATCACGCAACTTAGCAACGTTGGACTTCGGCACCATAATGTAGTGCGGTCCATTTGGCGCTGTAGCACCGTTTTTATAACCGGCGTTGAATGTCTTCAGCTTGCTGAGCGACATACCGGCCATATCTGCGGCCTGCGTCAGTTCAATCTGCTGTCCCACTTCTACGCGAGCTAATGCACGGCTCTCGTTCGGTGTTGGCAGTTTGATACCGTAACGCTTGTTGTTCTTGAGAATTTCACTCAAGGCCAACATTTTAGGAACATAAACCGTGGTCTCACGTGGCAACGATAAACTCCAGAAGTCAGTCGGCTTACCGCGCGCCTTATTCTGTTTCATCGCTTTCAATACACGTCCTTCACCGCTGTTATAGGCCGCAATGGTCAGTAACCAATCGCCGTCAAACATACCGTTCAGACGCTGCATCATATCCAGCGCTACCTTGGTCGAGGCCACCACATCGCGGCGTCCGTCGTACCATTGGTTCTGTTTCAAACCATAGTTTTTGCCCGTTTGTGCAACAATCTGCCAGATGCCAGCGGCATTCGCAGAAGATGTTGCGTGTGGGTCAAAAGCGCTCTCCACTATGGGTAGCAGTACCAGTTCCATCGGCATTTTACGTTTCTGTATCTGCTCGACTATCCAGTACATGTACGGCTCTGCCCGTAATGTTACATCGTGGAGATAGCTCTTATTTTTTAAAAATTTTGTTTTTTGTTCGCGGATCCGGCTGTTTTCCGGAATCCCCATCTTCAACTCGTCACTAATGTGATTCCAGAGATCAGTATCTTCTGCGAGGCTTGTTCCATCATCCTGCCATCGCGGCGACAACAATCGATCTCCGTACTTTCCATTTTCACCTTGACCAGCTGAAGACAAGCTCTGTGCATGCTGTACGGGGATATTGGCGTCATTCCTTGATGCCTGACATCCTACCAGCAAGACCGAGGCGAGTAATATCGCTTTAGCCTTCATGTGTGTGTCAATAGTTCGCTTAAAAGACGAGCAACTATACGTGACGGTCCAACACAACACAACCTCAAATATCAAAAGCGGTCTTTCTTCTCGCGTAGATCGGCAAAAGTTTGCCATAACGCTGACGATGGAACATTAGTGCCTAAAGCCTGTTGTAAATCAGCGTCTTGCGTGCGTAAAAATAAATTTATTTCTCGCTCTAATGCCAATTTTGTGGGCAAAGTAATGCGATTTTCTGCGCGTAAGTCCTTAATTTGCTGATACCTTGCCAAAATTTTAGGGTCATGGGGCAGAATAGCCGCAGCAAACTTCATATTGGATAAAGTGTACTCATGCGCACAGCAAATGAGGGTGTCTTCAGGAAGTTGATTAAGCTTTTGAAATGAATCGAACATTTGTTCGGCAGTGCCTTCAAATAAACGTCCGCAGCCGCCAGAAAACATCGTGTCTCCACAGAAAAGATAAGGAGAACTGAAATATGAGATATGTCCTAAAGTGTGACCAGGTGTTGCGATGACACGGAAATTTAGCCCCAGAAGGGTAAATTCATCACCTTCAGCCACGATGCGCTGTGCCCCTTTATCTGCAGTTTCTTGTGGACCGAAAACCACCAAGTCAGGGAAGTGCTGCAACAGCTCATTCACGCCGCCAACATGATCGTGGTGATGGTGTGTCAACAAAATCGCCACCGGTTGCCAGCGGTTTGCCTTAACTTTATCCAGTACCGGCTGGGCCTCACCGGGATCGACAATCAGACAATTATTGTCCGCGTCCGTCAGTGTCCAGATGTAGTTATCCTGCAATGCGGGAATGCTGGTAAGATTCATAAACACCTCTCAGGTCGTAGAAAAAGGAAAATGGTAGAGCATGAAGCCGGCTAAAACACGCCAAATCCTGACTGCACCGCGCTCCTGGCGTGATATGCCAATGGGAGACTATTTTCGCGACGCACTAACCCAGCAACTGCAACCGTACCTCGGCAAGCTGTATGGCTTTCATATGCTTAAACTGGGTAGCCTCAGCGCAGAAATCAATACCAGCCAGTGTGCCATATCGCATCAAGTGAATGTGGGCAATGAGGGCGATGAGTTGCAGGTGATTGCCAACACCACGCAATTACCCTTTGAATCTAAATCGATTGATGCCTGTTTAATGGCGCACACACTGGCGTGGAGTCAGGATCCGCACCGCGTATTACGCGAAGTCGATCGGGTATTGATCGACGATGGCTGGATGATCATCAGCGGCTTTAACCCGTTTAGTTTACTCGGGATCAGCAAAGGCATTCCGGGTTTGCATTCACGCGCGCCGTGGAGTGGGCGGATGTTCAGCCAGGTGCGTCTGCTCGATTGGCTAGGCTTGCTGAATTATGAAGTGGTGTATCGCACGCGTTTTCAGGTGGTGCCATGGCATCGGCAGGGCGGGAAAGTCATTAGCGCGCATTTGCCGGCATTGGGCTGCCTGAACATTGTGGTGGCACGTAAACGCACGTTCCCGTTAACGCCCACCAAAATGAAGAAGAACATGAGTCAATCGCAACTGCGCCAAACGGTGAACGTTACGCGCCAGTTCCGTGAAGTGAAGGATCAGGATTCAACCTGATAGCCGATATCATCCAGTGTTGGATTGCCTGCCGCGCTGCGTGCCAGTTCGTCGCAGCGTTCGTTTTCAGGATGTCCGGCATGGCCTTTCACCCATTCCCACTTGATCTCATGCGTGCTGAGCGCTGAGTCGAGGCGTTTCCACAGATCAACATTCTTCACCGGCTTTTTATCGGCGGTTTTCCAGCCACGTTTCTTCCAGTTGTGAATCCAACTGGTGATGCCTTGGCGCACATACTGGCTGTCGGTGCTGAGCACCACTTCGCACGGCTGCTTGAGTGCTTCAAGTGCCACAATTGCCGCCATCATTTCCATGCGGTTGTTAGTGGTGAGACGATAACCGGTACTGAACACTTTTTCATGCGCGCCATAACGTAAAATGGCGCCGTAGCCGCCGGGGCCGGGATTACCGAGGCACGATCCGTCGGTGAATATTTCTACCTGTTTGCGCATCTCTGGTAGACTTCCTTCTGACAAAACGCCAAGTCTGACATAAAACAGGTCCTATGAGCACTGCAAATAACCGCCAGATCGTCCTCGATACTGAAACCACCGGCATGAACATGATCGGTGTGCATTATGAAGGACATCGCATCATTGAAATCGGTGCGGTTGAAGTGATCAACCGTCGCCTGACCGGCAACAACTTCCACATGTATCTGAAGCCCGATCGGCTGGTGGATCCGGAAGCGTTCGGTGTTCACGGTATCGCCGATGAATTCCTCGCGGATAAGCCGATGTTCTCGGATATCGCCGATGAATTCCTCGAATACATTCGTGGCGCAGAACTGGTAATCCATAACGCATCGTTCGATATCGGCTTTATGGATTACGAATTTGGCATGCTAAATCGCGGCATCGGCAAAACCGACACTTTCTGTCAGGTCACCGATAGTCTGGCGATGGCGCGAAAAATGTATCCCGGCAAGCGCAACAGCCTGGATGCCTTGTGTAACCGCTATGAAATAGACAACAGCAAACGTACGCTGCACGGCGCACTGCTCGATGCTGAGATTCTGGCTGAAGTATTCCTCATGATGACCGGCGGGCAAACCTCGCTGGCGTTTTCGCTGGATGGTGAGCAGAACAATCAGGACGGCAGCGAAAATATTCAGCGCATTGTGCGTCCTAGCTCTGGCTTGCGCGTAGTAAGCGCCAGTGATGAAGAGATTATTGCGCACGAAGGCCGCTTGGATTTAGTGCAGAAGAAGGGCGGCAGCTGCCTGTGGCGTATCTAAAACGGCTGATTTTGCGTGTAAAATCGTCGGTGAGATGAAAAAAGCGCCAAACGAAACATTCCCACAGAAAAAGCGTTGACGAGTGATGAAGCTGCCATTAATATGCGCCTCGTTCTCGACGGGGAACAAAGCGCGGAGCGGTAGTTCAGTTGGTTAGAATACCTGCCTGTCACGCAGGGGGTCGCGGGTTCGAGCCCCGTCCGTTCCGCCAATCTATTTAAGAAGCCGATGCAGAAATGCATCGGCTTTTTGCTTTTTAAGGTTTCGCTCGGCCTCAATGCTCTCGCCGAACCGCCCCTTCTCACGCATGCGGGAGAAGGTCGGGATGAGGGACAGCGCGCACGATCCCTCACCAAACCCATATCCAATCAATCTTTCTGCACCGCCACTGCACCGCGATAGGCCGTTGCCACTTCTTCACGATCGGCGCGCGCCAACCAGCGATAACAACCCGCACCCAACGCCACGCCGATAAACCAGCTAAAATTCGCCACTGCATGCAGCGAAGGAATAAAGCTGATCACCAAACCAATACCCACTGACGGCAGCAGCGCGGCAATCGCTTTCGGGTTGAAGCCACCGCGATACCAGTAACGACCTTTTGGTGTGTCATCAAACAGATCGTCAACGTACACTTTGCTGCGTTTAATCAGATAGAAATCAGCAATCAAAATACCGAACAACGGTCCAATAAACGCACCCAGCACATCCAGCGTGTAGTGAATCAGTTCCGGTGACTGGAACAGGTTCCACGGCGTCAACAGCACGGAACCAACCGCTGCAATCATCCCGCCAGTGCGGAAACTGATTTTCTGCGGCGAGCAGTTAGAGAAATCAAACGCGGGAGAAACGAAGTTCGCCACGATATTGATGCCGATGGTGGCGATAATCATGGTCAGCAGGCCAATCGCCACCGCCACATCGTTGCCGACCATACTCACAGTCTCAATCGGATCGGTAATCATGCGGCCGAACAGCGATTGCGTACCCGAGACGATCACCACGGTGACAATCGAGAACAGCAGGAAGTTAAACGGTAAGCCCCAGCGGTTGCCGCGACGAATTTCGCCCATGCTTTTGCCGTAGCGCGAGAAGTCACCAAAGTTAAGCAGCGGGCCAGAGAAGTAGGAAACCACCAGCGCGGTGGCGGTGATCATCTGCCAGGTTTGTTCACCGGTGCTCAACTGCTTGCTGGCAAGGGTAAAGGAGATACCGTCAAAACCGGTTTTGTATACAATCCAGCCGGCCAACGCCACCATCACCACATAAACGGCCGGACCGGCGACATCGATGAAGCGTTTAATCGCGCTCATGCCGTGCCAGAACACCATCGCCTGCAACAACCACATCAAACCGAAACAGCACCAGCCCAGTTGCGACAGGCCAAGCCAGCTGGTCTGCGTCATACTGCTTAATGAAGGGAAGAACTTCAGCAGCACCAGCATCAGCGCGTTAGCCGCCAGATAGGTTTGGATACCGTACCAGGCAAAGGCGATCAGGCCGCGAATAATCGCCGGGATGTTGGCACCAAACACGCCAAATGCCTGACGTGAAATCACCGCGTACGGCACGCCTGCCATCTGGCTGGGTTTGGCCACCAAATTGGCGCACAGCTGCACGATGCAGATGCCGACCAACAAGCACAGCAGCACCTGCCAGCTGGCCAATCCCAACGTAAAGAAGCTGGCGGCCACCACATAGCCGCCCATGCTGTGCACGTCCGACATCCAGAAAGAGAAAATGTTGTACCACGACCAATTCTGGTCGCGCGTTGGCGCCAGATCCTCGTTGCACAGACGTGGACTGTATTGCGCGTTGGCTTCAGATGCCCCCGCAGAGGTCACTTCAGAATGATTTGGCATGAAACCTGCTCCTCTCTACAACATGGAAGAATAATCACAGCGTGAAACGGTATTGCAGGATCCAGGCCAGAATTGATTTCTTGTATACAAAAAATTAATTTCACGTATACGATGTGCAGCACACAGACACTTACCGGAGCAGGTAATGAAGAGTGAAACAGGCCAGAAAACGGCTGCTGATCTGAATGATAGAGACGAACCCATCTACCAGGCGCTGCTGACCGCGATTGTTGAGCATCAGTTGCCGCCGGGCAGCAAATTGCCAGAAGAAGCGCTTTCCGAAGTGTTTGGCGTCAGTCGCACCGGCATTCGCAAAGTGCTGCAACGCCTCGCCGCGGTGCAAATGATCACCTTGTCGCCCAGACGTGGTGCACAAGTGGCGACGCCGGGCGTGGATGAAGCCCGCGATATCTTTGCCACGCGCAGTTTATTGGAGTGTGCCAACTTGCCTGCGGTGCTCAGTCATCTCCAGGCGCCACATTTAGCCGCGCTCAGCAGTCTGATTGAACAAGAGCAGCAGGCGCACCAGCAACACGATGGCGCGGCAGCGATTCGCCTGTCAGCTGCTTTTCATATTCAGTTGCAAGCCATCTCCGGCAATGAAGTGCTCACCGATATGGTGACGCGCCTGACGCAGCGCTCCTCGCTGGTGATTGCCGCGTATGGCGCGCCGTGGCAGCGCGGTTGCCGTTGCGATCACCACGATCGGCTGGTGGATCTGTTGCGAGACAAGGATCTGCCGGGTTTGACTGCCGCATTGCAGCATCACTTTGAACACATTGTTGCCAGCCTGCACTTTGAGCGCAGCGGCGAGACTTTACCTGATTTTTCCCGGTTATTTGCCGGTCATAAAGAGGCGGCATCATGAGCGTAATTCAGGTGATCAATCCCAACACCAGCGTGGCGATGACCGAAACTATTGGCGCTGCCGCACGCGCGGTCGCTGCGCCTGGCACGGAGATTTTGGCGGTGTGCCCCAGCCACGGCGTGGAATCGATTGAAGGCCATTTCGATGAAGCGATTGCGGCAATTGGCGTGCTGGAGCAGGTCAAACGTGGCAAACAGCAAGGCGTTAGCGGCCACATCATTGCCTGCTTTGGCGATCCCGGCTTGTTGGCGGCGCGCGAACTGGCAAGCGGCCCAGTGATTGGTATTGCGGAAGCCGCGATGCACACCGCAACGCTGGTGGCGACGCGCTTTTCCATCGTCACCACCTTACCGCGTACCTTGGTAATTGCGCGTCATCTGTTGCAGCAATACGGCTTCACAAACCATTGCGCCGCGCTGCATGCCATTGATCTGCCGGTGTTAGCGCTGGAAGACGGCAGCGGCGTGGCGCAAGAGAAAGTGCGTCAACGCTGTATACAAGCCAAACGTGAAGATGGCAGCGGGGCGATTGTTTTGGGCTGTGGCGGTATGGCCTCGCTGGCGCAGGAGTTGACCAAAGAACTGGGTTTACCGGTGATCGACGGCGTAAGTGCCGCAGTGAAAATGGTCGAGTCACTGGTGGCGTTGGGCTTTGGTACCAGCAAACACGGCGATCTCGATTATCCATTGCAGAAACCGCTCAGCGGGGCATTTCAGCACCTAAACTAAGTGCTGGTTGAGGACTGAACACAGGAACTTGCAGAATGAATGATGTATCTGAAAAGAAAGAGTACAGCTTCAACAAAAACTACCCACGCGATCTGATTGGTTATGCCAATCAGCCGCCGCATGCTAAATGGCCGGGCAAAGCACGCGTAGCGGTGCAATTTGTCCTCAACTATGAAGAGGGCGCGGAGAACAACGTGCTGCACGGCGACGCCGGTTCCGAGCAATTTCTTTCCGACATCATCGGTGCAGCCAGTTACGCCGACCGCCACATGTCGATGGATTCGCTGTACGAATACGGTTCTCGCGCCGGCTTCTGGCGCATCCACAATGAGTTTCAAAAACGTGGCTTACCGCTGACGGTGTTTGGCGTTGCGATGGCGTTGGCGCGCCATCCTGAGATTGTTGCAGCGATCAAAGCCGCCGATTACGACGTGGTTAGCCACGGCTGGCGCTGGATTCATTATCAAGCGATGGACGCCAAAACCGAACGTCAGCATATGCAGCAAGCGGTGGACGTGTTGACCGATCTGTTTGGCAAAGCGCCAACCGGTTGGTACACCGGGCGCGACAGCCCAAACACGCGCCGTTTGGTGGTGGAGCAGGGCGGATTCAGCTACGACAGCGACTATTACGGCGATGATTTACCGTTCTGGACGCAAGTCACTTGTCAGGACGGCACGGTAAAACCGCACCTGATCATTCCCTACACGTTGGAGTGCAATGACATGCGCTTCGCCTCGCCGCAAGGTTTCAACACCGCGGAGCAGTTCTTTGTCTATCTGCGCGATACGTTTGATGTGTTGTACGAAGAAGGGGAAACTGCACCGAAGATGATGTCGATTGGCATGCACTGCCGTTTGTTGGGGCGTCCGGGTAAATTCCGTGGGTTGCAGCGTTTTCTCGATCATATCCAGCAGCACGAGAATGTGTGGGTGTGTACTCGCCAGCAAATCGCCGATCACTGGATGAAAACCCATCCGGCACCGAGCGCGTAATCCCTGCTCCCGCGATTCTCTCCACCGAATCATTCCCTCTCCCACTTGTGGGAGAGGGCTAGGGTGAGGGGCAGCACGCACCCAACCCAACCTAACTCATCAAACTCACCTGCGCCGCCACAATCCGCCAGCCGCACGGCAAGCGCACCCACGTCTGCTGTTGACGTCCAATCTTCTCCACCCCTTCACGCGTAAACTCGGTGCTGCACACCGCATAATCATCGCCAAAGGTCGTAATCACCGTGTTACGCAACTCACGATCCAACCCTTTCGACGGACGCGCAGCGCGAAACGCGCGGATCTCATCAATGCCATACAAATTCTCTCCGGCACCCAAACGCACGGTGCGCTTGTCATGCCAAAATAATTCATCCAGTACCGCGACATCATTACTAATAAGCGCTTGCTCGTAGCGATAAAAGGCGGTAGTCACTTCGGCGAGAATCGCCGGGCGATCAATATGTTCAGGCGTCATGTTCATGCATCCATTAAGGTGATTTGTGGCAGCGTCAGCCCTTGCTGTTGCAGCGCCCACGCGGCGCGCAGTGCCAGATGTTCTTTAAACGGTGCGGCGATCAGCTGCAAGCCAATCGGCAAACCGTTAGCCGTTTGCAGCGGCACGGTGCACACCGGCAAGCCAAGGAAGGAAATTGGCTGGGTCAGCATGCCCATGCTGGCGCGCGTAGGCAAATCCTGGCCGTTGATATGAATGGTTTCCTGGCCGATGGTGGTCGCCGTGCACGGTGTGGCGGGGGCAATCAGCACATCAAAGTGCTCAAACAGCGGCAACACTTGCTGCTGGAAATGGCGGCGGAAGCGTTGCGCCTGCACGTACCACGCCGAAGGCAACATCGCGCCAGCTAATAACCGTTCGCGAGAATTCGGTTCAAATTGTTCCGGTTGGCTGCGTAGCAACGGCAAATAGTGATTGCCGCCTTCCGCCGCCGTCATGATAAACGCGGCCGAACGGGCGATTTCAGCATTCGGCATCGTCACTTCTTCAGACGCTTCCAGCGCTTTAGCCACCATCGCCACCGCCGCATGGGCTTCATCGCTACACCATGTCGAGAAGAAACCGCCCAACACCGCGCTGCGTATGCCTTGTGTGCCTTTACTCAACTCATGGCTCACCGGCGCAATGGGTTGTGCTGCCTGAAAAGCATCGCTGGCATCGGCACCTTGCAAGGTGTCATATACCAGGCTCAAATCCTCCACCGAGCGGGCAAACGGGCCGATGTGATCGAGGCTGGCGACAAACGGATGGCTGCCGCTGCGTGATAGACGGCCAAAGGTCGGTTTTAAACCAAAGATGCCGCACAACGAAGCGGGCACGCGGATCGAACCATTGGTGTCGGTGCCAAGGGAAAAATGCACCAAACCCGCCGCCACCGCCGCAGCTGAACCGCCAGACGATCCGCCCGCCACACGGCTCAAATCGCGTGGGTTGTGTGTGGCGCCGTAATGGGTATTTTCAGTGGTGAAGCCGTACGCGTAGGCATCCATATTCAGCATGCCGGAAAGCAATGCGCCGGACTGACGCAATTTGCTCACCGCCCACGCATCTTCGCGCGCCACGGCGCGTTCGCTGAATAAGCTGGCACCGGCCAGCGTGCTGTGCCCGGCGACATCAAACAGATTTTTCACCGCGTAAGGAATACCGGCCAGCGGCGGCAAGCTTTCACCGCGCTGGCGCTGCTGATCGATCTGTTCAGCTTCGCGCAGCATGCGTTGCCCGGTGACTTCGGTCCAGGCATTGATCGCCGGATTATGCTGCTCAATCGCCGTTAATGTGGATTGCGCGATATCGTGCGCGCTGATCTCGCCCTGGCTCAGCGCTTGCTGAAGTTGCGTAATGGATAATGACGACAGTTTCATGGCTGGAACACTCCCGCCACTTCCAGACGATCGTCGAGCGGCAGCGCCATCAGCGGCCCTGCCATCGCCGCAATGCGGTTGAACTGCGTCAGCAATTCGGCACGGCGCGAATCATCCAGTTCCAGCGCCAGAATCTGTTCCATTTGGGCGATGTAGGTGGCCCAATCGACGTGTTTATTCATTGTCACTCTCCATTAGAAACCGGCGGCGCTGCCGTTGCTGCGCGGATCAAATGCGCCTTCCAGCATGCCGTTGTTGTGTCTGACGATTGCCCCCGCATGGCCGACCACTTCGCTGAAATCAGGCAGCAGCTCAACCTCATGACCGAGCGCGCGCAGTTGCTGCACGGTTTCCGGCGCAATACGGGCTTCGAGTTTGAGCGAGTCAGAGGATTGTCCCCACGTGCGACCAAGCAACCAACGCGGCGCGCTCACCGCTTGTTGCAGCGACATGCCTTGAATCACGTGACGGGTGAAAATCGCCGCCTGGGTTTGCGGCTGGCCGTCGCCGCCCATCGATCCATATACCATGGTGCGCCCATCTTTCAGGCGTGCAGCGGCGGGATTGAGCGTATGGAACGGTTGCTTGCCCGGTTGCAGCGTCAGTAAATGATCGGGTTGCAGGCTGAATGCCGCGCCACGGTTTTGCCAGGTAATCCCGGTGCCGGGCAGCACCACGCCGCTGCCGAATTCATGGTAGATGCTTTGGATGAACGACACCGCCAAACCGCTGCTGTCCATCACACCCATCCACACCGTATCGCCTGGCCCACGTCCAGTACCCCATGGCGCGGCTTGTTGATCGTCGATTTTTGCCGCCAGCGAACCGAGGTGATCGGCATCCAACAGGCTTTGCACGTCAATATCAATATGGCGCGGATCGGTGATGTGTTTATCGCGCAGTGCGAAGGCTTTTTTGGTGGCTTCGACGATGCGGTGCACGGTTTGCGCTTCATCGGCGGCGGCCATATTCAGGCGGTCGGTAATGCCGAGGATCGCCAATGACACCAAACCTTGCGTCGGCGGCGTCATGTTCCAGATATCGCCCTCACTGTGCGCCAGATGCAGCGGCGTGCAGCGGCGTGCACGCTGGTTCTGCAAATCTTCCAGCGTGATCGGCATACCCAGCGCGGTCATTTCACGCGCTAAATGGTGCGCCAGTTCTCCGCGATAGAAACTCTCTAAACCTTGATCGCACAACAGGCTCAGCGTATTCGCCAGCGCCGGTTGGGTGAAACGGCTGCCCGCTGCGGGCACATTGCCATCCGGCAAATAAGTGGCGGCAAAGCCAGGCTGATGCTGCAACTCGTGCTGCTTGGCGGCAGTGGCGGCGGCTTGCGAGGCGGTGACCGGAATGCCGTCGGCGGCATAGCGAATCGCATCCCGCAGCAGACGCGCCAGCGGCAACGGTGCGGCACCGAGTTCCTGCGCCAGCGTTAGCGCTTCCTGCCAACCGCTGACGGTGCCCGCCACGGTTAACGCGGCTTTAGGACCGCGATGCGGAATATGTGTTTCGCCGTGATAGAAATCGAGGTGCGCCAGCGAACCGGCGGCACCACTGGCATCAATGGCAATCGGATCGCCATTGGGTGGCACCACCAACCAAAAGCCGTCGCCGCCTAAACCGTTCATGTGCGGATAAACCACGGCGATGGTAGCTGCGGCGGCTACCATGGCTTCAATCGCATTGCCGCCTTCGCGTAACACCGCTAAAGCGCTTTCACTGGCAAGATGATGCGGCGCGACGGCCATGCCTAATGGCGCCATATTGCTCTGTATCATAGGGAACTCTTTTTCTGGGTACGTGGTTGAGTGAAAGCAAGAGCTGTTCCAGTTTTGGTCGGACATCAATCTGGATCGATTTATGCTAGCTTGTGGTGAAACGAAAGTTACAGGACCGATGATGAAACAACTTGATGAACGCCTTCGTAGTCACTATCCGCAGCTATCGCCGCAGGAGCAGCGTATTGCCGACTTCGTGTTTGACCATTTTGATGACCTGATCAGCTACAACAGCGCCGAGTTAGCGCGGCTGAGCGGTGTCTCGAAGGCCACGGTCAGCCGGTTGTTTAAGCGCCTCGGTTACGAGAAATACAAAGACATGCGCGATGAACTGCGCGTGCTGCGCCAAAGCGGTATGCCGCTCACCGATAACCGTGATGCAGTGCAAGGTAACACCTTGTTATCGCGCCACTATAAGCAAGAAATGGCGAACTTAACGCAATGGGTAAACAGCATCGATCCGCAGCAATTTGGTGAAGTGATTACGGCGATTGGCACGGCAAAGCGGGTATTTATTATCGGCATGCGCAACGCCTATCCGGTGGCGCTGCACCTGCGCCAACAGCTGATGCAGGCGCGTGCGCAGGTGCATGTGCTGCCGCAGCCAGGCCAGACACTGGGTGAAGAGCTGGTGGATATCACGCCCGAAGATATTGTGGTGGTAATGGCGTTTCGCCGTCGTCCACGCATCATCCGTCCGCTGATGCAGCAACTGCAACACAGCAACATTCCGGTGCTGGCGCTATGCGAGCCGCAGGCGCAGGGCATCATCACCTTAGCGCGCTGGCAGCTGTGCGCGCCGCTGGACAGCGTTTCCGCTTTTGATAGCTATGCGTCGGCCATGAGTTTGGTTAACTTGCTGGCCAACGCTTTACTGCATGAAATGTTGTCGCAGGGCCGTCAGCGCATCCATCAAATCGCCGATCTTTATCAACATCTCGATGAGCTGGAACACCGCTAACGGGCGCCATTATGGTGCATTGCACCGTTATTGATCGTTAACTGCAACGGGCGCAATGCCCGTTTTTTCTGCCTGAAACCTCATAAATCATCGTTTTTCACCCTTTCTCTCCTCGCTACAGCGGTTGGCACATTAGTTGCAAATCGATTCATCAAGAATCTTTCGTTTCACGTTTAACTCACCGGGGTGCATAATGAAAAAAGTTTTATTGGCGGTAGCAGGCGCGGCATTGCTGATGGCGCAGGTTGGTAGCGCGATGGCCGATCAGTTGCAGGATATCCAGAAACGCGGCGTGATCCGGGTTGCTGTGCCACAAGACTTCCCACCGTTTGGTTCAGTGGGCACCGATTTGCAGCCGCAGGGCTACGACATCGACATGGCGAAGTACCTGGCAAAACAGATGAAACTGAAGTTGCAGCTGGTGCCGGTTTCCAGTGCTAACCGCGTGCCATATCTGCAAACCGATAAAGTCGATCTGGTGATCTCCAGCATGGGCAAAAATGCTGAACGCGAGAAAGTGATCGACTTCAGCCAGGCTTACGCGCCGTTCTTCCTTGGCGTATTTGGTCCGAAAGGTGAAACGCTGAAAGATGCTGCCGCGTTGAGCGGTAAATCCATCGGCGTAACGCGCGGTGCAGTAGAAGACATGGTGTTGAGCGATATCGCACCGAAAGATGCGCAGGTGAAACGTTATGAAGATAACAACACCACGCTGTCAGCCTATCTGTCAGGACAAGTGCAATATGTCGCCACCGGCAACTTAGTGGTGGCCGCGATTGCGCGCCAGAACGCGGAAAAAGCGCCGGTTGCCCAGTTTATGCTGAAAGATTCACCGTGCTACATCGGCTTGAAAAAAGATGAACCAGCGCTGAAAGACAAAGTGAATGCGTTGATTGAGCAAGGCATCAAAGATGGCACGCTGAACAAGCTGTCGGAAGAGTGGTTGAAAGCGCCACTGCCAGCTAACCTCGGCGCATAACATCATGATTGGGCAACTAAACTTTGCAGATCTCTGGCCGCATTGGCCAGAGTTGCTAGCCGGGTTGTGGGTGACGATTCAGATCACTGTGCTCGCCACGGTGGGCGGCGTCAGCCTGGGCATTCTCGGCGCGGCGCTGCGCAGCGGCAAACCCAGCTGGGCCAGTCGCATTTGGGGCGTCTACGTCGAGCTGATCCGTAACACGCCGTTTGTGGTGCAGCTGTTTTTCATCGTCTTTGGTTTGCCCAATCTTGGTCTGAAACTGACGGCGGGCGAAGCTGCGCTGCTGGCGATGTTGATTAACCTTGGCGCGTACAGCACCGAAATTATTCGCGCCGGGATTCAGGTGACGCCGCGCGGCCAATGGGAAGCGGGGCGCGTGCTGGGATTGACCCGCGCGCAAACCTTTATCCGCGTGGTGCTGCCGCCGTCGCTGCAACGGATTTATCCGGCGCTGGTGAGCCAATGCATCATCGTGATGCTCGGCTCTTCGGTGGTGTCGCAGGTCTCGTACGAAGAGTTGACCTTCGCCGCCAACCTGATTCAGTCGCGTACCTTTTTGAGTTTTGAAGTCTATCTGGTGACCACGTTGATCTATCTGGCGTTGTCGATTGCCATGCGTCAGTTATTGCTGGCGTTGGGACGTAAATGGTTGGGAGCGCAACCGGCATGATGACGCAATTTACCGATTGGGACATCCTGCGCAACCTGCTGCTGGCAGCGCGCTGGACTATTTTACTGTCGCTGGTGGCGTTCTTTGGCGGAACGCTGGTGACCTTGCCGCTGCTGTTTATGCGCCTGCTGAAACGCAAATGGCCGATGCGCTTGGTGCGCGCTTACACCGAACTGTTTCAGGGCACGCCGCTGCTGATGCAGCTGTTCCTCGCCTTCTTCGGTGTCGGTTTATTCGGCATTGATGTCGCGCCCTGGACGGCGGCTTCGCTGGCCTTGACGCTCTACACCAGCGCGTTTTTGGTGGATATCTGGTACGGCAGCATTCGCGCCTTGCCCAAAGGCCAATGGGAAGCCTCGCGTTGCCTTGGTTTGAACTTTGGTCAAACGCTGTTTCGCGTGGTGGCACCGCAGGCGATTCGCATTGCTATCGCGCCAACCGTGGGCTTTGCCGTGCAGGTGATTAAAGGCACTGCGCTGGCATCGATTATCGGCTTCATCGAGCTGACCAAAGCCGGCACCATTTTGAATAACGTAACTTACGAGCCGTTCAAGGTGTTTGGCCTGGTGGCGCTCGGTTACTTCCTGATGTGTTATCCGCTGTCGCGTTACAGCCAGTACCTGGAGAAAAAATTCAATGCCGCTCATCACCATTAATCAGGTACAGAAGTACTACGGCGACAACCACGTTTTGAAAGGCGTCGATCTCGATGTCGATCACGGTGAAGTGATCTCGATTATCGGCCGCAGCGGATCGGGCAAAAGTACCTTGCTACGCTGCATGAACGGGCTGGAAGGCTATCAGGAAGGCAGCATCAAACTCGGCGGCATGACCATTACCGATCGCGAATCGCAAGCACGCGAAATCAGCCGCTCTGTTGGCATGGTGTTCCAGAACTTCAATCTGTTCCCGCACATGACGGCGCTGGAAAACGTGATGCTGGCACCGCGCCGCGTGCTAAAGAAAAGTGAAGCCGAATGCCGCGAACTGGCGACACAGATGCTGGAGAAAGTCGGCCTCGGCGAGCGCATCAATTACTATCCGGCCAATCTGTCTGGCGGGCAGCAGCAGCGCGTGGCGATTGCGCGTGCGCTGGCGATGCAGCCCAAAGTTTTACTCTGTGATGAGATCACCTCGGCGCTCGATCCTGAGCTGGTGGGCGAAGTGCTGAAAGTGCTGGAGCAGTTAGCCGCTGAAGGTATGACGCTGATTCTCGTTACTCATGAAATGAACTTCGCCCGCGACGTGGGCGATCGCGTGGTCTTTATGCATCAGGGGCGCGTGTGGGAGCAGGGCGACAGCAAAACGCTGTTCGCCAATCCGCAAACCGCCGAACTCAAGCAGTTCATCTCGACCGTGCGTCTGTAAACGAACAACAAGGAATACACCATGGATATCAGCCAGTTTTCGCAAATCAATCCGCCGCAGCGCCTGTTGATGGGGCCGGGACCGATCAACGCCGACCCGCGCGTGCTGCGCGCCATGTCGAGCCAGTTGATTGGTCAATACGATCCGGCGATGACACATTACATGAACGAAGTGATGGCGCTGTACCGTGGCGTATTCCGCACTGAAAACCGCTGGACGATGCTGATCGACGGCACTTCACGCGCCGGTATCGAAGCCATTTTGCTGTCGGCGATCCGTCCGGGCGACAAAGTGCTGGTGCCCGTATTTGGCCGTTTTGGTCATCTGCTGTGTGAAATCGCCCGTCGTTGCCGTGCCGAGGTGCACACCATCGAAGTGCCGTGGGGCGAAGTGTTTACGCCGGATCAAATCGAAGATGCGATCAAAAAAGTGCAACCGCGCCTGCTGCTGACGGTGCAGGGCGATACCTCAACCACCATGCTGCAACCGCTGGAACAACTCGGCGCAATTTGCCAGAAATATGGCGTGCTGTTCTACACCGACGCTACCGCGTCACTCGGCGGTAATGCGCTGGAAACCGATGCGTGGGGCTTGGATGCGGTATCGGCTGGCATGCAGAAATGCCTCGGCGGTCCGTCCGGCACTTCGCCGATCACCCTGAGTCCGCAGATGGAAGCAGTGATCCGCAAACGTAAATGCGTGGAAGAGGGCATTCGTACTGCCGATCATCAGGACGGCGACGACGAGATGATCTACTCCAACTATTTCGATCTCGGCATGATCATGGATTATTGGGGGCCAGAACGCCTCAATCACCACACCGAAGCCACTACCGCGCTGTTTGGTGCGCGTGAGTGTGCGCGCCTGATGATGCAGGAAGGATTGGATAACGGCATCGCGCGTCACAAGCTGCACGGCGATGCGCTGCTGAAAGGCATTCAGGGCATGGGCCTCGAAACCTTTGGCGATCTCAACCACAAGATGAACAACGTGCTGGGCGTGGTGATCCCGCCGGGCGTTAATGGCGATCAGGTGCGCAAGCTGGTGCTGGAAGATTTCGGTATCGAAATCGGCACCTCGTTTGGTCCGCTGCACGGCAAAGTGTGGCGCATCGGCACTATGGGTTACAACGCGCGCAAAGACTGCGTGATGATGACGTTAAGCGCGCTGGAAGCGGTACTCAATCACCTTGGTTTCCGCACCACGCAAGGCGCCGCAATGCAGGCCGCGTGGGATCTGTATGGGAGCCGCGCATGAATAAAAGCCTGATGACCGCCAGCGAGGCGCAATCCGCTGCCGCGCGCGTCATGGCGCGCTGTGACGCGCTGGCTGAGATCAGTGAAAGCGAAGACGGCCTGACGCGGGTGTATCTGTCGCCAGAACAGCTGCGCGCCAATGCGCGCGTTGGCGAATGGATGCAGGCGGCGGGCATGAGCACGTGGCAAGACGCGGTTGGCAACATTTGTGGCCGTTACGAAGCCGCCGAACCCGGCGCGCAAGCATTGCTGCTTGGTTCACATCTCGATACGGTGCGCAATGCCGGTCGCTATGACGGCATGCTTGGCGTATTAAGTGCTATCGAAACCGTGCAGTGGCTGCACGATCATCAGCAACGTTTACCGCTGGCGATTGAGATTGTCGGTTTTGGCGACGAGGAGGGCACGCGCTTTGGCATTACGCTGCTCGGCAGTCGTGGCATCACCGGCAGTTGGCCGGAAAGTTGGGTGACGCATCCCGATGGCAACGGCATCACGGTGGCGGAAGCGATGCAGGATGTCGGTTTCGATGCGGCGAAAATTCTCGACGCGGCGCGTGAGGTTAATGACATCGCCGCTTACCTTGAACTGCATATCGAACAAGGTCCGTGTCTGGAACAGGAAGATTTGGCACTCGGCGTGGTGACGGCGATCAACGGCGCACGTCGCCTGAATTGCAGCTTTGTCGGTGAAGCAGGACACGCCGGCACTGTGCCGATGACACATCGCAAAGATGCGCTGGCCGCCGCCGCTGAGTGGATGGTGTTTATCGAACACACCACCGCCGAACACGATCCGCAATTGGTGGCGACGGTCGGCACCTTGAGCTGCTTGCCGGGTGCGGTAAACGTGATTCCGGGCGAAGTGCAGTTGTCGCTTGATGTGCGCGGTCCGCAGGATGAGCCGCTGGAGCGTTTGCTCTCCACCTTGTTGACGCAGGCGCAGGCGATTGCGCTGCGTCGCGGCTTAACCTTTAGCTCCAACGAGTATTACCGCATTGCCGCTACCGGATGTGATGCCCGTTTGCAGCAAGCGTTGAGTCACGCGGTGGAAACCGTGCAAGGGCGCAGCGTGTCGTTGCCAAGCGGCGCGGGGCACGATGCGATTGCCATCGCCGAACGCTGGCCGGTTGGCATGCTGTTTGTGCGCAACCATCGCGGCATTAGTCATCATCCGGCGGAATCCGTGCAGGCCGCTGACGTGGCGTTGGGTGTGCAGGCGTATCTGCAAGCGGTGTGCGATCTGGCGCGCAGGTAAAGGAACCGAAATATGGATTTGGTAAGCTTCAACCAGCTTTACCCTGAAGCAGCGCAAGCCGCCATCGCGCATTGTGTGGCAATTCCCGGCTGGCAACAGGCGCTGGTGACCGCGCGACCTTATGCAACACTAGCTGAGTTGTATGCTGAAGCCGAGCGCTTGGCGACTTTATGGCAAGCCGACGAGCTGGAGCAGGCGCTCAGCGCGCATCCGCGCATTGGCGACAAAGTTGCTGGTGCAAGTAAAGAAGCGGCATTGTCGCGCAATGAGCAGGCGGCGATGCAGCAGGCCGATGGCGCGCTGCAACTGGCGATGCTGGCGGGCAATCAAACTTACGAACAGCGCTTTGGTCGCGTGTTTTTGATTCGCGCCAAAGGGCGCAGCGGTGAAGAGATGCTGGCCGAATTGCAGCGTCGGCTAAATAATGATGCTGAAAGAGAACAACAGGAAGCGCTGAAGCAACTCAGTGAAATCACCTTGTTACGGTTGAAGGAGAGCATTACATGAGCACCATCACCACGCATATTCTCGATACCGCGCTGGGCAAACCGGCAATTGGCGTTGCGATTTCGCTGGAACAAAACAGCCCGGAAGGGTGGTTGCCACTGGCCGAAGGCGAAACCGACAGCGATGGCCGCATCAAAGATCTCACACCGGAACCACTGGCACCCGGTCATTATCGTTTAACCGCCGAGATTGGTGATTACTTTGCCGCTGAAGGGCGCGATGCGCTGTACGTTAGTGCGCAAATCGATTTCGTGATTGGCGCATCCGGCAGCCATTACCATCTGCCTTTCCTGATTTCCCCGTGGTCGTGGTCCACCTATCGCGGTAGTTAATCTTCGCTTGTCCTGTAGGGTCGCCATTCATGGTGACCACTACCAACCTTTACTCTATTGTTTGCGCCCTATCACATTCCTGTTTTTGAAAGACAATAACTATCAAAACCGTCGGTTCATCCGTTTATAAACTATCATTATGTGTCGTTATAGTAACTGCACACTGTGAAGCCAATGTAATGGAGCCGACAAAATGAGCACACATGATAATAATGACAATGCAGCAGGAAAATGCCCCTTTCATCACGGGGCGACTGAAGAAAAAAGTGTATTAAAACGCGGCGCAGGCAACGGTACATCCAACCGAGATTGGTGGCCGAATATGCTGCGTGTCGATCTGTTAAACCAGCACTCCAACCGTTCCAACCCGCTCAGTGACAACTTCAATTACCGCGACGAATTCAGCAAACTCGATTACTCCGCCTTAAAAGCCGATATCCGCGCCATTCTCACCGATTCGCAATCCTGGTGGCCAGCCGACTGGGGCAGCTATATTGGGCTGTTCATTCGCATGGCGTGGCACAGCGCGGGGACTTATCGCACCATCGATGGTCGCGGCGGTTCGGGTCGTGGTCAGCAACGTTTTGCGCCGCTCAACTCATGGCCAGATAACGTCAGCCTTGATAAAGCGCGTCGCTTGCTGTGGCCGGTGAAGCAAAAATACGGTCAGAAAATTTCCTGGGCTGATCTGTATATTCTGGCGGGCAACGTATCGCTGGAAAACGCCGGTTTCCGTACCTTTGGTTTTGGTGCCGGTCGTGAAGATGTCTGGGAACCGGATATGGATGTCGATTGGGGCCACGAAACCGAATGGCTGGCGCATCGCCATCCTGAAGCTTTGGCGAATGCACCGCTCGGCGCCACCGAAATGGGCCTGATTTACGTCAACCCAGAAGGCCCGGAAGCCAGCGGCGATCCGAAATCAGCGGCACCAGCGATTCGCGCTACCTTTGGCAATATGGGCATGAATGACGAAGAGATCGTCGCGCTGATCGCCGGTGGTCACACCTTGGGTAAAACCCACGGTGCGGCAGAAGCCAGCCACGTAGGTGTCGATCCCGAAGAGTCACCGATTGAAGCGCAAGGTCTTGGCTGGAGCAACAGCTACGGCAGCGGCGTGGGTAAAGATTCCATTACTTCCGGCCTGGAAGTGGTGTGGACGCAAACGCCAACGCAGTGGAGCAACTACTTCTTCGAGAACCTGTTCAAATACGAATGGGTACAGACGCGCAGCCCAGCGGGTGCGATTCAATTCGAAGCGGCCGATGCCGAAGCGATTATCCCGGATCCGTTCGATCCAGAGAAAAAACGCAAACCGACCATGTTGGTGACCGACCTGACGCTGCGTTTCGATGAAGAGTTTGGCAAAATCTCGCGCCGCTTCCTCAACGATCCGCAGGCGTTCAACGAAGCCTTTGCCCGTGCGTGGTTCAAACTGACGCACCGCGATATGGGACCAAAAGCGCGTTACATCGGCCCGGAAGTACCGAAGGAAGATCTGCTGTGGCAGGATCCGTTACCGCAAGCCACACATCAGCCAACGCCTGCTGATATCAGCGATCTGAAAGGACGTATTGCCGCTTCGGGTCTGAGCGTTAGCCAACTGGTTTCAGTCGCTTGGGCGTCGGCTTCCACCTTCCGTGGTGGCGACAAACGCGGTGGCGCCAACGGTGCGCGTCTGGCGTTAGCGCCGCAGAAAGATTGGGCGGTCAACGCCAGCGTCATCGCTGATGTGCTGCCAATCTTGCAGAAGATTCAGCAAGAATCAGGCAAAGCGTCGCTGGCTGATGTGATCGTGCTGGCCGGTAGTGTCGGTATTGAACTGGCGGCTGCGGCTGCGGGCGTCACCACCCAAGTGCCATTCACGCCTGGCCGTGTTGATGCGCGTCAGGATCAAACCGATGTTGAATCTTTTGCGGTGCTGCAACCGCTGGCGGATGGCTTCCGCAACTATCGCCGCGTTGCCAAAGGCTCTTCAACCGAGACTTTGCTGCTTGATAAAGCACAGCAACTGACGCTGAGCGCACCTGAACTCACCGCGTTGATTGGCGGCCTGCGTGTGTTAGGCACCAACTTCGACGGCGGCAAGCATGGCGTGTTCACCGATCGCGTGGGCGTGTTGAGCAACGATTTCTTCGTTAACCTGCTGGATATGCGCACCGCATGGAAAGCCAGCGATGAAAGCGAAGAGTTGTTCGAAGGCCGCGATCGTTTAAGCGGCGAAGTTAAGTTTAGCGCCACACGTGCCGACTTAGTGTTTGGATCGAATGCGATTTTGCGTGCGCTGGCTGAAGTTTACGCCAGCAGCGATGCCAAACAGAAGTTCGTTGCCGACTTCGTTGCTGCATGGACCAAAGTGATGAATCTGGATCGCTTCGAGCTGTAATGGCGTTAAGCGCTCATGAAGTGAAAGGCAGCCATAGCGCTGCCTTTTTTTTATCTAAAAATCACAAACCAGTAATATTTAATTTTACATATTAAGATTTAACCTCCGATTAATTTCTTAAAGAGGTTTGATAATGGTAAGACCTGACTCAAAGCTGAGACTTAGCGAGCTATACATTAAATAATCCGACCGCTGTGACGCTCTTAAGTAGGTGCGTAATAGGCTCATAATGGAGCCATAACAGTAGGATTAAAATTTTATGAAAATAACGATGTTTACTAATGCAATAAGCATGACGTCATCCCGATCGCTTGGCAAAGCGACGGATGCGCTCAGCGTTGCAATGCAGCGTTTGGGAACCGGCAAGCGCATTAACAGCGCAGCGGATGACGCGGCAGGTCTGCAAATTGCCACTCGTTTGAAATCGCAATCCAATGGCATGACGGTTGCCAAGCATAATATCGCGCGTTCAAGTGCGATGATGTCAATGGGTGAAGGTGCGCTGGAAGAAGTGACCAACGTACTACAGCGTATGAAAGAACTTTCAACACAAGCGGCTGATGACAGCTTTAGCGCTGAAGATCGCAGTGCGATGCAATCGGAGTATGATGCTTTGTTCAGCGAAATGGACAGTATCATGCGTAACACCCAGTACGGTTCTGAGCCGCTGCTGCAAAGTGTTATCCCGCCAGAAGTTAAAGGTAAATTCACTTCAACGGTTCAATTTCAGATTGGTAGTTCAAGCGATGAAGTGCTGAAAGTGAATCTGGACACCAAACTGCAAGAATCAGTTGATGCAATGTTAAACCTGGTGACCGTGCCAGGTAATCCTGGCGCGTTGGAAGATTCGGTCACCGCCAATGAAAATATTGATTTCGTCAGCGCAGCTTTAGAAAAAGTTCAGGCAGTACGCAGTGATTTTGGTTCTAACATCAATCGCTTGCAATATACTGACGCTAACTTGAGCAATATGCGTGACAACACCGATATCAATATTGGCACTATCGTTGATGCCGACTTCGCAATGGAAGTGACCAAGATGACTCGCATGAATATGCTGATGCAAAGCAGCCAGGCGATGTTAAATCAAGGCAATGGCATTGCTAAGATGGCGCTGAATTTGTTGGGTTAGTGCATTGAACTGCAGGGAGTATCTCCCTGCGTTTTTTACAACGTAAAACTATCTGCATCGCGCCACGCCGGGAAGTGTTCGCGGCCTTCAATGCCTTTCAGCACACCATCGAAATGACGCAGATTAGCTGCGCCATCCATCCAATTGAGGTTTTCTTGCAGCAGCGTAATTTTCAAAGCTGACATAAACGTTCTGCAGCAGCGTCCAGCGTCGCTTCCTGTTTGGCGAAGCACAGGCGAATCAGCTTGTGCGGGAACGGATCGGCGCAGAATACCGACAGCGGAATCGCCGCCACACCGACTTCTTTTGTTAGCCACTGGCAAAAACTCACATCATCGAGATCGGAAATGGCGCTGTAATCCGCCAGTAAGAAATAAGTGCCTTCACACGGCAGCACCTTGAAGCGGCTATTAGCCAGCGCCTGAATTAGGCGGTCGCGGCGCGCGCGGTAGAATTCCGGGAGTTCCCGATAGTGTTCAGGTTCCTGACGCAGCATGTCGGCAATCGCCAATTGCGCCGGCGTGTTCACTGAGAAAGTCAGATACTGATGCACTTTGCGGATTTCCGCGCTGATTGCCGCCGGTGCGATGCAATAACCGACTTTCCAGCCGGTCATGTGGAAAGTTTTGCCAAACGATGACACCGCAATCGCGCGTTGGCGCAGTTCGGCATGCGCTAACACGCTGGCGTGGCCTTCTTCGACGAAGCAGATGTGCTCGTAAACTTCATCACTCAGCACATAGACTTCCTGTTCGGCAATCGCCTGCCACAACTCGGCATAATCGCTTTTGCGCCATACGGTGGCGGAAGGGTTGTGCGGCGTGTTCAGAATCACCAAGCGTGTTTTGGCGCTCAGTAGGCTGCGAAATGCGGACCAATTCACGCGAAAACCAGGCGGTTGCAGCGCGATACGTTTTAGCACGCCGCCTGCCAGTTGCACCGCCGGCGCGTAGCTGTCGTAGCTCGGATCAAAGCAGATCACTTCGTCGCCCGGACGCACCAGCGCGGTGATCGCGGCGTATAACGCTTCGGTGGCTCCTGCGGTGACGGTGATGTCGCTGTTGACGTCTGGCGAGTGGCCGTAAAGCTCAGCAGTTTTGGCGACAATCGCTTCGCGCAATGGCAGTGCGCCGATCATCGGTGCATATTGGTTCGCGCCCTGGCTAACGTGATACGCCAGACGATCCTGCAAATAGCGTGGACCGTCGAAATCGGGGAAGCCTTGCGAGAGGTTGATGGCGTTGTGTTGCTGCGCCAGCGCGCTCATTTGGGTAAAAATGGTGGTGCCGAGCGCCGGTAATTTGCTCTCGGGGATCAGGTTGTGCTGCGTCATTGTTTTGTGGCCTTAAGCGCGAATGTCGATGCGGAGTAACCCTGTGTTGCTGCCACTATAAACAGGATGTTAATATTTGGCAATCGAGACGCTTAGACGTCTAAACTCACCTGCGGAGCCATACATCGCTATGACGGATTTTCTCCCACTGGAACATTTAGTGGCCGCCTGCCACTGGATTGGTGGCAAAGGTTGGGCACCGGCGACCGGCGGCAACATGTCGGTACGTCAGGATGCGGAATATTGTCTGCTTAGCGCGTCTGGCAAAGACAAAGGCAGCTTAACGCGTGATGATTTTATCCAGGTGGAGATTGCCACCAACGCGGTGCCATCCGGGCGCAAGCCGTCGGCGGAAACCGGGCTGCACACGCTGATTTATCGTCTATTCCCGCAGGCGGGCGCGGTGTTGCACACCCATACCGTCAATTCAACGGTGTTGTCACGCGTTGAGAAGGGCGCGGCGTTGCTGCTCAGCGGTTACGAAATGCAGAAAACCCTCGCTGGTCAGGATTCGCATCTCAACGCCGTTGCCATTCCACTGTTCGATAACGATCAAGACATTGATGCGCTGGCGCAGCGCATTGAAGCTTTTGCCGCGCAAACGCCGCTGCAATACGGTTTTCTGCTGCGCGGCCACGGCCTGACGTGCTGGGGCAAAGATGTGAATGAAGCGCGCCGCCATCTGGAAGGGCTGGAATTCCTGTTTGAATGTGAACTGCAACGTCGCCTGCTGGAGGCCAAATGATTCGCGCCATCGTCACGGATATTGAAGGAACCACCAGCGATATCCAGTTCGTACACAACGTGTTATTCCCCTACGCTCGCCAGCATCTGGCTGATTTTGTGCGTGAAAACCAGAGCGACGACAAGATCGTTGCTGCACTTAACGCGGTGCGTGCCGAGTCTGACGCGCCTCAGGCTACGGTTGATGAGCTGATTAATACGCTGATTGGCTATATCGATGCGGATCGCAAGTCGCCGGGCCTCAAAGCGTTGCAAGGCATGATTTGGCGCGCCGGTTATGTCGAAGGCCAATTTACCGGGCATCTCTATCCAGATGTGCTGCCTGCTTTGGAGCGTTGGCAGCAAAAGGGAATTGGCCTATATGTATATTCCTCCGGATCGGTCGCCGCGCAAAAACTGTTATTTGGCTACAGCGATGAAGGTGATTTAACCTCGCTGTTTAGCGGCTATTTTGATACCGGCGTCGGCGCGAAGCGTGAAACGCAGTCGTATCGCAACATCGCTGAGCAAATCGGTCTGGCAGCCAACAGCATTTTGTTCTTGTCGGATATCCATCAGGAACTGGATGCCGCAGCCGAAGCGGGCTGGCGCACCGTGCAGTTAATTCGTGGCGAGGCGGATAACGCCAGTCGTCATCACCAGGTAAACGATTTTTCCCAGATTAAAGTGGAGTCGATTTAACATGAGTGCATTGACCATTTTTACCGATACCGAAGCCGATCAACCGGTGTGGCACAGCACCGATGCAGAGGCGATTCGCGATCGCCTGAACGCCAAAAACGTGCGTTTTGAGCGTTGGCAGGCCGACCGCGATCTGGGCAGCAATCCTGATTCTGACACGGTAATTCAGGCTTATCAGCATGCGATTGATCGTTTGGTAGCAGAGAAGGGCTATCAGAGTTGGGATGTGCTGAGCATGCGCGCTGACAATCCACAAAAAGACGTGCTGCGCACCAAGTTCCTTAATGAACATACCCATAGCGAAGATGAAGTGCGTTTCTTCGTCGAAGGTTCAGGGCTGTTCTGCCTGCATCTGGATGGCGAGGTGTATCAGATTCTATGCGAGAAGAACGACCTGATTTCTGTGCCAGCCGGAACGGCGCATTGGTTTGATATGGGTTCGGAACCGCACTTTACCGCGATTCGTATTTTCGACAATCAGGAAGGCTGGGTGGCGAACTTTACCGGCGATAAGATTGCCGATGCCTATCCGCGTTTGGNCCAGCCGGAACGGCGCATTGGTTTGATATGGGTTCGGAACCGCACTTTACCGCGATTCGTATTTTCGACAATCAGGAAGGCTGGGTGGCGAACTTTACCGGCGATAAGATTGCCGATGCCTATCCGCGTTTGGCGTGAAAGTAGGTCGGCATGAATGCCGACCCTACAACACTGCGCTAACTGTAGGGTCGTCATTCATGACGACCTTTTTCTATCTTACGGCTGAAAAATCCCTTCTTTAACCTGTTCAGGCGTCACCACGCCGGTATCCAATACCCAACCGCTAATCAGCGCCGCAGGCGTGACATCAAACGCTGGATTGTAAACCGCAGCATTTTCCGGCGCCCACTGGACGCTACCAAAACTGCCCGCAACGCCCGTCACTTCGCTGGCTGCGCGTTGCTCAATCGGAATGGCATCGCCATTCGGACACAAACGGTCCAGCGTGGTATGCGGCGCAGCAACGTAGAACGGAATGCCGTGATAATGCGCCAACACCGCCAAACTGTAGGTACCAATCTTGTTTGCCACATCACCATTGGCGGCAATACGATCCGCACCCACCCAAATCGCATCGACCACGCCGCGCGCCATTAAACTGGCGGCCATCGAATCAGTGATCAGCTGATAAGGGACACTCAGCTCGCCAAGTTCCCACGCGGTTAAGCGTCCGCCTTGCAGCAACGGGCGGGTTTCATCCACCCAAACGTTTTTCACCAAACCTTGCTGATGCGCCAGAGCGATCACACCCAATGCGGTGCCAACGCCAGCCGTCGCTAAACCGCCGGTATTGCAGTGTGTTAGCAACTGGCTGCCCGGTTTGACCAACGCGCAGCCGGCGCGCGCAATGTTGTCACATAACAGCTTATCTTCGGCCACCAGCCGCAATGCTTCGGCACTCAACGCTGCGACAAAATCGCTCTCCGCCAACGCCACTTTCATGCGATCGAGATTGTTCATCAGGTTCACCGCCGTTGGGCGCGCCGCACGCAGCACTTCCAGCGACTCCGCCAGCTCAGCATGTGGCATGCCTTGCTCGCCGAGCAGCGCTAACAGCAAGCTGGCGGAAAGACCAATCAGCGGCGCACCGCGCACGCGCAGCGCATGAATATGATCGACCAACTGCGCCACATTGTGCGCGGGCAGCCAGTTTTGTTGTTGTGGCAGCGCTTGCTGATCAAGGATCCACAGCTGATTATCGCGGACCTCAAGGCTGGTGGTTCGAAGTGTTTGCATGGTGTGAAATCCCTGTTGCGTTAATGCTGGCTATTGTGCCAACATGCTTGACGGATGTATAGACGTCCAAACGGCTTATTACTATCGAATTTCGAGGAACAGGCAATGTCGCAATACCGTACGTTCACCGCTGCCGATGCTGTGGAATATGCTAAAAAATTTGGCGGTGTGGACGATCCGTCTGCGCTGGTGCGTGCCGAAGAGATCGGTGATGGCAACCTTAACCTGGTATTCAAGATTTTCGATAATCAAGACCGCAGCCGCGTGGTAGTGAAACAAGCCTTGCCTTACGTACGTTGCGTTGGCGAATCCTGGCCGTTGACGCTGGATCGTGCGCGCCTCGAAGCACAAACCTTGATTGCGCATTACCAACATTGCCCGCAGCACACGGTTAACGTCACGCATTACGATGCGGAACTGGCGGTGATGGTGATGGAAGATCTCTCCAGTCATCAAATCTGGCGCGGCGAGTTGGTCAAGGGCGCGTACTATCCGCAAGCCGGGCGTCAGGTGGGCGAGTATCTGGCACAGACGCTGTTTCATACCTCCGATTTCTACCTGCATCCGCACAAGAAAAAAGCCGAAGTCGCGCGTTTCATTAACCCGGAAATGTGTGAAATCACCGAAGATTTGTTCTTCAACGATCCGTTCATTGATCACGAGCGCAATAACTATCCCGCCGCGCTGGAATCGCTGGTGGTTAGCTTGCGCACTGACGATGCGCTGAAAATTGCCGTCGCGGGTTTGAAACATCGCTTCTTTGCCGATGCCGAAGGCTTGCTGCACGGCGATGTGCACAGCGGCTCGATTTTCGTTGCCGATAATAGCCTGAAAGTGATTGATGCCGAGTTTGGTTACTTTGGGCCGATTGGCTTTGATGTTGGCAGCGCGATTGGCAATTTGCTGATCAACTATTGCTGCTTGCCGGGTCTGTTAGCGCCGCGTGAAGCCGCCGAAGGGCGCGAGCGTCGTTTGAGCGATGTGCATGATGTGGTTGCTCATTTCTCCAGCCGCTTCCTTGAACTGGCACAAGAGAAAACCACTGACGTGGCGCTGGCGTATCCCGGTTATGCCGCCACCTTCCTGCAGAAAGTGTGGCGCGACACCATTGGCTACTGCGGCACCGAATTAATTCGCCGAACTGTTGGCATGTCGCACGTGGCCGATTTCAAGAATATCGAAGATGAAATAATGCGTACAGAATGCATTCGTCACTGCATTACTTTGGGACGCACACTGATTTTGGCTGCCGATCATATTGCCGATGTGGATGCGTTGATTGCGCGGATTCGACAGGCGGGTTGAGATAATAAGAAAAAGCCCTTCTGGTGAAGGGCTTACACTGAATTGCGACTACATTAATTCGGTCTTTAATCCTGCCTGGATCAGAATCTCGACGTCCGAATGCTGATTTTGCCAAACGTGATATTCGATTCCTGAAGAGGTAATGGTTCCATCAGCAATCACCCATTCATCGACATCAAAATTTTCCAACTGACGGGCAAGAATGGCACTGTCTCCTGCATTACCCTTCACCTGAATTTGTTTTTTATCATCATCAATGAACAAAGCTTGCTGCCCTAATGCCAATACATCTGCGGCACTAATAGTCAGTTGGTTATCACCTTGCCCCGTTAAATCGATAGTGTTAATGCTGGCTAAGCCTTGATGTAGTTGGGTTAAATCCAACGACTGATGGCTGCCGGTGACGTTCAGCGTAGCAAGCGTAATTGGTGCTTGTTCATCCAAAATTACACCATTGATTGAAGTTCCATCCCACTCTGCTTCAGCAGCGATATTACTTATCGCAGTGGGAGATTTACTGTCCACGACAATGGTGAACTGCGGTGACCAGGCGCTAACATTACCCGCTTTATCCAGGTAATTAATACGGAAGTCCCATGTTTCATTATACAGTGGTGTAACTGGTTTCCAGTACCATGCTCCGGTCTGAGAATCTGCCTGCACCGTAGCCGTACCCAACCAGGCGCCATTATCAATGCCGTACTGAATAGTGACCACGGCGCCTTTCTCAACATGGCCTTCAATTGTCGGCGTTTTATCTTTGGTTCTGCCGTAATGACCGATGTATCCACCGCCAGTGCCAAAATCGATAGATGCTCTTTCAATGATTGGCGCTGCTGCGACTTTATCCAAAACTACGTTTTTGCTCAGCTCAGTAATCAGTTTATTTTTGCTATCAAGCACCTGAAGTTTGTAAGTCCAGTTGCTTGAATGAGCGCTGTTATCTCTTGCTGTCCATTTCAGACCATCAAGCGTCGCTTGTGACCAGCCATTGCCGTTCCAGAAATAGAGCTTCTCACCCACTTCAAGCGGCTTACTCAACGTTCCGGTGACATCTCTGCCCGCTGTGCCATCATTGGTAATAAAATCACTTTGGCTGACGCCGGTGTCTTTATCCATTTTGCTAAATTTGATGACCAGTGGATCAGCATAAATGAATTCCCAATTATCGGAAGAGGAGCTGAGGAAACCTTCCATCCCCATTTTTACGTTGATTTTGTGTAAACCTACACTCAGCCCGCCACCGTATTCCCACTCCCACGCTCCGCTGGCATCTGCTTTCACGCTATCAATCAGTTTCGCACCGTCATAGATATACACGGTGCTTTTAGGGTGCGCTTTACCCGCAAATTCTGGGCTATAGTCTGCACTGGTTGCGCCAGAAGGCAGTGGAATGTTTTTAACGTCATCAAATGCACTTTCAATCGTCGGAGGCGCAACGATGGTGATAGGAAAATAAAACGCGTTTGAAGCAAATATACTAACGTTCACCTTTCCTAATGGCAGGACAACATCCGGCTTCCATTCCCATGTCCCATCGCTTGAAATGGTGACGGTCTTTGAGGCTAATATCGCAGTTCCATTTTTACTCACAAAAGCCAAATCAATTTGTTGATTGGGCGTGCCGGTGCCTTTTAACGTAGGTTGACGATCATCACTAAAGCCTTCCTTGGGAACTACGTCACTGCCACCAAAGTAGTCCCAAACCTCGTAAGTGAAAGGTTTTACTAGCGTGACAGTCTGCTTAAATGCTGGAGATGCATTTCCGGCAATATCAATAATTCGAACCTGATATTCCCAATCGCTGGTATGCGCTTTGTCGTCATTGAACTGCCAGGCACCACTGCCATAGAGCGTTGCTGTTTTCCAGGTTTTTCCACCATTAAGTGAGTACTCAACTGATTCACCCTTAATATGGGGCTTGCTTACTGAGCCATGGACTTGACGTCCTGCACTACCATTACTGGTTATCCAGTCGCGAGCCCCTGCACCATCATCCTTGTCCATATATTCAAATTTAATCTGGGTATCGGAAAATGTGATGTCATAAAAGACCTGGAATTCTTTCTCTGGTGAGAGGCTGCCAAAAGCGTCAACCACGCGAAGTTTATAGAGCCAATCACTGTTGTGCGCCGTAGTGTCTTGCGCCTTCCAGTTCAGTCCGGTGACGGTAGCATTTATCCATGCGCTGCCATTCCAAAACTGCAACGTTTCACCAGCGACCAGCGCGCGGCTGATGGCACCGATGACTTCACGATTGGCAGTTCCATCATTGGTGATGAAATCGCTCTGGCTAAAGCCGGTATCTTTTTCCATCCGCGTCAGTGTGAAGCTGATTGGCTGTAAGCTGACGTATTCGAATTCCCACGGCTGGGAGAAGTCACTTTTGAAGTTTCCTTGCTCCATCTTCACCGTAATGCTGTGCTTACCCTCTGCAAGGCCACTGGCATGTTCCCACTCCCATGCACCGCTGGCATTGGCGGTAACGCTGGCAATCAGTTTACCGTCGTCGTAAAGGTAAACCAGGCTGCCGGGCAGCGCGCTGCCGTACAGGCGCGGCGCGCTGTCGTCAGTTTTTGCGCCATTGGCCAGCCACTCTGTTACCGCTCCGGCGTTATCGAAGGCTTTATCAATGGTCGGAGGCTTAACCAGCGTGAGGTCATACACGTTAGAGTCAACACCTGACGATGAGATGACCGCATAGCGTACATTTCCGCTGGTTATTTGCGTGGGTTGGGTCCAGGTCCAGCTGCCATCGGCTTGGACATCGACGGTGCCCACTTTGACAATATTGTTATTGCCATACTTTGCCCAGATTTCAAGCTGCGAATTTGGCTGGCCGGTTCCGATCAGGCGCGGCGTAAGGTCATCGCTATAACCCTTGTTTGGTACTAAGCGAATGTCGCCGACGTCATCCCAGATTTCAGTAATGACGGGCGCAATATCAGCCAGCGTCACCGTCTGTTTCACCGGCGTGTTGACGTTGCCAGCGATGTCAGTGATGCGGATCTGGTATTCCCAGCTGGCGGTGTGCGCCGCGCTGTCGGTAAAGCTCCAGTTGTTAGACGCATCCACGCTGAGCGCCAGCCAGGTTTTACCGCCGTCCAGCGAATACTCGATGATATCGCCCGTATCCAGCCCTTTGCTCAGCG
>NZ_JBNBPM010000020.1:0-37500 GCF_059412405.1 Pantoea sp. CFCC18179 | reverse complement strand
GCCTCAGCATTTTATTATGGTGATCCCCTGGGCGAAATGCGCCTGGTAAGCAGAGTTTTTGAAATGTAAGGCCTTTGAATAAGACAAAAGGCTGCCTCATCGCTAACTTTGCAACAGTGCCGCATTTTTCATGTTCAGTCCTTGGGATTTATTTGTCGAAAGGGTCACAGAGTGACCTAAAAACTAGCAACTAAACACTCAATCCCGTGAGGGGGCGTAAAGTCAAATTTCGATGGGAGCGGGCCAATAAAAAATTATTTTTTCCTGTGTATTTCTTCATAAGATCAGGTATCCCGCCTTACGGCAACGGCAAAGTGACCTCTTCCTCTGTTATAGCGTGACGTTTTTTACACAAAGCCAGCCAAAGCAGGGGTACCGCAAGGCCAAGCACCCAGGGCACTAAAAGAAGGTGCATGGTTTTCCAACCATAAGCATTGAGCAGCGGGCCAGCTCCCAGAGAACAAAGAAGGCTGAAGATAAAGACGCTCATGTCATTTGCCGCCTGTGCAATCCCCCTTTCTCCCGTGGTGTAAGTTGTTGCCAGCAGGCTGGTTCCGCCGATGTAGAGAAAATTCCACCCTATCCCCATCAGGACTAATGCAATGGCAAATATCCCCCACGTAACGCCCGAAACAGCCAGAGCAATGTAGGCAAGCATGAGAAGAACGCCCGTCAGCTTAATGTTAATGACACCGAACCGGTCGATCAGTTTTCCCGTGAAAAACGACGGTACGAAACGGCCCAGTATGTGGAGTTGGATCACGACGGCGATTTGTGACAAGTCAAAACCGTAATGCTTCATTGCAATGGGCGTTGCCGTCAGGCCCAGAACCATTATTCCAAATCCGGATGCGCCGGAAAAAAGGGCGACAAGATACGCAGGCTGAGAAACTACTTTTTTCCACGGCCTTGCCGGCACTTGCCCGGAAGGTTCACCAGGCTGGACCGGTATCTGCAAACGTGACAATAACAACAGGCCCAGCGAGGCCAGTATGCCCATAAAGAGGAATGAGCCTACATAGGGCACACTGAACAATACACTGCCGCGACTGGCCAGAAACGGTCCTAACAGGGCTGCCACAACGCCGCCGGCCAGTACCAGCGAAATAGCTTTAGTACGAAATGCCGGAAGTGCTACTTCTCCCGCCGCAAAGCGATAAAACTGCGCAAAAGCCTGAAAGATCCCCAGAAAGAACATCCCGAGACATAGCAGAATGAATGAATGATGGAACATTGCGATCATGGAAATGACTGCCGCAACTATTCCACACAGAGCGCCGGTGATGAAGCCTATTTTTCTACCTGCCCGGCTCATCCATAAAGACGCAGGAAACATGACTAACACCGTTCCGAGACTCGCCATTGAGAGCGGGACAGTGATCAACGAAAGACTGGGCGTTAATAGTGCGCCGGCCAGCCCACCGATGGTCATTATCAGAACCGATATTGACTGGAAAAGGGCCTGAGAACCCGCAAGTATCAGGACTTGCCGATGCATATTTAACATTATTGTGAAGCTCCTGAAGATACTGAAATCAGCTTATAGTGAGTGTCAGACTCTGACTTCCTTACTGTCTGAGAAAGCGTCCTAACGAGCAGATAACAAAGTGAGTTATGAGGCCTGATAGAGTTCAATCGGGTGATTTTATTCATCCAGATGAGCCAGAAACCTGTGACTATGCCAGTATAAGGACACTTTCATGGCAGGGTGAGTAGCCTGCCAGCCAATTACCAATGGAATTGGGTCAATGCCTAATGGGGTTTATAAGAAGTGGGTATATGGGGAAATATCCGCAATCTGAAAGCTCTTAGCGTGGTTTTTTACATCAATGGCCCTCAAACCCCTTAACCACGAGTCGGCTCATGGCATGCCCCATCTGTCCGGGAAGACGCCGGTAACCTGCTGGTGCGAACCACTCTGGATTAGAGCACTTGCAGGCGGTGGAATGATCGCCACGGTGGCGATTGTCAGGTCGGGAGAATGTTTTGAGAGGTGTCTGCTTATGCATACCGCCCGGCGCTTATATTGCGCAGGCAGAGTATGCACAGTACGGATTGTCTTTTTCCGGGCATGAATCTATACTCCCCGCACAGGGCAATAATCCTGTGCAGTATAAGAGTGGGACCCCGTTAATCCTCATCCGTCGCCAAACTGAAGGGATTTTCGGGGTTTTTCTTTTCTGATTTGGCCCTGCCGCCTCAGATCCCTGCCACCTTCCGGCGTGGCCAGCCATAAATTCTTAACTGTCCGTAATCTATCACTCAGAAACGCATTCGGCAATAACGTGACCAGTCACAGCACTCCATTACTTCGTGCTTCAGCTTCAATCAGCTTTTCAAGCATCTCTGCCTGCGATATTCCCTTTAACTCACAAAGCTTAACCAGCGCCTCTTTCATCTCTGTGTGGATAAAGAGACTGATTGCTCTGTGTGTTTCACGCTTTCTCGCCTTATAGGCGCGTGCGCGTTCCTTATCAGGAGTTGGCTTCTCTCTGTTACGGGTGCGTTTCTTTTCGGGAGCTGATGTTACTGAATCACGGGGGCTCATGCTCGTACCCTGCTGCAAAATAAGACTTTCCGCAGCATAGCATAAGCCAAATCAGTAATATGCCTTAATTGTGATGCCTCACAGCCGCTGGCGAACGGGCTGCTCCGGCCTTACGAACGGTTTAAACGGTGGGTCAGTAAGACAGTATGTACGCCGTGCCTGCATCCCAGCGGGACTGCCAGTGCCGGAGATAGCGCTCGGCAAGCGCCGGCATATCTCCGATGACCAGCGCATTTTCGCTGTTGTGCCGGGCGCCTGAGCGGGTGTAGTTGAAACTACCTGTTTCGACCGTGCGTGCGTCAGCGACGATAAACTTGTCATGCAGGGCGGCGTATTGCCCGTTAAGACGAACCGGGATGTCGCGCGCTGCGAGCAGGTTAATGGCCGACTGACTGTTACGGCTCTGGTTTGCCTTTTTATCGAGCACCACGCGCACATCCACGCCGCGCGCTTTTGCTTTTATCAGGGCAGAAGCCACTTCAGGTGAAGTAAAACTGTAGCCGGCAAGCCGAATTTCGGCCTGTGCCTCGTCAATGACGCTGAGCACCAGCGCTTCGGCGCTGCCTTCGGGGGAAAAGCCCACGCTCACTCCGGGCGCGGCGTTTACCAGCCCTGCCGGTAAAAGCATTATCAGGCCGCTCAGCAGCAGTGGCAGAGTGGGTGTTTTCATGGTTTTCTCCAGGGTCGTGAGCGTGCAGGATTTACAATCCTGGACGTGAGGGACCGGCCAACCGCAGGGCGGCAGGCCGTTTCTTTTCAGTCAGGTTTACCCGTCACCAGAACGTTCAGCAGGCTCAGATCTGACCAGGTCTGCCGGACCAGCTGTACGCCTGTGAAAAATACGGCCACGTTCAGTAGCGGTAGCAGGCTCAGGCTCACGTCATGCAGCGCCATGCCGGCGAGCGGCGGCATTACCAGCGCGCTGACGCCCGTGGCCGTCATGACGGCGGTCAGGTTACGTCCGCGCACAAAGCGCCCGTTCTCCCGCCTGACAAGCTGCGGATGCAGCAGCAGGGTTACCGGCATCATGCCCGGGCGCGACTTCATGTCACGCAGGCGTGATGCGTCTACTTCAGACAGCGCGTGCTCATCCGCAAAGCCTGTAATCACACTATCCACGGCTTTACCGATAGGAGCCGAGCAGTGGCCGTCTGCGCCCCTGCTCCAGCGGCGTAACAACAGGCCCGGCTCCCGAATCTCTGGCATCCAAGCGAACAGCATTACCAGGGCAACAATCACGGTGGTGGCAGCAAGTAATACGATCATAAGGTTTATTCCATCGTCTTCTGGGGCTTATGGCCAAACTCAGGTTCGGGTTCGCTGCGCTCGTGGCGCATCACGTTTACTTCATCGTTCATCATTGCGCGGTCATCCCGCTCCGGCGTCATGTCATAGTCGCGATAATCAAATGCCTCCTCCTGCAGTTCTTCCAGCGCGGCGGCCAGCGCGGCCTCGCGTTCGCTCTCCCGGTCGTCCGGCGCGCTCCGTGCCTCTTCAGGCGTAATAGGCTCCGGCTCTTTCTCTTCCTGACCCAGCGCGGCCTTAACGGCTTTCTCCAGTGCCTCAGCCTCACGACGATCAAGCTCTTCCCCACCAGATGTCGCTGCGGTTGCAGACGTCGTGGCGCGGCTGCTTTCTGGGCGTTCACTGTGGTCAGCAGTGAGCACGACAGGGCTTTCCGGGTTATCCTTCATCAGCTGCATCGCCTCCGCGACATCCGCAGCCTCCAGCACCTTTCCGTGCTTTTCCCCTCGCTGCAGCACGATGCGGCTGCCGTCCGCTGCCCCTTCATAGTGGGCGGATGAAAAGTCCACCTCTCCGCTGGACGGGGACACCGGAACGTGCCAGTTCCCCCGCTGACGGCCGTGCTCGTTGATAACCGGCCACAGCATTTCCGGCGTTTTCCCGGCCATAAAGCGCGCGTCCGCCGTGAGTTCCTGATCGACTCGATCTGCCAGGCGCGTGCCGGATACGGGCAGGCTTTTGTCCCACGCCTGTATCTCCCGGTCAGCCCGCACGTCTTCCGCCCGCATCAGCACGTCGTGCACCGTCTGCCGCCGCCCGCTTTTACTCTCCACCTTCGCCGCCCAGCCGGACAGGTTGTCGAAGTAGGTCTGGACGTGCTCCTTTGACCTCGATAGTTCGACGTAGGTACTGTCCATCGCCGCCATCCTTCCTCTGGCCCCCTCTTCGCCAAACAGGCCGATGAGGTACTTCACGGACGCGCCCTGCGAGCTGTAGGTGGTGACGGCGTAGCCGTAGTCCATATGGCGATCGGCGTAGCGCGCGGCTGGATCGAAAGACAGCTGCCGGTCGCCGGTATCGATAAGAATTTTTCCCTCCTCCGTAATGCCTGACACCACGGCCATGTCGCTGGCGCGCACGTTGCGGTCGCGGTCAGTCGCCGTCAGGCGAATTTTTTCGCCCGGGCTAATGTCCCGGGTGACTTCCTCAAATACCGCCACGTCCTCCTTGCGCATCTCGGCGGGCCTGATCCAGCGGTCCGGCGCGCCATCAAGACCCGTCATGCGCACCACGCCGCTCTCCGTATCGGTTTCTCCGACCCGGTAATACTGCTCACCCCGGCGCACTACGTTGCCCTCCTGCGCCTCCCAAAACTTTTGCCTGCCCAGATCGGCATTGCTGTTGTTGACTCGTACCAGCAGCGGCACCGTGACGCTGTCACCCAGCGCGCCCTGCGCCTGCAGCCGATCGTGCACGGCGCTATTGATTGCCTCACGGTCGGCGTTGAGCTCCGCGACAATAAGCGTATTGTCGCGTGCCTCCGGCGTCCGGCCGGCGTAGTCATCAGCGATCATTCCGGTCAGGTCGGGTTTTTCGGCCTCCCCGTGCGCGGGCCCTGCCGCCTGTACCAGCTTGCTCCCGTCCATTGCGCTGCTCTCCGGAACGTATGCGCCCGGCTGGCGTGGCACATTATGTGGGCTGGTGTCTGTTGTGATGCGCACCGCCTCGCGCACGTTACCGGCAATAACCGCCTCCACGGCGGGCCTGAGCGCAGGGATCTGCCGCACAATCTCCTTCATCACCGCGACGTCGGCGGCGCTGCGCTCAAGGGCCAGCGCAAACGGGGCGCCTGACTCCAGGGACTTCAGCTGGTCCTGGTCCCCACTCAGCACAGCACGTCCACCGCCTTCTGCGATAACGTTCATCAGGGAGGCCATCTGTGCGTTGCCGTTCATAGAGGACTCATCGATAACGAACACAGTGTTGCGAAAGTCGCGCGCCTGTCCGGCGGCCTGCCACTGGCTGCTTTCGCTGAGAAAGCTGGCGATGGTCTGCGCCGGAATACCCGCGTCAGACAGCTCGCTGACGGCGCGGTGCGTGGGTGCCAGCCCGCGAATGTCCGGGACGCTGTCTGCGGCGGCAAGCGCGGCTGCCACGGTGCGGAACTGCGTGGTTTTCCCCACGCCGGCATAGCCCTGAATGGCGGTAAAGCGATCGCGCGTGGTCAGAATGAGGTTGCCCGCTTCTCGCTGACCATCCGTAAGCCCGGCGGCTTTCTCCTCACTCAGGCCGCCAGCAAGCAGTGGTTTTACGCTGTTTTTGCCTTCAGCGACGTGGCGCAGGATGGACACCTCATTCTCAAAGTTCTCGCGTGAGATGTACTTTCCGGCCGCGCCCTGTTCCCCGCTGAGTTCGAAAATCTCCCCGCGCTGCACCAGGCGCGACAGCTCCTCCTCTGCGCGCGCCGGCGTGATGCTGCGATCGGTGTTAATTACCCCGGCCAGCGCCCGGACGCCCGTGAACGTCACATCGGTGCCGGTGGCTTTCTCAATGGCCAGCCGCATCGCGCGCTCCGGCTGCGACATCTTCCGGGATTCCAGCTCGCGCAGCGCGTCCGTCAGCTCACTTTGTCCGGCGAGTGACTTAATGCCCTGTGTCACGCTGACCACCGGACGATTTTCCTCCAGGCGGCGGCCGATGGTGGCCTCGTCCAGCGGGGTGAATGCAATCACGTCCGAGCCGCTGCGGCGCAGCATGTTGACGGTCGCGTCGTTCACCTCCTTGCCCGCCAGCACTGCCACCACGCTCCCCTCCGTGCGGCGCGTGGCGCCAAAAGACTCAGCGTAGGCATAGTCCGCGTAGAGCGGCGCGTTGCGGTCGAGCCTGATGCGCTCGCCCTTTGCGTTCTCCATTGTGATGGTGTCCTTAAAGAGCCACCGTCCCGCCTTAACGCCGGTAACGGTCAGCCGCTCCCCGCTGCCGGCACGGCTGCTGAGATCGGCCGTGGCGCGCAGCTGCTCGCCTTCACGCAGCTCCAGCTTCTTCTCCCGGTAAAGCCGGTAATGACTGTCGATGCTGCTGATGCTTACGCCCTGCGTCTGACCCTTTTCGTCTTTCAGGGTCAGCAGGTTATGCCGCTCGCTGACGCCGGCGATGGTAAACACCGTTTTCTGATCCTGTCCCTCGTGATGTTCCAGCACCATGCCCGCGCGGTACACGCTGCGATCGTTGCGGCTGGTTGCATCCAGCCACACCGGCACCCGCACCGTGACCTCCCCCAGCACCCGGCCGAGCTGCCCCTCGTCGGAGAGGATTTCCCGGGTCCGGGTCGTAAGCTGGTCGCGCGTGCGCGCATTGCCCGCCTGCAGCGACACCTGCCGCCCCTGCACCTTTTCCTGCGCGTAGTAGCGCGCCGCCACGCTGAGCCGATCCTCTACCGTATCCTTCTGCACCATCGTCACGCGCACGTTTTCGGTTTTCGGTGAAGCGGTAAACTGCTTCACGCCCGCCGCGCTCAGCACTTCCGACGCAAAACCTGCCGTACGCCGGGCGTGGGTATCAGTCACCAGCGTGGTGCCGTCGTGTTGCGCCGCCGTCTTCAGCACGTCATGCAGCCCGGATGTGTTGAAGCGCTCGGCCTCCGCAACCAGCACCAGAGGGCGTGCCGGCAGCTCAGCGCTTTTCATCTCCTCCGCCGTCATAAGCTGTACACCGGGCTTATCCCCGAAGCTTGCCAGCTGGCGCTTACGCGCGGCACCGTCGGCGGCAACCACTATCAGCGGACGCCTGCTCTCACTGGCCATAGTCATAATGCTGCGGTTCAGGTCGCTGATAAACTGCGTGCCGCCGCGCACGTCAATCAGCGACACGGCCCGGTCGGCGTCAGCCACCTGCGCCAGCACGCCACGTTCACCCACCGGCACCGTAAGCCCACCGCGCTCTTCCGCCAGCCCGGCGGCCAGCTGGGACAGGCGCGCCTCATCGCGGACGTGGGCGGCAGTGGTAAACAGCGTCTGATTTTTGTCTACGGCGATCAGCTGGCCGCTTCCAATGGCGTTATCAATTGCCTTACGCGCCTGCCCGTAAACCCCTTCACTGACAGGCACGTGATTAAGCACGCTGGTCATCACGTCGTCGTAGGTCACACGCACGCTTTTCGATGACAGCCGCTCAACAGCTTCCCGTACCGCGCCGTCCAGCACAGACGGCGTGACCACCTTTTTTTCTTCGCCGGCGCTTTCGATTCCACGCTGCTGGCGGCGCTCTGCCAGCTCCTCCCTGAACGTCTGCACATCAAAGCCGGTATCTTTCAGGACCGTCTGCCAGTGCTCGCGCAGGGTCTCCGGGTCTTCAAAGTGCTTGGCCTGCCGGGAATCGAGCGCGGCCATGCTTTTCTGCTTCGCCGTGGCGTTGTCGCCAACCAGGTCGAGAATGTCCTGCCGACGGGAGGAAAAAGGCTTCACCGGCACGCCGGTGATGTCCCACTCCCCACGCGGCCCGGTGTCCTCGGTCTGGTAGCCGGCGGGCTCGATGATGGACCTGAAATGTCCACGATAGAGCGCTCCGATGCTCACCTGTTCGTTCCAGACCACGTCGGTAAAGCCCTGCTTTCCGCTGATGTCGGTGGAAAGGGTTTTCCAGCCGTTTTGTGAAAGCGTGGCGTTGGCCACCACCGCGTGAGTGTGCATTGCCGGGTCCAGGTTGCGGCTGGTGTCATGCATGAATGTCGCGATCACCAGGTTGCCGGTCTTCTCCATCTCGGTGATGCCGTCGGTCATGGTGCGCGTCGTGGCGAGTTTCTCAACTTCGTCCAGCGTGCGGCGCACCGCCTCCTTGTGTGCGTCCACCAGGAAAGTGTCCCCGGTCACGAGGGCGAGCACTGAGGCACTCTTGGGCGCAGAGAAAGTCAGGTCATAGCCCGGACGATGTTTGTTGACCCCGCCCTCCATACGCCGCATGTCGGTGCCGTCCGGCAGCTGGCCTTCCAGCACCGCCACAAAGGTATCGCGGTTAACCGGGCCCTCAAGGCCCAGATTTTCCGCGCCCGTGCCGTACCACTCCGTGGACTGCTCGCCGAGAAAGTAATAGTTGTCTTCGTTGGTGTAGTAGGCGCCGGCCTTACCGGCGCTTTTGACTGCAGAGACTGACAGCATGATTCACCTCAGTTGCGGTCCAGACCAAAATCCGCGCTGTTATGTTTAACCACGTCCATAACCTGCAGGCGCTGCTCTGCCTCCTGCTGTGCGGCCGGCGCAGGCGCTGTGTTTTCAGGGGATGGGGAGGGGGATGCTTCGGCTACAGGAGGCGGCAGCGCCACAACGCGCCCGCCCGCTTCGGCAGCTGCAGCCTGAGCCGCAGCAGACGACGCCGCAGCGTTTTCAGCGGGAGCCGCTGCGCTCTGCGTACCTGCAGCGGTTCCGGTGTTGCCCGCGTTTTGTTCACCAGCCGGAGTTGCCGCTTCAGTCGCATCACCGAACAGCCGTCCGACAATCTGGCCGGCCTGGTTGTCGGCGGTTTCGCCCGCAAGCGTCGCCTCGATGTCTGGGTCAAAAACGTCTTCCACGTCGCGCGGGATGCGCCCTTCGGCAATTTCGCGGTAGGGCTTCCAGGGCAGCTTCATGCGCACCACCGGCCATTCGCCTGGCAGGGTGATGTAGCATTCCAGGTCGTTGAGGCTCTGGACATCCGAATAGCTGACCAGGAACTCGTTGACCTCGTCTTTGGAGAACTGCACGCCGTCGCGGATGATGTCGATGCCGTAGCTGTACTGGTCTTTGAATTTCTTGTGTCGCTGTTCGCCGATTTCCTTCTGCACCCAGTCTGCGATCGAGCCGCTGGGCGCGCGGTAGAAGACGCGGGTATTCAGCAGGTCCCAGATGGATTTGGCCGCGTTGGTGCCGTAGGTTTCTTCAAGCTGCGGGAAGTTCTGCAGGCCGGCGACGGTGCAGCCGCCGAACTTACGGCCCTCAGCGCAGAACTCCGGCAGAATGGGCAGCTTGTGCAGCGACGGCAGCTCGTCCAGGAAAATCCAGATGCGGCGGTTACGGTCAGCCCTGAGCCCGAGGATGCCGGACATGGTCATGTAGAGCCACGCGCTCAGCAGCGGCTTCAGCGCGTTGTGGTTCTGACCGTCGCTGGAGATGAAAATCCACGGGTTGTCACCGCTCGCGTCTTCGGTGTGCAGCCAGTCGCGGATGTTGAACGGACGGCGGCCGTCCTGATCGAGCCCCTGCAGGTAGCGCAGCGAGCGAACGTAGGTGGTCAGAATGGTGCGAATGGTCATCGCTGTTTTCTCGATACTGCCGTCCACCAGGTTCGCCGCGTCCGTGCCCTCCAGAAACGCGCGCAGGTCTGCCAGGCTGATGGACATCAGTTTTTTAAGCAGCTCGCCGATGCTGCGGTCCTTTTCGCGGGCCATGCGCCTCGCGGTTGCAACAAACAGCGATCGCGCCGACAACACCCAGAACGGATCGCTGCTGCCGCTGCTGTCAGGAAGCAGCGAGGTCGCAAAGTTTTCAAAGTCTCCTATCGTTTTGCACTCTTCCCACAGGTCCCACGGGGCACAGCGCGCGTCGAAGGGGTTGAGGATGAGGTCTTTATCCTGACGGTAAAAAGTCGGGATGAAGTTATTGCCTTTGTCATACACGATGACGCGATCGCCGCGCTCGCGCAGCTGGCGTAACAGGTCGTTCAGCGCGGTACTCTTGCCAGACCCGACGGTGCCGTGGAGGCCGAAGTTCTGCATCTCCGAGTCTTTCAAAATGTGCAGGCCGCAGATGCTGAGCGGGGACATCACGCCGGCCTTTTTGAGCAGGCGATTCACAACAGAAGGGCTCGTCGCCAGAATGCGGCCGCCGGTGAGTTCGCTTTCACGCTGCTTCGCGCCTTTGCTGCCCAGAAACCAGGTAATGGCCATAATGGCGGCGACAAAGCTGAAGGCTGAAATGCCCCAGCCGTAAAACGCGGTGTCCTTGACGTGCTGACCCATGAGCACGAAGTACGGGTCGTTCATCACCTGCACCGCGGTGTGCTTGAACGCCACCACTTCACCGTTAGGTCGTTCAAAGTGAAACGTCCAGCCAGCCTGTGAAGGCTTACCGGAAAGCTTCGCCAGCGGCATAATCATCCACTTGATGAGCCAGTAGGCGCTGCCGTGAATGAACTCCTGCAGCGTGAGGCGCAGCAGCATCCAGCTGAAAAATACCAGTGCTGAAAACAGCACGACCCAGTAGGAGGCGATATTCATGATCTGCACAAACATGCCGATCATGTATTTCATCACCTGACCGCCCTGGGTAAAGTCGCGGGCGTTGAGGCTCATGGAAAGTCCTTTATGTGGAAACAGAGACAGCCGCGCAGGGCTGCGAGCAGGCGAAAGCCAGGCAGAGAGCTGCGCGAGGTTTACTTACGGTGCGAACGTGCCCGGATGGGCTGACGTGATGTTCCGCCTCCTCCGCCAGACGCAGGGCGCGTCAGGCTGTGCGGCGGGCGGTCTCAGCTCACTGAAACGCGAAACAGAGGCTGATTAATCTGGTATTCGACAAACTGCTTTTCAGCATCGCTCAGCGTATTAAAGTGCGTGGAGAAGCGGCGGATGCTGTTCATCAGGTTGGTGGTGTTGGTAAAAAATACCGGGCACACCGCGCGAACCTCCTGCAGCACGGGCTGGACTATCTCGGTGAACGCATCGAGCTTTCCCTCTTCCGTCAGGTCGCTTTCGATAAGCTCCTCATGTTCCGTTACCGGACAGACGGTCACGCCCGGATAGGCATAAAGCACGCGCAGCGTGTCCGCATATTCCCGCACATTGCAGTCAAACGCGTCTTCCAGCGCCGGCAGCCGGTCATTGCTACGAACAGGCGTCAGCAGGCGTTCGGGCTCTACGGTGGCGGCGGTGAAGTATTCCGTCTGCTGACGGATAATCCCGGCCGCGTCCGCAAGTCGCCAGATCGCCGGCTCGCGCTCGGACGGCCTGTCGCCGGCGCAGACGCTCAGGCGCGGCTGACACGACGCTGGAATCCAGTTTTTAGTCAGGTCCGGTGATTTATCCCTGAAGGGGGTATTAAAAACCCCGCTCCAGAGGTGAATAACATCAGTAGCCGCATCGTCAGCACCCACGATGTGCATGTGTACACGGTGCGTAGAAACGTCACCCTGTACGGCCCAGCGTGTTATGACGGTAATGTCCGTTACGTTTTTATCCGTATTCAGCAGAATGCCGTAAACGGCTTTGCGCCCCTTTTTACGGCAGACATAATGCAGCCGTTTATTGGGCGCAGGGAACCGAACAGTTATATCTTTTTCATTTTGCAGATTCAGGCCTAACTCAGGAATTTCCACATCGATTAAATCAACAGAAACATCGGAGTAATTTAAAAAGAATGAAGGGGTTAAGTGTATTATCACATTTACCTCTATTTTGTCAGGTAGCAATAAGTATAAGCACCCACCTGAATTTAATCAGGCAAGTGCATTTATATAAAAGGATATTATTAAATTATTTCTTTCTTACGGCTTTTACCGCTCCAATTATAGTGGATACCTGATACCTTGATATATCCATATTGAATACGATGAATAGTAAAAATGTTGCGATAAAATTACCCATGACAAGAGGCAGGATGCTCCACTCAGTAAGGACACTGCTCAACCCGAAAACCACTATAGCAGCGAACCAAACTACTCCATAGGCCCTGACCTTACCTGATATCACCCTTGCTAGCTCTAAACTTTTAAGCTTCTCTTCCCCAATCATGTTGAACAGATTTACGTACGATGAGGTGAGCGAGAGAATAACAAGCCAATGGAACATGCCGAAAGCCACAAAGAAAAGCCATAAACCGATGCTCTTCGGTTGGGGAAGCGTAAAGAAACTCAACGCACCGAAAGCGCAATAAGCAAAAAGGTGATATTTAACCTTACTGAACATACCAAAAAAACTTGGTATTTCTCTTTCAGTAGTCCCTATAGCGCTGATTATTTCTTTGGCATCCTTTTCAATTTGTGTATATGTCATCATATTAATTACTCCTTACCATTCCCTTTGTAATCTTTATGCGTATGGTTTTTAAGCGGGTTAACTAATAAATCATCCTGTTGCTTGTCGGCGGCCCGCTTATTTTCAGAAAAGTCATTTGCACTGTTTGTATACTCTCCCATACGCGACGCTACACCGCTATCTGTTTCGCCTTTCGCTTTTCCTATAGCATCGTTGGCTTCAATCGCTTTATTTTTAACCACACCCTGTTGTTGCTCAACGTCATTGATGACGTCAGTGCGTATGTTGTTTCTGGCGACACCGGCTTCGATACTCTGATTCGCATTGTTATATGCGCCTCCAAACTGAGCGCCTGCAATGTTTGCCGGAGCGCTCATACCTTCACCCGTACTCCCAGCATTCCGTTCATAATTTCCATCAATACGCCCCTGCAGCTTCTCTGCAAAGAACTCCTGAACAAGCCCGTCACGCTGCTTCTGAACACCTTCATCAGACGTGTTGGTAAGAATGGTTTCTGCATTTCCCGGTGCACGCCTCTGAGCCCATTCCACAAACTGCTGCGTGTAGTTATCACGTGCGCCAGCGCTGAGCGTTTCCGTTTCAGAAGCCATTTTCTGCATCTCATGCGTATGCGCCTGGCTGGCCGTAAACTGTGCATACCTACTGTCAGACGTAGTGATACCAGAAGAGATCTGATTCATCAGGCCAGATGCGTTGTTGTCAACGTGTTGCCCATTATAGGTTGTGCTGTAGTTCCGCAACACGTCCATGCCCTGGCTGAAGTCCTGCGACTCACGAGCGGAGATAGTTTGCGAATTATCACTTCCACTTTGTCCTCCCTCCGAAGTTTGTGATGTTGAACCAGTTCTTCCTGTCAATTCTGTACCGCCATGAACATCGCCTTTGACCGAAGCACCTGTTACCCACTCGCCTGCTTTACCCCAGAGTGATTTGCTCGAATCAATACCAGCTTGTGTTCTTGCTCCGGTGTTTACTGACGCGCTGCGGGATTTATCTTCAAGCTCCGAATATGCCTCATTCAGGCTGATATGGTTGCGGGTCGCGTAGTCCTGCGCCACGTTCTGCATTTTGTTCACGCGCTCCGCGTCAGTGATGCTCATGCCGGTTGAGGCTGACAGCGTTTTCGAATCGCTGTTGCCGAACTGCTCATGGAACTGTTTGAGCTGCGAGCCGGTTTCCTGCACTGAGTGGTTGTAGCCCTGCGCTGCCATTTCGGTCTGCGCCATGCTGTCGCGTACCGAGCGCTGCGCGGCGCTTGCAAGATTGCGGTCAAGGTGCAGATCCACCGGCAGCCGGCTGGTTGCGCCGGAGGCGTCATACACCGTCTGCCCGTCCTGCGTCACGGTGCGCATGGCACTGTTACCCAGCTGCATAGAAGTATTGCCCTCACGATAAGCGCGGTTCATGTCCGTTTTGTGCCCGTTGATGTTGTCCAGCTGCACGTTACCCACGCTCATGTTGCCCGACGCCACCGCGCCGGAGTCTGCTGCAGACGCGCTACTGAGCGCGCTGCCGAGGCTGGAGCTGAGGCTCGCAAAGCCCTGACCGAGGCCGGTGAACAGACGAAATGCCAGAAACGGAATGGAAAGCATCAGCCAGCCGGCGATGCCTGCCGTGGTGGTGCTGGTTTCCATCAGGCGGTTCATGTTCGAGAGCGTCGGGCCCGTCGCGTGAAAGCTGTTCTGCGTGCTGTAGTTCACCGCGAAGTTGAAGATGGCGAACATCACCGGCCACAGCATCAGGCTGCCCATAAAGTTCAGGTAACTTTTGATAACGGCCCAGGCAATTTCCCGCACGTACAGCGCCAACACCATTACCGGGAAGATGCAGATGCAGAACAGCAGCAGCACCGTGTGCAGCTGCGGCAGCACCTCCGTCGCAATGGTGTAGCTGACCGCGTGCGAAAGTCGCAGCTTCATCAGCGACTGCTCGGACGCGATGTCCACCATTGAGGCAGTGTCATTCATCCCCTTCACATAGCTGTTCAGCCCACGACGCAGGCCCGCGACGGCGATGTTCTGCATCATAATGCTCTGCGCCGACTTGCTGCTGCCGAGGAAATATTCATAGGACCCGGCCAGCTGCTCGGCGTACACCGTCTGCGGCGCATTGTTGCCCGGCAGCATGCGGACCGCGTGGGCCATAAACGTGCTGCCTGTGTTGTTGCTCTCCGCTGACAGCAGGTTTTTCAGGCGCGGCGCGGCGTCCCGGCAGACCATAAACATCGTGCCCGTAGCGTCCCGCCAGTAGATGGCGCGCAGCGGGCTCGGGTTGCTGAAGATCTGCGCCTGCACGTCCTCGGACTCCATCACATCCTGCATGCTGTACTTGTGGTTCAGCATGATGTCCGGCACCACGCAGTTTTTCGCGTATTCCCCCATGTTGTAGGCCAGCACCGGATTGCGGCTGTCGATGGTGAAGCTGTCCTGCAGCAACTTGCTCGCGAACAGCATGCCGGTTTTGGTGTAGGACCGCTCGTCCGGAAAGTGAAAAATGTCTTCGTAGGTGGTCGTGAGCGTGTAGCCCACGCCTGTCGCCAGGTACAGCGGCATGGCCAGCCCCACCGGCACGTTATCCACGCGCCCGATGGTGTCCGGGGCGGTCAGGTCGTTGACCACCACCGTGACCTTTGGCGTCAGCAGTAGTGCGGTGACCAGCACGAACGTCAGCCCCCATCCGAACATCGCCGTCATATTGTGCGTACGCAGGTAGGTCATCACGCAGAAGGCGATGCCCAGCATCTCCGCCACCCAGATCGTGCTTTTCCAGCCGCCGTTCTCCATCACGGTCGCCACCGCGTTCAGGCCCATCGTGATCATGCCGCCGGAGCTGACCACCCAGATATCAAGCGCCATGCTTACCCCCCGAACTGATAGTTCGACAGCACGCTGTCGGAAACGGATGAAGAGAGCTGCTGGCGCGTTTCGGACAGGCTGCGGTCGTACTCCGCCAGCCCGTTCTGCTGCACCTGAATGCGCGCGACGCGCTGGCTCAGCTCGTTGCGCACCTGACGCAGGTTCTCGCGAAAGTGCTTGTTCTCTTCTTCGGTATCAAGCGAGCCCGCCGCGCCGCTCGCGGCCACGTCAATCAGCCCGTTGATGTAGGACATCACCATATCGGCCGCGATGTACTCCGCCAGGCTGCTGACCACGCTCTGATCCATGCCCACCGACGCAGAGTCAATGGTGTAGCGCAGGATACGCACGCGGGTGCTGCTGATAAGCGCCTTTTCGTTATCGTTAAGAGCCGTGTCGGTGCGGCTTTTGTCAAAGATGTCGTTAAGCATGTCACGCACCCGGCCGGTCATGCCCTCGTCTTCAGACAGGGTCAGGTTTGCAATGGTGGGTGACAGACAGGTGTTGTTGTCGTTGCAGCGGTAAATTTTTTCGGTACCGCCGTTCAGGAGCGTATTGAACATCGACTCGCTGCCCCCGCGCGGCTGCAGGAACGTCGGGTTGCCGTTCGCATCGTAAATTACCGTGCCGACCATCGACATAATGAACTCCTTCAGCGCGCGATCGTTGCTGAAAAACTGGTTGAGCTTCGTGAACGTGTCCCACGTCAGGTTGCGGTTGCGCGGGATGCGCTTCTTCTCCTCGTCGGTCGCCTTGCTGAACACGCTGTTCGTCTCCCCGCCCACGCCGCACCCCTGACGGGACGCCGCCCAGTCGGAGAACACGTCATGTTTGGTGCCGAGGTCCTGGCAAATCTGCGAGCTGGCCGCCTGCGTTTTTGGCCACAGGCCGCCGACAATGGACTGCGCGGCCTGGCAGGTGGAGATATTCATGTTGTTTGTGTCCGCCGCAAGCTTCTGCAGGTAGTCTTTGACCGCCTTGCACTGCGGGCAGATGGTTTCGAGCCCGAGGTCAAAGGCGTAGCCGGCGGCGTTGCTCAGGATCTGCTTGCCCATGATTTTGATGCTGTCGCTGTTGATGAAGCTGAACGAGCCCAGATAGGCGTCGATGCCGCCGCAGCCCGACTTGATGTCCGGGAGCGTCACCGAAATCAGCTGGATATTGCGCACCGGCGTGCGGATAAACAGGTTGCCGCCGGTCAGGTAGCCCGCCGACTGGCCCTGCCACGCGGCCGCCTGCGTGTAGTTACCGCCGCCGCCGCCCATGTCGTTAAAGAACTTATTGATGTCGTTCTGCACGTCCGCAAAGGCCGGCGCGGACAGTAAAAAGCCAGACGTCAGAGCGGCACTTAACGCAAATTTGTTCATCACAGCACCCCCAGGCGTACGGCCAGCGCAAACGACTCATCCAGGCGCTGCTTCAGCGCCTCCTCACTCATTTCCCCCTGCGACAGCGGGATCGTCACCAGCGACTGCGTGTTGATAATGAAGTCGGTGGGGGTCGCCTGCGGCAGCTCCGCGAAGAAGTCCTTCAGGATGCCGTCGTTCACCGGCATGACCTTCGGGAACACCGCGTCGCCCTTGCCGTCAAAGCTGTAGACGAACACCCCGATGCCGGTCTGCTCGGACACCGACTTCAGGGTCGGATTGAAGCGGTGGCAATACGGGCAGTCGGAGCGGACAAAGTGCACGATCTGCCAGTGGCCCACGTCCACGCGGCGACCGTCGCTCAGGTGATACCAGACGGGTTTCGCGGGAGCCGGCTGCGCGTCTGCAACAGGTGAACGCTGTGCCGGCTCACTTTCCTGTTCAGCGGGCGCGTCNGTGGCCCACGTCCACGCGGCGACCGTCGCTCAGGTGATACCAGACGGGTTTCGCGGGAGCCGGCTGCGCGTCTGCAACAGGTGAACGCTGTGCCGGCTCACTTTCCTGTTCAGCGGGCGCGTCTGCACCCGCTTTCGCCTGCTCCAGGCGGGCAATGTCGTCAATCGTGCTGGCCGAGGCCAGCACCGGCGCAAGCATCAGCAGTACGGCAAAAAGTTTTGAAATCATGGTTAATCCTCGGGCTGGAAGTCGGTAACGATGTTGAGCATGCGGCGCGCCAGGTCGTCCTGGGTGATAAAGCCGTAGGCCAGCGGCTGGTATTTCTTCGTGCGCGGCTCGACCAGGTAGATGGCCGGGAAGTGTTCTATCTTCATCTTCTCCGCCTGCCCGGCGTTCTGCCGGGTGTCCGGCAGGTCCGGGCTGGCGCGTCCGTCCACGGTCACCGGAATAACGGTCAGACCGTACTGCTCGCTGAATTCCTTCACCACCCCGCCCAGCCGGTTATCCAGCGGCTCGTTGCCTCGATAGAAGAAGAACACGCCATAGCGCTGGTTCACGTAGCGGATAGCTGCCTGCTGCTTCTGGCGCTGCTCGGTGTACTGGATGTTGGCGGTGCCGTTGTAGAACGGGTGTTTCAGGCTGTAGTCCAGCTCCGGGTTGTCCAGCAGCACTTTCTCCCAGCGCGAGGCGAACATGCTGGCCTGATTGACCATCCAGTCCTGCACGATTTTGTAGCGCCGGATGTTTTCGGTGGAGGGATGCAGCATCGCCTCGTTCATCAGGTTGTCGCGAAAGGCCTGCAGGCGTTTCATCTTCTGCGTGGGCGTCTCCTGCGGCGCGGCGGGCGTCGGCGCCGGCTGTTCTTCTTCGTCCTTTTTTACCGGCTCGTTGTACCAGTACCAGCCGACCGCCGGGTCATAGTTGTAGCCGTCGGGCTTTTTTTCCTCTGCCGCGTGCAGCGGCGATACCGCCAGCAGCAGCGCGAGGCCGATGAATTTTCTCACGCTTAATCTCCTGATTTGAGGCTGTTCTGGATGTCGGAGGTGATGCGCTGGTTCAGCGCGTCCTGGTCGGGCAGTTTGATGTTGCTGTTCAGGTCGTCGTAGAAGTCGCTGAAGTCAATGTGATCGAACTTAATGCCCTGCAGCTCGGCGACCTTTATTCCCCTGCAGTCCGGGCTTTCACCCGAGCCGAAGCTGATGCCCAGCTGGTCGCGCCGCCCCTGTTCCTGCACGATGCGGGCGAGCTTGCTGTCGAACACGCAGTAGCCCTCTTTCTGCTGCAGGCAGACCCCGAGCACCTTTTTCGAGCAGTATGACCCGACCTTCACGACCAGCTTTTTCTCCTTGCCGGTGCCGATCTCTTTTTCCTCAGTGTTGCAGTGCGCAAGCCCCGCGCTCTGACCCCAGCCGCCGCTTTTGCAGCAGTTGCTGAAGCCCGCCGCGCTTTTGCGGCAGGCCATTGCCTTACCCGTAAACGCCGTCACCTGGTTCGGGTCCATGCCCGCGAAGTCCTTGCCCGCGGCCGCGAGCGCGGCCAGCTGCGATACCGCCATTTCAAAGTTCTGGTTCTGGCCCGCCTGCATCGCCGAGCAGCTGCCGTCCGAGCAGTAGAACTCCGAGCCACACACGTAGCCGGTGCTTTTCACGGTGTGCGCACACTGGTAGGTCAGCTTGCTGTAAACGCAGAGGTTGCCAATTTTCTGGGTGCAGGTGCGGGTGCCTTCGCTGCAGTTCGGATCGTCGATGTACGCCTGACAGGTGTTGGTGTCGTCTTCGAACACGTTCCACTGGGTGGTGTAGCCCCAGCAGTCGCTGTAGAGGCTGTAGGCCTTGCCGCCGACTGTCACCGAGCGGGTGCCGCCCGGGTCGCTGCAGACCTCGCTCATCTTCACCGCGTCGCCCATGTCTGCCGGGCAGCTGTTAGTCCATTCGATGCTCGCCGTGACCGTGTCGCGTACTGCCTGCATCGGCAGCGTCACGCGAAAAACGTTGGTGCCGTTAGCAATCGTTCTGATCAGCCCGTCCCGCGCGCTGCCTTTGTTGCCGTCAGTGTCGTAAAGCACAAACAGAGAAACCGTCTGCCCTTTCGTCACTTTCTGCGTCGCGATACCAAAATCCCCGTTCCGGTTCGGCTTGGCCTTCACCGTCGTGCCAAACGCCTGAATGTAGTACCAGAGGCGATTGCCCGACTCCCCATGATACGAGGGTGCTCGCGGGTATTCATACGCCCAGACCCCGCTGCTGATAGTGCCGTCTTCAGGAACCGTGAAGTCATAACGTATCCAGAAGTTATCAACCGGCACCGCCGTCGAGCTGCCGGCATTTAGAACCAGCTGCGTGCTGTACTCCTCATACGATCCGGTCGTCACGATGGTGGCCTTGCGCGTGCAAGATTGAGTTAGCGGAGTGGCCATTTCACAGCTGTGTGTGGTGTAGGTGGTTTTGTTCAGCTCCTGTGCCACGCACTGGCTGCCGTTCACGCCGGTGATGGCGTTGGCGTTTTCACGGATCTCGTCGCTGTACTTCATCATGTCAGAGTCGTAGCTGAGCTTGTCCGCCGGGTTATTCACGTAGGATTCGCGCGCGGTCTGGCCTAAATCAGACTCGCTCAGCTCCGTCTGCCCTTTCACGTCAATGTTCGATGACGTCTGGGTCGGTCCGCTGTAGTAGCCGCGCTGCGGCGCGTCTGAGCTGTAGTTGTCGAAGTAGCCGTTCGGATCGGCGCTGGTCGTGCCGTCTGCGGATTTACCGGCGTTAATGCCTTCCTGGTTGGAAGCGTCCATCGACGCCGCCAGAACGCTGGCCGACAGGCAGGTTAGCAGCAGCCCCTGCAGCAGGGAGCGAGTGGCTTTTTTCATAAGAGGTTCCGGAAAGGTTAAGAAAGCCCGCCGCAGCGGGCAGCGGGGCCGGTCAGGGCTTTTTGCGGCAGTCGCCGCGCGTCTCGATCATGCTCAGCGCCTGATTCAGCGCGACGTTGCCGTACACGATGTCGAAGTGGTCGCCACACTTCTTCACCAGCGCCGGCACCTGCTTCACGCCGTAGCGCTCAAAGCGCACCGGATCTATCTGCACGCCGCGCACCTTATAGGTGCTGACCATGTACATCATGTACTTCGCGGTCTGCTCCATGCTGTCGCCGACCAGCCCCCGGAAATACACCGGAATGTCCCGGGCTTCGGCCGCCTTCATCAGAATGGCCATCTCCTTTTCGGGTACTGACGCGGACAGGAAATAGGCCGTCTCGTTTTCCGTACTGCCGACCTGCGTGCCCTGCGGCGCGTCCTCCGCCTGCGCGGCCATCGCCGCCGTCAGCCCGGCGGCAATCAGCAGCGTGTTGCGTGTTTTCCTCATGTGTCCTCGCTTAAAGCACAACGCAGTTGCGCTTTTTCCAGATGAGATAGCCATAGTTCTTTTTGGTAGTGGGCATTTCCTTACCGGTCTGCCACAGCATCACGTTGCGCCCGAAGGGATGACAGGACGCCACGTCCGGGATGGTGTTCACCATCTGATAGCGGTAGCGACTTTTCGGCATGATTGCGGACGGATACTCGTAGCAGACGGCAGTGTTCTGCGGCACGGTATCCAGGATGAGCCCTTCGCGGTGCAGCTTGAAGTCCATACGCTCGGAGAGCAGCGCCCCGCTGTTGAGCCCGCTCGACTCGTTCACGATGTTGCCCGTGAACGGGTACATCGAGCCGTGCGAGCCCGCGCACCAGAACAGCGCATCAATCGGTTTGCTCACGCCCGCCGCCACCGCGTCCGCCGCGCAGGCCATCTGCGCCACCGGGTTCGCAAACAGCATCACCTCCGGGTTCAGGAACAGCGCCAGGTTGTCGTTCTGCCAGGTGGGGTCCAGCTCCGACAGGTAGCCGATGTCATACTCCCCGCCCTGCATGCACATCTCCGAGGTAATAATGTTGAGCCAGGAGATCAGCGGATACTTGTACCAGTGGACGTGATAGAAGGTGCCCGGGTGCTCGTTCGCCGTTTTCGTGCCGGTGCCGGTGCCGGTGTTCGGGATGTTGATGTTGAAGCCGCCCATGTTCACCATGCAGCCGGGCGAGCGCGTCACGTCAGTCATCGCAAACGGCTCCCAGAAGCCAATCGCGATGCCCGGGCGCTCAAAAATGGGCGGCGGCGCCGGGCAGAACTGAATGGGCGATGACGGGTTTTCGGTATCCGGCAGCGATCCGGCCGACACCTGCACGCTGCCAATGCTCATCGGGAACAGGCACTCCCAGCACACGTCGGTGATGGGGTTAACCCAGCGCCCCTCGCAGGTCAGGGATGTCTTGCCGTTGTCAGCGGCAAGCGCCGGCTGGCAGACCCACACCGCGAGCGCCAGTAAAACCGTGCGCCAGGCCATATCAGCCTCCTTTCTTCACGCCGCCGCGCGCTTTTTCTACTGCAGCCTGTAGCCCCTGCAGAGTTGTCGCACCCGGGATAACGCTGACGTTCTCAGCGGTTGCCCCCGTCACCGGCATGACGAAGAAGGCGGGCGTGCCCTGAATGCCGAGGCTGCGGGCCAGCTGATTGTTTTTCTCCAGCGCCGCGCCCATTGCCTCGACCTCTTCTTTCGGCGTCGTGGTCACGCCCGCCTTCACCGCCGCCTGGCGGATGTCTTCATCCAGCAGCTTCCCTTCGTTGTGGCCGGTCTCGTAGAGCGCGGCGTGGTAACGGTGATACGCCTCTGCGCCGCCTTTCCTGTACACAGACAGGCCAACTTTCGCCGCCTGTACCGACGCGGGCCAGCGGCTGCCGAAGATTGGCCATTCCTTATAAATGAAGCGCACGTTCGGATTCTGGCTGATGAACTGCTCCACGGTCGGGGCGACCTTCGCGCAGAAGATGCACTGGTAGTCAAAGAACTGGATGACCGCGACGTCGCCCTTCGGGTGCAGCACCGGTGAGGCTGGATCGTTCAGCAGCGCGTCCTGCTCCTTCAGCGCTGCGCCGGCGGCGGAGGCCATTTGTTTCTCCTGCGATTGCGCCTGCAGCTTCTGGCTCATCTCGATCAGGATTTCCGGGTGGGCCCGCAGGTAGTCCGCTGCAATCTCGCCGATCTGTGCCTTCTGCGTATCGCTGAAGGCGTCGTCAGCGGCAATCGCGTGCCCGGTCAGGCTCAGCGTCAGGGCGGCGGCGAGGATGTGTTTTTTCATGTCTGGCTCCGTTAGCGGTCGGGAAGACCGAATTCAGTAATAAGGAAGAGTTTTTGTCCGGGCGCCTGCTTTACCTCCGCAGGCACCTGCGTGATGCCGAACTTTTTCGTGATGTTGCCGGTCTGGTCGAAGTAGACCCGGCCGCCGAGGGCCTCTGCGCTGTCGCGCACATTACCGTTGACCAGGATGACGCGGGACGTCGTGGTGTGCGGCACCTGCTGCTTCATCCAGGCAATCTGCCGGTCGTCGTCGGCATCGATGAAGTACAGCGTCTCGTCAAATACCGGGATGACGTCAAACGGGTTCACCACCTGGCCTTTATGCGCGAACACCACGCCGTTCTGGTCAGCAATGTCGCGCTGAACCGTGAACGACGGATCAAACAGGCGGCTGTGCGTCTCGCGCGCGGTAGTGAGTCCGGCCACCGGCGGCGGGCGCATCGCCTCGTCTTCGGCCTTTTTCTGCATTTCCCGCTCAATGTCGGCCTGCGACCGGCCGTCAAAGTGCTGCTTCAGGTTGTCTTTCAGGACCGCGATCAGGTTGCGCTCGCGGACGTCCCAGGTATCGCCGTACGTGCCCAGCTCAGCCGCGCCCGCCTGCAGGCTGAGCGTGGCGAGCAGCGCGCCGGCGGCCAGGCGCGCCAGCGGAGTTGCATGTGTCATCGGGAAACTTCCGGTTGGGGTGATCGGACAGGGTTACTGCTGCGGGTTACCGGCCTTCATCAGTTCAGCGAGCCGCGCCTGAATCTCCGGCGTGGCGTCCGGCAGGCCGGTGACTACGGCAGGGCTCACCAGAATGGCCGTACCGTGTTCGCTGGCATATTCCGCCGTAGCGGTGGTGACGCTGCGGTCAAAGCGGGTCAGCAGCGCCTTACGCTGATCGTCGTTCAGGTCAAGCTTCGCGGTCTGCCGGATAAGCGCATTGGTCGTGCCCTTCATGTCAAAGGTGACCAGCATCGGCGGCTTCAGCCAGAGGAACCATGCGGCCGCACACGCGCCCACGCTCAGCGCAACCGACAGGCCGCAGCCCGCCACAAGGTGTTTTGTATTCAAAGTTGCATCTCCCGCAGCATGTGGATGATGTCGCGCTTGTGCGCATCGTTATCGGCCATCTCAAACAGGATGTCCTTGATGTCCGCGCCCTCGCGCAGACGTTTCTCGCGGTAGGTAAAGTCCTCGCCTTTGGAGGAAAAAAGCCCGTCGCTCAGCGGATCGAGAATGAGTCGGTGGAAACTGGAAAACTCACCCACGCTCAGCAGGAACGAGCTGTAGCGCGCCTTTTTCGCTGGCGGGAACTTCCTGATCATCTCCCACTCCAGCTCGTTGAACGCGTGCGGCTCCTCCTTCTGGAAGGTGGTAAACGACTTGGCGTCCTGCATACAGGTGAACTTGAACGAGCTGTTGTCGTAGGCCGCGAGCGCCGCCGTGGACAGGTTTTTATCGCGTATCGCCTGGGTCACCGTGCCGTAAGAGCCGTTATGACGGCGGGCGGTGCGGTAGCCCTCCTCAATGAAGTCCTTGATTTTGGTACTGGAGCCGCCGAGCAGCTTCCAGCCCTCGTCAATGATGTTCATCTTTCGCATGCTGCGGGGCGTGGTGTACATCATGTTCTCGTTCCAGATCATGATGCTGAACAGCACCGCAGACAGCAGGTCCTGCTGCTTGCGCAGGTCGCCCAGTTCGGTGACCACAAACTGCAGATCAGGCTTCAGGGTCGGCTCGGACGAATTAAAGAACCGGCCATAGATCCCTTTCGTACTGTACTTGCCGAGCAGGGTCGTGATTTCGTCAATGCGCCCGCCAATCAGTGAGGAGTGTTCGCGGCTAATGGCGGCCTGCCTCTTCTTCAGGTAGTCAATGACGTGGTCAATACGCATGTCCTGCTCATAAGTCGGCCACGATTCGGTGATCGCCTCCAGGATCATGGACTCGTGCACCTCGTCCAGCAGGCCGTTGGGGCTCGCCAGAATGCACAGCTGATCGCGGATGCGCTCGGCGGCGAGCGTAATGTCCGTGACGTTCGCAAACGGGTTGAAGCGCAGGGAATCACCGTTAATGTAGGTGCCACCAAGGCTGCTGCACGCCGCCTTGTAGGAGTCCCCGATGTCCTGCACCGCCACCGTCCCGCCCTTGTCCAGCACCGATCGCGCTATCGAGTTCGCCAGTACCGACTTACCCGCGCCGGATGTGCCGGACATAAACCAGTTGAAGTTGGTATTCGGCAGGCTCTCGTCAAACACATCGATAAACGCGACCTGGTTGCGGTAGCTCGGAATAAGAATGCCCGAGGCGCACAGCTTGTTGTCGCCGATGACCGGCATCAGGTTCACCGCGTGAAACGACTCCGAGCGCTGAATGCCGCCGGTCTTGCGGCAGTCGTCACGCAGCTTTTTATTCACCATCGCAAACGGCAGCGTGGCCAGCAGGTTGCGCAGCTGCATAAAGTCAGCGCGCACGAAGCGCAGCCCCTGCGCGGCGAAGGCGTTGCGCGTCTTTTCGGTGTAGCGAGAAGTCAGGTCATCGTCGTCCGGGCAGAACAGCGTGATGCCGTAGAAGTAGCTCGTGAGCGACGTCTGATTCGACAGCAGCCGCGCGCGGGCATCTTTCCACTCTGCGTGCTGGCGCGTCGTTGACGGAATGTACTTGGCGTAACTGGTGTTCACGCGCGAGTCCAGCGACAGGAAGCGGCTGTTTGCCTCCCCCTGGCTTTTCATCTGTTCTTCGGTGGTCAGCACCATCGTGCAGATAAACGGGCAGGGAATGCCGTTGGTCGGGGACATCAGGTCCTGAATGATGTTGCCGTTCTGCCACAGAAAGTGCTCCTGCGGGTTGCGATCGAGGTTCAGGTTTACCATGCGCGCAGCAAACGGCTTATTCTTCGCGTCGCTGCCCTCAATCCGGATGTGCGAGGGTTTCACCCGCCAGGACGTGGTGCGGTCCACAAACTGCGTGCTGAGGTCGGCCGCCGGATCGTACTCGCTGTCGTAGCGCTCAAGCCGCGCCGGGTCGTGGTTGAAGAACTCGCGCAGCACGCTGCTGAACTCGCTCACGCCGATGGCAGTGGACCACAAGTCAGCGGCGTTGAGTGCGTTCAGCAGATTACGTCGCACGTCGCGCACACGGATCATGTCGGTTTCGCTCAGGTGCTTCACCGGCATGGCCCAGATAAAGAACAGGCGGTAGTCGCGCAGGGTCAGCGGATGGTCCAGGCCGTTGTTGTAGGTGAAACGCGCACCGTTCAGGAAGAAGCGCGCGGTCACATCGTTGCATTCGTCCGCCCGGTGCCCCTTCCAGGCGAAGTTTTTCAGCCCCTGCTCGACTTGCTCTTTCACCGCCCGGGAAGAAACCAGCATCACCTGAAGCGGAACGTCGCGAGGGGCGACGTCGCGCAGCAAATACTCCAGACTTTCGGCCAGCTTCTCGTTGGCGCCAATCAGCGGCTGGCTCTCCACCACGAATCCCACCGACTCCTTGTTAACCCAGATCTGGCTTTCAGAGTCATAATCCTTGTAGGGCAGCAGGTCGCGAATATGCGGGTAGTCCATGTCCTGCAGCTTCTGGCGCGTCTCGTTCGTTGTGTCCCGCTCGCCCAGAATGCCCGCCACCGTTTCCACCACGTTCAGCGGGTCAAAGCGGAAGCCTTTCAGAAATTTCATGCGGACCTCACATCAGAATGCCGCTCCAGTCGCCGTGACTGGAGACGCTGTAGATGACCTCGCCCATGTGGACGTTGTTGTCGGGGGAGACGTAAGGCGCTATCCAGATGCGCGCCACGCCGTCAGGACGGCGGAACGCGGCAGCAGGTTCCGGAAAGCAGTGCGCCGCGCTGCAGTACGCGGTCTGCCGCGTGTCGGTGCGCAGCACGCCGTTTTCTCGGGTGAACGGGCGGACCTCGCCGGATGACGCCACGCGCACCGGGATACCGTCGCTCAGGCCGCTGCGCCGCGCCTGCGCATCGGTCTGCGGGTCCAGGCGGATGGTGCCGGTATCAATCAGGCGGTAGTCGTCCAGCCGAATGCCTGCGCCGGTAAATCCGTTCGGTGCAGCCGCTGCCGGCGCGTTACCGCTGCTGCCGGCGGACATATCGTCGGCCTGCGACATCCAGACGCCGGAATCCTTTGCCGGCTTGTCGAACTCAAAGTCGCCGTTCATGCCCGCGCAGCCGCTCAACATGACGGCCAGCGCGCTGATGATAAAAGAGTGAGCTTTAGTCATGGTGCTCTCCGTCTGCGTGTTGGTTGAGAAGGTCTTTCATGAGTGTCATGGCCAGCGCGGTTTTTCCCGCCCCGGTTTTGCCCGTTATCAGAAAATGACCAGCAGGAGACTGGTCATCAGCAGGCTGTGTAGTGCTTACATCTGTCGAGTTATTCATGATGTTCTCCGCCGGCGCTACCGGATGACAGCGCGTCGATTTCGGTAAAGTCGATAAAGAGGTCGCCGTTTTTGCCGCTGGTCCCGAGCCGTGAGAGCATGCTCATGGCAAAAGCATCGCCGGGAGCGACCTCCAGCAGGCGGCGCAGCGTCTCCCCGAACAGGGCGACGTAGCCGTCGTCCGGGATGAGGCCGGGCTTGCAGTAGAGCTTCTTCACCCCGAACCCCAGCGCCTGCAGGCCCGGGATGCGCGCGTCGGCCTCACGCCCGAAGCAGTTCACCGTCCGTTCGGTAAAAACCATCCAGCCGCAGTGCTCTGCGTGACGAAGCCGGATTTTTTCAGCCGTCATTGCGCCACGCCCTGTGGAGTCATGCTCTTCGCCTGCCCGCCACTGGTCGGGGTCACGAAGTCATTCATGTTGAGGCGGGTCGCGTCGCCGAGCTTGCCCACGAGATCCGGCGGCAGGCCGCTGTTGCCCTGCTCGCGGGTCTGTGTGTCCTGCTGCTGCCCGCCTGAACGCTGCTGCTCTTTCGCAAGCTTCGCGGCTTCTTCATCCTCAATGAACTTCGCGCGGAAGCCTTCGATAAACACCACCTCTACGCGGTTCGCCGCGCCAATCGGGATAATCGGGTGATACTGCTCGGCCCGCTCGATGTAGTAGTCGGCCAGCTTGTCCGCCGCCTTGCCCACGCCACCGCCCACAGCGCCGCGCGCCACATCTCCGCCGCTGACCGTGCTGGTTGCGCCGATGCCGGTGACCGTCTGGCCTACCTGCGAGGCGCTCTGACCGAGACCGCCCAACGCCCCTGCGGTGAAGGCCAGCCCCAGAATCTTGCCGTTGCGCATCACCGGCACGCCCTTAATGCCGTTCTTGCCGTAGAAGGCAACGTGCCCCTTCACTGCCTGATCGACGTGCTTGCCGTCGATGATGCAGGAGAGGCGCTGCAGCTGAACAATGGCGCGCTCGCTGGAGATGTCGCCGTAGGCCGCTGCCGTCACGAAGCAGTTATCCAGCTGCCCCATTTTGTTGTTACCCGGCATGTGCGCCCGGCCCTTGAGCTTGAACTGCATCGGCACCAGGTTGTTCTCACCGCGCACCGAGGCGTTGGCGTCGGCCCCCTCTATCACGATGGCATCAGAGAACGTGCCGGTCGGGACCCAGAACGAGGTGTCTTTCGCTTTGGGCTCAAACTGCGAGTAGTCAAACGTCTGGTTATCGATCTGTCCGGTCTGCACCGGCGCGGGTGCAAAGGTGTATTCCGTACGCGGCGGCGTATAACCGGCACCCTGCTGTGCCCCCTGTTGCGCGCCCTGCTGTGCCTGTTGTCCGGCGGGGGGCGTTTTTGGCTGGTTCTGCTGATTTTTCAGCTGATCCATCAGGTCGCTGACGTTCTGCTGCAGCGACTTGTTGTTGTTCATCACGTCGGACATCTGGTCTTTCAGCGACTTGAAGTCTTTCTGCATGGAGGAAAGCTGTTCCCGCGCCTCTTTCTCCCGGTTCTGCGCGCTCACCAGTAGCGAGCCCTGCCCGGAGCCGTCAAAAGCGTTGACCACACCCCCGCCGGTCAGATCCGGCTCGGCGGTGGCACGGTCGGGTTTACTTTCATGCCCCCCGCTCTTTCCGGTTGCGCCCCGGTTCGCAAGGTACAGGCCGCCGATGATGACGACAGCGGCGGCGAGGATGATGCCAAACAGCCTGCGCTGTTTGCTGCGGACCAGGCTGTTAAGGTTCATCCGGGCCTCCTTTCGTACGGAATACCGTTACGACCGAAACCTTTGCCCCCGGCTCCAGCACGTCAAGCTGCGGGTGAAACGCCACCGCCATCACGCCCGGACTCCAGAAGTAGCGCTCGCTCAGTCGAATGCGCTGCGAGGAGAGGCTGGTGATGTCCGTGCGCACGATGCGTACCCGGTCGCCCTGCCAGGCGGTCACCGGGCGCAGCGCAAACGCGCTTTTCACCGACTCGCTCACCGGCACGTCGGTGTTTTTACTCAGCACGTAGCCTGCCGGCTTGCGGTTTGTGATGAATCTTCCCACCAGGCCGCTGATAAGCGCGCTGTAGGTGTCCTGCTTCTGTTCGTACTCCCGCGCCTCTTCCGTGCCCTTCACCTCGCGGTTATCTACAGTCAGGCTCAGGCCTGCGCGCTTGCCCGGCGTCGCCTGCACAGAGAAGGCAAACCCGGACGCGGTCTGTACGAACATGGTGAACGGCTTGTCGGTCACGGTGGAAAACACAACCGCGCCTTCCGGCGTCGGGGATTTGGCGCTCAGCACGCCCTGCGCCGCCTGTACGCTGAGGATGCGGTCATCGTTCACGCGCAGGTAGTTCGGATTGATGTTACTCACCGCCGCATTGACGCGGGCACCAGGATTGAGCGTCAGCTGTTCAGCGCGGGCGCCGAACGCCGTCAGCAGCGCGACGGCGCTGATTAGCAGGGATTTACGCATCGGGAACCTCCAGGAAAGCGCTCCAGCAGAGACGGTTGTTTCGGGTGTCGGTGCGCAGCCGGTAGTGCTTCTTCACCGGCTTGCCGTCGTGCAGCCCGTAGCTCAGCTGCAGATCGCCGGTCACGTCCACGATGCCCTTGTCCGGCCAGACGCTGACGTCTCTGGGATAGAACACCGACCCGCCGCTGTTACCTTTAACGCGTGAGGCTTCGTCAGCCAGCACGCCTTTGAGTGATTTCTCCGCGCCATCGCAGGCGCCCGCCAGCAGCATTTCGTGGCTGGCCTCTGCGTTTTTGTCGGAGATGTTGAGGCGCAGATTCAGCCACGCCAGCGCCATCAGGCGCAGGTAGCGGGCGTCGCCGCGCTCGCCGGTGAAGCTGAACGGCGTGTCCGCGCCGTAGGGAACGATAATGGTCTGTTTGTTATTAAGGAGCTGATTCATCAGCGCCCGGTTATCACCGTAGATGCGCCAGCAGAGAAGGAGCGCAAGGATCGTGATAACGAGCAGCACCAGAATAGCCACGGCCATATTGCGGTTTCCCGCCGAACGCAGCTTTAATTCCATGTTGTCTCCGGAGGGGGATCAGGCGACCCAGTGCCGTTTGTAGCTGTCAGGCAGGATGCTGATAAAGAAGCGCATCACTGAGGTGGGCAGGCACCAGTACGCAAGGTTGAGAAGATACTGAGAACCGCGGCCTTTCTTGAGGTGACGTATTCCAACCACGGCGGCTAAAAGCGTGGGGCCAAAAATCCACATGTTGAGAAAAACTGCCAGCAGTGCCAGTGGCACATACAGGCAGAACTCATCAGGTGGCAGCCCCACGAACCGCTTCTGCTCGGAAAACGTAGCCGCATAGGTATACCGGTCACGTTTATCCATAAGCAGACGTTAAGCCGGGATGACGTTGAAGGCGACGTTCACGAAAACCAGCAGCGCGGCGATGCTGCCGAACAGTGCGAGGTTTTTGGTTTTGATGTAGGTGAAGGCGATGAATGCAATCTCAATCACATACAGGATATATACAACGGCTGAGTTGCCGCCGAACGTATCCGTAACATCAGTTTTTGCCCCTGCGAAGTAGTCCTGGGCGTGGGCTGGCATCACAGAAACAGCCAGGATCGCCAGTGCTGAGAGCAGCGCAGATTTGTTCATTTTCTTCCACGCTACCGCCCCTGCCTTGCGGCAGTAGTTTAAAGACGAAGAGAGAGAGCCCTTCATAGGTTTTTTCCTCAGTTAGGGATATAATGATCAGTCGGTTGAACTATCGTTTGTTTTTGCCTGTATGGCCTTAAGTCAAATTACTGACTTACCGGTTACTCTTCCTTTACAAATCTGTGGGATTGCTACAGATGCTTACGGTTTCTTAACCGGCTGACGTTTTTTTACGCTTCCGGATCGCACACTTCAATTTAAGTTATTGATCTTACTGATCAATTTAGCTTATCGTCATGCTAAGAAATTTCACTTAAGTTCCTAACTGATTGAATGAGAATAAGAAATCATGCGTGAAACTGCCGATTTGATTGTGCATGTCGCCGATCCGGCGGGCTTTGCGACTAAGATTTTTAGGACAAATCATGAGGCAGCCTTAACTGAACTGCTGAATGATGCCCTTCTGCATTACATGCGTGACCCGGGCTGGTTTGAGGTCACCCTCAGCGAAACCCGCTTTTATGCCTGCCAGCTGGTCACCATTCCTTTACTGGCATTTATAAAGAATCGCGTCTCTGTACGGCAGCTGCGTGCGGCAGCTGAACGCTCGCTTGCGCAGATAAGGGATTATTCAGACGTGCCTGACCCCGCCGCCTGGATAATGATTAATGCAGCATTCCTTTCTCCCCTTCCGTGCCCCGGCGTAAACCTGTGGCAGGCCCGTAAATTAAAAAACAGCCTTGATAAGGCAATATTTATAGAACCGGGCCAGACAATTAAAGCTGAAATTAAGCCTGCGCTGCCCGGCGCAAAAACTGCGCCCGCACCAAAGAAAGAAAGCACACCGAAAAAGACTGTCGCAATAAAATCCGGACCCGACGCAGATAAAATAATGGAACGCGTCATGATCGGCTGGCGCGTTAAAGATATATGCAAAGAACAGGGGTGTTCTGAATCCTATGTCTACAAGCTGATAAAACAGCGAAAGGGACACTCTGCGATGGATTACCGATGGAAGCAGTGGGAGCTGATTTCAGGCATGTACCACGCAGAGCCAAAGATGACACTGGAAGAAATAGAGAAAGCCTGCGGTGTATCACGCGCGGCCATTTACCAGGCCGTCAGAAAAATAGCTGAACGTGACGGAACAGAAATTAATCCCCGTGAACAAGAGAGAAAGCTGTCGCCTGATGACGTCGAGACTATAAAAATGAAATTAAGCAAGGGCGTGCTCAGGAAGCATATTCTTGCAGAATACGACATCACAACTGAAACGCTGATAAAATACGTCGGCACAAGCGAAGACTACAGACCTGTTCCGGAAGAAATAAAAGAGCATGCGGTTCGTTTACGTGTTCAGGGAAAAACGCTGCAGCAGACGTCTGATATTCTCGGAGTAACCGTCTCAACCGTAAAAGATGCATGGCGGGAAAAGAAAGACTTACCCGATATTCAGGAAAAACGCGTTAAGTACGATAACAGAAACGTGCTATCTAAACGCGACCGCGATCAGGCCGTCAACGCCGTTCTGCGGGACGGAATTACCCGTAAGCAGGTTTACACGCAGTATGGGATTAACGCGCTTACGCTGCGCCGCTATATCCGTGAAGCGCAGAAGAGAGAACTGGAAGCACTGCGGGAGAAAGAGTCTGATTCAAACAGTAAGGAAGAATGATAAACCGATGCGCCTGATACACCAGTGGGATGCATCAGGCGATGAATAATTATTTAAAGTATTCCTGCAATTTTCCTGCTACACGCTCATTTACTGCCTTCACCCACTCCGGGTCCAGAACCATTTCATTTTTTATGACCTTATCGGCATCAACTGTTTCTTTCTGAATACCAAATATAGCGTCAGTGATAAAGCCACTGACAAGCACATTTTTAGCGATAAATTCCAGCTTCTGATCAAGGGTCTTTTCAGAGGCATCTTTGTTTATTTTGTTTTCATAAACACGGAGGCCCAGCTTGAACATTTCCATCACAAACGCAGATCGGTTAGCAGTATCGCGAGACTCACCGTCTTCCAGCTTTTTATCAACGTGGGCATCAATCTTTTCCAGCAGTGAAAAAGGGATAGTAAGATTGACCCTGTTACGCTTAGCTGAATTTTCATCATTCATATTTTTTCTCTCTTTCATCTTAATTCACGGGGAGGAAGTTCACATCGGACCAGTCAGGGCGCAAGGTTTCAGGCATAGTTTTTCTGGTAACCATCAGGTAACAACCAGCCTAAAAAGGCGTAACCATCTGGAAACCAATGGCTGATTTCTCATTCTAACCTACTGATAATGTTAAAACAAACCATTAAGTAACCTTTAAAAAACCTTCAGGAATCCACGAGGTTACCAGATGGTAAGTGCGCTACTGCTCAAATAATCTACAATATCCAACTAACTCACTGATTTTAAATAATTTAATCAGCAAAAATAAATTTGCGAGTGGTGTGTAAAAACCTAACTCTTATGATATTATTGAGCCTGACATCTCCCCCGAACTTTTCAAACCAGGAGCCGCAATGCGTTTATTCACTCACGCTGCAGCCCTGCTGGCGACAGGCATTTTCTCCGCCAGCGTGAATGCGGACTGTTTTATTAAAGCCGGCGAATGGTATTCCATCGATCCGGACTATCTGCGCGCTATCGCCTGGCAGGAATCCCGCTATAACCCGGGGGCCATTAATACTAACCTGACAAAAGACGGTAAACCCGGCAGCAGTGATTACGGCCTCATGCAGATTAATTCGGAAACGATGCGGCGGCTGAAGAAGGAGTATCCCGGCCTCAGTAAAGAAAAGCTGCTCAGCGATCCGTGCCTGAACATTTATATCGGTGCGATGCTGCTGCGCCGTAATTTCAATCAGTACGGCACAACGTGGCTGGCGGTAGGGATGTACAACGCGGGAATGAAAAACAAGCCTGTCACCGTAACGAACCGCTATAACTATGCGATGCTGATTGACAAACATTATAAGGCCATCAAATCAGGCACAATCCCGCGAAAAGCTTTCAGCGGCTGAACAGATTTTGAAACTGACAAAGCGCGCAATGCATCTTTATCATTCTGCGCAGGGTTATTTTAAAGACAACAAAGAAGCCCGCGCGCAGAATTACCCTCCCCGGCTCAATGCCGGGAACGGGTAGCAGGAGAAACATCTCCTTTTTCTTACGTTACGCCTGTTCCCTGCATCGCACCGCTTTATATTTATCCGTCTCCGGTTCAATATTAGCGGCGGATAACAGGCAAAAAAAAGGGAACCAATTAGCTCCCCGATGACTGTTATTTTATTTCCGCAAGCGTTCGGTTTATCTCACCCTGCACGCCCTGATTGTGCCAGAAGTAATCGCGCCCGACCCTGTATAACTCGCCTGCGTTAAAGCGCGCCAGCGTAATTTCTTCGCCGTTCAGACTGCCGCTAAATTTTTCAGAAACCACATCGACCGCTTTTTGCTTCAGCCCGTCCGAATAATCCCGGTCGGTAAAAACGTAGCCCACGCCCCCATAAATGCGGTTAAAAGGAGAGGCACAGGAAACGGACATATCCTGCATGCCGTCAAAATAACTGTCTTTGTACTTGTCGGTTACGGATTTCACTTCTTCCTCTGTCGGCCCGTCAGTCCAGTTAACGCTTACGCTGTCATAGCTGCGCTTACGAACCGAGAATTTAACACCCGGGAATTTTGCCTTCAGCTCTTTGCGGATATTAGACGTCACCTGCACAGCGCCGTTTTTATCCTGCGAGAGCGCGGCATATTCCGGGGCCGTTTTTAAACGCTCGCACTCAGCTGCATAAAGGCGTTCTGCCTCCTCTTTTTCCTGCTGCTTACGGCGCTCTTCCGACTCGGCATGTTTTACAATGCGCGCCGTTTCTTCCCCGCTTTTTATTTCCGGGTATATGTTCCACTGTTTTCCATGCAGGATACTTTCAGGCAGTCCGCGAGATATTCCGCCGCTCTCAAACGCAATATCAAACGTGGCATTTCCGCCATAAGATACGCAGCCCGAAAGCGACCCGACTGATGCCGGTTTCTGCTCGCCGTGAACGCCGAACACCACGCCCCGTCCGCGATTGTAAAGAACTGTGCTGACAACCTGACCGATAACCACTGCCTGCGCATTGTGCATTTTCATTTCAGTTTTCCTTAAATCTGTTGAGACGAAAAAGCGGCCCGCCCTTCCAGGCCGCGCAACGTTTTCAGAAGGGGATCTCGTTCAGAGTGGTATCAGCGGCATCAGGAGTTACCTGATTTTCAGTCGCCGGGTTCAGGGCGTTTTCCAGTGAGATGATCCCACGCGCAACATCGCTTGCCTTGTAGAGGTCGAGTCCTGCCGCCATCGCCGCGTCAAAGTTATCGAGAAACTTCTGCACTTCCTCGCTCCGCACCTCTGACGCCCGGCGGACATACTTCTGGCGTACTTCCTGCCACGAATCCGTGCGGTAAAAAATCTGGCCACGGCTGGCAATCAGGTATCGCCCGGCGGCCTTTTCGCCCAGGTCATACAGCGCCGTCCTGCCTCCGCCTGAACTCGCCAGACACGGCAACGCAGTATGTCCGGCAGCCATCAGCGCGATGACATCTGTTTCATCAAGCAGCAGCACGTCCACGCCATAGCTGCCGTTTCGCGCCGGGTAGTGTTTCCCCTCTGACGGCGTGACCTTTTCGCCGTTTTCGCCCGTGACGTGCCAGCGCGTGCGCAGATCGTTTGCGCTGACGCAGATTTTTGGGCCGTTAACCCATGTTTTGGAAGATTCTGAAGCGGCGACGTTGACGTTTTGTGTGTGCATGCTGGTTCTCCTGTCAGGTGGTTAATTNAACCCATGTTTTGGAAGATTCTGAAGCGGCGACGTTGACGTTTTGTGTGTGCATGCTGGTTCTCCTGTCAGGTGGTTAATTCATGTTTCGGTTAGTTCCTCGCGGCAAAGGGCTGAGAAGCAACGGCAGGCAGCAGATACAAGGGCGCCGCAGGCGTGCACTTCACCCTTGTATCTGATGAATGACGGTGCTTTGATTCGCCCGCCGCGTGGGACGTACCGCAACATGACCACCGCGCCTGAGATGAGCAGGCACACACCCGACCGCAACGCGGGCGTCCTCAGCGGCCACGTCTTTTTGTGGCCAGTGAACGCGCGGGCGAAAGCCCGCTGCAGGGGTTGACCTGGCAGTTGCCATCAGACCCTAGCCGGCAGGCCCGAACCCCGAAGGGATTCGGCGGAGCTTACCGGCGCAGCCGGTTAGCGCAGTGGGGCTGACGACCCGGCAACGCCGGGGAGCCGGAGGGGGCCATCAGGCTGTTTATGCCGTTGACCTTCATGGACAGGAAACCGGAGAAGCAGCTGCAGCACAGCAGAACGGGGAGCATCAGGAAGCAGAGAGAGAAGACCGTGAGTCAGCGTCCCGGAGAGAGAAAGCGCAGGCGAAGGGAGAGAGACGGTGCGGCAGCACCGTCTTTTCCCGGCCCGCAGGGCCGCCCGCTTTTCAGGCGCGCTCAAAGCGGGCAGGATTTCTCCTGCTCCACTCTGTAGCCTGCCGGTATGATTTGCGATATCAGCAGTCGTGATAGTATTCAGCCAGGCGTGATTTAAGTGCGCCCTCTATACCTGACCATATTTCCTGACCGTTTTCGCCGAACAGCTCAAGCACCATTTCTTTTGTCAGCAGCCAGGCAGCGATCACTGCCGCAGGAATTTTCGGGCGTCGCGATGACCAGTCTGTGACGGCGCGGCTTACGTGATCGGCAATGTTCAGCGCCAGCCCGTGTACCAGCTCGTAACGCTCATTTTTTGTTGCCGGGCAGGTGCGCTCGATGAGACTGATCAGAAACGTCATATCGTCTGCCATGAATTTGGTAAGCCCGCGATTGTTTAGCCTGTCGCCCCACGTTCTACGCTCCGGGCGGACAAAAGCCGCCAGCGCGGCCATCACATCAGAATGTCCCTGCCAGGCGGCATCAACTACGCCCGCCTGCGTGGCTTCAGCCTTTGCGCGTAGCTGTCTCGCCGTTTCAAAGTTGTCCCAGCTACTTTCCTGTGCCGCTTCGCGCAGTAGCGCTTCTTTTTCTGCGGCGATGCGACTGATTTCTTCTTCACTGGTAACGTGTGAGTTCCACTTAAGGCCTGCTGCATCTGCCGTCAGCACCTTCCTGTTCTGCGCGTCCCTGATAACAATCAAGCGTGGCGAAAAACTTACCGGCCCCATATCCCTGCCAAAATCACTGTCCCAGTAGCACTCACCCTGCTCGCGCGGGTCCCACTCATCTTTAAGCCATGCTGCCGCCGCAATGTTCATTGCTTCTTCTACCGTCCAGGCGCGCCCCAGTTGTATACATCCATCCTGCCAGTATGTGCCATATACAGGATCATCCTCCGGGTACTCCATCTGCCCTAAGACATCCACGCTAAACCTAAACGGCTTAAGGCTTTCCATAACCTCAGCCTTGATGTCTGCTGCACTTGCCTGCATTTCTTTCAGCGTTGGCCATTCACCACGCGATAGCTCATGATCAGTCGCTTTGATCACTGCATCGACATCACGCACCATTTCGTACACCACAGGTGAACTGACAGCACCCATTTCTTCCAGCCGCTCAATTCTGTCCCGTGCAATCCAGGGTGCGTCATATTCCTCATCTGCGTCATCAGGCTCGATATCCAGCCGCGCAAGGGTACGAAAAAACAGCATATCGCCCTCAATTTTCGCAAGATCAATCAGTGCAGCTACTTTCTGCGAAAAATAAACGGATTCGGGGTTTTCAACCCATGTTTTGGAAGATTCTGAAGCGGCGACGTTGACGTTTTGTGTGTGCATGCTGGTTCTCCTGTCAGGTGGTTAATTCATGTTTCGGTTAGTTCCTCGCGGCAAAGGGCTGAGAAGC
>NZ_JBNBPM010000019.1:0-88263 GCF_059412405.1 Pantoea sp. CFCC18179 | reverse complement strand
TACCACCGTAGGTTTTAGCCAGAACGGTAGTGATCGCTGCAGTCAGAGTGGTTTTACCATGGTCAACGTGACCGATGGTGCCGACGTTTACGTGCAGTTTGTTACGCTGAAATTGCTCTTTCGCCATGGCGATAATTCCTTACGTTGTGCCTTCATGAGTCATGAAGGCATCAGTTCACAATTTTTAAACCGTAGCTTATTTGCTACGAGCTTCAATAACGGCCTGAGCGACGTTGTTCGGCGCATCATCGTACTTCAGGAACTCCATGGAGTAAGAAGCACGGCCTTTGGTCAGAGAACGCAGCTGAGTTGCGTATCCGAACATTTCAGACAGCGGAACTTCAGCATGGATCTGAACGCCAGTAGCGTTAGATTCCTGTCCTTTGAGCATACCACGACGACGGCTAAGGTCACCGATAACGTCACCGGTGTTCTCTTCCGGAGTCTCTACTTCAACCTTCATGATTGGCTCAAGCAGCACAGGTTGTGCTTTCTTAAAGCCATCTTTAAAGGCCAAAGAAGCAGCCAGTTTAAACGCCAGCTCAGAGGAGTCGACATCATGGTATGAACCGAAGTGCAGACGAACACCCAGATCTACTACCGGATAACCAGCCAGTGGACCTGATTTCAGCTGCTCCTGGAGACCTTTATCAACCGCAGGGATGTATTCAGTTGGAATCACACCGCCCTTGATATCGTTGACAAATTCGTAGCCTTTCGGGTTCACACCTGGCTCCAGTGGGTACATGTCGATAACAACATGACCGTACTGACCACGACCACCAGACTGCTTGGCGTGTTTACCTTCGATATCGGTAACTTTAGAGCGGATCGCTTCACGGTAAGCAACCTGTGGTTTACCCACGTTTGCTTCCACGTTGAATTCACGCTTCATACGGTCAACGATGATATCGAGGTGCAGCTCACCCATACCGGCGATGATAGTCTGGTTAGATTCTTCATCAGTCCATACGCGGAATGATGGATCTTCTTTAGCCAGACGACCCAGAGCCAGACCCATTTTTTCCTGGTCAGCTTTGGTTTTTGGTTCAACGGCGATTGAGATTACTGGCTCTGGGAATTCCATGCGCTCAAGAATGATGACGTTATCTGGGTCACACAGGGTGTCACCAGTGGTCACATCTTTCAGGCCGATCGCAGCTGCGATGTCGCCCGCACGAACTTCTTTGATCTCTTCACGTTTGTTAGCGTGCATCTGAACAATACGGCCCAGACGCTCACGGTTTGACTTAACCGGGTTGTACACGGTGTCACCGGTGTTAACCACACCAGAGTAAACGCGGAAGAAGGTCAAGTTACCTACAAACGGGTCGGTAGCGATTTTGAACGCCAGAGCAGCAAACGGCTCTTTGTCGTCTGAGTGACGCTCAGCCGGCGTGTCTTTACCGTCGTCCAGCATACCGTTAATCGCGGTAACGTCAGTCGGTGCTGGCAGGTATTCAACTACCGCATCCAGCATCGCCTGAACACCTTTGTTCTTAAATGCAGAACCACAGGTAACCAGGATGATTTCGTTGTTCAGAACGCGCTTACGCAGAGAAGTTTTGATCTCTTCTTCAGTCAGCTCTTCACCGCCGAAGAATTTATCCATCAGCTCATCAGAGCCTTCAGCTGCAGCTTCAACCAGCTTCGCACGCCATTCTTCAGCCAGTTCCTGCATATCCGCTGGAATATCTTCGTAAACGAAGGTGACGCCCTGATCGGCTTCGTTCCAGTTGATTGCTTTCATTTTCACCAGGTCAACAACACCGGTGAAGCCTTCTTCTGCGCCGATAGCCAGCTGAAGTGGAACTGGGTTTGCACCCAAGCGATCCTTCATCTGACCAACAACTTTCAGGAAGTTTGCACCCATGCGGTCCATTTTGTTAACGAACGCAATGCGTGGAACTTTATATTTGTTAGCCTGGCGCCATACGGTTTCAGACTGTGGCTGAACACCACCAACCGCACAGTAAACCATTACTGCGCCATCAAGAACACGCATAGAACGCTCAACTTCGATGGTGAAGTCAACGTGTCCCGGGGTGTCGATGATGTTTACGTGGTGTGGTTCAAACTGCTTAGCCATACCAGACCAGTAGCAGGTGGTCGCAGCAGAGGTAATGGTAATACCACGTTCCTGCTCCTGCTCCATCCAGTCCATGGTTGCTGCGCCGTCATGCACTTCACCGATTTTGTGGTTTACACCGGTGTAGAACAGAACACGTTCGGTAGTAGTAGTCTTACCGGCGTCGATGTGCGCACTGATACCGATGTTACGGTAGCGCTCAATGGGTGTTTTACGAGCCATTTGATTCCTCTGATTCTGAGACGTTCTAAGTTAAAAAAGCCCAGCAGGTGAGTAACTGGGACGCCCGCTGGGTTAATAACAACTACTTTGCTGTTACCAGCGGTAGTGTGCGAACGCCTTGTTGGCTTCAGCCATACGGTGAACGTCTTCACGTTTCTTAACTGCAGTACCTTTGTTTTCTGCAGCGTCAGAAAGTTCGTTCGCCAGGCGGAGAGCCATAGATTTATCACCGCGTTTACGAGCAGCTTCTACGATCCAACGCATTGCCAAGGCATTACGACGAACCGGACGGACTTCAACTGGAACCTGGTAGGTAGAACCACCAACGCGACGTGACTTAACTTCGACAGTCGGACGCACGTTTTCGAGAGCAACCTCGAACGCTTCCAGGCCATCTTTACCAGCACGTTGAGCCAGGGTATCAAGTGCGGTATAGACGATTGATTCAGCAGTAGATTTTTTACCATCTACCATCAAGATATTTACAAATTTAGCCAGCAGCTCTGATCCGAACTTAGGATCCGGCAGAATTTTACGCTGACCAATGACGCGACGACGTGGCATGGAAATACTCCGTTGTTAATTCAGGATTGTCCAAAACTCTACGAGTTTAGTTTGACATTTAAGTTAAAACGTTTGGCCTTACTTAACGGAGAACCATTAAGCCTTTGGCTTCTTCACGCCGTACTTGGAGCGTGACTGCTTACGGTCTTTAACACCTGAGCAGTCCAGCGCGCCACGAACGGTGTGGTAACGCACACCTGGCAAGTCTTTAACACGACCGCCACGGATCAGGATCACTGAGTGCTCCTGCAGGTTATGACCTTCACCGCCGATATAGGAGGTAACTTCAAAACCGTTAGTCAAACGCACACGGCAAACTTTACGCAGTGCTGAGTTTGGTTTTTTAGGGGTAGTGGTGTACACACGAGTACATACGCCACGTTTCTGCGGGCAAGCTTCCAGCGCAGGCACGTTGCTCTTTGCAACTTTGCGTACGCGTGGTTTGCGAACCAGCTGGTTAACTGTTGCCATTAAATAGCTCCTGGGATTTAGCTTTTTGCTTCGTAAACACGTAATAAATCGCCTCGTATTACTACGAGGAGGCAGAATTTTAGGGCTGTGTCAAAAGGGTGTCAAGAAATAACCAGGTTTTCGCTCTTACCAGGCCACTTGTTGTTGGTGCTTCGCTGTCAATGCAACGAAACCAGTATAGTCTAAACGTGCTACTTTGGTCGAAATTTGCTCAATGAGGCCGCGCGCCGCCACATCCTCAGCTAATACCCACAGCGTAGCAGGCGATGTGCTCAGCTTATCCAGCATCTGGCTGCCGGCTAAAGCAGCCGTTACACCATCTTGTAATAAAAGCAGATCATCACCTTCCTGTAACAGCAGCAGCAGACTATCGAGGTCGCATTGCCATGGCGATTGAAGCAGCGTGTAGAGCATAATCAGTTCTCAGAATCGAATAACACGATGATACGTTGCCAGCTTTTCGCGTAATGCAGCAGCATCCAGCACTTCAGCCTTCAACACACGTTCAGCCGTCAGGTTTTGTCCGCGCACGCGCAGAGAGTCAGCGCAGATAAAACATTGGTCGATGTCATACAGTTCCAGCACACCAAAAGTCGCAATATAGTTGCGCGCCAAAATCTGGTCTGGTTGCTGGTCGCGATTCAGTTGCAATACGCCGTCACCGATAAAAAACAGTCCAATCTCTTCGCTCAACGCACCAGCCGCCAGCACCGCATCCAGCCCTTCCCTGCCGGCGCTGCTGCCATGTGGCGACTGAGTAAATAGAAACGCCACGCGATTCATCAGAATTGCACCAAACGATCGCAACTGAGTGCGGCTTCTGCCAATGCGCCCAAACCGCTGAGTTCAAAACCAGGTTGCAAATTACTGCCCGCTAATTGCAAACGTGCCGCTTCCTGCACATCCGTTACGCCACGACGTAACGCAGCGGCAACGCAGATATTCAGTGCGGCGCCACATTCGTCACGCAGATGTTGCCACTCGCGCACCATATCCACTTCATCGCTGGCTGGCGCACTTAATTGGTTAGCGTTCAACACACCTTCACGGTAGAAAAACACGCTTTCCAACTGATGCCCGGCTTGCAGCAACGCGCGCGCAAACAGCAGCGCGCTGCTGGCGTGTTGTGTGCCGTAAGCCGGTCCGGTGACCAGCAAGGTGTAGCGCATTAGCGATCTTGCCCCTGAAAATCGCCGCTTTTGAACTGGCGAATATAGAGGTAAACCGTGTGCTTCGAGATGTTAAGGCGGTCAGCAACCTGGTTGATGGCGTCTTTAATATCGAAGATGCCCTTCTCATACATATTGAGCACGATCTGACGATTCTTGGCATTGTTAGAGACGTTGCGGTCGGCGCTGACTTCTTCAATGGCGAATTCCAGCGTCTGCATCACCAAATCTTCAACCGAGCTGGCGAAGTTTACGTTGGAATCAACCTGCTGCATTTCCGGCGGCATAAAGGTCGACATAATTTGCGAGAACGGCACATCGAGGTTCATGTTGATGCACAACAAGCCAATCACGCGCTGCTGGCGATTGCGAATCGCGATGGTGACGGATTTCATTAGCACGCCGCTTTTCGCGCGCGTGAAATAAGCGCGGGAGACATTACTGTCCGCGCCATGCATATCGTGCAGCATGCGCAGCGCCAAATCGGTAATCGGCGAACCCACTTTACGTCCGGTATGTTCACCATTGGCGATGCGTACGGCGGAACATTTCAAATCTTCTAACGAGTGCAACACGATTTCGCAGTGCGAGCCAATCAGCATTGCCAGCCCATCAACGACGGCTTCGTAAGATTTGAGGATATCGAAATCAGCTTGCTCGAACGGACGTTGCTCCAGTAAATCGAAGTCAGTCAGTTCACCGGGATTGAATGGATTAGACATCGGAGACATTACCCTAAATGGCTGGAGCCTGTCTCGACAGCATTGGGGCAGACTCATGATGTGATAATTGTGCAGGCGCTAGTCTGGCAAATGTCATGGTCTTTAGCCAGACCTTTACTCTCTTCTCACAAATAAAAACGCCGCCCGCAGGCGGCGTCATTCAGCAATTGCGAATTACTGTGCTTTCTGATCGGCAGCAGCAGGTGCCTGCGCCTTCTCATCTGCTTTTGGTGCTGGTTTGATGTCGAGCAGTTCAACATCGAATACCAGAGTGGAGTTAGCCGGAATGCCCGGAACGCCATTTTTACCGTAAGCCAGGTTCGGTGGAATCACCAACTTGATCTTACCGCCTTTCTTCACGTGCTTCAGACCTTCGGTCCAGCCGGGAATCACACCATCCAGACGGAACGACAGCGGCTCGCCACGGGTATACGAGTTATCGAACTCAGTACCGTCAATCAGCGTACCTTTGTAGTTCACCACTACGGTATCGCTGTCTTTTGGCACGTCGCCAGAACCTTCTTTCTCTACCTGATACAGCAGGCCAGATTCAGTTTTCTTCACGCCTTTTTCTTTAGCGAATTTGTCCGCGTAAGCTGCACCCTTATCAGAGTTCTCTTTCGCGTCTTTTTCCATCTTCGCCTGAGCTGCGCCTTTCACGCGGCCTTCAAAGGCTTGCAGAGTTTGCTCGATCTCTTGATCAGAGAGTTTGCTCTTGCCGCCAAACGCGTCCTGAACACCAGCAATCAGCTGATCTTTGTCCAGTTTGATGCCCAGTTTCTCTTGTTCCTTCAGAGAGTTGTCCATGTAGCGACCCAGAGACGCGCCTAGCGCATAGGCTGATTGCTGATCTTCATTTTTGAAGGCAGCATTTTTCGGAGCCTGTGGCGCAGCTTGAGCAGCATCAGCTGGTGCAGCGGCGGTTTCTGCTGCCATTGCCAGCGGTGCATTCAGCGCGACAGCCATGGTGGTAGCTAACAATGTGACTTTAAACAGTGATTTCATCCTTTCTCCAAAACCGAAGCCTCTCACCTCGGGAATCATTGCGGACTGAGGCCCACACTATAACTTTACGTGGCAGCGGCGAACACTCCCACAATGTAATTACCCGGTCAACCTCCGACCTTTTTTGCTTCAGGAAGTTTCATCAGAGATATAGGCGTTATGTCTGTTTTCAATGCAGCATGCCGCGGAAAGGTAAAATATCAGGTGATTCTGAAACCAAAGACCGTAGAATCACGCCCAAATCAGTTTAACGTGCAATGCCGAAAGAGAGAGAAAGATCATGCAGCAAGCAGAATGGGAACAACGCCTTGAGGCGCTTGAGAGCAAATTGGCTTTTCAGGAATACACCATCGATCAGCTCAATCAAACGGTGGTTCAGCACGAGATGGAAATGATCAAACTGCGCGAGCAAGTGCGTTTGTTGATCGATAAAGTCAAAGAGAGCGCGCCTTCAATGATTGCATCGCAATCAGAAGAAACCCCGCCTCCACATTACTAATAAAAGAAAGGCCACCCGAAGGTGGCCTCGCAGAGCGTGACGCGGATTAGTGGCTGCAGCCGCAACCGCCAGTGCCACAACCGCCCTGGCCGTGATCGTGACCATGGTCGTGGTCATGATCATGATGATGACCATCAGCACCGTGCACGTGACCATGCGCCAGCTCTTCTTCGGTCGCTGCGCGAATCGCAACAACTTCCACGTTGAAGTTCAGGTTCTGACCGGCCAGCATGTGGTTACCATCAACCACTACGTGCTCGTCTTCAACTTCGGTGATTTCAACCGGAACTGGACCCTGATCGGTTTCTGCCAGGAAGCGCATGCCAACTTGCAGTTCGTCAACGCCCATAAACACGTCTTTAGGTACGCGCTGCACGAGGTTGTCATCGTATTGACCGTAAGCGTCATTCGCCGGGATATGCACGTCAAACTTATCGCCTACATCATGATTTTCCAGCGCTTTTTCCAGACCAGAAATCAGGGAACCATGACCGTGCAGATAGTCCAACGGTGCACTCACCGGTGACTCGTCAACCAATACACCGTCTTCGGTACGAACCTGATACGCCAGGCTCACCACCAGGTCTTTTGCTACTTTCATGATATCTCCTAACCGTTGAGAACTAAGATCCCGCCCCATTGGTCAATTTTGCGTGCAATAAACCAACCAGAAAGGTTCAAAACTGAGGATGCCAATAATGTTGCGGCATACTGCTCAGCGTTAATGGCGCCGATTGTAGCGGAATTCAATCCCGCTGTAAGTTCAAGCTTAAAAAAAGCTGCGCCATTGCGCTACTCAGGATGAAAAATACCGATCACTTGCTCATTAGTGCGAACCTGATCGCGCACTTGCTTATCGGCTTCACGCATCTGGTGACCGCATTGAACACATTCCACCACTTCAACGTTGTTTTCGCGCCACAACGCCAGGGTGTCTTTCTCTTGGCACTTTGGACAAACCGCGCCGGCAATAAAGCGTTTACGCATACTGATTCCTGTCATTCATGAACAGATCTTTTAAGTGTAGCCCTACTCATCATCCCAGCCGTCAAACTGGCGTTTTTCGTGCTGCATTTCGCGCTGGAAGATATCCTCCAGCTCACGACGCGCTTCACGCACACGTGAAACCTGGGCGCTGTCATCGTGGCTTGGCACCAGTTCACGCAGCATGCGCATATCCAGACGACGGAAATGTTGCTGCGCGCGTTGCGCCTGATGCGGATGCATGCCGAGTGAGATCAGCGTCTTGCGCCCCAACTCCAACGCACTGGAGAAGGTTTCACGTGAGAACAACGTCACGCCAGCCTGCAACAGTTCGTGGGCTTCAACACGGCCACGCGCGCGCGCCAGAATTTCCAGCTGCGGGAAATGTTGCTGGCACAGCTGCACGATGGTCATCGAATCTTCCGGATCATTACAGGTAATCACGATGGATTGCGCATTCTCTGCGCCCGCGGCACGCAGCAGCTCCAGCTCAGTGGCATCACCATAATAAACCTTGTAGCCATATTTACGCATCAGGCTGACGGCGGAGATGTCACGCTCCAGTACGGTAATACGCTTGTTATTGGCCATCAACAAACGGCCAACCACCTGACCAAAACGACCGAAACCGACCACAATCACCTGTGGCTGATCGTCCTCAACAAAATGTTTCTCGGCATTCTCGTCGGGTTCATTAAAGCGGCGCGCCAGTAAACGATCGATCGCGTTCATTAATAGCGGCGTGGTCATCATAGAAAGCGTCACGGTAACCAGCAGCAGTGGCATTTGATCGCCACTGAACATTTTCGCCGATGAGGCTGCCGAGAACAGCACGAAGGCAAATTCTCCGCCCTGACTCAACACACCCGCGAACTGCTGGCGCTCTGAACTGCGCAGGCCGTAAATGCGCCCCAGCGCATACAGCACCAACGTTTTCACCGCGACCAGAATCACCACACCAACCAGGATTTCAACGATGTGGGTATAAAGTACGCCGAGGTTCAGCGCCATGCCCACCGAAATAAAGAACAATCCCAGCAGCAAGCCTTTGAACGGTTCAATCGCCACTTCCAGCTCATGGCGATATTCACTTTCCGCCAACAGGATACCCGCGATGAACGTACCCAGCGCCATCGACAGGCCCAGCGCGTCCATAAACAGCGCCGATCCCAGCACTAACAATAATGAGGCGGCAGTAAACACTTCGCGCACGCCAGATGCGGCGATAAAGCGCAGAATCGGGCGTAACAGGTAGCGACCACCAATCAACATGCCGGCGAAGGCCAGCACTTTCATGCCCACTTTCAGCCAGTCAACGTGGCCGCTGTCGCCGCCCGCCAGCAACGGCACGAGCGCCAACGCCGGAATCACCGCCAAATCCTGGAACAGCAAGACCGAGAAACCGAGCTGGCCCGATTCGCTGCGATTCATGCCTTTATCACGCATCAACTGTAACGCCATCGCGGTGGATGACATCGCCAAACCGATGCCGCCAATCACCGCCGCCTGCCAGCTAAAGTCGGTGAGCCACAGCAGGCCGCCGAGTATCGCCGCCGAAACCAAGACTTGCGCGGCGCCGACGCCGAAAATTGAACGCCGCAGCGCCCACAACTTTGCTGGATTCAGTTCCAGGCCAATGATGAACATCAGGAACACCACGCCGAGTTCAGAGAAGTGCAAAATCTCCTCTACATCGCTGATGAAACCTAAACCCCATGGACCGATGGCAATCCCCGCCAGCAGATAGCCCAACACCGCGCCAATGCCGAGTCGCGCCGCAATCGGCACTATCAGCACCGCCGCGACCAGATAAATCACCCCGGCCGTCAGTAACGTTTCGCCTTCCATCACACACCTCCTTGCGGCAGCGGTGAAGCCAGCCAGTCGCCGTACGCACGCGCAAAATTACGCATCACTTCCGGCGTTTGTCGCCGCGCCCAGTGAATCACCATCGGCGTCATCCAGTGCATGCGACACATCTGCGCCGTCAGCTCGAATGGACGCATAATGTCACTCATCGGATAGCGATTCAGGCCGCTGTGGTGATAAGCCGTTTCCGGTTCACCGGTAGTCACCACACTGCGCCAATATTTGCCTTCCAGCGCATTGCCATCTGGGCCGCTGGCAAATCCGCGCGACAACACGCGATCCAGCCACTCTTTCAACAATGCCGGGCAGCTGTAGGTGTAAAGCGGGTGTTGAAATACGATGATTTGGTGCTCGCGCAGCAACTGCTGCTCATAGTGAATATCAATAAAAAAATCCGGATAGTGGGCGTATAAATCGTGCACCGTGACGTGGTCCAGTTCCATAGCCGACTGCAGCAAAACCCGATTAGCAATCGAATCCTGTGATTCCGGATGGGCGTAAAGCAGCAATACTTTAGGCGGCTGCGACATCAATCCCCTCCAAAGCGTCGTCACGGCACAGGAATTCCGCTACCATGCTCGACGCAACAAATATTCTCGAATTATGTTGCCGGTAAATTAACATATTCTGACGATACGGCGCTTATGATTGTCTTTTCAGCATTACAAATTCGCCGCGGCACCAACGTGCTGCTGGACAACGCAACAGCCACCATTAACCCCGGCCAAAAAGTTGGTTTAGTGGGCAAAAACGGCTGCGGCAAATCAACGCTGTTGTCGTTACTGAAAGGTGAAATCAGCAGCGACGCAGGCAATGCGACTTTCCCCAGCAACTGGGCGCTGGCGTGGGTTAATCAGGAAACCCCGGCACTCAGCAAACCGGCGCTGGACTATGTTATCGACGGCGACCGCGAATATCGTCAGCTTGAGTCTGAATTAGCCGATGCCAATGCGCGCAACGATGGCAACGCCATTGCCTTGCTGCACGGCAGATTGGATGCGATTCAGGCGTGGAGCATACCGGCTCGCGCCTCAAGTTTGCTGCACGGTTTGGGCTTTAGCCAGGAACAATTAATGCGGCCGGTAAGCGATTTCTCCGGCGGCTGGCGCATGCGCCTCAACCTAGCACAAGCGCTGGTATGCCGTTCCGATCTGCTGCTGCTGGATGAACCGACCAACCACCTTGATTTGGATGCGGTGATTTGGCTGGAACGCTGGCTGAAAAGCTACGAAGGCACGCTGGTGCTGATCTCGCATGACCGCGATTTCCTCGATCCGGTGGTGGATAAGATCATCCACATCGAACAACAAACCCTGTTCGAATACACCGGCAACTACAGCTCGTTTGAGCGTCAGCGCGGCGCCAAGCTGGCACAACAGCAAGCGCTGTTCCAGAGCCAGCAGGAAAAAGTCGCCCACCTGCAAAAGTATATTGACCGCTTCCGCGCGCAGGCGACCAAAGCCAAGCAGGCACAGAGCCGCATCAAAATGCTGGAACGTATGGAATTGATTGCACCAGCCCACGTTGATAACCCATTTAGTTTCAGCTTCCGCGCGCCAGAAAGCTTGCCGAATCCATTGCTGAAAATGGAAAAAGTCACCGCGGGCTATGGCGAGCGCATCATTCTTGACGCCATCAAACTCAATCTGGTGCCGGGTTCACGCATTGGTTTACTGGGTCGCAACGGCGCGGGTAAATCCACGCTGATCAAACTGTTAGCTGGTGAACTGGAAGCGCTGGATGGCAAAGTCGGCTTAGCAAAAGGCATCAAGCTGGGTTACTTCGCGCAGCATCAACTGGAATATTTGCGCGCCGATGAATCGCCGTTGCAGCATTTGTCGCGCATTGCACCGAAAGTGCTTGAGCAGCAGTTGCGTGACTATCTCGGTGGCTTCGGCTTCCAGGGCGATAAAGTCAGCGAAATCACCGAGCGTTTCTCCGGCGGTGAGAAAGCGCGTCTGGTGCTGGCGTTAATCGTTTGGCAGCGCCCGAACTTATTGCTGCTCGATGAACCGACCAACCACCTTGATTTGGATATGCGCCAGGCGTTGACCGAAGCGTTAATCGATTTCGAAGGCGCGTTGGTGGTGGTGTCGCACGATCGTCATTTGCTGCGCGCCACTACGGATGATTTGTATCTGGTGCACGATGGCAAAGTCGATGTGTTTGAAGGCGATCTGGAAGATTACCAGCAATGGTTGAGCGATCTGCAAAAACAGCAAGCACAACAAGATGCCGCGCCGAAGCAAGATAACGCCAACAGCGCGCAGTCGCGTAAAGACCAGAAGCGCCGCGACGCTGAACTGCGTGCGCAAACTCAGCCGCTGCGCAAAGAGATCGAAAAACTTGAGAAACAGATGGCGAAGTGGCAGAGCCAGCTCAGTGAAGCTGAAGCTCAATTGGCCGACAGCGCAATTTACGATCAGAGCCGCAAAGCCGATTTGAATCTCGCCTTGCAGCGTCAGGCGGAAAGTAAAGCCGCACTGGAAGAAGTCGAAATGGCGTGGCTGGATGCGCAAGAGCAGTTGGAGCAGATGCTGGCGAGTTAATTAAATAGTTTTTGGTCAGCATAAATGCTGACCCTACACGTTTTTCGTAGGGTCGGCATTCATGCCGACCGGATTTTATCAAACAGGCTTATCTCCAAGTACCGTCGCACGATGCATCACCCGCCGTGCAGGATAATAATCCGCATTAGCGTAATGCTGCGTCACGCGGTTATCCCAAATCGCCACATCATTCTCCTGCCAGCGCCAGCGCACCTGAAACTCAGGTTTAGCCGCGTGAGCAAACAGGAAGCCTAACAAGGCATCACTCTCTTTTTCGCTCAATCCCAGCAAACGCGTGGTAAATCCTTCATTAACAAACAACGCTTTACGCCCGCTGACCGGATGAGTACGAATCACCGGATGTTGCACCGGCGGATTTTTAGCTACCGCTTGCTGCCAGCGTTGATGCTCTTCTTCAGTTTTACGGTATTTGTATTCCTGGAACGACTTCTTAAAATCGTGCTCCGCTTGCAACCCGTTGAGCAGATGCTTGAACGGCTCCGACAGCGCTTCATACGCCGCAATACCGCTTGACCACAACGTATCGCCGCCGCTTTCCGGCAACAGTTTCGACGCTAAAATGGCAATCGCTGGCGGTGTCTCGATAAAGGTGACATCGGTGTGCCAGTTGTCGTTATCGGGCGGATTATCCTGATGGGTATCCAGCACAATGATCTCTTCCACGCCTTCCGCATGCGGATATACCGGATGGATGTGCAAATCGCCAAAGCGAATCGCCAGCGCGCGCTGCTGTTCCGGCGTAATGACCTGATTGCGCAAGAACAACACTTGATGGCGCAGCAAGCCATGATAAAGCTGTTCAAACTGCGCATCGCTCAGCGGACGGCTAAGATCAACATCGCTGACCTGCGCACCGATATTCGGGCCCAGCGCGGTAAAATTAATGCGTTCGTTCATTGTTGTTCTCCATTCCAGGGCGTCAGGCGGCGCTGCAAGGCGCGCAGACCCAGTTCTAAACCAAAAGCAATCAGGGCGATTACCGCAATCCCGGCCAGCACCACATCGGTGGCGAGAAACTCGCCGGCCGACTGCACCATAAAGCCAAGACCGCGCGTGGCAGCGATCAATTCAGCGGCAACCAGCGTGGACCAACCCACACCGAGGCCGATACGCAAGCCAGTAAGAATTTCCGGCAAGGCGCCCGGCAGAATCACATAGCGCAGCAACTGCCAACGCGATGCACCCAGCGCTTGCGCAGCACGAATCCGCACTTGCTGGGCATTCTTCACGCCCGCCAGCGTCGATAAGGTCACTGGCGCGAAAATCGCCAGATAAATCAGTAAAATCTTCGAGGTTTCACCGATGCCAAACCAGATCACCATCAGCGGCAAATAGGCCAGCGGCGGCACCGGGCGATAGAGTTCAATTAGCGGATCAAGCAAGCCGCGAATCGCCGGGCTTAAACCCATCGCGATGCCCACCGGAATGCCAATCAGCGCGGCAAAGAACAGCGCCACCAGCATACGCGCCAGGCTAGCCCCTAAATGCTGCCACAACGTCGCGTCCATAAAGCCTTGCGGGCTGGCGATCAGCAGCAGCTTTTGCAATACCAACTGCGGCGGCGGCAAAAACAGTGGCGCAATCAAACCCAGCGCCGTTACGCCCCACCACAGCAGCAGCAGAATGCCGACGCTCAACAAACTGAGCGAAAACTGTAACGAGAATGGCCAGCGTAAGCTGCGGCGGCGCGTTTGGCGTTTCTCATCAATTAACGCGCTCATACAAATGCCTCCCGCTGTGAAAATACCTGATTCAGCACATATTCACGGCGTTCGATAAACGCCGGATCGGACTTGATGCTGCGGCACGCTTCCCCGGCGGCGAAACGCTGGCCGAAATCGAGCTTCAAACGTTCCACCACGCGACCCGGTCCCGGCGACAACAGCACCAGTTCGCTGGCAAGAAATACCGCTTCTTCTATATCGTGAGTGATCAGCAGGATCTGCTTGCCGGTATCGCGCCACAGCGTCAGCAACAAGGTTTGCATCTGTTCGCGAGTAAAGGCATCCAGCGCGCCGAACGGCTCATCTAACAGCAGCAACTGAGGATCAGCCGCCAGCGCACGCGCAATCCCCACACGCTGACGTTGACCCCCAGAGAGCTGCCAGATAAAACGCTGCTCTGCACCTTCAAGCCCCACTTTACGAATTAAGCGACGGGCAATGGCATGGCGCTCCGCCTTCGCCATTCCCGCCAGTTGCAGGCCGAACGCCACGTTATCAATCACGTTACGCCACGGCAGCAATCCTTCATTTTGAAACACCACGCCGCGCTCAGCGCCCGGCCCTTCTACCGCTTTGCCATCCAGCGTAATGCTGCCGGATTCCAGCGGTAGAAAACCGGCGATCAAATTCAACAGCGTGGTTTTGCCGCAGCCGGAGGGACCCAGCACCACCAGCAGGTCGCGTTGATCCAGTTGCAGATTGATATCCTGCAACGCGGGTTGTCCGGCGTAACGTGCATTGAGATTGGTGATGTTGAGCATATCGCCTCCGATTATTTGGCTAAGGGTGCAACGAAGCGCGTGGTGACAAAGCTGCTGTAATCGCCAGCCGCTGAAGGCACTTTGCCCTGCTCTTTCAGGAAGCTGGCGGTATCGACAATCGCCTTGTTCACCGGCTTGCCGAGCTGCTCAACTTGCTGTTGTGCAGTTAGGTAGGTGTTGCCTTTCACCAGCACCGGCACATCGGATTCCGGCACCCCGCTTAAGCGCGCCAGCTTGCTCAAATTGTCGGGTTGCTTGAGCCACTGTTCTGGATTGGCGATATACGCTTGCTGCGCTTCAATCGCGCTGCGTGCAAAGGCCGTCACGATTTCAGGATGCTGCTGGGCGAAATCTTTACGCACCACCCACACATCCAGCGTTGGCGCGCCCCATTTACCCACTTGCGATGAATCCGTCAGCACGTTGCCCTCTTTTTCCAGCTCATTTACTGCCGGTGACCAAACGTAGGCGCCATCAATATCGCCACGTTTCCACGCCGCGATAATTGCTGGCGGCTGCAAGTTCACCAACGTGACCTGCGAAGGTTTAATGCCCCAATGCTTGAGAGCGGCGAGGAAGCTGTAGTGCGTGGTGGAGATGAAAGGCACGGCGATGCGTTTGCCAATCAGATCTTTGGGATTGGTAATGGATTTCTTCACCACCAGCGCTTCTGAATTACCCAACTGAGAAGCCAGCAGGAAGGCTTCAATCGGCAGTTGTTGGGTGGCGGCTACCGCCAGCGGGCTGGAGCCGATATTGCCAATCTGCACATCGCCCGATGCTAAGGCGCGCAGCACGCTGGCGCCGCTATCGAACTTGCGCCAATCCACCGTCGCACCGCTGTCTTTAGCAAAGGTGTTGTCAGCCTGCGCAACTTTGGCGGGTTCCGCCGAGGTTTGATACGCCACGGTGACATTGACCGCCTGCGCCTGGAAGGCCATCAAGGCGAATGCTGCCGCGACCGCTGTTATTGTTTTTTTCATTGCCATCATCTTTCACCCCAATGTGTTTTAGTGAGGGCAGTTTCTCCAGCCGCAGTAATTTCACCAAGGAATTAAAAATTATCCCTAATGACGATCCGTTCTTAGATCAACATCGGGCAAGCCTATGCAAAATGCGCAAATGCAAAGAACGCATAAAATGACAAATATGTCATACGCTCACATTGCAGCTGTGCTATTGATAGACAACCTGTTTATCCCCCTTATTAGCGGTCCTAAATCCATGTCGATTGAGAAAGTCGCGCATTTGGCTGGCGTGTCAAAAGCCACGGTTTCACGGGTTTTGAATCAAAATCCCGGCGTACGTCCCGACACGCGCGCCAAAGTGCTGGCAGCGATCGACATTTGCGACTATCAACCCAACTTACTGGCGCGCCAGCTGCGCACTTCACAAAGTCACATGCTGCTGGTGCTGATCCCCGATATTACCAATCCGTTTTGCTCACGCGTGGTTCAGGGCATTGAAGCCGAGGCCGAAGCGCAGGGTTATCACATACTGCTGTGCAATTCCGGATCGCAGTTGCGGCGTGAAGCAGCCTACATCGCGCTGCTGACCGGAAAAGTGGTCGATGGGGTGATCACCATGGATGCTGCCGCCTGTTTGCAGGAATTAAAGGAGCTGATTGGCGATGCGCCTTGGGTGCAATGTGCTGAATACGATCCGGCTATCGCGGCATCCAGCGTGGCAATTGATAATAAAGAAGCGGCGTTTGAAACGATTCGTTATCTGGCGGAAAAAGGTCGCCGTCGCATCGCGCTGGTTAACTGCGATATGCGCTATCTCTATTCCCATCAACGCGAAGATGGTTATCGCGCCGCGCTGGAACAGTTGGAATTGAATTATGGCAGCGTGGCGTACGCGGAAAATGTCACCTGCGAAGCGGGCAGCGCAGCGTTGCGCGAATTGCTGATGCAGCCAGAACGGCCAGATGCGGTGTTTGCGGTTTCGGATGTGTTGGCGGTTGGCGTGATTCACGCGGCGTTAGAAGCCGGGTTGCGCGTACCTGAAGATTTGGCGGTGGTGGGATTCGATGGCATCAACTTTACTAGCAGCCTCAATCCCCCGCTCACCACCATTGAACAACCGATGAACCGCATGGGCGCGCGCAGCGTACAACTGTTGCTGCAACGCATCCGTCAGCCACTCTCACCGGTGGTGCATGAAGTGTTGCCGTGGAAGCGCGTCGAACGCGCTTCCAGCTAACTTAGTGCCAAATCAACAACACGCACGCGGCAGTCAGCAAGCCCATCGCCAGATTGAAGATCTTCCACGCACGTGGGCTACGCAGTAATCGGCCAATCAGCGAGCCGAAGCCCATCCAGATTACGCCAGACACCACATTGACCAGCGCCATGCCGATACTGATCGCCACCACCGAATGCAGATAACGTTCACCCGCCAGACTGAAGCTGGCAACCGCACCCAGCGCCATCAACCAGGCTTTAGGGTTAATCAGTTGCAGCAATCCACCTTGCCAGAACGGCATTTGCTTGACCGTGACATCATCGGTTTCCAGCTTTTCATACTCGGCGGTGGCGATTTTCCACGCCAGCCACAGCAGATAAAGGCTACCGGCAATCTTCAGTACCAAGTGCAGTGAAGGATAAAGCAGGATCAACCCGCCGATGCCAAATGCCACCATCAGCAACATGACTTGCATGCCAATCATGATACCAATGAGCAGCGGAATGGTGCGCAGGAAGCCAAAATTAGCACCAGAGGCGGTAAGTAACATATTATTGGGACCTGGCGTGATGGCCGCGACCCAAAGAAAGCCTAACATTGACAAAAAAAGACTCAGTTCCATGTATATTCGGGTGCTCCTCACCCAGTAAAGCGAACAACCCATCGAAGCTATCAGCGACTTATGCATCAGACAAGCCTTTACCCAAGCTATTTTAATCGCCCAAATGGCGAGCGCTTTAAACCACTGCGCGGATTCAGTAACGCGCACTTGCAAACGCTGCTGCCGCGCATTCTGCGGCGGCGCGTCACTTTACGTCCGCATTGGCAGCGCCTTGACCTGCCCGATGGGGATTTTGTCGACTTAGCGTGGAGTGAAGATCCGGCGCAAGCGCGTCACAAACCGCGCATGGTGCTGTTTCATGGCCTGGAAGGCAGCTTCCGCAGTCCCTACGCGCACGGTTTGATGCAAGCATGTCAGGCGCGTGGCTGGCTGGCGGTGATGATGCACTTTCGCGGCTGCGGCGGTGAACCGAATCGCCTCAATCGCATTTATCACTCCGGCGAAACTGAAGACGCCACCTACTTCCTCAGTTGGCTGCAACGCGAATGGGGCACGGTGCCAACCGCGGCCGTCGGCGTGTCACTCGGCGGCAATATGCTGGCGTGTTTGTTGGGGCAACAAGGCAACGATGCACTGCTGGATGCGGCGATGGTCATCTCTGCCCCGCTGGCGTTAGAACCGTGCAGCGGCAAGTTGGATGTCGGCTTCTCGCGCTTCTATCAATACTATTTGCTCACGCAGTTGAAAAAGAACGCCACGCGCAAGTTGCAGGCCTGGCCCGGTACCTTACCGGTCGATCTCGATCAACTGCGTGCGTTTCGTCGTTTACGTGAATTTGATGATGCGGTTACCGCCCGCGCGCACGGTTTCGTCGATGCCAACGACTATTATCAACGTGCCAGCGCCATGCCGTTTTTAACCGGCGTACGTAAACCGTTGCTGCTCATCCATGCGCAGGACGATCCCTTTATGACCGACGCCGTGATTCCGCAGCCGCATCAATTGTCAGCCTCAACGCAATATCAACTGACCCAGCAAGGTGGCCACGTCGGCTTTGTTGGCGGCACGTTGCTGAAACCGCAAATGTGGCTGGAACAACGCGTGCCGGATTGGCTCTCTACCTATTTGGATGTGTAATTGTGATTATTCCCTGGCAGCAGCTTGAAGCGGAAACGCTGGAAAACCTGATTGAAACCTTCGTGCTGCGTGAAGGCACAGATTACGGCGAACAGGAACGCAGCCTGTCACAGAAAGTCGCCGATGTGCGCCGCCAACTTGAGCGCGGCGAGGTAGTGCTGGTATGGTCGGAGCTGCACGAATCCATCAATATCATGCCGAAGAGTGAATTTCGCGGCTAATGCGCCGCGCGGCAATTCGTGGTAACAATGCTCATCGCCGGACTTCACAGGGAGCTCTGTTATGTCAGCCAGGCATCCAATTATTGCGGTTACCGGTTCCAGCGGTGCCGGAACCACCACCACCAGCCTTGCCTTCCGTAAGATTTTCCAGCAGTTAAATCTGCATGCCGCGGAAGTGGAAGGCGACAGTTTCCATCGCTATACGCGTCCAGAAATGGACATGGCGATCCGCAAAGCGCGCGATCTCGGGCGCCACATCAGTTATTTCGGCCCGGAAGCCAATGACTTTGGTTTGCTGGAGCAGACGTTCAAGCATTACGGCCAAACTGGACTGGGCGAATCGCGCAAGTATTTGCACACCTACGATGAAGCCGTACCGTGGAATCAGGTGCCGGGCACCTTTACGCCGTGGCAACCGCTGCCGGAAAACACCGATGTGCTGTTTTATGAAGGTTTGCACGGCGGCGTGGTGACGCAGCCACACAACGTGGCGGAACATGTAGATCTACTTGTTGGCGTGGTGCCAATTGTTAACCTTGAGTGGATTCAAAAGCTGGTGCGCGACACCAGCGAACGTGGACATTCGCGGGAAGCGGTGATGGATTCAGTGGTGCGTTCGATGGAGGATTACATCAACTTCATCACGCCGCAATTCTCGCGTACTCACATCAACTTCCAGCGTGTGCCAACGGTGGATACCTCAAACCCGTTTGCCGCGCGTGAAATTCCGTCGCTCGACGAAAGCTTTGTGGTGATTCATTTCCGTGGATTGGAAGGGATTGCGTTCCCTTATCTGCTGGCGATGATTCAGGGATCGTTTATCTCCCACATCAACACTTTGGTGGTGCCGGGCGGAAAAATGGGCCTGGCGATGGAGTTGATTATGTTGCCGCTGGTGCAGCGCCTGATTGAAGGCAAGCGAATTGAGTGAGTGCAGTGATTATGTAGCGGCGCAATTTATTGCGTTATGTTGACCTTTTACCATCAACTGAACGCGATAAATCGCGCCGCTACAATCGAGCTAAAGCTCAATCACTTCATAGCTGTGGGTGATTTCAACGCCTTTGCCCAGCATAATAGCCACCGAACAATATTTTTCCGCTGACAGATCAACTGCGCGCGCCACCGCTTTATCGCTCAACGCTTTGCCGCTGACAATAAAATGCAGGTTAATGTGCGTAAAAATACGTGGCGCTTCTTCACGACGTTCAGAGGTGAGTTTCACTTCGCAATCGGCGACATCGCTACGCCCTTTTTGCAGAATCGACACCACGTCAATCGCGCTACAGCCGCCGGCTGCCATCAACACCATCTCCATTGGACTTGGCGCTTTATCACCGGAATTACCGTCCATTAATACCTGATGGCCGGATGAGGATTCTCCGAGAAAGGTAAGCCCTTCCACCCATTTCACTCGTGCCTGCATTATTCTTTCTCCTGAAGCGGCGGTTTTGCCGTCAGAGTACGCTTTCACATGACAAACGGCAATCCAGAGAAATCCCCCTTCTGCTGAAGCGAGACAACACAAGACAGCTCGCAAAAGCTGTGCTACAAACAGTGCTGAAAATATTTTCGTCCTAACCGACGAAGGCGGGAAGAATCAAAAGCGTAGCTTAAGAGTCACCCCGGAATAAATTTTCCTTCATTAGGAAACGCTCGACGATTAAACCGCCTGACAGGGAAAAATGCCCCCTGTATTTTTGGGCACGATTACAACAGAGGATAATAGCGAATGGTTCTCGGCAAACCGCAAACAGACCCTACACTCGAATGGTTCCTGTCCCATTGCCATATTCACAAATATCCGTCAAAAAGCACGCTCATCCATCAGGGTGAGAAAGCGGAAACGCTGTACTACATCGTGAAAGGTTCCGTAGCGGTACTGATTAAAGATGAAGAAGGCAAAGAGATGATTCTCTCCTACCTTAATCAGGGAGATTTCATCGGCGAACTCGGTCTTTTCGAAGAAGGCCAGGAACGCAGTGCTTGGGTACGTGCGAAGTCTGCCTGCGAAGTGGCTGAAATTTCATACAAAAAATTCCGTCAGCTGATTCAGGTAAACCCGGATATTTTAATGCGACTGTCGTCGCAAATGGCGCGTCGTCTGCAAGTGACATCTGAAAAAGTGGGCAACCTTGCCTTCCTCGATGTGACCGGACGTATCGCGCAAACGCTGCTTAATCTGGCTAAACAGCCAGATGCGATGACTCACCCAGACGGAATGCAGATTAAAATCACCCGTCAGGAGATTGGTCAGATCGTGGGCTGCTCACGCGAAACCGTGGGTCGTATCCTGAAAATGCTGGAAGATCAGAATCTGATCTCCGCACACGGTAAAACCATCGTCGTTTACGGCACCCGCTAATTCCTTCTCACCCACGGCGTGATGGCAACATCGCGCCGTTTCTATTTGCGATGAGCTGATGTGGCGCCGAATCATCTATCATCCTGAAGTTAACTATGCGCTGCGGCAAACGCTGGTGCTGTGCCTGCCTGTGGCTCTCGGTTGGCTGTTTGGCGATCTGCAAAAAGGGCTGTTGTTCTCTTTAGTGCCGGCCTGCTGCAACATGGCGGGGTTAGATACGCCGCACAAACGCTTCTTCAAACGCTTGATTGTGGGTGGTTCGCTGTTCGCCACCGGCAGTTTCCTGATTCCGTACCTCACCGATTATCACGTGCCGTTGCCGCTGATTTTATTGGTGTTGCCGCTACTGATTGGCGTCACCGGTGAAATCAGCCCGCTGCATGGCCGCTTACTGCCAGCCACCTTGATTGCCGCCATCTTTTCGCTAAGCCTGGTAGGACGCATGCCGATTTGGGTGCCGCCGCTGCTCTATATTGGCGGCACATTGTGGTACGGCTTGTTCAACTGGTTCTGGTTTTGGCTGTGGAAAGAGCAGCCGATGCGCGAATCGCTCAGTTTGCTGTATCGCGAGCTGGCGGATTATTGCGATGCCAAATACACCTTGCTGACGCAGTTAACCGATCCGGAAAAAGCGCTGCCGCCGCTGCTGGCACGTCAACAAAAGGCGGTTGATCTGATTACCGTCTGTTATCAGCAGATGCACATGCTGTCGGCCAGCCGCGATAACAGCCACAAACGTCTGACGCGCGCCTTCCAGGTGGCGCTGGATTTGCAGGAACACATCTCAGTTAGCCTGCACCAGCCGGAAGAAGTGCAGAAACTGGTTGAGCAGAGTCACGCCGAAGCGGTGATTCGCTGGAACGCCAAAATCATCTCAGCGCGGCTGCGGGTGCTCGCCGATGCCATTCTTTATCACCAGTTGCCGGATCGCTTTCACATGGAGAAGCAGCTGGGTGCGCTGGAGAAAATCGCCCGCCAGCATCCGGATAATCCGGTCGGCAACTTCTGTCTGTACCACTTCAGCCGCATCGCTCGCGTGCTGCGTACCCAAAAGCCGCTCTACACGCGTGACTTAATGGCCGATCGCCAACGCCGCTTGCCGCTGCTGCCAGCGCTGCGCAGCTATCTTTCCTTCAAATCATCGGCGTTACGTACCGCCGGTCGTTTCGCCGTGATGTTGATGTTTGGCAGCGCGCTGGCGCTGTTCTTCAACATCCCCAAACCTTACTGGATTCTGATGACCATTATGTTCGTCAGCCAGAATGGCTACAGCGCCACGCGCGTGCGCATTCAGCACCGCGCACTGGGCACCTTTGCCGGTTTGCTGATCGCCGCAGCTTCTTTACGGCTGGAAGTGCCGGAATCGCTCACGCTGCTGTTTATGCTGGTGATTACGCTGGCGAGCTATTTGGTGACGCGCAAATATTACGGTTGGTCGATGATTGGCTTTACCGTCACTGCGGTGTATTCGCTGCAATTGCTGTCGCTGAATGGCGCGCAGTTCTTGTTACCGCGCATGATGGATACCTTGATGGGATGCCTGATTGCCTTCGCCGGGATGATTTGGCTGTGGCCGCAATGGCAAAGCGGCTTGCTACGTAACAATGCGCACGATGCGTTGGAGGCTTATCAGGACGCGCTGCGCTTGCTGCTCGGCCCGGAGCAATCGCCGGAGAAGTTGGCGTATCAACGCATGCGCGTCAATCAAGCGCACAACGCGCTGTTTAACTCGCTCAATCAAGCCTCCAGCGAACCCGGCTTCAATCTGCAATATCTGAAAGATATGCGCATGTGGGTAACGCACAGCCAATTTATCGTTGAGCATATCAATGCGATGACCATTCTGGCGCGTGAACACACTATGCTGACGTCCAAGTTGGCGGAACGTTATCTGCAATCCTGTGAAATCGCGCTGCAACGCTGTCAGCAACGGCTGGCGTACGATGGGCCAGGCAATGACAGCAATATTCTGGAAGCGCCGGAGAATCTGAATGAAGGGCCGGTGACGATTGTCGAACAGCATGTGAAGCGGATTTTGCAGCACCTCAACGTGATGCACACCATCTCTTCTTTGGCGTGGAGCCAGCGACCGCATCATGGCCGCTGGCTTAAGGTGTTGCGTCCGAAAGCGGATTAAGCGGCTAACACTTTCTCAATCGCGGTGGCGAAACGCGTCATGCCTTCGGCGATGTCAGTGGGTTCAATCACCAGCGACGGCACAAAACGAATCACGTCGGTGCCCGCAGTCAAAATCATCAGCCCTTCTGCCGCTGAAGCGTTGAGAATGTCACGCGCTTTACTGGCGAACTGCGGTTTCAGCGCGGCACCAATCAGCAGACCTTTACCGCGGATCTCGCTGAAGATGTCGAACTTGCTGTCGATGGCTTGCAGCGCTTCAACGAACTGCTGGCGACGCGCATCCACGCCGTCCAACACTTCCGGCGTATTGATAATGTCGAGTGCGGTTTCCGCAATCGCACACGCCAGCGGGTTGCCGCCGTAAGTGGTGCCATGCACGCCCGGCGCCATCACCGAGGCAATTTCGTTGGTGGTCAACATCGCGCTCACCGGGAAACCGCCGCCCAACGCTTTCGCGGTGGTGATGATGTCGGGTTTGATGCCGTAATGTTCATAGGCAAACAGCTTGCCGCTACGTCCCATGCCGCTCTGCACTTCATCCAACACCAGCAGCGCATTATGTTCATCACACAGCGCGCGCAAACCTTGCATAAATTCCGCCGTCGCGGGCATCACGCCGCCTTCGCCCTGAATCGGCTCGACCACGATGGCGCAGGTATGATCGTCAATCACGGCTTTAACCGCATCAAGATCGTTGAACGGCACATGCACGATATCCGCCGGTTTCGGCCCAAAGCCATCGGAATATTTTGGCTGCCCGCCAACCGACACGGTGAACAGCGTGCGGCCGTGGAAGGCGTTATGGAAAGCGATGATTTTGCTTTTGAACGGGCTGTGCTTTTTGCAGGCGTAATAACGAGCCAGCTTGAAGGCGGCTTCGTTGGCTTCTGCGCCAGAGTTACCGAAAAACACCCGGTCGGCAAAAGTGGCCGCAATCAACTTGCTGGCCAGACGCAGCGCCGGTTCGTTGGTGAACACGTTGCTGGTATGCCACAAGGTTTCGCCTTGGGTTTTCAGCGTTTCCACCAGCGCCGGATGACAATGGCCCAATGCAGTCACCGCGATCCCGCCAGAGAAATCGATATACTCTTTGCCCTGCTGATCCCACACTCGGCTGCCTTTGCCTTTAACCGGCACAAACTGCGCAGGTGCATAAACAGGCAAAATAACGTTATCGAACGTTTCCCGGGTTACCGCTATTTTTTCCGCTGCCATTGACGACCTCATCGGGTTATTTGTTGAGCTGATGTGAAATTATAATCACAAAATATGCATAAAAAATCACACGAAGGCAAACATAAGTTATGCGTTCAGGAAATTCGCCAGCAGTTGATGCCCTTGCTCACTGAGAATGCTTTCTGGGTGAAACTGCACGCCTTCCAGCGGCAACGTACGATGACGGAAACCCATGATCTCATCTGGCTCGCCATCGCGCAGGCTCCATGCGGTAATTTCAAACTCAGCAGGCAGCGTATCGCGCGCCACAATCAAGGAATGATAGCGCGTCACGGTGAGCGGATTATTAAGGTCACGAAACACACCTTGATTGGTGTGCTGAATCAGCGAGGTTTTGCCGTGCATCACCTGGCGCGCGCGCACCACCTGCGCGCCGTACACCTGCGCGATGGCCTGATGGCCGAGACATACGCCGAGAATCGGCAGACGTCCGGCGAAGTGACGAATCGCCGCGAGGGAAATGCCGGATTGATCCGGCGTGCACGGACCCGGCGAAATCACCAGATGCGTCAGCGGCAACGCCTCCATCTCATCCAACGTAAGCGCATCATTACGCACCACGCGCACTTCCGCGCCCAATTCGCAAAAGTATTGGTAGAGATTCCAGGTGAAAGAGTCGTAGTTATCGATTAGCAGCAGCATAATGCCCTCAGGCCAGTAAAACCGCCGCTATTCTACGCATTTTAGCTTGTCGGACTCACCACTTTCGCAAACAGTGCGGTGAGCGGCGCTAAATCGCCAGCAACACCCGCTGAGATAGCGGCGCGCCATGCATCGCGCTCCAGATTTTCCCACGTCAGCAAATATCCAGCGTGCAGCGCCAGCTGCTCGAAGAAGATACGCTGTGCGCGGCCATTGCCAGCGCGGAACGGGTGCAGCACGAAGATTTCACAATAGTAGTGCGCGATGCGCGCCATAAACTCATCCTGAGGCAGATCCGCCAATCCGCGTTCTGCTTCCAGCGCTTGCATCAGCGTGTTGCCCTCTTTCTCAATGTATTCGCAGTGACAATACGGCGTTTCATCGCGCCAGATATCCACCGTGCGCAGTTCACCGGCCCACGCGTAGAGATCCTGAAACAACGTGCGATGAATATGGCACAAGCGCGGTAAACCAATGCTGCGCGGCCCAAGTTCTAAGGTCGCGATACGTGCAGTACTGAAAGCCAGTTCGGCTTTACGCAGTTGCGCTTCATCATGAATATCAAGGCGATTCTTCAACACGCTGTCGTTATGCCACAGATAAGGATCGCGCACCGCCAGGCTATTATCCGCCATATTGCCTCCTCAACGATGTGAGTCGTTCTTCGGCTTGATCTGCTTCAATTACGGGTTCACTGGTTGAGTAGCCAGCCAGCCGACAACTGGCTTGATAATTCGCCGCACGGCGCTGCTGCCACAAAGTGGCTTTCTGTTTCTCGGTGAGTTTACTGGTCATAGCGCCTCCGGCAAGCAATGAGCCCTAAGTATAAGCAGCAATTTTTTGCTTTGCCGGAGAGCAAATGACGCGCCACGGTTAAATGGCGCGAGAAGCGATTAAGGCAGGACTTTGGCGGAGAGGATAACAATCGGTTTTGACGGCACATTTTGGTACGGACCGACATCTTTGGTCGGCACTTGGGCAATCTTGTCGATCACATCCTGACCTTTCACAACTTTACCAAACACCGCATACCCGAAGTCACGTTGACCGTGATCGAGGAAGGCGTTATCGGCCACGTTGAGGAAGAATTGGCTGGTCGCGCTATCTTTATCTGCGGTACGCGCCATCGAGATGGTGCCGCGCAGGTTACGCAAGCCGTTGTCAGCTTCATTTTTGATCGGCGCCACGGTTTGCTTCTGTTGCATATCTGCCGTGAAACCACCGCCCTGAATCATGAAGCCAGGAATAACGCGATGGAAAATGGTGTTGTTGTAGAAACCATTATTGACGTAATCAGTGAAGTTTTTCACCGAAACCGGGGCTTTCTGGTTGTTCAGTTCGAGTTCAATATTGCCCGCAGAGGTGGTGAGCAGCACATGTGTATCGCCTTTTGCAGCCAGCGCGGCAGACGATACGGAAGAGAGCGCTAACAGGGCAACTGCCGCTGTCAAAGTACGTTTAAGCATGAAAGATTCCTTACCATGGAGAGCTAGCTCAAAAACGAGATTGATTGTAAAGAGCATGTAATCCAAGAGCCAGCGTTTTACCGATATTTACGTGGATGTTGCAGTTGTCATACTTTTGCTGCCGCGCAATCATTTGCGTGACGAAAATCACACTCTCAATGAAATATTTCCGGCTTGTTACACTCTTTGTTTATTAAGATCACAGCAGCACTTACAATTCATGACACTTTTTTGCCATCCTCGGCGCTTCACGGGTTCAGAACATGACAAACCGCAATCGACTTGGCCTTACCTGGATTAGCTATTTCTCCTATGCGCTTACTGGCGCACTGGTCATTGTTACCGGTATGGTGCTGGATAACATCGCGCAATATTTCCAGCGTCCTATTTCAGAAATGAGCAACACCTTCACCTTCCTTAATGCGGGCATTTTGGTGTCGGTGTTCCTGAACGCCTGGTTGATGGTGATTGTACCGCTTAAGCGTCAGCTGATTTTTGGCTTCGTGCTGATGATTCTCGCCGTGGCAGGTTTGATGACCAGCCACGATCTGACCATCTTCTCGCTGTGCATGTTCGTGCTCGGCGTGGTTAGCGGTATCACCATGTCGATTGGTACTTTCCTGATTACCCATCTGTACGATGGTCGCCAACGCGGCGCACGTCTGCTGTTCACCGACTCATTCTTTAGCATGGCCGGTACCATCTTCCCGATCATCGCCGGTATTTTGCTGGCGCGCGCGCTACCGTGGTATTGGGTTTACGCCTGCATCGGCGTGATTTACGTGGCGATCTTCGTACTGACGCTGTTCATCGAGTTCCCGGTGCTGAAAAACGAAGCCGCTAAACCTGGCATCGAGAAAGAGAAATGGGGCATCGGCGTGCTGTTCCTGTCGATTGCCGCGCTGTGCTACATCCTTGGCCAGCTGGGCTTTATCTCTTGGGTGCCGGAATACGCCACCAAATCAATGGGCATGGATATTGCCGCCGCCGGTCAATTAGTTGGTAACTTCTGGACCGCGTATATGGTCGGCATGTGGGTGTTCAGCTTCGTACTGCGCTTCTTCGATCTGCAACGCATCCTGATGGTGCTGGCGGCGTTGGCGACCGGTTTGATGTACTGGTTCGTCACTACCCAAGACGCCAACATGCTGCACTGGATCATCATGACATTGGGCTTCAGTTCTAGCGCCATTTACACCACTATCATCACGCTGGGATCGCTGCAAACCAAGGTCTCTTCACCGAAGCTGGTGAACTTCATCCTGACCTGCGGCACTGTCGGCACCATGTTGACCTTTGTGGTTACCGGCCCAATTGTGGCATCCGGTGGCGCACATGCGGCGCTCTCAACCGCGAATGGTTTGTATGCGGTGGTGTTCGTCATGTGTGTGTTGTTGGGCTTTGTCACCAAGCATCGCCAGCATGGTCACGTAACGCATTAATTTTTATCGGCGGCTCAATCGGGCCGCCCTGCTTTCACCGCTTGAACGTCACCGCTTCTTTTTCAGCTAAATAAATCTCGCTGCTGGCCGGCTGTGTCGCCGCCACTAACACGCCCTTTCTGATTGAATAACGCACCGGCACCTGGCGCCGTACTGCATCAAATCCACTTTCTGCTGGCAAGATAATCAAACTGGCATCGTTGCCCGGTTCAATACCGTAACTGTTCAGATGCATGGTTTTGGCGCTGTTATGTGTAACCAGCTGCAAGCCATTATCAATCTGTTCGTAGCCCATTAGCTGGCAAACATGCAATCCCATATGCAGCACCTGCAACATGCTGGCGGTGCCAAGTGGATACCACGGATCAAACACATCATCGTGACCGAAACAGACATTGATCTCCGCTTCCAGCAACTCTTTCACGCGCGTAATGCCACGCCGTTTCGGATAGCTCTCAAAACGTCCTTGCAGATGAATATTCACCAACGGATTGGCGACAAAGTTAATTTTTGAGAGCTTCAATAGACGGAACAGCCGCGAGGTATAAGCATTGTTGTAAGAGTGCATCGCCGTGGTATGGCTGGCGGTGACGCGTTCGCCATTGCCATCACGATGCGCCAGCGCCGCCACGGTTTCCACGAAGCGGGATTGCTCATCGTCGATTTCATCGCAATGCACATCCACCAGCCGATCATAGCGATTCGCCAGCGCGAAGGTTTTATGCAGCGATTCCACGCCATATTCGCGTGTAAATTCAAAATGCGGAATCGCACCCACAACATCCGCGCCCATGCGCATCGCCTCTTCCAGCAACGCTTCACCATTGGGATACGAGAGAATGCCTTCCTGTGGAAACGCCACAATCTGGATGTCGATCCACCGCGCCATCTCCGCTTTCACTTCCAGCATCGCTTGCAGCGCGGTCAGTGTCGGATCGGAGACATCCACATGGGTGCGCACATGCTGAATGCCGTTGGCGATTTGCCATTTCAGAGTTTGTTTCGCACGCTGCTTCACATCATCGTGGCTCAGCAGCGCCTTGCGTTCGGCCCAACGCTCAATGCCTTCAAACAGCGTACCTGATAGATTCCACGCGGGTTCACCGGCGGTTTGCGTGGTGTCGAGGTGAATATGCGGCTCGATGAACGGCGCGCTGGCTAAACCGCCTTGTGCATCCAACGCATCCGCTTGCGCCGCCGCTTGAGAAGGCTGCGGATGAATCTGCGCAATCTTGCCGTTATCGATTTCGATCTGCCACAAACCTTGCTGGCCCGCTAAACGCAGATTGTTGATCCACTTTAGTGACGGATTTGCCATGCCCTTCTCCTTTAAACGCAAACTCTTAAGCTAGCACGAAAAAAGGATTCGGACGTAGGGTCGCCATTTATGGTGACCAGAACAATTACCAACCAAATAAGCCACTTAACTAATTCGTTCAAAATCAGTTACATACCTCAAAATAGGTATATAAGGGCGCGCTTGATGTACATCAATAAGCGCCAAATGCGCCGCGTTAAGGTAAGCGTAGATACCGCAATTTTTGAGGCAAGCATGAGCAAGCACAGTGTCGTTATTATTGGCAACGGCATGGTCGGCCATCGCTTTATAGAAGAACTTATCGACAAAGCTGAAGCTGAGCAGTTCGCGATAACCGTTTTCTGTGAAGAACCCCGAGTCGCCTATGACCGCGTCCACCTTTCCGCCTATTTTTCCCATCACACCGCTGAAGAACTCTCGCTGGTACGCGTTGGTTATTATGAAAAGCATCAGGTCAATCTGCTGCTCGGCGAACGTGCTATCACCATCAACCGCGACGAAAAACTGATTCACTCGAATACCGGCCGCGCGGTGCATTACGACACGTTAATTTTCGCCACCGGTTCTTATCCATGGATTCCGCCGATCAGCGGCGCGGAAGGCAGCGACTGTTTTGTCTATCGCACCATCGAAGATCTCAATGCGATTGAAGCCTGTTCACGCCGCACCAAACGCGGTGCGGTGATTGGTGGCGGATTGCTGGGATTGGAAGCCGCGGGCGCATTGAAAAACCTCGGTATTGAAACCCACGTGATTGAATTCGCGCCGGTGCTGATGGCGGAACAGCTCGATCCGCAAGGCGGCGAACAGCTGCGCCGTAAGATTGAGCAAATGGGCGTGCGGGTGCATACCGGCAAAAACACCCGGCAAATTGTCCATCATGCCAAAGGCGGTAAAACGCTGGAGTTTGCCGATGGCAGCGCGCTGGATGTTGATTTCATCGTCTTCTCAACCGGCATTCGTCCGCAAGACAAACTGGCCAAACAGTGCGGTTTGGCGCTGGGCGATCGCGGCGGGATTGCCATTAATGATCGCTGCCAAACCAGCGATCCCGCGATTTTTGCTGTGGGTGAATGTGCGGCATGGCAGAACCGAATTTTTGGTTTGGTCGCACCGGGTTACAAGATGGCGCAGGTTGCCAGCGACATCTTAGTGGGTCACGACAATGCCTTTGCCGGAGCGGATATGAGCGCCAAGCTCAAACTGCTCGGCGTGGATGTCGGCGGTATTGGCGACGCACACGGTCGCACGCCGGGCGCGCGTAGCTTCGTCTGGCTCGACGAACAGAAAAATATCTACAAACGTCTGATCGTCAGCGAAGACAACCGCACGCTGTTGGGTGCGGTGCTCGTTGGCGACACCAGCGATTACGGCAACCTGCTGCAACTGGCGCTGAACAACATTACGCTGCCGGAAAATCCAGAATTGATGATTCTGCCTGCCGGCAGCGGCGAGAAACCGGTGATGGGCGTCGATTCATTGCCGGACAGCGCGCAAATCTGCTCATGCTTCGATGTCAGCAAGGGCGACATCGTCAAAGCGGTGCAAGGCGGCTGCCACACCGTTGCGGCGTTGAAAGCTGAAACCCGTGCTGGCACCGGCTGCGGCGGCTGTATTCCGTTGATTACCCAAGTGCTGAATGGTGAACTGAGCCGCCAGGGCATCGAAGTAAACAATCATCTTTGCGAGCATTTCCCCTATTCGCGTCAGGAGCTGTATCACCTGATCCGCGTTGAAGAGATCAAATCATTCGCTGCATTGCTGGCGAAATACGGCCAGGGCTACGGCTGCGAAGTGTGTAAACCAACGGTCGGTTCGCTGCTGGCTTCCTGCTGGAATGAATATGTGCTCGAACCAAAACTCACGCCATTACAAGACAGCAACGATCTGTTCCTCGGCAATATCCAGAAAGACGGCACTTACTCGGTGATTCCACGCTCGGCTGGCGGCGAAATCACGCCAGAAGGATTAATGGCGATGGGTGCGGTAGCACGTCAGTACAATCTCTACACCAAAATCACCGGTTCGCAGCGCATTGGCCTGTTTGGCGCGCAGCGTGACGATTTGCCGGCCATCTGGACACAACTGATTGATGCAGGTTTCGAAACCGGTCAGGCATATGCCAAAGCGCTGCGCATGGCGAAAACCTGCGTCGGCAGCGTGTGGTGCCGCTTTGGTGTGGGCGACAGCCTCGGCTTCGGCATTGAGCTGGAAAACCGCTACAAAGGCATTCGTACCCCGCACAAGATGAAGTTTGGCGTCTCTGGCTGCACCCGCGAATGTGCCGAGGCACAAGGCAAAGATGTTGGCATCATCGCCACCGAAAAAGGCTGGAATCTATATGTGTGCGGCAACGGCGGCATGAAACCGCGCCACGCCGATCTGCTGGCTGCTGATCTCGATCGCGACACGCTGCTGCACTACCTCGATCGCTTCATGATGTTTTACATCCGCACCGGCGATCGCTTGCAGCGCACTTCGCTGTGGCTGGAAAGCATGGAAGGCGGCATTGATTACCTGCGCAGCGTGATCGTTGACGACAAGCTGGGCCTCAATGAGCAGCTCGAAAGCGAATTTGCCCGTTTGCGTGGCGAAGTGACGTGTGAGTGGGCTGCTACCGTGCAAGATCCGCAGCAACAAGCGCACTTCAACACCTTCATTAATAGCGATCAGCGCGATCCGCTGGTGCAGCACATTAACCAACGCGATCAGCATCGCCCGGCACGTCCTGACGAACGCATTGCCGTAACGCTGATTGAGGAGATCGACGCATGAGCCAATGGCATTCGGTGTGTGAACTTCAACAAATCCTGCCGGCAACCGGCGTTTGTGCGCTGATTAACGGCCAGCAGATTGCCATCTTTCGTCCTTACGAAGATGAGCAACTTTACGCCTTAAGCAATATCGATCCTTTCGCCGAGGCCAGCGTGTTATCGCGCGGCCTGATTGCCGAGCACCAACATACGCTATGGGTGGCGAGTCCACTGAAAAAGCAGCGCTTTCGATTGAGCGATGGCGTGTGTCTGGAAGATCCGGCGCGCTCGGTGGCGAGTTATCCCGTGCGCGTCAGCAATGGCCGCGTCGAAATTTGCACCTGAACGAATTCCTTTACTTTATGAGACGTCACTATGTTTTCTGACACCCTGAATAAATGCGCAGCCAACGCGGCGCGCATCGTGCGAACGGCACAACACAGCCCGCTGGCCTTTTGGATCAGCTCGGCAATGGCAGGCGCGTACGTCGGCCTGGCAATCATCCTGATCTTCACGCTCGGCAATCTGGCCGATCCGGCTTATCGTCCACTGTTAATGGGCGCCACCTTTGGCATCGCGTTAACGTTGGTGATCATCGCCGGTTCCGAGTTGTTCACCGGCCACACTATGTTCCTGACCATCGGTGTGAAAGCGGGCACCATCAAGCAAGGCCAAATGTGGTGCGTGTTGCCGCAAACCTGGCTGGGTAACCTGCTTGGTTCGGTGCTGGTGGCGCTGATTTACTATTATGCCGCTGGCCCGCTGCTGCCGAATGCCGGATCGCTGATTCACAGCGCGGCGCTGGCGAAAACCACGCAACCGGCAATGGCGCTGTTCTTCAAAGGCGCGCTGTGCAACTGGCTAGTTTGTCTGGCGATTTGGATGGCGGTACGCACCGAAGGCACGGCGAAATTCATCGCCATCTGGTGGTGCTTACTGGCATTTATCGCCTCCGGCTATGAACACTCGATTGCCAACATGACAGTCTTTGCGCTGTCGTGGTTTGGTCAGCATAATGCCGACTTCACGTTAAGCGGCATCGGCCACAACTTGCTGTGGGTGACGCTGGGCAATATGTTCTCCGGCATGGTGCTGATGGGCCTCGGTTACTGGTACGCCACACCGCAGGCGCAGCGCCCGCAGCCTGAAGCGCAACCCGCTGCGCTCAAATCGGTTTAACACTTTCTTTAGCCCGCCGCGTGCGGGCTTTTTTAGGATCAGCTATGGACTACTTTCCACTGTTTTGCCGCCTGCAAGGCAAACGCTGTTTACTGGTTGGCGCAGGCGATGTAGCCGAACGCAAAGCGCGTTTGCTATTGGATGCCGGTGCTGATTTGCACGTTGGCGCTCTGGACTTTTCCCCAGCGTTTCAGCAGTGGGCACAACAGGGAAAGCTGACCTTACTCACCGGCGCGTTTGATGCGCGCTGGTTGGACGAATGCTGGCTGGTGATTGCGGCGACCAATGATGATGCGGCCAATCAGCAGGTTGGCGCTGCCGCGGAACAGCGTCGCATCTTCTGTAATCTGGTCGATGCGCCGCAGGAAGCCAGCGCGATTATGCCGTCGATTGTGGATCGATCGCCGTTGATGATTGCCGTATCTTCCGGCGGACGCGCGCCGGTGCTGGCGCGTTTGCTGCGTGAAAAACTTGAAGCGATGCTGCCACAACATCTTGGCGAGCTGGCGGCGCTGGCGGGATCGTTGCGCAGCCGGGTGAAGCAGACGTTTGCCAGCATGGCGCAGCGTCGCGCCTTCTGGGAACGCTTTTTTGTCAGCGATCGCCTGGCGCAAACGCTGGCCAATGGCGATGGCGCGCGTGCCACTGACTTGGTGGATAGTTTGTTTGATGCGCCGCCTGCGCAACAAGGTGAAGTGGTGTTGGTCGGCGCTGGGCCAGGCGATGCCGGTTTGCTGACGTTGAAAGGCTTGCAGCATATTCAGCAGGCCGATGTGGTGGTTTACGACCGCTTGGTGTCAGAACCGATTCTTAATCTGATACGCCGCGATGCCGAGCGCATCTTCGTCGGCAAACAGGCGGGCAATCATTGCGTGCCGCAGTCGCAAATCAATCAAGTGTTACTCGAGCAGGCACAAAGCGGCAAACGCGTGGTGCGTCTGAAAGGCGGCGATCCGTTTATTTTTGGCCGTGGCGGCGAAGAACTTGAGTTGCTAGCGCAACATAATATTCCGTTTAGCGTGGTGCCGGGCATCACCGCAGCATCGGGCTGCGCCGCTTACAGCGGCATTCCCCTCACGCATCGCGACCACGCGCAAAGCGTGCGCTTCGTCACCGGCCATTTGCAGCAGCACGGCGAGATCGAATGGCGCAAATTGGCTGCCGAGCAGCAAACGCTGGTGTTTTATATGGGGTTGGCGCAAGCGCCTGAAATTCAGCAGCAGTTGTTGCAACACGGCATGGATGCAGCGATGCCAGTGGCGATAGTGCAAAACGGCACCACGCCGCAACAGCGCGTAGCAACCGCAACGCTGGCAGAACTGGCAACGCTGGCACAACAGTTTGAAAGCCCTGCGCTGATTATCGTTGGCCGTGTGGTGGCGCTGCGTGAACAACTGCGCTGGTTCTGATATTTAAATTACAGCGTCAACCTCCCATCGCTTTAATTAAAATTAGGGTGTTACTCATTTTCTGACGGCGCGCATTCTCAAGCTCCAATTGCGCGCTGTGAAAAATATCAACCGACTCATAAAGAGAATAGATATCTCCATATCCGGCTTGAAAGCGAAAATCAATTTTTTCCATCTGTTGCTTACTACGCACAACTTCAGCGGAAAACGATTTTGAAATCTTGTCAGCAACATCTACTTCACTAATTGAATCTTTAATATCCATCAAAGCTTGAGCCACAGCATTTTTATATTCTATAACCGCTAAAGATTTTTGCTTATCCGCCAGTTTTAGGTTGCTATAGTTTTTGGGCAAACTAAATATTGGTATAACCATCGACGGCGTCAGCGTCCAGTTATTGGTCAGGTTACCCAGAATATTATCAAAAGATGACGAAGTATGTGTGGCATTGGCGAATAGGTTAAAAACAGGAAGAAGAGACGCTCGCGCCGCACCAATGGAGCCATTAGCAGCAACAATGTTCATTTCAGCCTGAATAACATCCGGCCGATTAAAGATAATTTTTGAAGATATCTCTTGGTTAACAACCGGTATTTGATAATCTCCTGATTCTGATTTCCAATTGCTCGCATTTATCTGGATAGGGTAAATCCCAGAAAGATATTCAATTTTATTTATGCGCGTATTTATTTCTTTTTCAAGCGTCAAAGAATAGGATTCATCATTAGCTTTACCACGTGAGAATTTAGCTATTGAGACAGGATCGATTCGGCCTAAACTGTCAATCTCTTTGAGGGTTGCCTCAATTTCATTTAATCGAGAGAGTTTAGCGCTCATTAAATGCCAGCTTTTAATCAGAGATTTTAGTTCATACCAATTCCGGCTCAACTCTGAAATCAAGGTCAAACGTATGGCTGCAACAGCACTTTCGGACGCCTTCCTCTGATCATTCAGGGACATGATCTCATTAAATTTCTTCCCCCAAATATCAACTTCATAAGAATTGAGGGAAAGGCTACTTTGATACGATTTACTTTTTTGCTGTACAGCGCTGCCATCAAAGGGTGAGATCTGTCTCGTCATGTTTATATTCTTGCTCGCACCAAATGCAACTGCGGGAATATAATCCAAAGTAGCGCTGTTAGTTTGCAGAATTGAAGATTGAACTTTGATCATCCCTTGCTGCAAATCGTAGTTGTTAATCAATGCATGATGAATAATATTCGTTAAAATCGGATCATGGGCGAGAATATCGACTAATGAAGATGTGCTCCCACTAGACCCTGATTTCAATAGCATATTTTCATCTATCACACTTTTTGGTTTTTCATATTTTGGGGTAAAAATACATCCGCTCAATGATAATGCAATGGTAGTCATCATGATAATTTTGAGCATAAAATCATTCTCCTGATGGGCAATATTTTTTTTCGAGTTGTGCGTAATGAGCCATTTGATTAGTATGTTTTGTGGATATCTGGCTCCAGGGGAAATGGAAATAACTATCCAGGTTACTAATAAAATGCCATTGTGCTGGCCATGTTTTCAGGAAAAACTCGAGATGAGCAACCATCAAGCTGCTCATCTCAGTGGTATTATTTAAGCTATGTTTTTGGGAAAATTGAGTAATAAAAAAATGGTCTTCATATGAATAGTGGCAACAAACAAAATTAGCATGAGAGCGGTATTTAGAAGCTAAACGTAAAATTCCAGTCGTCATCCAGCCTTTTCTTCCCAGGAAAGAAACCGGCTCTACATTACCGTTATAAATACCGCCAACATAGCAAGAGAGATCATAAAAAATAGCAATCACACAATGGGGATCTTTAAAGTGTTTACTTAATTTTAGTAATGCACCTGGGGCATGAATGTGCATGAATATGACTTCAACACCTTCATAAGCAATTTTGTCATACATTGCTTGAGACGCAGCATCAATTTCCTGGTAAATAGGAACGATGAATCTACAATTTTTCCCTCGATACTGTCTTGCAGCTGTCAGGATTGAAATCCAGTAATCACCAGTATGTGTGAAAAACAACAAATTACTTAACTCGCCCTCTTCCTCAAAAACCTCATGACTTTTTCTTTCAGCCAAAGATGACATATTCGTCCATGAGAATCTATCCATGTACTGCCGAATAACCTCTGTCAACAATTTACTTCTCAAAAAATCGGCCTTAAAAGACCGTGAAGGAGATTTAATAATTTTTGAGGTTAATTCTTCTGCTGTGTTAGCGAAGTAAAATGAAATAAGTTTTTCTTTAAAAGAAAGAATAAATAAATTAATTAATTTAATTGCAAGTACGTATGTTCTATCATTGCGCATTAACCACGCGATAAATGCAGCAAAAACTGTAGCACTTCTTACCTTAATGTTGCTGGTTATAAATAACCATAGCCAGATTATTTTATTCATTAATCCGCCTTGCCTAAAAACAAATTATTATCAAACGAAGAAATAAGATATTCATCATGGGTAACAATGATACAAATCATTGGTAACTCTCTAATTACTTTTATTATTTCTGCGGCTGACTTTCTGTCCAAATGAGAGGTAGGCTCATCCATTAATATAACACGCGGTTTTCTGTACAAAGCTCTTGCCAACATAACGCGCTGCTGTTGCCCCGATGATAGCCTTGCACCATTAATACCAAGTCTTGTATTGAGGCCCGCTGAAAGGCTTTTAATAACCCCTTTTAGATCAGCTGACTCAATGCAATTATCAAGAAGGTGCATATCTATATTGTTACTTTCATAAATAATATTATCAATAACACTTCCAGATAAAATCTGGTCATCTGGAGACACAATAGCAATTTGATCCTGATATTGTTTGAGTCCAAAACGCTGCAATTCAATGCCGTTGATAAGAACAGATCCTTCAGATGAAGTAAGCAATCCAGAAAGTAAGTTTAAGATCGTCGTTTTTCCACATCCAGAAGGGCCTGTAATGACCAGTTTTTGCCCCTGCGAGACGGAAAAGTTCACATCTGAAACAATATACTTATCAAGATTAGAATAACCAAAACTGACATTGGAAAGAGCTATTTCATTAATTTCCTCATGAAATTTAGATCCTGAAAATTTAAAACACTCTTTAGAATCTTCTTCTTTGGGGTTGATATCCATCAATCTTTTAACTTCAACTGAACAGATTCTAATATTTACATGATTCTCTACTGCAGATTGTATATTACCAATCATGTAATCCTTATAGAATACGAATGTCATCAATTGCCCTACCGTCGTGTCTCCCTTCAAGACACTCCAGGAACCGTAGCCGATAATCACCATAGTCTGAAAATGCGATACAGTACTTAATGATAACTGAATCAATGCGTTGATTTTTTCAATTGATGAGCGGCTAGATTCAAGATCTGCATGCTCGCTAAACCAGTCATTTATTTTTTTATGTTCAGAACGATTAATCTTTATCGGAACAATGTTATCCAGAGACTCTAAAAGTTTATTATCACGACGAATTTCAGAATCCAATGCCGAGTATTGATGCGACATAATTTTCGGCACCAGTAATACTCTAGTAAAGACCATCACACCAGTGATTGCTACTGTAATGAGCGCTAACTCAAAACTTATAAGGAAAAGTAGCATCATGAATACAGCAGCAAAGAAAATTTCGACAGCAATATCAATCCAGCCATGTGTATAGATAACATGGAAAACATCAATAGACTTTATTTTTCTTAAAATATCAGATGGCATGCGTTTATTAAAGTACTTCAAATCCATCTTGAATAGCTTTTGAATAGAATTTACCCCCTCCATCTGAGAAATAACTCTTCTTAGGCGTTGTGAAATGACTATTTTTAAATAGCTACTTATGGTTTGAATAACATAAATAAACGAAAATATGTAAATCAGTAAAAAAAGGAAATCCTCATCATTCTTGGGAAGAACTTCGTCCAATACTAAAGAAAGAAATTTTGGCACTGCTATATTGGTCAATTGTATAATGATTGCAAAAACCAATAGCGGAAGAAGGTAACTCGAATAGCGACTCAGTCCTTTGCGGAATGAGGTTAAACTGTAAAAATCAGTATTATCTTTTTTTTCTTTTTCTTTTTTATTGAGGAAAGAAAACTCAGGTGACGGGGTGATTTCCAGAGCAAAACCGGAAAAAAACATCATCGACTCTTGATGCGAAAATGTTCTGGAACCCACCGCAGGATCCATAACTTCAATGCCATTTTTATTCACTTTTTTTAATACTACAAAATGACAATTATTCCATAGAAGTATGGCTGGCTTGGACAACTCATTTAATGCCTCAGATGAAACTTTTACACCTTTAGCAATCATCTTGTAATCAGAGCAAATTCGCATTAAATGATGAAATGACAGCCCATCCTGGTTAACATCATATTCATCGCGAAGTTGCTCTAATCTTACGCTATTACCAAACAGGCTAGTAATATAGCTTACACACGCCAAACCACATTCAGAAGCTTCATCCTGAATAATATCTTTTTCTCTTATTTTAATCATTTTTCAAGAACATCCGGATTTCTTTTTAACGTTTTAACCACAGGTAAGAATAGCCATTCTAAAAGGGTTAAAGGCGGCTGCCTTAAGGAAGTTGTCAGTGTCATGCCATCTTTTAATGATAATAATGGAATACGTCCACGTCCTTCGCTTAGATTTACCTTAACGCGAAAAAGTGATTCTTTTTGATCAAGACTAAGTTTTATTGGTGTATCAGAAATATTGGTAACACGAGCACTTAGTGTTCCATAATTTTCATATGGGAAAGTATCAACACGGATAAAAAGCTCTTCATCCTTATCCAGCAAGCCTATTTGCTGAGTAGAAAGATATAAAATAGCGAAGGATTGAGCATTACTCTCTCCTTTTAATATTACAGCTGGCATAGTTCCATCAATATAATCACCTTGCCTGATGCCAATGTCGTGCACAATTGCATCAGCAGGAGCCGTAACAATATAATCTTGTTGTAATGCGATGCTGTTCACTTCATTATCGATATCGCTAATACGCTTTTCAAGAACACTTCTATTCTGAATGATTTCTCTTTCAATCCGATGAAAACTCAATTCTTTATCTTCGCGTTCCTTTTCCAAAGCGTTTTTATCAATATCGACTTTCTTTATCGCCAGTTCGTTATCGACATTATTCTGCTTGATGTTTTCTAACTCGGCTTTAGTTATTGCTTTGCTTTTTATCAAACGGTTATAGTCAGAAAGTTGTGATTTGTAAATCTCTCTCTTTTTAGAATAATCACTTTTTATTAAATCTATTTTTTCTATCGCCTCTCTGTAATGCTTAGCATAATTCACCTTCCTAACATTTATTTCAAATAGCTCTTTATGCAGATTATTTTTTTCCTCCAGAAGAGTTTTTTTAATTTCACCCAGCCGATCAACTGTCTCCTGATAAATGCTTTCATCTGTATTTTTATTATTAGAGTCTTGCCAAAGCAAAGAAACCTGGAGCAGTTTATCCCCTTTTTTAACTACATCCCCCTCCTTCACATAGACATTCACAACATTTCCGGGTTTATTTGGTGAAACACGATAATAAGACCCCTCTCTAATTACCCCTTGAACTATCTCCTGTTTGCCATATCGACCTTGCATGAGCAAAACAATCGTTACTAAGGTGACAAGTGTTAGAACCCAGGCATAAACCCTAAAGCTCAATGGAGATTTCTGAACACACTCAGTGAGCTTAATGTTCATCCATTAACCCCATAAGTCTTATTGAAAAAAACACTAATTTATAGGCCATGATAAATACAATTCATTGAGGCATAGTAAAATTAATTTAAGGAGTTGCCAGCAAAGCCAGCAACTCTCATTAAATTCTCAATCTATTAAATCAAGACTTTTTAGCGCCGCTGCCACCTACTGCGCCAACTACTGCACCCGACACAGCACCGGTTACAACACCGATAGGTCCGCCACCAATACCACCCATTCCAGCACCAACAGCAGCACCAATTAATGCTCCAAGAAGAGGTTTGCTGATACCCCCGCGAATCTGCTGGCACTGTTCCATAGTCATTGCTTGTTTAGTCATTTTAAATCTCCACTAGAATTCAATCATAAATTTTTTATAAACATGAATTTAAACTTAATTCTCTTTAAAAAACACATTTATAAAAATAAATTAGAAAAGTAATAAATTACTAATACTCCTCCAAGCAATATAATTGAATATTCAGATAAAAATGATAAATGAGAGCACTCTCAAATACTGTGCCATGAATAACTTTTAATACCATTAACGCATTAAAATAACTTATTTTTCGATAATTAGTGAACAGCCCTCCGTACTGTATTAAAATATTTATCTATTTCCGTTTATGGGCTGACTTTCGAAAATTAAGGAATTTACATGCGCGTTGCTTCACTGGTTTATGCATTGTTATTGCCACTGAACGCGGTTGCTAGCGCCGCACCAGTTACCTGGTCAAACGTGGTCGGTGAATGGCAAGTTGTGGCGGTGACGCCAAAGAAGGAAGTGGGGCAGCTTTACATCAAGAATGATCCGCAGTTTATGGGTGCGCGCGTGGCGTTTAAACCGAATGCCATCACCTGGACGCGTGGCACCGACGAGCGCAGCATCAATCCTTCTGTCGATAACTGCCAGGGCAAACCGCGTCTCAGCGCTGCCAATGGAACGGGCCAAGATCGCGACTTCACCTTCCGCTACGGTTTCAACGTAAGTTGTGGCAATCAAGCGTGGGGACCGGCGCCGGGCGCAGTATTGAGCGTGCTGGCCGATGGCAATGCCCGCTTGTTCTGGGATGGCGCGGAACTGGCGCTACATCGCATCAAATAAAAAACGGCGGGTCACATGACCCGCCGTTTTCACATTCCAAGTAGTCGCCAACATTAAGGCTGTGCGACGAAACCTACCGCTTCGTAGACTTTCTTCAGCGTTTCCTGCGCATGTGCACGCGCTTTGCTTGCGCCATCACGCATCACTTGATTGAGGAACGCTTCGTCGTTACGGAAACGATGATAACGTTCCTGCAGCTCAGTCAGCATGCCGGAAACCGCATCGGCCACTTCGCCTTTGAGGTGACCATACATTTTTCCTTCGAAATGCTGCTCCAGCTCAGGGATGCTCTTGCCAGTCACACCGGCCAGAATATCCAGTAGGTTCGAAACGCCCGCTTTCTCTTTGATGTCGTAGCGAATCACTGGCGGCTCTTCGGAGTCAGTTACCGCACGCTTGATCTTCTTCACCACCGCTTTGGTGTCTTCCAGCAGACCAATCACGTTGTTGCGATTGTCGTCAGATTTGGACATCTTTTTGGTCGGCTCAAGCAGCGACATCACGCGAGCACCCGATTTCGGGATGAACGGCTGTGGCACCTTGAACACATCGCCGTACAGTGCATTGAAACGCTGGGCGATATCGCGGCTCAGCTCCAGATGCTGCTTCTGATCTTCGCCAACCGGTACCTGATTGGTTTGATACAGCAGGATATCTGCCGCCATCAACACCGGATAATCAAACAGACCCGCGGTGATGTTTTCCGAGTAGCGCGCGGATTTATCTTTGAACTGCGTCATGCGGCTCAGCTCGCCGAAATAGGCGTAACAGTTCAGCACCCAGCTCAGCTGCGCATGCTCTGGCACGTGCGACTGAACAAAGATGGTGCTCTTTGCCGGATCGATGCCGCAGGCAAGATACAGCGCTAAGGTATCCAGCGTGGCTTTGCGCAACGCAGCCGGATCCTGACGTACGGTGATGGCGTGCAGATCGACGATGCAGTAAATGCAGTGGAAATCATCCTGCATCTGCACCCACTGACGCAGCGCACCCATATAGTTGCCAATGGTCAGTTCACCGGAAGGCTGGGCGCCGCTGAAAACGATGGGTTTGCTCATGTTATATCCTGATAATTACAGCCCGATCGCGGGCAAAAGTTCGTCAAAAGAGTCGAGAGTTAAATCGGGTTGGCTGGTCGCAATCGGCTCGCCATAGTTGTAGCCGAAGGTCATGCCAATGTTCGGCACGCCCGCCGCCTGGGCCGCGAGAATATCATTGCGAGAATCGCCGACAAAGAGTAACTGGCTCGGTAAAACACCAAAATGACCCAGCACAAGGAAGATCGCCGCGGGATGTGGCTTTTTCACCACCACATCGTCGCCGCCAATAATCTGCGTGAAGTAGTCGGCAATGCCGAGCGACTTGAGCAGGGGTGCAACGAACGGCGTCGGTTTGTTCGTGACGATTGCCATCGGCAGCCCTTTGGCATGCAGCGCCGCTAACGTCTCTACCACCTGCGGAAACAGCGTGCTGCCGGCTTCCACCGTTTCGGCGTAATACTTGTCGAACAGCGCACGCGCATCGCGTTGCTCTTCAGCGTGCGGTTCACGGCCTAGCGCCCAGGTCAGCGCGCGGGTCATCATCACGTCTGCGCCGTTGCCAATCCAGGTTGAGGCTAACGCCACGCCCGGCGGCGGCAATTGCAGATCGCCCAGCGCATGATCGATGGCTTGTGCCAAACCTGGCGCGCTATCAACCAGCGTGCCGTCGAGATCAAACGCCAGTGCGCGAATATCAGTGAAATGAGCCATTAATTTTCTCCAGTTCGCCACGCATCTCGTCGATCACTTTTTTGTAATCCGGATGACCAAAGATGGCTGAACCGGCAACAAACATATCTGCACCGGCAGCGGCGATCTGGCCGATGTTATCAATCTTGACGCCGCCATCCACTTCCAGACGAATGTTGTAGCCGCTCTCGTCAATCAAGCGACGTGCCTGGCGCAGTTTATCCAGCGTGCCGGGAATAAAGGATTGGCCGCCAAAGCCTGGATTCACCGACATCAACAGAATGATGTCCAGCTTATCCATCACATAATCGAGGTAATCAAGCGGCGTAGCTGGGTTGAACACCAAGCCGGCTTTGCAGCCGTGTTCTTTAATCAGCTGCAAAGTGCGATCAACATGCTCGCTGGCTTCGGGATGGAAGGTAATAAAGGTGGCGCCCGCTTTGGCAAATTCAGGAATCAAGGCATCAACCGGCTTCACCATCAGATGCACATCGATTGGCGCGGTGATGCCGTAATCGCGCAGCGCTTTCAGCACCATCGGACCCATAGTCAGATTGGGAACATAGTGGTTATCCATCACATCGAAATGGACCACATCACCACCTGCCGCCAGCGCTTTCGCCGTATCTTCACCTAAACGTGCAAAGTCAGCGGCAAGGATTGAAGGGGCCAGTAAAAATTGTTTCATCCGATTCTCCCAATTTTTTGCGCCAGCCGCAGCTGGCGTAATACGTCGTTGGTCGCGGACGAAACAGGCTAGCGGAAAAGCGCCAGCAGTTCGTCGACCTGAGTGCGACCACTTATGCTTCGGCTGATGGAACGCCGGGCTTTGACTACGTGTAAATCCGCATTCTGATACCACTCACGCGTCAACAGCGTGTCGTGGTTAGAAATCAGCACCGGTATGGAATTTTGCTGCGCCAACTTGTTCGCTAATTCGGCCAGATGCTGCTGCTCGCGCAGGCTGAAACTGTTGGTGTGATAGGCGGTGAAATTCGCCGTTGCCGAAAGCGGCGCGTACGGCGGATCGCAATACACCACTGAGCCTTTTGGCGCGCTGTTCAGAGTAACATCGTACGATTCACAGACAAAGGTCGCTTTTTGCGCCCGCTCAGCAAACCATAACAGCTCCGCTTCCGGGAAATAGGGCTTGCGATAACGGCCAAAAGGCACGTTGAACTCGCCACGCAAATTGTAGCGACACAGCCCGTTGTAACCGTGACGATTGAGATACAGGAACAACACCGCGCGCTGATATTCATCTTTACTGGCGTTAAAGGCGAGTCGCTGGGCGTAATAGGTTTCCGCCGTGTTGCCTTCAGCATTAAACAGCTGGCGTGCGTCTTCAATGAACGCCGCGGTGCGCGTTTTGACGATGTTGTAGAGATTGATGAGATCACCGTTGATGTCCGCCAGGTGATAGCGATCATAATCGGTGTTGAGGAATACGGAACCGGCACCAACAAAGGGTTCAATTAGACAATCACCTTGTGGCAAGTAACGACGGATGTCGTCAAGGAGCGGGTATTTCCCTCCGGCCCATTTCAGGAAAGCGCGATTTTTTTTCATGCTGTCGTGGTTATTACATCTTAATTTTGGGCTGTGGTGGAACCGACAGCAGCTCTGCGCTTTAAACGGGGCCGCATCTGCGCGGCCCCACATCAATTACTGACTTTCTTTCTTCACCTGGCTAAGCGGTTTCACCCACGGATTCGCCGCACGCACTTCAGCAGGCAGCGAAGCTACAGCGCGTTTCGCATCCGCTGGCGTGGCATAAGCGCCACTCACCAACACATACCAAGGCTCGCCGTTACGTGTGGTTTTATACACGTGATAACCGCTCAGATTCTGTTTTTTCGCCCATGCATTCAGGCTCTCTTCTTTCGAAGCGCCGCTCAGCTGTAAGGTGTAGTTTCCACCTGAAGGCAACGATTTGCTGGCACCACTCGCCGATGTCGCTGGACGAGATGCGGTGCTATGCGTGTTGCTCTCTTTCACCGGAGCCGATTTAGTGGCTGCAGGTGTTTTATGGGTGTTGGCAGCAGCATGCGTTTCGCGTGCACCACTATTGCTGGTACGCGTTGGTGTTTCTGAACGCATCGCTGGCGGCGTGATGGCTTTACCATTGCCGCTCACCGTGGCAGGCGCGGTTGGCAATGAGCTGTTGCCCTGCGCACCTTGTGCGGCAGCATCAACAGAACCTTGCTGGTTGCTCAACGCACTGTTCAGATCGCCAGGCAGCGTTACGCGCTGTTGGTTCGCCGGAGTATCAACCGGAGCCGCTTGCGTTGGTGTTGAAGAGACCGATGGCATCTGCATGGACTGCGGATCGTTGCTCGCTGGTGCAGTCGTTCCCGGGCTGTTTTGCGCAGTGCTGCCTTCAGCAGAAGGAGTGGCGTTTTGCTGGCCGCTCATGGTGGTCGAACCCGATAGATCGATGTTCTTCTCACTACCACCCGCAGCAGCGTTATTCGCGGTATTGGTGGCCGGTTTTTTCTCATCCGAGCCAGTTAATGCCGACCCAATGCCCAACACTACTAACAGCAGAACTAAAATCCCGATGCCCATCATCATATGCTGACGAGAAACCGGTACTTTTACTTTCGGCGCAGAAGACGATTTGCGTGGCCGCGTGGGACGGCGATCACTGGCGTCAGGTTTTAACTCGTCTTCCGGTTTGAACTCATCCATTTGGCCTCCTCCGTAAAACGACGCGCTTCCCGCACGCCGCATCACCACTCACTCCTTTACCCGTCATACTTCAAGCTGCAGCGGCGTTGGCTGCGCTCACTCACGCCAGTCACTTACTGATGTAAGCTCCTGGGATTCATTCGATTGCCGCCTTGCTGCAACTCGAATTATTTAGGGTAATGTCAGGAATTATTACAATCGTTAATCGCAGCCAGCACCATATCATGTGCTACACCTGCGCGCACTTCAGAGCGTCCAATAGCGAGAGGCAGCACCAAACGCAATTCGCCTGCCAGTACTTTTTTGTCGCGCATCATATGAGGCAAATACGCTTCCGCCGCCATGCTTGCAGGACCGTGCACCGGTAAACCTGCGCGCAGCAGCAGCGCGATAATGCGATCGGTATCCGCCGAGGTGAACTGCCCTAAACGTTCAGCGGTACGCGCCGCCATCACCATGCCAGCCGACACAGCTTCGCCGTGCAACCAGTTGCCGTAGCCCATGTGTGCTTCAATCGCATGACCAAAAGTATGGCCCAGATTAAGCAGCGCGCGTACGCCCGTTTCACGCTCATCCGCCGCAACCACTTCAGCTTTCAGCTCGCAGCAGCGACGGATGCAATAAGCCATGGCCTTTTCATCCAGCGCCAGCAGAGCATCAAGATTCTGCTCCAGCCACTGGAAGAATTCGCCATCAAGAATAATGCCGTATTTGATCACTTCCGCCAGGCCCGACGCAAGTTCGCGCGGCGGCAGAGTGGACAGGCAATGGGTATCAACCACAACCGAGGCCGGTTGGTAAAACGCCCCAATCATGTTTTTGCCGAGCGGATGGTTTACTGCGGTTTTTCCGCCAACGGAGGAATCAACCTGAGACAGCAAGGTGGTCGGCACCTGAATAAAGCGCACACCACGTTGATAGCTGGCAGCGGCAAATCCGGTGAGATCACCAATCACTCCACCACCGAGTGCAATCAACGTGGTATCACGCCCGTGCGGCTTTTTCAGCAGCGCAGTGAATACCTCGTCCATCACCGCCAGCGTTTTGTACTGCTCACCATCCGGCAGAATCACCTGATCGACCTTAACACCCGCGTTGCTCAGCAACGTTGCAAGGGGTTCAAGGTAGAGAGGTGCCAGCGTCTGGTTTGTCACCAGCATGGCGTTGTCGCCTGCTTTGAGCGGCCAAAAAGAAGCCGGATCGTTAAACAGTCCGGCAGCGATGGTGATGGGGTAACTGCGATCCCCGAGTGAGACAGTGATCTTCTCCATGATGACCGATACCTATTGCTGAGCCCTCAGGGCGCTGGATTAGTTCTTTTCCAGCATGTTGATGATCTGATTGGCCACCACTTTTGCACTTTGATCATCAGTGCGAATAGTGACGTCAGCGATCTCTTCATAAAGCGGATTACGTTCACCGGCGAGCGCTTCCAGAACTTCGCGCGGCGGTGATTCAACCTGCAACAGCGGACGCTTTTTATCGCGCTGGGTACGAGCAAGTTGCTTTTCGATGGTGGTTTCAAGGTATACGACCACACCGCGGGCGGAGAGACGATTACGGGTCTCGCGGGATTTGACGGAGCCGCCACCGGTCGCCAGGACGATGCCCTGCTTCTCGGTCAGCTCATTAATGATCTTTTCTTCACGATCGCGGAAGCCTTCTTCGCCTTCCACATCAAATACCCAGCCTACATCCGCTCCGGTGCGTCGCTCAATTTCCTGATCGGAATCGAAAAATTCCATATTGAGTTGCTGAGCCAACTGACGACCAATAGTGCTTTTGCCGGCACCCATCGGCCCAACCAGAAAGATATTGCGTTTCTCTGCCATTTTATCGGTATTACTAAGAATTCGTTGATGATACCCCGCGTTCAGCATAGCTGGCGGGACAGGAACTGAGACCTCATGAGCGTTAACAAGAGTCAGACGGAAAATTATCTCAACACTCATGGCCGTTTGGCAACCGAATAAATTGCCCCCGGCGACCTCTTAACAGGACCGGTCTATGGTTCGCGAGACGGTAACGCACCTCCGCTGATCCACTATATTTCGTGCTACAGGCAGGTTGGCCGGGCTCGTTCACGCTAAATGCTTACTGAAATAAGCACAGTGAATTCACTCATTTGACACTTTTCTGCAACTCGAATTATTTTGGAGATAGTTCATTTGACGTCAGTATCGCTTGTGACCGACGTCATTCGGAAGGTTATTCTGCCGCGTTCCGTTACACCGTTTTGAAAATCGCTAAACCTTGTAAGCTAATTCCAGCCCTGCGTCAACGCAGTTGGCTCCACAGGATGAATTTTCCGCTTTATCCGGCAGTAAGCGCTGCTTCCCTGACCAGTCTCGGGGTAATAAAGATCACCAGTTCCTTTTTCTTCTGCTCATCGGTTTGCTGACGGAATAAATTCCCCAGCAATGGGATATCACCTAACCACGGCACGCGTTGTTCACTCTGGGTGCGCTGCTGCTGGAAAATGCCGCCGAGCGCCAGGGTTTCGCCATCACGCAACGTCACCTGGGTTTCAATCTCCTGCTTATCGATGCTTAGCACCTGATTGTCGCCGATGCTGAGACTTCTGCCGGGCAAATTCTGGCTCAGCTTGAGTTTGAGCTGGATGCGCCCATTACCCAGTACCACCGGCGTCACTTCCATCCCCAGCACCGCTTCTTTAAATTCAATCGCCGTGGCTCCGCTATTGCCGGATTTCACTTCGTAAGGAATTTCGGTGCCTTGTTTGATGGTGGCGGTTTGCTGATGCGAGGTGAACAAACGTGGACTGGCGATAATTTCGATCTGGTTTTCCTGCTCCAGTGCACTGAGTTCGAGATTCAGCAACTCACCGCTCACCTGCCCTAATGTTATACCCGCGCGCAAAGCGGGATTGCCCACCGCCAAAGGAATTTCCAGCAGCGGATTACGCAGCGCCTGCGTCACTACCTCGGCGGGTGATGTCCCCCAATTAACGCCCAACTCACGCAAATGCTCTTCATTGATGGTGACGATGTGCGCCGCCAGCTCCACCTGCTCCAGCGGCAAATCCAGCGCTTTAATCCAGCGTTCGGTGTCGCGCAGCGCCTTTGCCGTATCACGCAACAACAAACTGTTGGTGCGACTGTCCACCGTGACGCTGCCGCGTGGCGTCATCAGTGATCGCTCCGCTTGCAGACTGCGATGAATATCGCTGGCATTAGCGTAATGCAACGTTACCGTTTGCTGCTCCAGCGGCGTCTGTTGTTGCTGTTCTTCACGCTCGGCCTGCGCCTGCTGTATTTGCAGCTGTTGCCAGCTTTCTGGGTAGACCAGCAACACGCCCTCTTCTTGTACCACGGTGAGCTTGGCCAGTTGCGTCACCAAGGTCAGCGCGCGTTCCCAGCCGACATCCTCTAAACGGATTGAAAGCCGACCTTCGACACCCGGCGCAATCAGCAAGTTGGTCTGCTGATAATCCGCCAGCGCCTGCAAAATGCGTTCAACGGGCGCATCGTCAAATACCAAACTTAGGCGATCGTCATTGGCGTGCAGCGGCGCGCTCAGGCACAGCAACATCAGTAGCGTCATCCATTTCATAAAAACCTCCTTTTATTACCCATGTGATGTGCTGAGGCTGACAGCTTTGTGTCGCGCTCAGTACCACCGTATGTGCCGTGAGCTGCACCACTTGCCATGGCGGCAACGGGAAAGGTGCCTGCTCGATCAGTCGATGGTTTTTACCCTGCGGCGAAACCAGCCAGGCGACGTAATGCGGTGCCGCACCGATGATGCCTTGTAGCCGCCAACCTGTCGGCGCAGCAACTTGCGTCTGGCACTGCGTCTCGGCTAACGGCTCAAACGGATTACGAGCCAGCGCCAGTGAACTACACAGCAGCAAAAGCAGCGCGCTACTCCGCATCGTCATTCTCCAGCCAAAGCTGCGTGTTCAATACGCCTTGCTCAGCTTGCAGTTGAAAGCGTTGCGGCACGGGCAATGTGGTGCTGGCTAACTCGCTAAACAACGGGATAAATTGCGGCCACAGCAGTCGCAGCTGTAATTGCTGCGGTTGGCTGTCCGGATGCCAGGCCTCAAGTTGAGCACCGCGAGCCGCCACAATGTTCTCCAGCGTTTGTCGTGCCTCGACGCCACTTGCGGGTTGCTGCAATAAAGCAATCTCAGTTTGTAAGGCATCTAGCGCAGGTAAAGCCGCCAGCTTTTGTTGGTGTTGCTGCTGTTGTTGCAACATCTTTTCAAGCTGTCGTTGTTGAGTGGCATGCACCTGCTGCTGCGGGCGAATCATTACCACCCACGCCAGCATCAATATCATCAACGACAGCAGCCCTAACCACCCGATGCGCAGCGGCAGCGTTAGCATCAACCAGCGTTGCAGCAGATCATTCATGGGCTTCCTCCTGCACGCGTGCATGCAGCGCAAAACGATAATCACCAACTGACTGACGCTGCACGCCGCCCTGTTTCACATTGCTGAATAGCTGTTGTGCGAGAAGCTGATGACGAAACGCACTGATGGCCGCCATGCTTTGCGCCTGGCCTTCGAGCATCAGCAAGCCTTGTTTTCGTTCCACACGGTTCAGCCACAAGGTATCTGGTAGCAATCGCGGCAATTGCTGCCAGAAATGTTGCCAGCGCTGGTGCTGCTCTTGTCGAAGTTGCCCGGCGTGTTGCGCCTGAAGCAAAGATTCGCGTAATTGCAGCAGGGATTGCTGCTGTTCTAGCTGTTGCTGCAACACATTGAGGGTAAAGGTGGCATCCATCATTGCCTCAGATTGCTGTTGCTGAATCAGCGCACCGCGCCACCACCACCACACCAGGATGCTCAGCGTGATGACCACCGTTGCCGCCAGCAAAGAGAAGCTTTGTTGCCGCCGTCTTTGCCATTGCTGTGCACGCCACGGCAGTAAGTTAACCGCCAGCATCAAACGTCCTCCGGGCGCAATGCCAATCCAAGCGCGATGGCGAATTCGCCTTCCTGCACGGGTAAAGGCGGTTGCAGATAATGCAGCAAGGAAAATGGCCGACAGCATTGCACCTTCTCTCCCGTTAATGCCGTGGCTGAGGTACAAAACACCGATTCCATCTGGGGAAAAGTGTCGCGCAGTTGCGTGAGATTCAGCGGTTCGCTACCGGCACCAGAGGTGGTGGTTTCGCCTGCTAACGTCCACAGCCAATGATCGCTCAGTGGATGGATCAACAATTGGTTATGACGTAAAGGGATGCGCATGGCGATCTGCGTCAGCGCCAGGCTGCTTAATTCAAACACATCTGGCCGCAGCCCCGCTTGCTTGAGTGGCGTCAACCATTGCGCGATCACCTCGCGTCGCGCCGCAGTCACCTGCAGTTGTGGGGAGTTGTCCGCAGCGCGAAAATCTATCGATAAGGATGCGGGTTCGACGGGAAACAACCGCTGCGCTGAAGCCGCCACATAACGACTTAGCGCTGGCTCGCGCAGCGTAATGTCGGGCAGCGGCAAGCTGCGCTGTAAAACCAGCTGTGGCGGCAGGCCAACGCGCAGTGAATACCGCTTAGGCAACTGACGCTGCCAGCGCGTTAACAGCGTGTGTAATGCAGGCGTGGTTTGCAACACGCCGTTGCGTAACGTATCGTGCGGCAGCGTTTGCTGCCACCAGTGGCGCAACTGCCAACCGTGACGGCGGCGTTCGATGCCAAGGGCACAAATTTGCCCGTTTTGGATGTCCAGTCCAATTTGCCAGCGCTGAAAAGCCATGCGCGCGATCTCCTTATCATTGAAGGGAAGATGTATGCATACCCTTGATAAATGACGTTGCAAAAAGCCTGCAACTTCAAGAATGACGGGTATATCAAAGCGTCAGGGTTGCCTTTATACTACCGCGCGGTTGTTTATAAACTGCTCAAACGACAACAGATGGGAATTCTCAGGTGAAGTTCGTAAAGTATTTATTGATCCTTGCAGTGTGTTGCATTTTGCTGGGAGCTGGCACGGTTTATGGTTTGTACAAATACATAGAGCCGCAGCTGCCTGATGTGAACACATTGAAAGATGTACGCCTGCAAACGCCAATGCAGGTTTACAGCGCGGATGGCGACTTGATCGCCCAATACGGTGAGAAGCGCCGTGTCCCGCTGACTCTGCAGCAAATGCCGCCTGAGTTAATCAAAGCGTTTATTGCCACGGAAGATAGCCGTTTCTACGAGCATCACGGCGTCGATCCGGTGGGCATCTTCCGTGCGGCCAGTATTGCGTTGATGTCTGGTCACGCCTCACAGGGTGCCAGTACCATCACACAGCAGCTGGCGCGTAACTTCTTCCTGAGTCCTGAACGCACCTTGATGCGTAAGGTTAAAGAAGCGTTCCTGGCGATTCGTATCGAACAATTGCTAAGCAAAGACGAGATTCTTGAGCTGTATCTGAACAAGATTTATCTCGGCTACCGTGCTTACGGCGTCGGCGCAGCGGCACAGGTTTACTTTGGTAAATCCGTTGATCAGCTTTCGCTGAGCGAAATGGCGGTGATTGCGGGTCTGCCAAAAGCCCCTTCGACCTTCAACCCGCTCTATTCGCATGCGCGTGCGTTGTCGCGTCGTAATGTGGTGCTGGCGCGTATGTTGGATCAAAACTACATCACGCAGCAGCAATACAACGACGCGCGCAATACGCCGCTGACCGCCAGCTATCACGGCCCGGAAATTGCCTTCTCTGCACCATATTTAAGTGAAATGGTGCGCCAGGAGATGGTGAAACGTTACGGTGATGGTGCTTACGAAGATGGCTACAAGGTGTACACCACCGTGACTCGCCATTTGCAGGAAGCGGCACAGCAAGCGGTGCGTAACAATGTGATGGCGTATGACATGCGCCACGGCTATCGCGGCCCAACCAACGTGTTGTGGAAAGCGGGTGAAGCCAGTTGGGACAAAACCCGTATCCAGAACGCCTTGAAAGATTTGCCATCATACGGCCCACTGAATGCAGCGGTGATCACCAACGCCAGCGCAGACGAAGCCACTGCGATGCTGAAAGATGGCAGCAGCGTTTCGCTTAACATGGCGGGCGTTCGCTGGGCGCGTGCTTACAAATCTGACACTTTGCAAGGTCCAACGCCGCGCAGCGTGACGCAGGTGCTGCAAGCCGGCCAGCAGATTTGGGTGCGCAAAGTGAACAACGATTGGTGGCTTGGCCAGGTTCCTTTGGTGAACTCTGCGCTGGTATCACTGAATCCTGAAGACGGTGCGGTGCGCGCGTTGGTTGGTGGTTTCGACTTCAACCAGAGCATGTTTAACCGCGCCACTCAGGCGCTGCGTCAGGTTGGTTCCAACATCAAACCATTCCTGTATACCGCAGCGATGGATCGCGGCTTAACGCTAGCATCGATTCTGAATGACGTGCCGATTTCGCGTTGGGATGCCGGTGCTGGTGCCGATTGGCGTCCGAAGAACTCACCGCCAACCTATGCCGGTCCAATCCGTTTGCGTCAGGGCTTGGGCGAATCGAAAAACGTGGTGATGGTACGTGCGATGCGTGCGATGGGCGTAGATTACGCGGCGGAATATTTGCAACGTTTCGGCTTCCCAGCGCAAAATATCATTCACACTGAATCGTTAGCCTTAGGTGCAGCCTCCTTCACACCAATGCAGGTGGTGCGTGGCTATGCGGTGATGGCGAACGGCGGCTTCCTTGTCGATCCTTACTTCATTACGAAGATCGAGAACGAACAAGGCGGTGTGATCTTCGAAGAGAAACCGAAAATTGCCTGTCCGCAGTGCAACTTGCCGGTGATCTATGGCGACACCAAAAAGTCGCTGGCGTTGAACGAAGAGAGCGTTGAGAACGTGGCGACCTCCGATCAATCGCAAAACCAGGCAGTGCCACAGCCAGAGCTGGAGCAGGTTCCTGCACAACCGCAACCGGCTGGCGATCAGCAATATGCGCCGCATGTGATTAACACGCCGTTGTCATTCCTGATCAAAAGCGCGCTGAACACCAACATCTTCGGCGAGCCAGGTTGGATGGGAACGGGCTGGCGCGCAGGTCGCGATTTGAAACGTAACGATATCGGCGGCAAAACGGGTACCACTAACAGCTCGAAAGATGCGTGGTTCTCTGGTTATGGGCCGGGCGTGGTGACGTCCGTGTGGATCGGTTTTGATGATTCGCGCGCACTGGGTCGTTCAACCATGTCGGGTGCGATTCCGGATCAGATTTCCGGCTACGAAGGTGGCGCGAAGAGTGCGCAGCCTGCGTGGGATGAGTACATGAAATCTGCGCTGGATGGCGTGCCGGTACAACCGTTAACACCGCCGGATGGCGTAGTGACGGTGAATATCGATCGCGGCACCGGTAAGTTGGCGAATGGCGGTAACTCGCGTCAGGAATACTTCATCAATGGCACGCAGCCGACGGAGTATTCGGTGCATGATGTGGGAACTACGCTGATGGACAACGGCCAAAGCCACGAACTGTTCTGATATTTTGTAGGGTCGCACTTCTGTGCGACCGCGGGCGGCCCAAGGGTCGCCCCTACAACACCCACTTCTCAGTAGCTCAAACGCCCCTGCTTCACCAGCCATTCGCGCACCATAAACAAGGCGCTAACGTTACGCGCTTCGCGGAAGTCAGGTTCTTCCAACAGTGCCAGCAGATTATTCAACGGCCAGCGGTGGACGATCAGCGGTTCTGGCTCATCGCCTTCCAGCTTCTCTTCATACAATCCTTCCGCCACCACAATGTTCATTTTGCTGGAGAAATAGGACGGCGCCATAGTCAGCTTACCGAGTGCTTCCAGCTTGGTAGCACCAAAACCGGCCTCTTCTTTCAGTTCACGATCGGCGGCTTCAAAAGCGCTTTCGCCGGGATCGATCAAACCTTTTGGGAAACCGAGTTCATAACTCTCCAGGCCAACCGCGTACTCCTGAATCAGGATTACGTCATCGCCAATGATCGGCACAATCATCACCGCTTCACGATCGGAAGGCTTCATACGCTCGTAAACCCGGCGCGCGCCATTGCTGAAAGCGAGATCGACCGCTTCAATAGTGAACAAGCGAGAGCGGGCAACCGCTTCCACATTGAGGATGTCAGGTTTTTTCATTGGGTTTTTCATATCAGCCTCAAACTTAGCACTACCCTGTGAAACGTGATGACGCCAGCATACCGAAGCCCGAACTATTGTGCGATACACAACGAAGGGAAACTATGGTGTCACATATTCACTTACTGCTGCTAACAACTTCTTGTTATCTATGCAGTTAAAAACTCACAATAAGTCAACGGTATTTTGTTAAATTCAGAAAATACCGATATTTAATTGAGTCATGTCTGGTTAACATCCCGTTGAGGAATAATCTAACAAACTATAATTAAATGATTTTGCGCGTTATTTTATCTGACTTTTCCCTTGTCAGAATGACATCTGCTCGCCAAAATTGACTTGTATTGATGGATTCACCGGGAGTACATCGTAAACGTGAAGGCAGTTTTTTGGCTGGATTGAGCAAAGCATGAGCACTTATATTGTCATTCTGGCTGTCATGCTCGCCTGCTCGTTACTCGCAGGTATTGGCTACTGGTACGCTATGCGGCATCGTCCGCCGTTGGCGAAACCACTGCCGTTTATCAGTCCGCCCCATCGCAAACTCACCGATGAAGAACGCGGTGCCGTTGAGAAGTACCTCGCATTACTGGCGAAACAACTGCAACACAGCACCGTACGCGCCAGCAAAAAATCCCGTGAACCCGAAACGTTAACGCTGACCGCGCAAAGCAACAATGTCTATCCGGTTACCCGCGCCATCACCCGCTACGGCCTCTCTACCGACGATCCGCACAAGTGGCGCTACTATCTCGATGAAGTGGAAGTGCATCTGCCGCCCCTGTGGGAACAGTACATCGCCGAAGAAAACTACGTTGAGCTGATTCGTACGCAAACGCTGCCGCTGGTGATCTCTCTCAACGGTCATTCGCTGGTGAATTACGCAGTAGAACAACCGGTGCTGCCGCCGCTGGTGCGCCCGATGTCGACTAACGCCTCAATTCGTAAAGAAGAGAGCGAGAACGTTGAGCTGTTGCAGGTCCGTAAAGAGACCGCCGAAGAGTATCAACTGTCGCGCGCGGAAGGCACGCGCGAAGCGGTGGCGATTTGTTTTGCTTTCCTGCTGTTCTTCCTCAGTTTGGTGCTGCCCGGCAGCATGATGGTGTGGATTGCGCTGCTTGGCTGCCTAATGATCGCCGTTAGCCTGTGGCTCCTCTATCGTTTTCCTGGCGCCAAAGGATTGCGTGATGTGCACTGTTTGCGCGGTGCACCGAAGCGTTGGGGATTGTTTGGCGAATCCAATCAAGAGCAAAGCAACATCTCGCTTGGCATTATCGATCTGATTTATCCCGCGCATTGGCAGCCGTATGTGGCGCACGATCTCGGCCAGGTTACGGATGTGGAGATGTACCTCAATCGTCAGGTGGTGCGTCAAGGTCGCTTCCTGTCATTACAGGATGAAGTGCGCAATTTCCCGGTGCAGCGCTGGCGTAAAAATCTGGTGCTGGCGTGCGGTTCGCTGCTGGTGCTGGTGATGTTGTTCACCTGGATTCCGCTCAGCATGCCGCTCAAACTCAGCCTTGCGTGGGTGAAAGGCACGGAAAGCATTGAAGTAAATAGTGTTGATAAGCTTAACGCGCTGCCGCTGCACATCGGTGATAGCTTGAAAGTCGCCGGTACCGGCATGTGTTCGGTGCCGGGCAATTATCAAAGCAATCGCAGTTACGCTTACATGCCGTTCGATTGCTCAGCGATTTACTGGAATAACGCGGTGCCGTTGCCGCAGCCACAATCCGACATCATTGATAAAGCCTCCGCGCTGCTGGATACCACCACGCGCCAGCTTCATCCTGAAACCAACACCGATCCAAAACTCAACCCGCAGTTAGCGTCGGCGATTCAGAAATCCGGCATGATCCTGCTGGACGATTTCTCCGATCTGGTGCTGAAAACCCAGGAGTTGTGCAGCCAGCAACAGGATTGCGTACGATTGAAAAATGCGTTGGTTAATCTGGGCAACGCCAAGGATTGGGATTCGCTGATCCATCGCGCCGATTCCGGCAAGCTGAACGGCATGAACGTGCTGCTGCGCCCAGTGAGCGCTGAAGCGCTGGAAAATCTGGTCACTACCGCTACCTCGACTTTCTTCTCGCGTGAAACGCGTCGCGCGGCGGAAAACCTCAATAGTCCGCCGCCCGGAGGCTTCCTGATTATTAGCGATGAAGGTCGTCAGATGGTGACGCAGCCCACGCCTTCTGTGCCGCTGTTTGATCTTGATGCACCTTCGCAATGGCGCGAGCTGCAACGCATGTCAGAAATGCTGCTGCACACGCCTTTCGCCGCTAACGGCATCATCACCAGCATTACCACCGATGCCAACGGCACGCGCCACATCGCGCTGCACAATGAGCCGGATGCAATGGCGCAATGGCGCTATTTAGGCACCGCGCTGCTAATGCTGGTGCTGTTTGCCTGCGCAGTCATTAACGGCTTGCTGGCGCTGCGTCGTATTCATCGTAATCGCCTGCGCATGGCCGAAATTCAGCAGTATTACGACAAGTGCTTCAACCACAACCTCAACACTATGCAGAGCGTGCGCTCGCTGTTCTGAGCCCTCCCCTTCTGTGCTACCCTGTCGCCCACTTTTTTGCGGCGAGAACCAAAAATGCAGGCAACGCTTAACTGGTCCGAGATTGATACCGTGCTGTTGGATATGGACGGCACGCTGCTCGATCTCGCCTTTGATCGCCATTTCTGGCTCGAACATGTGCCGGAAACGTTAAGCCGCGAACGCGCGATCACCTTGGGCGAAGCACATCAGCTGATCCAGCAGAAGTATCAAGCCGTGGTGCATACGCTAAACTGGTATTGTCTCGATTATTGGTCGCAGGAACTGGCGCTGGATATCCGCACCATGACGTGGGAAAAGCGTCATAACGCCGCGATGCGTGACGATACTCTGCCGCTGTTGCAGGCGTTACGCGCGGCAGGCAAGCGCACCATTCTGCTGACCAATGCGCATCCTTATAACCTTGAAGTCAAACTGGAGCAGACTGGATTAGCTGCCAACCTTGATTTATTGCTTTCAACCCATACCTTTGGGTATCCGAAAGAGGATCCGCGTCTCTGGCAGGCCGTTCAGCAGCACACCGCTTTTGACTGTGCTCGCACGCTATTCATTGATGATAGCGAAGCGATTCTGGATGCCGCCACGCGCTGGGGCATTCGCTGGTGTTTAGGCGTCAGCAATCCGGATTCCGGTCGGCCCGATCAATCTTTCCAGCGTCACCCGGCGGTACGCGATTATCGCCAACTGTGTGAAACGCTGCGTTAAAGCAGGAGCCGCAATGAAAGAAAAAGGTGCTGAAGGCGTTCGCCTCGATAAATGGCTGTGGGCCGCGCGCTTCTACAAAACGCGCGCCATCGCCCGTGAAATGATCGAAGGCGGCAAAGTGCATTACAACGGCCAACGCAGCAAGCCAAGTAAGTTAGTTGAGCTAAACGCTGAACTCACGCTGCGTCAGGGCAACGATGAACGCACGGTGGTGATTGCCGCGGTGACCGATCAGCGTCGTCCAGCCAGTGAAGCGCAAGCGCTGTATACGGAAACCGACGCGAGCATCGAAAAGCGTGAGAAAACCGCGCTAGCACGCAAGATGAATTCCCTGACTATGCCGCACCCCGATCGCCGCCCGGATAAGAAGGAGCGCCGCGATCTGATGAAATTTAAATTGTCGGGCGATGAATAACCCGCCCCCAACGAGAGAAACACTATGTCTGCACACGATCAACTGCATCGTTATCTGTTTGAAAATGTCGCCGTACGCGGCGAATTAGTTAACGTGACGGAAACCTGGCGTGAAATCGTTAAAAATCACGATTACGCGGAACCGGTAAAAACCTTGCTGGGCGAACTGCTGGCGGCCACCAGCTTGCTGACAGCCACGCTGAAGTTTGATGGCGATATCACGGTGCAGTTACAGGGCGACGGTCCTCTGACGCTGGCGGTGATCAATGGCAATAATCGCCAGGAATTGCGCGGCGTGGCACGCGTCACTGAAGACGCGCAAATCGCACCGGGCAGTAGCTTGAAAGAGATGGTGGGTAACGGTTATCTGGTGATCACTATTTCACCGGAGAAAGGCGAGCGCTATCAAGGCGTGGTCGGTCTGGAAGCAGATACGCTGGCAGGTTGCCTGGAAGATTACTTCATGCGTTCTGAGCAATTGCCAACGCGCCTGTTTATTCGCACCAGCGAGCAAGGTGCAGCCGGTATTCTGCTGCAAGTGTTGCCTGCACAAGAGTCAAACCTCGATGATTTCAATCACCTCGCCACGCTGACCGAAACCGTAAAGAGCGAAGAGTTGATCGAATTGCCTGCGACCGACGTGTTGTGGCGTCTGTATCATCAGGAAGAAGCCACGGTATTTGATCCTACGCCAGTGAGCTTTAAGTGCACCTGTTCACGCGAGCGTTGCGGCGAAGTGCTGAGCACGCTGCCAGTGGAAGAAGTGGACGAAATCCTCGAAGAAGATGGCAAAATCGACATGAATTGCGACTATTGCGGCTCGAATTACGTTTTCGATGCGGTGGATATTGCTGCCATTCGTAGCGCGTCGACCAATAACAGCGATCAAGTGCATTAATTTTTCGATCGGGCGGTTATGCCGCCCGTTTTTCTACTGAACGTATCCCTATCATTTCCCTCGGTTATTAGCTTAATAACGCTGACTTTAGTTTCATAAGTGGCAGATTTATCTACTTGTCACGTTCCAGCTCGCATTTCTGACTATCTTCTCTTTTCCGCTGTGCTCATAAGAGTACACTGCGCGCGATCTGCCCTGCGTGGCTATGCGTGAAGGGCACCAGGATCACCCCATAAAAATATGCAGTAACAGATACCGATTTAAGGAGCAGTCACATGCGCGTTAACGGCCTGACATCGCAAGACCTCGCCTCTATGGGCATTAGCGGCACCACCGAAGTGGTGTACAACCCTGACTTTGACACGTTATTTCAGGAAGAAACCCGCCCAGAACTGGAAGGTTATGCGCGAGGCACCCTGACGCAGAGCGGCGCGATTGCCGTGGATACCGGCATTTTCACCGGTCGCTCGCCTAAAGATAAATACATCGTGCGTGATGACACCACGCGCGACACCTTGTGGTGGAGCGATGTTGGCAACGGCAAAAATGACAATCAGCCGCTGTCGCAGGAAACCTGGCAAGCGCTGAAAGATCGTTGTACTCAGCAGCTTTCAGGCAAACGTTTGTTTGTAATTGATGCGTTCTGCGGTGCCAATCCAGACACGCGCTTGAGCGTGCGTTTTGTGATGGAAGTGGCCTGGCAGGCGCATTTCGTCAAAAACATGTTTATCCGTCCGAGCGATGCCGAGCTGGCTGACTTCAAACCGGATTTCGTGGTGATGAACGCCGCACAGTGCACCAATCCAGATTGGCAGGCACAAGGTCTGCACTCGGAGAATTTCGTTGCCTTCAACCTGACTGAGCGCATGCAGTTGATTGGCGGCACCTGGTACGGCGGCGAGATGAAGAAAGGGTTGTTCGCCATCATGAACTACCTGTTGCCACTGAAAGGCATCGCCTCAATGCACTGCTCGGCCAACGTGGGCAAAGCCGGTGATGTAGCGGTGTTCTTCGGCCTGTCGGGTACCGGTAAAACCACCTTGTCCACCGATCCGGATCGCCAGTTGATTGGCGATGATGAACACGGCTGGGACGACGATGGCGTGTTCAACTTTGAAGGTGGCTGCTACGCCAAAACCATCAATCTGTCTGAACAGGCTGAACCGGAAATCTACCGCGCGATTCGTCGCGATGCGCTGTTGGAAAACGTGGTGGTGCGCGCCGATGGCAGCGTGGATTACGCGGACGGCAGCAAAACCGAAAACACCCGCGTTTCGTACCCGATTGAGCACATCGAAAACATCGTGCAGCCGGTTTCCAAAGCGGGCCATGCTAAGCGGGTGATTTTCCTTACTGCCGATGCGTTTGGCGTGTTGCCGCCGGTTTCGCGCTTAACGCCGGAGCAGACGCAATATCACTTCCTGTCGGGCTTTACCGCCAAGCTGGCTGGCACTGAGCGCGGCGTAACGCAGCCGACGCCAACCTTCTCCGCCTGCTTTGGTGCGGCGTTCCTGACGCTGCATCCGACGCAGTATTCCGATGTGTTGGTGAAGCGCATGGAAGCGGCAGGTGCGCAGGCCTATCTGGTGAATACCGGTTGGAACGGCAGCGGTAAACGTATCTCGCTGAAAGACACGCGCGCGATTATCAATGCGATTCTGGCGGGTGAGTTGGATGGGGTTGAGACGGAAACCTTGCCGGTGTTCAACTTGCAGATGCCAAAGCAGTTGCCGCAGGTGGATAGCACGATTCTCGATCCACGTCGCAGCTGGCCGACAGAAGCCGCCTGGCAGCAAGCCGCGCAGGATCTGGCGCAGCGCTTTGTCACCAACTTTGAGAAGTATACGGACAACGACGCCGGTAAAGCGTTGGTGCAAGCGGGTCCGCAGTTGTAATGTTGCGGTAAATCGCACAACTCGTAGCGGCGCGATTTATCGCGCTCTTTTGAACCTGGCTCATCTGGTCAAATGCGCGCAATAAATTGTGCCGCTACGGTTCCGCTAATGCCTTATGGGACGTGATTAATACTCGCCACCGCCGTACTGCTGCCACCTTCGGGGATCGGCAGCCACGCACGAATACGTAAACCACCGCGATCGCTATCACCAATCTCCAGCGAACCGTCATGCGCATCAATAATACGCTGCACAATCGCCAGGCCTAAGCCGGTGCCGCTGGTGCTGCGCGCGCTGTCGCCACGCACAAACGGTTGGAACAGATGCTGCAACTGATCCGGCTTAATGCCCGGACCATCATCTTCTACCTGGAACCAGGCGCGATTCAGCTCTTTGCCGCTGCTAACTTTAATCCAGCCGTTACCGTAACGCGCCGCATTCACCACCAGATTTGCCAGCGCACGCTTAATCGACAGCGGATTGATATCCAGCATCAAATCCTCGGTCATCACCGCATTTTCGATTTCACGCTCGTAGCCGCTTTCCGCCGCCACCACTTCACCCAGCACGCTGTTCAAATCGGCGCGCTCGGTCTGCATCTCTTGCCCGGTACGCAGATAATCGATGAACTGCTCGATGATGGCGTTGCACTCTTCGATATCTTTGTTGATCGACTCCGCCAGATAGCCGTCTTGCTCACTCATCATTTCCGTGGCGAGACGAATACGCGTCAGCGGGGTACGCAAATCATGGCTAACGCCGGCCATCAACAAGGTACGATCGTCGGCCAACTGCTTCACGCCAGCGGCCATCTGATTAAAGGCCCGCGTTACTGAACGCACCTCAGACGCACCGTATTCACGCAACGGCGGCGGAATAATACCTTTACCCACCTGCAACGCCGCATGCTCCAAATCCACCAAGGGTCGGTTTTGGATGCGGATAAACAACCAGGCACCGCCAATCGCCAGCAACATGATCGCCAACGTATAGCGGAACAGCGGCGAGAAATCGCCTTGATGGATTTCAGTGAGCGGGACGCGCACCCAAATATCCGGCGACAGCCAGGTTTTCAGCCACACCACCGGCGAGTTCTTATTAACCTCGACGCGGACATCGGTTGGGCCGCCAAGCTGCTGCCCCATCTGCTCGCTGAGAAATTCGTAATGCTGCGCCCAGCGCAAACCGCTCTCTTCCGCCGCCGCGTTGGTATACAACGAGATGCCCAATTCGCGATAAATTTCGCGTCGGAAGGCCGGAGGCACTTCCAACTGCGTTCCATCTTCCAGCTGCAGCCGGTCGGTCATCAACATACGCACTTCGTACGCGAGGACTTTATTGAACTGCTGCAAGCTGGGAAGAATGGCGAAATTCAGCACCACTAAGTAGGTCGTTACCAGGCTGACGAACAGCAAGGTAACGATCAATAGCAAAGTGCGGGCAAACGAACTGCGGGGTGAGAAGCGCAATCGCCTCATGCTTTGCTGCCGTCCGGAACGAATACGTAGCCAAGACCCCAAACGGTCTGGATATAGCGCGGATGCGCCGGATCTTCTTCCACCATGCGGCGCAGACGGGAAATCTGCACGTCGATAGAACGTTCCATCGCACTGTATTCGCGGCCACGCGCCAGGTTCATCAGCTTATCGCGGGATAACGGCTCACGCGGATGGCTCACCAGCGCTTTCAGCACGGCAAACTCACCGCTGGTTAATGGCATTGGCTCATCTTCACGGAACATCTCACGCGTACCGAGGTTCAGCTTGAACTTACCGAAGGCGATAACCGCTTCTTCCTGCGAGGGTGCGCCTGGCAATTCGTTAGCCTGACGACGCAGTACCGCACGAATACGCGCCAGCAATTCGCGTGGGTTGAACGGTTTTGGAATGTAGTCATCCGCGCCGATTTCCAGACCCACGATGCGATCGACTTCTTCACCTTTCGCGGTGACCATAATGATCGGCATCGGATTGCTTTGGCTGCGCAGACGGCGGCAGATTGACAGGCCATCTTCGCCCGGCAACATTAAATCAAGCACCATCAAGTGGAAGGATTCGCGGGTTAACAGACGATCCATCTGCTCGGCGTTGGCAACGCTACGCACCTGAAAGCCCTGTTCGGTGAGATAGCGTTCGAGCAACGCGCGCAGACGCATATCGTCATCGACGACCAGAATTTTGTAGTTCTCTTGCATGTTCAACTCCCAAAGGCGCCATTGCCTGAGACAATATTGTTAAAAAAAGAGGCCTCAGTGTGACAGTTATTAATGGTTTATATTCTAGCCGAAATTGTTACAAAGCATATTAAACAGCAGCTTATATTTATTTTTGGTCGGGAAATGCGCTTCGCTTCCGGTTTTTTATCTGTGCTTTCAAGCCGCTTAGCGCTTATCTGAAAAATTGACCTCTTTTCTTTCTGTTACTGGTTCATGACACAAAATTGCGCCGTCCGAGCGGCTCTCCACGCCATCAGGCTTAAATAGAGGATAGGGAAGCACGCCACATTGCCATTAAGTCAGCATAAAATCTGGCGTTTTATCGCTGTGCCGCGCATCTGTTTTCGGAAATTTTCCTGATCAGGAAGAAACAGGACCAGCAGTAATTTTATTCCTACAAATCAATCAGTAATCACCTCTTCCTTCCCTCACCGCAATCTCCGACACTGCATTCGTACCTGCTTTAATTGAGTTCATGTGGAGAAAGAAAGATGAAAAAAACCGTAATTCTGCTGAGCGCACTGGTACTGGCCAGCATCACTCAGGTTCAGGCGGCCACCAGCGCGGGCGAAGCGGCCGGTGCGCAAGCATCGACCACCGCGAAAGGTAACTCCGATGCCATCGGCGTAGGTGCCGTAGGCGCACTGCTCGGTATTGCTCTGGCAACAATGGGCGGCGGCGACAAAGGTAACGGCACCTCAACCACTACGGCGACGACACCGGGCAAATAATTGATTCATTGATGCGCGGCAAGGCTGCGGCGCTTCTCCCCTCTTTACTGCCAGCCCTTTTCGCCACCGGAGAATAAGTAGCGCCCCGGCTTGCTTACCCAGGCCATTATTCTCCGCCTCTTTTTACTCTGATTCAGATGCTTTCACGTACTCAATGCTGTTGACGAACCACAGCTTTTGCCCTTCTGGCGTGTTCACCAACACTTCATCATCGACTTCTTTCTTAATCAGCGCGCGCGCCATCGGCGAATCGATCGAGATGTACTCTTTCATCGTCTCACCATAAATTTCATCCGGACCCACGATACGAAAGCGCTTCACCTCGCCTTGCTCATTTTCCACCTGCACCCACGCGCCGAAAAACACTTTGCCTTCTTGCTGCGGCGCGTAATCAACAATTTTCAGATCGGCGAGGCATTTGCGCAGATAGCGCACGCGGCGATCAATCTGACGCAACAGACGTTTGTTGTAGGTGTAATCGGCGTTTTCGGAACGGTCGCCGAGGCTGGCGGCCCAGGAGACAATTTTGGTGATTTCCGGACGCTTTTCGTTCCACAAATGGTCGTGTTCAGCGCGCAGCTTGTTGTAGCCTTCGCGGGTAATCAGTTGGGTTTTCATGGCGTCACTAGCAATTGTTCAAGGTCAAAGAGGCTAACAATAAGCGACGCATCCGCCATCAGCAAGAAGCAGCCAACGATGTGCGCGCTGCATTCAGAAAAAGATGGATTCACTGGCCTGCGGCTGGCAATTTTCGCCCTCAGCCCGTATAACTGTCCCCTATTTCTAACCCTGAGTAAGCATTTTTACTGATGATGAAAGATTCACTGAGCCAGATTATCGCAAGTGAGCTGAAGGCACGCGCCGACCAGGTTGATGCCGCCGTTCGCCTACTTGATGAAGGGAACACCGTGCCGTTCATTGCACGTTATCGTAAGGAAGTCACCGGCGGACTTGACGACACCCAACTGCGTCAGCTGGAGAGCCGCCTGGGCTACCTGCGCGAGTTGGACGATCGCCGCCAGTCGATTCTGAAATCCATCGATGAACAGGGCAAACTGACGCCGGAACTCGCCGATGCCATTAACAGCACGCTGAACAAAACCGAGCTGGAAGATCTGTATCTGCCGTACAAGCAGAAGCGCCGCACGCGCGGACAGATCGCCATTGAAGCCGGTCTTGAACCGCTGGCGGAGACGCTGTGGCAGGACGCTTCACAAGATCCTGAGCAGCTGGCCGCAAGCTACGTCGATGCCGACAAAGGTGTCGCCGACGTCCGCGCCGCGCTGGATGGCGCGCGTTACATCCTGATGGAACGTTTTGCTGAAGACGCCACGCTGCTGGCAAAAGTACGCGAATACCTGTGGAAGAATGCGCACGTAGTGGCGCGCGTGGTGGAAGGTAAAGAGGAAGAAGGCGCGAAATTCCGTGACTACTTCGATCACCACGAAGCGCTGAGCAGCGTGCCATCACACCGTGCGTTGGCGATGTTCCGTGGCCGCAACGAAGGCGTGCTGCAACTGTCGCTGAATGCCGATCCGCAGTTCGACGAAGCGCCGCGTGAAAGCTACGGCGAAACGCTGATTGCCGAGCACCTCAATCTGCGCCTGAACAACGCGCCGGCCGATAGCTGGCGTAAAGCGGTGGTGAGCTGGACATGGCGCATCAAAGTGCTGCTGCACCTCGAAACCGAATTGATGGGCACCATTCGTGAACGTGCCGAAGATGAAGCCATCAATGTATTTGCACGTAACCTGCACGATCTGCTGATGGCCGCCCCAGCGGGCATGCGCGCCACCATGGGTCTTGATCCGGGCTTGCGTACCGGCGTTAAAGTCGCGGTGGTTGATTCCACCGGCAAGCTGGTCGCCTTCGACACCATTTATCCGCACACCGGCCAGGCGGCGAAAGCTGCCACCGCGGTTGCGGCGCTGTGCGCTAAACACCAGGTTGAACTGGTGGCGATTGGTAACGGCACCGCATCGCGCGAAACCGAGCGTTTCTTCCTCGATGTGCAGAAGCAGTTCCCGCAGATCCAGGCGCAGAAAGTGATTGTTAGCGAAGCCGGTGCATCGGTTTACTCGGCGTCTGAGCTGGCGGCGCTGGAATTCCCGGATCTCGACGTATCCATTCGTGGTGCAGTTTCCATTGCACGTCGCCTGCAAGATCCGTTGGCCGAACTGGTTAAGATCGATCCGAAATCCATCGGCGTCGGCCAATATCAGCACGATGTCAGCCAAAGCCAATTGGCGAAGAAACTCGACGCGGTAGTTGAAGACTGCGTAAACGCCGTTGGCGTCGATCTCAATACCGCGTCCGTCGCGCTGTTGACGCGTGTTGCCGGCTTGACCCGCATGATGGCACAAAACATTGTTAGCTGGCGCGATGAAAACGGCCGTTTCCAGAATCGCCAGCAATTGCTGAAAGTGAGCCGTCTGGGGCCGAAAGCCTTTGAACAGTGTGCAGGTTTCTTGCGCATCAATCAGGGCGACAACCCGCTGGATGCCTCGACCGTGCACCCGGAAGCGTATCCGCTGGTCGAGCGTATTTTAGCGGCAACCGAGCAGGCGCTGAATGAGTTGATGGGCAATCCGGGCAGCTTACGCGATCTCAACGCGCGCGAATTTACCGACGAGCGTTTTGGCCTGCCAACCGTCACCGACATCATCAAAGAGCTGGAAAAACCGGGCCGCGATCCGCGTCCTGAGTTTAAAACCGCGCAATTTGCCGAAGGCGTAGAGACCCTCAACGATTTGCTGCCGGGCATGGTGCTGGAAGGCGCGGTGACCAACGTCACCAACTTCGGTGCTTTCGTTGATATCGGCGTACATCAGGATGGTTTAGTGCACATCTCTTCACTTTCGGACAAGTTCGTCGAAGATCCCCATCAAGTGGTGAAAGCCGGCGATATCGTCAAAGTGAAAGTGATGGAAGTCGATTTGCAGCGTAAACGCATCGCGCTCACCATGCGTCTGGATGAGCAGCCAGGTGAAAGCAATGCACGCGGCAATCGCAGCGCCAGCAAAGAAACTGCACGCCCAGCCGCCAATAACAAGGCGCGCGGCAAACCAGCCAGCGCTTCAGCAGGCAACAGCGCGATGGGCGATGCGCTCGCTGCGGCATTCGGTAAAAAACGCTAAGTTCTTGCCGTCATCATGCGCGGAGATGCAATGGTCTCCGCGCGTATCAAGTTGATAAATCGCTTCATGCGTCTACGCTAAAAAAATCTGTTTGAAAATTAGCCTTCCGCGTGGCCCAGCGATCTGATGGACATTATCAACACCTTACTTGATGAGATTTACGCCGACAGCTTTCCTGTCCCGGCGCGTGAGCGTCTGCTTTCACACATTCGTGCCGCGCGCGATACGGTGAAACTGCCGCGCAAAGCGCATTGGGATGAGAAAGATGTGGTGCTGATAACCTACGCCGATCAGTTCCGCGAACCGGATCAACCAACACTCGCCAGCTTTTCACGCTTTTATCAGCAGCATCTGCAATCCACTTTCAGTTTGGTGCATTTGCTCCCATTCTTTCCCTACTCATCCGACGACGGTTTCTCGGTTATCGACTATCACCAGGTCAATCCGATCTGCGGCGACTGGCAGCACATCAGCGCGCTGCACAGCGAAACGCGCTTGATGTTCGATTTCGTCTGCAACCATATGTCGGCGCACAGCCAATGGTTTCGCCACTTTCTGGCGCAAGATCCCGGCTGGGATGATTTCTTTATCAGCATGCCGCCCGCCACCGATCTCAGCGCGGTAACCCGACCACGCACTTCGCCGCTGCTGACGCCGTTCGAAATGGCCGACGGCGAAACGCGCTATATCTGGACCACCTTCAGCGCTGACCAAATTGACCTCAATTTTGCTAACCCCGAAGTGCTGATTCGCATGGTCGATGTGCTGCTCGATTATCTGGTTAAAGGCGCGGATTACGTGCGGTTAGATGCGGTCGGCTACATGTGGAAAACGCCGGGCACCAACTGCATTCATTTGCTGAAAACCCATCAGTTGGTGAAGCTGTTCCGCGCTATCGCCAATGTCGTGGCGCCCGGCACGGTAATCGTTACCGAAACCAACGTGCCGCACAAAGACAACATCAGCTATTTCGGTAATGGCAAAGATGAAGCGCAAATGGTGTATCAATTCTCGCTGCCGCCGCTGGTACTGCACGCCATCCATTCAGGATCGGCACGCGCGCTGCGCCAATGGGCCAGCACGCTGGATTTGGGCGGTGGCACCACCACGTTTTTCAACTTTCTGGCCTCGCACGACGGCATTGGACTGAATCCAGCGCGCGGTATTTTATCGGAAGTGGAAATTGTCGCGTTGGTACGCGATTTGGCGCTGGAAGGCGCGTTAGTTTCCTACAAAAACAACGCGGATGGCACCACCAGCCCGTATGAAATCAACGTCACCTATTTTGATGCGCTGAATAATCAGAGCGACGACGATGACACACGCCTGCGCCGTTTTCTGCTGGCGCACGCGATTCTGCTCTCCTTCCCCGGCGTACCGGCGATTTATATCCAAAGTATTCTCGGTTCACGTAATGATAACGAAGGTGTGCGCGCCGCGGGACACAACCGCGCCATCAACCGTGAGAAATACGACCTGCATGAAATGGAGCAATGGATCAGCGGCGACAATCCGCTGCGTCAGCAGGTGTTCGAACGCCTTAGCGCGTTAATTCAACTGCGCACGCGGCAAAGCGCATTCCATCCCGACAATCCCATGACCTTGCTGGAGAGCGAAAACACCTTGCTGGTATTGCGCCGCCATCAGCCGGATAGCGAAGAGGGATTGCTGTGCGTGTTTAATCTCAGCAGCCACGATGTGACGACTCAACTGCCGCTGGCGCGACATGTTCAGGATGTGATTAGCGGGGAGAAGTTGGATGGCAGCCAGCCAATTACGCTGGCTGCGTGGCAGTTTATGTGGTTGCGCGGCTGATTATTTGTAGACATCCGCGGTGGCGCTGAACTTGCCATGTTCGCGACCGGCAATCACCAGGAAGTACTTGCCACCTTTCTCATCTGCAGCTTTAGACAGCTCGCGTTTGGCGTCCATTGGCGCAGTCGCTTCACCGGTGGTGGTCACTGTGCCAATTTTTTCCAGGTTCATCTTCTGCACTTCTTCTTTAGTGACTTCTTTCGCTGCAAATGCCGAGAAAGACACCGCGCTCATCACCATTGAAGCCACAATCCATTTCATCGCCTTCATACCATTACCCTCATGACATTATCCATTGTTGAGATGTCAGCGGCGCACAACGCATTGAACGAGAGAAACAGCACAATTCACCTCGCAAGCGGCGCAGCTCACGAGAAAAGTATTGCGGGTTATGACAGATTTTCCAGCCAGCCGACATTTTTAGTGCATTTTTGCTGTACAGAAATCAATGACGTGCTGACAAAAAGCCTCGGGATGAGAGATAAACGGCGCGTGTGCCGCTTTCGGCATCACAATCGACGGTGAATCCGGCAAGACCTCATCCAACTGAGCGGCAATGCGGCGTGGCACTAAACCATCCAGCGCGCCATACAGGCGTAAAAAAGGCGGCGTCAGCTGTGATAATTGCGGACGTAAATCCACTTCACGCAAGATTTCCAGTCCACCTTGCAGCACCGCGACCGACGGCATCGACTGCGATAGCACCACGTCTTTCAATTGGCGCGCATCCTGACGGGCATTTTCCGTGCCCATGGTTTGCAGCGCCAGAAAACGCTCCACGGTGCGCTGGAAATCGTTGCTCAATTGCTGCTGGAAATTTTGCAGCGTATCCGGCTTGATGCCCGGCCATGCATCGCGTTCAGTAAAGCACGGCGACGACGCTACGCTGATCAACGCCGCAACGCGATCGGGATGGGACAATGCCAACTGACTCGCGACCAATCCGCCCAGCGACCAGCCAAGCAGCGCTGCACGCTCAGGGAGTTGCGCTAAAAGCTGTTGCGCCATCTCCGCTAACGTTAGCGGCCCAAAATCCTGGCTGCGACCAAAGCCGGGTAGATCCACCAGGTGCAGACGAAAATGCGAGCTAAGTCGAGGAACAATGTTTTGCCACACTTCGGCGTTCAAACCCCAGCCGTGCAGCAGCACAAGATCGCGATCGCCTTCGCCCACGCTGTGCCAGTAAAGCGAACTCATCGGTTACACTCCGGAAAAGTGATAAGGAGGTCGCTATGCTACCAATCCCGGCACTGTGTTGGCTATGTCGCTTGCCGTTGAAGATTGCCAGCCACGGCTTATGCAGCCGTTGCGTACAACAGATTCCGCGTTTGCCAGAACTGTGTCCAACCTGTGGTTTGCCTGCCAGCCGTTTGCAAGCGTGCGGACGTTGCCTGCGCCAGCCGCCGCCGTGGCACGGTTTATCGTGCGTCAGTAATTATCTGCCGCCGTTGAGTGATTGGGTGCATCAACTGAAGTTTTCCCGCGTAACCGCACTTAGAGTGATGCTGGCGCGGCTACTTTTGTTAAAGTTGTTAACAAATCGTCGTGATTACCGGCTGCCACATGTAGATTTGGTGCTGAGCGTACCGCTCCATCGCCGACGCGCCTGGCAACGCGGCTATAACCAGGCGGCGCTGCTGGCAAAGCCATTGGCCCGCTGGCTCGGCTGTGAATATCTCGAAGGGATAAAGCGGGTAAGACATGGCGCGGTACAGCATTCATTGAGTGCCAGCGCGCGCAAAAAGAACCTGCGCGGAGCGTTCCGCCTTGAAATACCGGTACGCGGACGCCACATCCTGCTTATCGACGATGTTGTGACCACCGGAAGTACCGTGGCTGAAATTAGCCGTATCTTGCTGGCGCACGGCGCGGCCAGCGTACACATTGGTTGCCTGTGCCGTACCTTGTAGAGCGTCGGCGTTGGGCGTATTATAACCAAGTAATTTAGTCAACTATTGAGCAATCGCCATGATCGTTATTACTGATGCTGCGCAAGAGCACTTCTCAAAATTGCTGTCCAAACAAGAAGATGGCACACAGATTCGCGTATTCGTCATTAATCCGGGTACGCCAACCGCAGAATGCGGTGTTTCATACTGCCCACCTGATGCAGTAGAAGCCTCCGATACCGAATTTAAGTTCGAAAAACTGTCGGCTTATGTTGATGAGCTGAGCGCGCCATACCTTGATGACGCGGAAATCGACTTTGTGACTGACAACCTCGGTTCCCAGCTGACGCTGAAAGCGCCAAACGCCAAAATGCGTAAAGTCTCTGACGATGCGCCGATGGTGGAACGTGTGGAATATTTGCTGCAAGCGCAGATCAACCCACAGCTGGCGGGCCACGGCGGTCGCGTATCGCTGATGGAAATCACCGATGACGGCATCGCCATTCTGCAATTTGGTGGCGGCTGCAACGGTTGTTCGATGATCGACGTAACCTTGAAAGATGGTATCGAGAAAGAGTTACTGGCAGCCTTCCCGGAACTGAAAGGCGTGCGCGATTTGACCGAGCACCAGCGCGGCGAGCACTCTTACTACTGATTCAGCCCGCGGCAGCGACCCGACGCTGCCGCGCGTTTCTATTTCCTGCCTCGTTCTTCACTCACCGCTTTCAGCAATATTTGCACTTTCTTGTAGCTAAACATTTTCTCCAACGACACGCGCAATTTACGCCGCCAGTTTGGATATTCATCCACAGTGCCCGGCACGTTCACCGGCGAGTCCATTTCTAACCAATCTTCTGGTTGCAGTCCGAGCAGCGAACTATTTGTGCACGCCAGGAAACGATGAATTGCCAGATTGATGGTGGAATTCATTGCCTTATTTGCGGTGCTTTTACTGTGAGCGTGCGATATGTAAGCCTCACGCATCGCATCAAGCAACGCTTTTCTTTGCTGATAACGCAAGTTAACTTCACTAATCACCATGCTACGCTTAGCAAAATGGCCGAGTTTGCTGCGTAAAATAATGTCATCCTCATTCCAGAATCCCGCCAACGTCGGCAAGTCATGCGTGCTGGCGCTGGCAATCGACTGACGCGGATATTCCTGCGGCTGACGATAGCTGCCATCTTTATGCTGCTCGAAGAACAACACCTTCCAGGAAAAAATGCCGCTTTTACGCAGCAAACTGACAATCTCAACGGGCACGGTACCAAGATCTTCGCCGATCACCATGCAGCGATGGCGCTGGCTCTCCAGCGCGAGGATCGCCAGCAGATCGTGGACCGGATAAGCCACGTACGCGCCTTTATCCGCGCTTTCGCCATACGGAATCCACCATAAACGCAGCAGCGCCATCACGTGATCGATGCGCAGTGCGCCGCAGTCGCGCATGTTGGCGCGCAGCAGATCGATAAACGGCTGATAACCGCGCGCGCGCATCACATGCGGATCAAGCGGCGGCAATCCCCAGTTTTGACCTTGCGGACCGAGGCGATCCGGCGGCGCACCAACCGAGGCGCCCAGCTTGTACAACGTGGGATCTTGCCAGGTTTCCGCACTGCCCTGCGCCACGCCGACCGCCAAATCGCGGTACAAACCCACCGTCATGCCGAGGTGCTGGCTGATCTGCCAGCAGACGGCAAACTGCTCCTGTGCCACCCATTGCAACCAGCTCCAGAACTGAATCTCGTCTTCATGTTCTGCGCACCATTGCTGCACATCAGGTAACGCAGCAGTGCGCCAACCTTCCGGCCACGCTGGCCAGCCCCACTCATCCGGATTATTTTGACTGCGCTCGGCCAGAATGCCGTCAAACGCCGCCTGATAACGCAGATGATCGCCGCCCTCAACGAGAAATTGCTGGAAGCCGGCCTCTTGCTCAGCACGGGGTTGAAAGCGTTGCCAGGCAAAACGCAGCCCGGCTAATTTCAACTCCGCCACCGCGCGGTAATCAACAAATTCAGCGGCGCGCGCTTGCTCGAGCGCTTGACGCGTTTTGCTACTGTCCCACCAGCGTTGTGCGGCGTGACTTTGCTGAAAATCCGCCAGCCGATTGACGTCGATATACAGCACGTTGAGCCAGCGGCGTGAGGTTGGGCTATAGGGGCTGGCATTTTCCGGTTGCGCGGGATACAGCGCATGCAGTGGATTGAGGCCGACAAAATCGCCACCGTAAAAGGCAATCTTCTCCAGCAACTGCGCCAAATCGCCGAAGTCGCCGATGCCCCAATTATCCTCCGATCGCAGCGTGTAGAGTTGCACCAGCGCACCCCACAACTTTTTCCCCTGCTCGATGGATTCAGGGATATAGCAACGACGCGGCGCGATGATGATGCGCGTTTGCCACTGCTGGCGGCCTTTGCGCAGCGTAAGTTGGTGATAACCTTGCGCCAGGCGCGGCGGCAGCGTCAGCGTTTCGCCGCCTGCAACTTCACCGCTGTGCTGTTTGCCTTGTTCGGTTTCGAGTTGCCAGGAAAAGGTGCCGCTGCCTTGCGGCGTGAGCTGGCGTTTACTGCGCAACGTGAACACCTGCACCGGCGGCAGCGGCGGCGCTTTGCCGGTTGGCGTCTCCATCACCGCCAACAGTGCGCGTTTGGTGTCATCGCTAAGTGTTTCCGGCTCGCCTTTGGCATTGATAAAGTGCAGCGCGATGCCGGCATCTTGCGCCGCCTGATCCAGCTTATTGAGCGTCATCGATTCTCCTTCACGAGGTGCGCAACAATGCCCACCGTAAGGTCGCCATTCATGGTGACCAGGCTGGCATCAGCGCGCCGCCTGCCAAATGCGCTGCTGATAATCACGGATTGAACGGTCGGAACTGAAACGGCCGGTGTGCGCGGTATTCAAAATCGCGGCACGCGTCCAGGCTTCCGGATTCTTCCACAGCGCTTCTACCTGCTGCTGCGCGGCGATATAGGCATCGAAATCAGCCAGCACCAGCCATGGATCGCCATTTTTTGTCAGGCTTTCCAGCATCAGATTAAACGCCTGTTTATCGCCATCGCTGAACTTGCCCTTCTCTAAATCTTTCAGCAATCCATCCAGATATTTATTCTGTTTGCGCAGTTTCTTCGGGCTGTAGCCGTCGGCTTTTAACGCCTTAACCTGATCGACAGTGTTGCCAAAGATAAAGATGTTTTTGCCGCCAACCGCTTCGGCAATCTCCACATTGGCCCCATCCAGCGTGCCGATGGTCAACGCGCCATTCAGCGCCAGTTTCATATTGCCGGTGCCGGAGGCTTCATAACCCGCCGTGGAGATCTGCTCGGAGAGATCCGCCGCGGGAATCATCAACTCCGCCGCCGTAATGCGGTAATCGGGGATAAACACCACTTTGAGGCGATCGCCGACTTTAGGATCGTTGTTAATCACCTGCGCCACTTTGTTGATGGCGTAGATAATGTTTTTCGCGAGGTAATAACCGGGCGCGGCTTTGGCACCAAAGATAAATACGCGCGGCACAAAATCGGGGTTGTCTGGGTTATCGCGCAATTGGCGATAGCAGTGCAGCATATGCAACAAACTGAGGTGCTGGCGTTTGTATTCGTGCAGGCGCTTGATCTGTACGTCGAACAACGCATCCGGATTGATATCGATGCCGGTCACGCGTTTGATATATACCGTCAGCCGCAGCTTGTTCTGCTGTTTGATGGTGCGGAACTGCTGGCGAAACGCTTTCTTTTTGGCGAACGGTGCCAGCCACGCCAGCGCGTCGAGATCGTTGGCCCATTCAACCTGCAAACTGTCATCAATCAAGGTGGAAAGCAGCGGATTGCACTGCTTCAGCCAGCGGCGCGGCGTAATGCCGTTAGTGACATTATGGAATTTGTTCGGCCACAGTTGGTGATATTCCGGGAACAAATCTTTCACCACCAACTCTGAGTGCAGCGCCGCCACGCCGTTAACCGCAAAGCAGCTCACCACACACAGATTCGCCATGCGCACCTGACCGTCGGCCACCACCGCCAGCTTTTGCCACAGCGCTTTGTCATCCGGCCATTGCTTCTTCACCACCTTTTTCAGGCGACGATTAATCTCGCGGATGATCATCATGTGGCGCGGCAGCAAATCGCGCACCAGCTTCTCATCCCAGCGCTCCAGCGCTTCCGGCATCAAAGTGTGATTGGTGTAAGCAAAGGTGCGGCTGGTAATGTGCCACGCTTCATCCCAACCTAGCTGATGATCATCCAGCAACAGCCGCAGCATTTCCGGAATGGCGATGGTGGGATGCGTGTCGTTGAGCTGAATCACTTCGAAATCGGGCAAGCTGTGAATATTGCGCCCGGCTAAATGATGGCGACGCAGAATGTCGCCGACTGCACAGGCGCACTGGAAATATTGCTGCATCAGGCGCAGGCGTTTGCCTTCCGCATGATTATCATTGGGATACAGCACTTTGGTCAGCTTGTCGGCATCAATTCCTGGCTGCTCGGCTTGCAGGAATTTGCCGTCGTTAAACAGGGTGAGATCGAACGGCTGCACGCTGCTGGCTTTCCACAAACGCAGCGGCAAGGTGATGCCATTGCGATAGCCGACCACCGGCAGGTCCCAGGCTTCGCCTTGCAGCATGAATTTCGGTCGCCACAACAGGCTGCCATCATGATTCTCTTTCACTTTGCCGCCGATGCCGACCTGCACATCTTGCGCCGCGTTATGCCGGAACCACGGATAACGATCGCGCTGCCAGTCATCTGGCGCTTCATGTTGATGACCCTCGTCAAACGTCTGACGGAACAAGCCATATTGATAGTTGAGACCGTGCCCCATCGCGGCTTGGCCGACGGTCGCCATCGAATCCATGTAGCAGGCGGCTAAACGCCCTAATCCGCCATTGCCCAGCGCCGGATCGACTTCCTCTTCCAGCAGCTCACTTAATTCAACCTGATGCTCAGCCAGTGCGGCCTGCACCTCGTTGTACCAGCCCAAATTGAGCAGATTGTTGCCGGTCAGGCGGCCGATCAAAAACTCCATCGACAGATAATTGACGTGGCGCTGGCCTAGCTTTGCTGGCACAGGAGGCTGGGTGGCCAGCATTTCGGCCAGCACGCTGCTCAGCGCTTGCCACCATTGGTGCGGCGTCATTTGCTGCGCGGAGCTGAGTCCAAGGTGCTGCCATTGTCGGGTTAGTGCGGCGTCGAAACGTGTTTTATTGAATTTTTGCTGCGACATATCAATCCCTTCGTGTCCGTTAACGGTAAAGCCGGGGCAAGCGCAAGATGTGAATGCTAAGTAAAGCTGGGGGCGAAGAAAAAAGCGACAGGGAAATGAAGGTGGAATGAAAAAATCGGTGCTGATTTTTGTAGCGGCGCATTTATCGCGCAATAAATTGCGCCGCTACGGCATCAGCAGAGTTCGAGATGAACTTCGTGCTGTTCAATCACTTTCAGCACGCTAGCGGGCGGATTTTGATCGGTATACATGTAGTCAATCAGGCTCATATTGCCGAGATTGACCATTGCATTGCGGCCAAATTTAGAGTGATCCACCACCAGCATCACGCAGCGTGAGTTTTCAATAATCGCGCGCTTGGTACGCACTTCGTGATAATCGAACTCCAGCAACGAACCGTCCATATCAATGCCGCTGATACCGAGAATGCCGTAATCGAGGCGGAACTGTGAGATGAAATCCAGCGTCGCTTCGCCCATGATGCCGCCATCGCGCGTGCGCACTTCGCCACCGGCGATAATCACGCGGAAATCCGGCTTGGCCATCAACAGAATCGCCACGTTGAGGTTGTTGGTCACCACGCGCAGATTGTTGTGATTGAGCAGCGCATGCGCCACCGCTTCCGGCGTGGTGCCGATATCAATAAACAGCGTCGCACCATCCGGGATCTGGCTGGCAACACGTTCCGCGATGCGCGCTTTCTCCGCCGACCACATCATTTTGCGATCCTGCCACGCGGTGTTCTCAGAGCTGGACGGCAGCGCCGCGCCGCCGTGATGACGCATAATTTTGTTTTGATCGGCCAGATCGTTCAGGTCACGCCGAATGGTTTGCGGGCTGACTTCAAAGTGATCCACCAGCTCTTCCGTGCTGACATATCCCTGACGCCGGACCAGATCGATAATGGCGTCATGACGTTGCGTCTGCTTCACATCTCTCTCCTCGGCTCGAAGCCGCTCTTTTATATTTTTTCTGCTAACGCCGCGCGATGTGGCGCGTATCAACAAATGCCATGGCTAAGCCCAATAGTAAGGCCGTGATATGTGCAGCATTGGCAATATGAGTAACAAACTGACTTAGGGCGAGCCAAACAATAACGAAGCCCATTAAGCTACGTTGCAAATAAATGCCACTTTCCGGATCTCGCTCGCCACGCAGCCAGCAATAACCCATTAAGGCGACGGTCACACTCGACAAACCACCAAATAAAACGCCACTGAATTTGGCTTGCATCCAACCACTAAGCAGAGCGGAAACAACCAAAATGACAAATAACTTACCGCTGCCAAGACGTTTTTCAACAGCTCCGCCGAGATACCACCACCACATCAAATTGAAGACAATCGCCAACCACGAAAATTGCAACAATACATGGCTAAACCAGCGCCAAACCTGGAAATATTGCGAGGAATCTGCTGGCCATCCTAACAAATCCAGCGCCACGTCATCGCCCACAATTTGCATTATGATAAACACCGCAATGCAGGCGATCATGATCGTTATGGTGAGCGGACCTGCGCGTTCACGAATGTTAGCCCAGATGTTGGTGCGCTCGTAACGCAAGCCACTTTCGGTACTGCCGCTATGCCAGCTGGCGGCTTGATATCGCGAATGGTTGGGATCGCGTACGAACTGCGCGAGTTCGTTTTCGACCATCTCCAGCTTACTTTCATCATCCAGCATAATGACGAAATGGCTTTCGCGCTCTATGCGTAGCGTCACACCGCGCGTTGCCATGTAATCGACAAACGCCTGCGCCATGCGGGGATTATTGAACTGGGTAATGCGCATCATGCGGTTTCTCCTTCCTTATGCGGGCTTAGGCTTCGCCCGTTGCTACCTGCGCCGGAAAGGCTGCGCGCCAGGCGTCGAAACCGCCGTCAATGCTGTACGCAGCGTTGAATCCCTGTCCCAGCAGGAACTGCGCAGCGCCTTTGCTGCTGTTACCGTGGTAGCACATCACCAGCACCGGCAATGCCGGATCGGCGTAGGCGATGAAGTTAGCCAGATTGTCATTAGTCAGATGCTGCGCGCCCGCCGCGTGGCCCATCATAAAGCTCTGCGGATCGCGAATATCCACCAGATGCGCACCTTGTGCCAGATGCTCTTGCGCCTGTAGGACGTTAATACACTCAAAGTTTTCCATGGTGTCTCTCATTACTTCGTCACAATTAGCGCCTAGTTTAACCTGATAAGCCGCCGCGATAACCTGACAGATTTTGAGGTTATGTGTTTTTTTTCCTGTCGGAATGTTAGCTATATCACGCAAAAATGTTTTTATTCAGTTAACCGCTGGCATCGATGTTGGTTTCCGATTATTATTACGCTCGAAAACGAACATTTTAGAACTATTCCGAACATCGGAGGAGATGACGTGGAAACCAAAGACCTGATCGTGATCGGCGGCGGCATTAACGGAGCCGGCATTGCAGTGGACGCTGCAGGACGCGGACTGTCGGTGCTGATGCTGGAGGCGCGGGACTTGGCCTGTGCAACCTCCTCGAATAGCTCGAAGCTGATCCACGGTGGCCTGCGCTACCTTGAACATTACGAATTCCGCCTTGTCGGCGAAGCCCTGGCAGAACGTGAAGTGCTGCTGAAAATGGCGCCGCACATCGCATTCCCAATGCGCTTCCGTTTACCGCACCGTCCGCATCTGCGTCCGGCGTGGATGATCCGCATGGGCCTATTTATGTACGATCGCCTCGGCAAACGCACCACTTTGCCGGGCAGTAAAAGCCTGCGTTTTGGCGCGGAATCGGCCCTCAAACCTGAAATCACGCGCGGTTTCGAATATTCCGACTGCTGGGTCGATGATGCGCGCATGGTGGTGCTGAATGCACAGGAAGTGGAGAAGCAAGGCGGCGAAGTTCGCACCCGCACTCGCGTTACCCGCGCATGGCGTGAAGCCGGTTTGTGGATGGTTGAAGCCGAAGACATCGATACCGGCAAAACCTTCACCTGGCGCGCCAAAGGTCTGGTCAATGCCGCCGGTCCGTGGGTAAAAGAGTTCTTTGACGACGGCCTGAAGCTGAAATCGCCGTACGGCATTCGTCTGATCAAAGGCAGCCACATTGTGGTGCCGCGCGTTCACCGCGAAAAGCAGGCATACATCCTACAAAATGAAGACAACCGTATCGTGTTTGTCATTCCGTGGATGGATGAGTTCTCGATCATCGGCACCACCGACGTGGAATACAAAGGCGATCCGAAAGATGTGAAGATCGATGACAATGAAATCAGCTACTTGCTGAAAGTGTTCAACGGACACTTCAAACAGCAACTGAGCAAAGAGGACATTGTCTGGACGTATTCTGGCGTGCGTCCGCTGTGCGATGACGAATCCGATTCACCGCAGGCGATCACCCGCGATTACACCCTGGATGTGCATGACGAAAACGGTCAGGCCCCGCTGCTGTCAGTGTTCGGCGGCAAGCTGACCACCTATCGTAAGCTGGCGGAACATGCGCTGGAAAAACTGGCGAAGTACTATCCGAACGCCGGTCCAGCCTGGACCAAAAGTGCAGTGCTGCCGGGCGGTGATTTCTCTGGTTCGCGTGACGATTACGCGGCAGGTTTGCGTCGTCGCTATCCGTTCATCAGCGAAGGCATGGCGCGACATTATGCACGTACCTACGGCAGCCGCACTGAAGTGCTGCTGGAAGGCGCGAAAAGCATTGATGATCTGGGTGAGAACTTCGGTCATGAATTCTATGAAGCCGAGCTGCGTTACCTGGTGAAAAACGAATGGGTGCGCGAGTTGGATGATGCAATTTGGCGTCGTACCAAACAAGGTATGTGGCTGAGCGAAGCCGAGCAGGCACGCATTCGCGAATGGCTGGCGGTTAACGCACAGAAACCGGCATTGTCGCTGGCATCGTAATGTAAAAAGGTCGCCATGAATGGCGACCCTACGAATTACGCTTGTAAGGTCGCCATTCATGGCGACCTTTTCAATTACTGCACAATCTTATAACCCAGTGTTCTCGCGGATGTACTTACGCGCTTTCACCGCATACTCAAACGGATTCGCCAGCGCCGGATCCTGTTCCGCTTCCACCACCATCCAGCCTTTATAGCCGTAATCGTCGAGGATTTTGAACACCGGTTTGAAATCGATCACACCGTCACCCGGCACGGTGAAGGTACCTTTCTTCACGCCATCAAGGAACGAAAGGGAGTTCCCACGCACTTCCGCCACCACGCTGTCGCGCACATCTTTCAGATGCACGTGGAAAATACGCGGCAGATATTTGGTCAGCACATCCAACATCGCTTGCTGCGAGCCTTCGGAGTAGTAAATGTGGCCGGTATCGTACAGCAGGCCGACATTCTCATTGGTCGACTCCATAAAGCGGTCGATCTCGGCAGGTGTCTGAATGCCAGTCCCCATGTGATGATGCAAGGTCAAACGCATGCCTTTCTTCGCCGCGATTTCCGCCAGCTCGTTGTAGCCTTCCGCGGTTAAACGCCACTCTTCATCGCTGAAAATTGGCTTCTGCTCGAAGACCGCCAAGGTGGTGCCTTGAATGCTTTTGCTCTGCTCGGAACAACCGATCACGCGCGCGCCCATGGCGTACAGGAAGTTCATATGATTGGTAAATTCGTCGATGGTTTTTGCTTTGTCGCCATTAGCGAAGAAGGTGCTGAACCATGCGTTGCAAATCTCGATGCCGCGAATATCCAGCATCGGTTTCAAAATCGCCGGATCGCGCGGATATTTGCCGCCGACTTCACTACCGGTAAAACCAGCCAGCGCCATTTCACTCACGGTTTGCTGGAAGGTATTTTCGCTGCCCAGCTCTGGCAGATCATCGTTGGTCCAGCCGATTGGCGCAATCGCCAGTTTTACATTGTCTTTGTTCATCTTGTTGTCCCTGATTCACAGAGGCGGCGCGAATGCCGCCAGAGAGTTTGTGTACCGCATCAGTTATTTGGCGTAGAAATCCGGACGCGGCGGCATGGTCACCGGCTCAATCGCCCCACTTTCCTGCGCTTTGTGACAAGCATCCGCCGCCACCGAAGCAGCAAAACCATCCCAGGCAGAAGGACCGGTCAGCTGACCGCGCGTCGCATCGTTGATAAAGGCTTGCAGCTCTACGTCGTAAGCATCAATGAAACGATCTTTCCAGTCGGTCAGTAGCGGCACGCCCAGACGCGCGTTTTTGCGCGTTTGAATCGCCGAAGGCTCAGGCAATTTCGCAATGCCCTCTTCGCCAACCACTTCACATTGGATGTCGTAGCCGTAGGCGCAGTTAACGAAGATCTCGACATCAATACGAATGCCTTTCTGCGTTTCGAACAGCACGATTTGCGGATCTTTCAGCTTGGCGTGGGTTTTGGAGGTAGAACGTGGGAACACCACCTGCACCGATTTGTAATCGTCTTCGGTGAGCCAGCGCAGTACATCCAGTTCGTGAATCAGGGTGTTGGTGATCGCCATGTCAGTGGTGTAATTTTCGCCGACGCTCTGGTTGCGGTGCGCGCAGTGCAGCATCAGCGGCGCGCCGATTTCCCCATCAGTAATCACTTTTTTCAGCGCGCGATAACCAGAATCGTACGGGCGCATAAAACCAACCTGCACCAAACGCTTACCGTGTTTAATTTCCGCATCGACAATACGGCGGCAGCCATCGGCGCTCATCGCCAGCGGCTTTTCACAAAACACCGGTTTTCCTGCCGCGATCGCCGCCAGCGTGAACTCTTCGTGGGTCGGATCCCAAGAGGTCACCAGCACGGCATCGACTTCTGGCGAGTTGATTACCTGATGACCATCCTGATAAACCTCGGCGGCGATATTTAAGCGTTGCAGCGCAGCGCGCGCCCCTTCAACGTTGATATCAGAAACCGCCACCACTTTCGCGCCCTGCAAGACATTGTTGCAGCGACGAATGTGTTCCTGACCAATTGCACCGGTACCAATTACACCGAGTTTGAGCGTCATAGTTACACCTGTAGATGTAGAGTCGGAGAGTAAGGGTTAAGCAAGGCCGACGAACGCCGGCCAAAAAAGGTTTTAGTACTTACGTGCTTGTTCGATATGCACGTTAAGGTTGTCGGCCACTTCTTGCGTGCGTTCAGAGGTCGAGGTTTGCGCCACGCCGACGTGCCACCAACTGAAGTATTTGTGCACCATGGTTTTAGGTAGCACTTTGATGTCGAACAGCACCGAAACCGTCTGCTTCTGCGCATCAATCAGTGCCGCTTCTAACTGCTCCAGCGTGGTGATGCGATAAGTTTTGCAGCCGTAGCCACCGGCAATAGCGGCGAAATCGACCGGCACAAAGCCACCATCCAACTTGCCGCCTTCCGGATTACGGAAGCGGAACTCGGTGGTGAAGCTGTCCATGCCGTGTTCCATTTGCAGGTTGTTGATGCAGCCGTTGGTCATGTTATCCAGCAGCACCACGTTGATTTTGGCGCCTTCCTGAATCGAGGTGACCAACTCGGAATGCAGCATCATGAACGAGCCGTCGCCGACCATGACGTAAACTTCACGCTGCGGCTGCGCCAGCTTCACGCCCAGCGCGGCATTCACTTCGTAGCCCATGCAGGAGTAGCCGTACTCAACGTGGTACGAGTTGTAATCTTTGGTACGCCACACGCGTTGCAGATCGCCTGGCAGACTGCCCGCGGCCGCCACAATCACCGCATCCTTTGGGAGTTGCTCGTTTAAGGTGCCCAGCACGCTGCTTTGCGTCAGCACCGATTTCGTCAGGCGCTCGAATTCGGCAAACAGCGCTTCACGATCGGCGTGGTCGGCGATTTCTGGAATGAAATCGTCAGTGTTATAGGTCGCGGCATACACACGCTGCGTCTCTTTCAACAGCTTGCTTTGTGACAGCTCAATCTGGCCGCCCCAATGGTTTTCGAAACCTTTCAGACCGCTTTCCAACGCGGTTAAGCCTTCACGCGCATCGGCTAGCAGTTGCACCGCATCCAGCTTGTAGCTGTCGAAGTTACTGACGTTGAGATTGAGATAACTCACCTCTGGATTCTGGAAAATCCATTTCGACGCGGTAGTGAAATCGGTATAACGCGTGCCGATACCAATCACCAGATCGGCCTCTTTCGCCAGCAGGTTCGCCGCCAGGCAGCCGGTTTCCCCCACGCCGCCGACATTCAGCGGATGGTCAGAAACGATAATGCCTTTGCCGGCCTGCGTTTCGGCAAACGGAATGTTGAAGCGCTCGGCAAATTTCAGCAGCGCAGCGCCAGCATCCGAATATTTCAGACCGCCGCCGACGATGATCAATGGCTTGTGCTTACGCGCAATCAGCGCCAGCGCATCTTCAAGCTGCGCGGCGGTTGGCAGGCGACGATCCAGACGATGCACACGTTTCTGGAAGAAATATTCCGGGAAATCCCACGCTTCGCCCTGCACATCCTGCGGCAGCGCGATGGTCACCGCGCCGGTTTCGGCCGGATCGGTCAATACGCGCAGCGCATTAATGCAAGCGGTCATCAGCTGTTCTGGGCGGCTAACGCGATCCCAATATTTGCTGACGGCGCGGAAAGCATCGTTGGTGCTGATGCTGAGATCGTGGCTCTGCTCGATCTGCTGCAGTACCGGATCGGGTTGGCGCGTGGCAAACACATCGCCGGGCAGCAGCAGTAAAGGAATGCGGTTGGCGGTGGCCGTCGCCGCAGCGGTGATCATGTTGGCCGCGCCCGGTCCAACAGAAGAAGTACAGGCGATAATCTGACGACGCAGCGACTGCTTAGCAAAACCAATCGCCGCATGCGCCATACCTTGTTCATTACGGCCCTGATGCACCACCAGATCGCCGCTGTCTTGCTCCAGCGCCTGCCCCAATCCCAGCACGTTACCGTGGCCGAAAATGGCAAAAATGCCTTTCACAAATTTGGTTTCAACGCCGTCAACGTTCAGATACTGGTTATCAAGAAATTTCACCAGCGCCTGCGCCGTGGTAAGTCTGATTGTGCCCATATGCTTCTTCCTTTACATGCTGGTACCTGTGGTGAGGTACAACGCGGTTCGGGTAAAAACTGCCGCTCACGGCGCCCGCGGATTAAGTGAAACGTGAGGCGATTATAAACAAATATTTTTTTCATTAAATACGATTACAGAAGAAACATTTCATTTTGCGATGGAGATCAAATTCGGCGCTGAAACAAGGGCTGGCAGAGCGGCAAGTCGGGGAAAAGTGGAACATTGAAATGTCATTCAGCCACTATAACGAAATTTCATTTCACTTCAGTAGCTTCCTTTATTTATCACGGCTTTCCTGAGAGCTGGCTCACAAGCCTTAATCTCACTGGAACAACCGCCAGTCAGATGCAGTTTGTTGCACGCTTGCCAGAGTTTTACCTGGCTCACAAAATCGTGACGGATATTTCATTTCATATTGAATTTGGAATTTTTATTCCTCATACTGCGACCAAAGCCAATCAGGCACCTTGAGAACCCGGAAGCATAGCGCTCGATGTTGGGCGGCAGCGCCCGCAGTGTCTGCTTATCACAGAAGGAAACAATAGGTATGAGTACACAACAGAAGCGGCTTGATGTGATTTGTATCGGACGCATCGCCGTCGACCTCTACGGTCAGCAAATTGGATCACGTCTGGAAGATATGACCAGCTTCAACAAATATCTGGGCGGATCGAGCGGCAACGTGGCCTATGGCACGGCTATTCAGGGTTTGAAATCGGCGATGCTGGCGCGCGTAGGCGACGAACATAATGGCCGCTTCTTGCGTGAAGAGTTGCAACGCGCGGGATGCAACACCGACGGATTGATTACCGATAAACATCGTCTGACCGGTTTGGTGATTCTCGGCATTAAAGATGAAGAGACCTTCCCGCTGATCTTCTACCGCGACAACTGCGCCGATATGGGCCTGGTGCCTGAAGATATCAAAGAAGAGTTCATCACTTCATCGCGCGCCGTCGCGGTTACCGGCACGCACCTGTCGCATCCGCAAACCCGCGCAGCGGTGCTGAAAGCGCTGGATATTGCGAAGCGCAACGGCCTGCGCACTGCGCTGGATATCGATTATCGTCCGGTATTGTGGGGATTAACCTCACTCGGCGACGGTGAAACGCGTTTCATTGAGTCCGGCGAAGTGACGCAACAATTGCAGGAAGTGCTGCACTATTTCGATTTGGTGGTGGGAACGGAAGAAGAGTTCCATATCGCCGGCGGCAGCACTGATACGCTGACCGCACTGAAAAATGTGCGCAAGTCGAGCCAGGCCACGTTGGTGTGCAAACGCGGTCCGCTGGGTTGCGTGGTGTTTGAAGGCGAGATCCCAGATAGCTGGGAGCAAACCAAATTGCAGAGCGGCGTGCGCGTTGAAGTGCTGAACGTGCTGGGCGCGGGCGATGCCTTTATGTCTGGCTTGCTGCGCGGCTGGCTCAACGATGAAAGCTGGGAACAAGCTTGTCGTTACGCCAACGCCTGTGGCGCGTTGGTGGTTTCCCGCCACGGCTGCGCACCAGCAATGCCAACTAAAGAAGAGTTGGACGATTTCCTCAGCCGCGACAAACAGGTGAAGCGCCCAGATCTGGATGATCGCCTCAACCATCTGCATCGCGTGACCACACGCAAGCAGCAGTGGCCGGAACTCAACGTGTTCGCTTTCGACCACCGCAAACAGTTAGCCGATATGGCGCGTGAAGCCGGTGTGAGCGAAGAACGTATTCCACAGTTGAAACTGCTGTTGCTGCGCGCCGCCGAAGAAGCGGCTAACGAAGCTGGCCTGAATGAGAAAAGCGGCATCCTCGCGGATACCACTTATGGTCAGAAAGCGCTGAACGCGATCACCGGCAAAAACTGGTGGATTGGCCGTCCGATTGAGCTGCCAAGTTCGCGTCCGCTGCGCCTTGAGCATGGCAATATCGGCTCGCAACTGGTCGATTGGCCCGCCGAGCACGTGGTGAAGTGTTTGGTGTTTTACCATCCGCATGACAGCGCTGAACTGCGTAAAGAGCAGGATGATCTGGTGCTGGATGTGTGGAACGGCTGTAACAAAAGCGGGCATGAGTTGCTGCTGGAATTGATTCTGCCGGAGAGCAATCCGGATCGTAATGAATCCTACTATTACGACATGCTAAGCCACTTCTACAGCCTGGGGATTCAGCCAGACTGGTGGAAACTGCCACCGTTGTCAGCTGAGAGCTGGCAGAAGATTAGCGGGTTGATCGAGCAGAACGATCCACACTGCCGCGGTATTTTGTTGCTGGGACTCGATGCGCCAGAAGAGACGCTGAAAGCCGGTTTCGCGGCGGCAGCACAAGCGCCGTGGGTGAAAGGTTTTGCCGTTGGACGCACCATCTTCGGCCAACCTTCACGCCAGTGGCTGCAAGGTGAGCTGGATGACAGTGCGCTGATTGAAACGGTGAAAGGCAATTACCTGCGATTGATCGGTTACTGGCGCGCTGTGCGCGGTTAGTGCTGAGCGTGTTGGAAAAAGCGGCCGATTGGCCGCTTTTTTTATCGTGCTCGCTGGCCCTCATCCTGGCCTTCTCCCGCAAGCGGGAGAAGGAACCGATCCAGCCAACGTTGAGTAATGAGCTGGTTCTGGTATACCGCACAAGACGGTCCCCTCGCCCGCTTGCGGGAGAGGGATAGGGTGAGGGGAAAACCGGCATAATCTGTGAGGCAATTCATAAACCGATGAAATAAGCGTCACGATGATGTCAAACAAATGAAATTTTCCATCCATCTGGTACTATAGCGCTCATTATCCAGCCATATTTTCTTTTTTAGCGGGCCGAAGTAATGACCAATAATCCAACACAATTAACCTTGTTACAGGACGATATCCGTCGTCGCTATGAGACGCTGAGTAAACGCCTGAAGCAGGTGGCTCGTTATATCCTTGATAACAGTAACAGCATCGCCTTTGATACCGTGGCGTCCATCGCGCAACATGCCGATGTGCCGCCTTCCACGCTGATCCGTTTTGCCAACGCATTTGGCTTTAGCGGTTTCAACGAAATGAAACAGGTTTTCCGTCAGCATCTGATGGAAGAAACGGTTAACTACACCGAGCGTGCGCGTCTGTTCCGCCAAACCGCCACCGACGACAGCACTTCATCACCGGAAAGCCCGGCCGAGATCCTCAACGTCTTCACTATGGTGAACAGCCAGGCGTTGCAACAGTTGGCGATGCAGGTGAATCCGGACCAGCTTAACCGCGCGGTAAAAATGCTCGATGAAGCCGAGAACATCTACATTATCGGCCTGCGTCGTTCATTCAGCGTGGCGTCGTATCTGGTGTATGCACTGCGCCATTTAGAGCGTCGTGCGTTCCTGATTGATGGCCTTGGCGGCATGTTCACCGAACAGCTGAGCATGGTCAACCCGAAAGACGTGGTGATTGCCATTAGCTATTCGCCGTATGCGCGTGAAGCGGTGGAGTTGGTGGAGTTGGGTGCCAAACGTGGCGCGCATCTGATCGCCATCACCGATAGCCAGGTGAGTCCGTTGGCCGCCTTCAGCGATGTGTGTTTCGTGGTACGAGAAGCACAGGTCGATGGCTTCCGTTCACAGGTGGCTTCGCTGTGTCTGGCACAGACATTGGCGGTGTCATTGGCGCTGAATAACAACGCAATCAACGAATAAACGTTGGGTGCGATTTCGTAGGGTCGCCATTTATGGTGTAATGCCGATCAGTTAAGCCAAAAATGATCGGTTGAACGATCCGGCAGTTCTGCAAGAATCCGTAATCTATCAGGGATTACGGATTTTTTTATGTTACTCAGTCAGGCTCTCGATGCCGT
>NZ_JBNBPM010000018.1:0-92488 GCF_059412405.1 Pantoea sp. CFCC18179 | reverse complement strand
CACATTTTCCCGAACTTGCCGCTTTCGAAGGTTTGGCTGCCTCGCTAGCCGCCGAGCCTATTTTGGTTTTCGCCGTGCCGCCCCAGCCTTGGTAATAATTGACGCGCACGTGCGGCGTGTCGGCATTTAGGCTAGTGTCTTGCCAGGTGCGATCGAGGCGAGCGCCGAGTCGGACAATGGTTTGGTTGTAATCGTCACACTTCCTACACCACTTTCACCGGGCGTAAAACGCGGCAATCCGCTCAGCGTTTGCGTACTACCATTGCAAAGACAATAAGCGCCCACTTATTAGAGAACCGCTCAATAAACATTGAGCGGAAATTTCATAAAAAAAACCAACATGGCAATATAAAATTAAAACGACATAATTATCGTCATTATAATTAGACTAATCTTTACCCGATTTTAAATTTACAGAAAAAACGGATGCTATAGACTTAGCTTTAATTTTTAAAGCCTCACTAGGCTCTGGATCTAAGGATGCATCTAGCCTATTAATTTCTGATATCCACTTAATAAATTCATCATTTGTAAAATCTGAAGCTTTCTTTTTTTCTGTTTCTTCTATAACGTTCAACATTTCAATTGTTGTACTTTTCACTATATTAGAAGGCATAACGCCTGAAGCATCATCAAAAATATCCTTTTTATAATCATCAGAAAATGATGCTTGTTTGAGAAAACGACACAAATAATAAAATGAATTTCTTGCATCCTCAACAGACACACCAATTATACAATCAGATAAGTTACGCATAATCAATCGAACCTTATAATATCAAAAGCGGCTTCAGGTAAATTGCTTAATATATACTCATGGGATAATGGGTTAGCTTTGTCCTTAATGTTTACCTTTTTAAAATAAGGTACAGCTTCCAATCTTGATATAACGCATAGTAGCGGCTTGAAAAGATTCAAATCTGTAGCATTAGATATTTCAACGATTTCATCATGTTGCTCTTTATCAATATTTCCTAGCGATAAATTTAACGAAGCGCCATGTTTAATCCCAATTCTATTCATATTAATTTTTGCGCTATGAAGATCACCAAGCCTTACATCATTCTTCAAAGAATTATAAATTTCAAGGGGAGATGAGCTTGGTGGCACAGTAAATAAAGGTGAGTCTGTATTAGTGCCAAAGTAAGGAGTGCACCACATATAATGCTTATCGTTATAATAGGTTTTATTAATATTATAAGCCATAAGTGTCATCGTTGAATAAAGAACAGGCTTTTTTAAATTTGCTATTGACATGCCTCAACCCTTATTGATAAACGTCCGGTAATTTTAAAAAATATTCTAATAAGTGTAAATAAAAAAACAACACAATAACAGTTGAAAATTAAAAATAAGGATTAATTGATTAGCATAAGAACTCATAGTCATTCCCTATTTCTACAGTTTAATAATTGCCCCAAAGGCCAAGCCGCCAACCCTTTTATCTCCTTCAACACAAACATGCTCTGCATCTCTTTAATCCCCGGCAAGCGGCGAATCACTGACATCGCGAATTCCGCATAGGCATCCATATCTGCGGCAACCACTTGCAATAAGAAATCTGCGTCGCCGCCGATGCTGTAACAGGAAACCACATTATCCAATGCCATTACTTCTTGTTCGAATTTACGCGCTTCGGCTTCGCTGTGACTGTCGATGGTTACACGCACAAATACCATCACATTAAGGCCAATCTTTTTTCGATTAAGTACCGCGCGATAGCCCTGAATCACTTCGTCCTCTTCCAGCTTGCGCACTTTGCGCCAGGTGGGCGATGCGGAGAGGCCGATTTCGTCGGCGAGTTGTTGGTTGGTGATGCGTGCGTCCTGCTGCAACTGCTGGAGTATTTTGATATCTGTCTTGCTTAAGGCCATAAGTGGATATTCCTTTCCGTTTTTTTGCGATTAAAGGATTTTTTATCCTTAATCCGTCCTTTTGGCAATGCATTGCGCAAGCACTTTTCGTGCGCAGTGCTGCATACTTTTAGTTCAATTCTTGCTGCCAGCATCGTTCAACAGGTTTGCAAGATTGTCTGGTCACCATAAATGGCGACCCTACGTAGGGTGCGCATTTTTGCGCACCGGGAAAGTTATTGGCCGCACCTTCATCGCTTTTATAAGGAAAAAGCAATATGGATTTCGACGCAAATACCCATCGCTGCACCATCGTGATCGACCAACAATTGTCCGCCGGATTGGCGATGAATGCTGCCAGTGTTATCGGCATTAGTTTTGGAAAATTGATAGGCAATTTGGTCGGGCCGGATCAGCTAAGTCAGGATGGAATTAATTATCCCGGCGTGATTTATGCGCCGCTACCGGTGTTATTGGCGGATGGCAATTATCTGCGCGAGTTACAGCAAATAAGCGGCGGCGATAGCGAGATCTTTGCCATGCCATTTAGCGCGCTGGCGCAATCATGCAAAACCTATGATGAATACGGTGAACGCATCGCCAATACACATAGTGATCATATTGAGTTGGTGGCGATGGGATTGATTGGACCGAAGAAAAAAATTACCCGATTAACCGGTAATTTGAAACTTTATCGCTAACTTTCCTCTTGCGCCGCGAACCATGCGGGCGGTTGGCCGACGTAGCGACTGAACGCCACGCTAAACGCGCTGGCAGAACGATAGCCAACGCGCTCCGCCACTTCGGCCACCGCCATGCTTTTGTTACGTAGCAGATTTTTTGCCAGCGCCATACGCCACGTCAGCAGATACATCATTGGCGCGACACCGACCGCATCACGGAAACGCACAAAGAAAGCGGAACGCGACAGCGCGGCGGTTTTTGCCAGCTCGGCGACCGTCCAGTTGTGTGCGGGTTTGGCGTGAATTGCACGAATCGCAGCTGCCAATCGTTCATCCGCCAGGCCACTCATCACGCCGGGGCAGGCGCTACAGATCGGCATCGATCGCAGCGCTTCTATTAATAGCAACTCCAGCAAACGCTCCAGTACCACGTGGCGCGCCGGGCGTTGTGCGCGGCACTCTTCCATCACCAATTGCACCAGCGTGGTCAGGCGTGATTCGCCACGCACGCGGATAAACTGCGGCAACAGTGAAACGATCAATCCGGCATCGGGTGCGCCGAACTGGCAATAGCCGATCAGCGTTTGCACGTCGGCGGGTTGTTGTTGATCGCCAATCCAGAACTCGCCGGGCGCAAGCATTTGCGGCAAGATGTCTGGTGCATCATCGGCTGGCGGTTCGGCGCTGGTCATACAAAATTCCCATGCGGCAGGAATCAGCACAAAGTCGCCCTGCTCCAGCATAATCGGCGCATGCCCTTTCATCTTCAACTGGCTGCGACCTTCCAACACCAAACAATAGAACGGCTGACCGGTTTCACTGCGATTCACGCGCCAGCGGCCATTGCCACGCGCGCGCTTAGAGAAAGCCGCTTGCGGTTGCAGCAACGACACCATTTCGGAAAGCGGATCGATCATTTGGACTCCTGCGAATGAAAGCTGGACTTTGCATTGTAGTGAGTCCAGCTCGTTGACTTTATAGTGAACGTCTACCCCAATGCAATGCAGGAGTGAAAGATGAAAACGATTCTAATCACCGGTTGTTCTTCTGGCTTTGGTCACGCCACCGCGCTTTATTTTCTTGAGCGCGGGTGGAAGGTGATCGCCACCATGCGCAAGCCAAACCCTGAACTGTTCCCAGCATCGGATAATCTGCATTTGCTGCCTTTGGATGTCAGCGATGCCGCCAGCATCAAAAACGCGATAGCCGCTGCGGGCGATATTGATGTGCTGGTCAATAACGCCGGCATTGGTGTGCTGACCTCGCTGGAAGGCACGCCAATGTCGACGGTGCGTGACGTGTTTGAAACTAACACGCTTGGCACCATCGCGATGACGCAGGCTGTGCTGCCGCAGTTCCGCACGAAACGAAGCGGCACAGTGATCAATGTCACTTCTACTGTGACGTTGAAATCGCTGCCGCTGCTGGCGGTGTACACCGGCAGCAAAGCAGCGGTAAATGCCTTTACCGAATCGCTGGCGCTGGAACTTGAGCCGTTCAATGTGAAGGTGCGCCTGGTGTTGCCAGGTTTAGCGCCGACCACCGATTTCGGTAAGAATGCGATGCCGCGCATGGAGGATACGCAACTCGAACCGTATCAACCGATGCTGGATGGCATCTTCAATGCGATGCATCAGCCGCAGCCGACCACCAAAGCGCTCGATGTCGCCGAAGCGGTTTGGCAAGCCGCGACCGATCCACATGCGCCAATGCGTATTCCGGCGGGTGAAGATGCGGTGGCGTTGGCCAACGGCGCAGCGTGACGTTAATTGCCAGGCATGGCAGTTTGCCTGGCAACCTTTATCTCTTCGGGCTATGTTTTTGGTCTTGCTGATACTCACTCAGGATCATAAATGCACATCAGTCTACTGGCCCAACAGCCACAGTTGTTCGATGCAGTAACAGAGATGCTGCATCGCGAATGGTCAGATTTTCCCACCTGGCGCGATGCCTCGCTCATACGTCAACGCTTGATCGACCGTAATGCTCCTTCAGCGCAAACGCTGACGCTAGTGACGACTTCGGCGGAAGGCGAACTAATGGCGACTGCCAGCATCATCCACTATGAAATCAGCGATATTGCCGAACGTGAGTTTTGGCTCGGTGAAGTGCTTACTGCCTCACAGCATCGAGGCAAAGGATTGGCGAGCGCTTTGGTCACGCGCTTAATTGCGGAAGCGCATCAACGTGCAATCTCAGCATTGTGGCTGTATACGCCAGATCAACAAGCGTTGTACCGACGCTTTGGCTGGCAGGACGTAGAACAACGCACTATCGCAGAAGAAGAAGTTACGGTGATGAAACTACTGCTTTAACTTAACTGTGCCAGCGCCTGAAGCGCCGCCAATCCATCGCGTTCCAGCCAGGTGCGCAGCGGTGCGAACAACGGTTGTGGCAATTCTTCTGGTGCGAACCAATGCCAGCCGCTGCATTTGTTCGGTTCCAGCAGTTGCGGTTCACCGCTGGCGTGCTGCGCGACCATTAATAGCGTGATGTAGTGCTTGTTGACCTCAGGAAACACATCGCTGACGAACGCGCCGTTTTGCAGTGCGTCGAGTTGCAAGCCGGTTTCTTCTAATACTTCGCGGCGCGCGCAGTCTTCAGGCGATTCACCAAATTCAAGATGGCCGCCCGGCGCTGACCAATCGCCCGCGCCGTGGCTGTTTTTGCGTTGACCCAATAACAGTTTTCCGTCGCGGAAAATTAATACGCCAACGCCAATTTGTGGGGACATGCGTGCTCCTTGTTACAAGGTCGTCATGAATGACGACCCTACAGATTTAAATGCCAATCGGTTGATATCCCTGCCATTCTGGGCGGAACGGTTCACCATTAGCTTCTGGCGTTAAGTGGATATAGAGATCGCCAATTTTTTCCAGCAGCAAGCAATCATCCACATCCTTCAGGTTGTCTTTGTGCTGATGATCCGCACCAGGCAGCAGGTTTTTCATGCCCTTGGCTTTCGCTTCTGCGGCATCTTTCGCCACAAACAGATCGAACGCATGCAGTTCAGCCAGCGTTGAAGGATGGTACGCACCGGCATTAACAAAGAAAAGTTTCTCATGGCCTTGCGCAGGTTCAGGTGACAACGTCACGCTATAACCATCCGCCCAAGTCACGCGTGCATAGCCATCGACATGGATTTTATCGGCGTCGCCGAACCAGGCTTCGCGCAGCGCGGGCCAGGCATCTTCAGGTTTATCAGCGGCAACGAATTGGATGTCGTGCACTTCAATGTTGGATTTTCCGGCATTACCGCCAACGTAAAAGATAAACAGGTTCACGTGGTCATTTCCTTTTGTTGTACCAAGAAGCGTGTGCAAAGCGTTATAAAACAAGATATATAACGTGACAACCTTTTCCTGTCGCAACCATGCCAGTTAATGCTGTGGTTTGAAGCGCAGCGCAATAGCCATCAGCAACACAATGCCCACGCTCATGATGATCCACGCGCTATCCAGCGATGCCGCACGATCGCGTACGATACCCGCAACCAACGGCATGAGCGCGGCAATTAAATAGCCGCCGCCTTGTACGAAGGAGAGTAATGCGCCCGCTTCCTCTGGTGTGTGCGCGTGATCCAGCGTGACGATCAGCGACAAAGGAAACAGCGCGCCAATCCCTAATCCGAGTAACAATGTGGGCAACCATGCATGCGCGCCGCCGAGCATCAGCAAACTGATCAAACCGATTAAAATCAGGGTTAAAACGCCTAACAGCGGACGGCGGCGATCGTGGAAGCGATGAATTAGCGCCGACAACATAAATCCAGCAACCACTTCGGTTAATGTCAGCGCGCCCAGCACATAGCCACTTTGCGCGGGCAACCAACCGTGCTGCATATAAAACGGCGGCAACCATGCCAGCACCAACGTGTAAGCACCGGTGCCGATGCCAAAGAACATTATCAATAACCAGGCACGTTTTGAGGGTTTTATTTGCGCGCGTGCTGCATGAATAATCGGTGTTGCACCACGTGCATTGATCAGCCACAACAGCAGCGCAATCGCCGCTGGAATAACGGGAATCGCCAGCGTAACGGCCAAACCTTGTTTATGCGCGAGCGGCGCGGCACTGGCGGCGGCAATCGCTGCGCCCGCCATAATTCCGGTTGTGAACAGCGCCATTAACGTGCCGGCTCTGGCGCCAAAGTGACGTTTGATCTGCGCTGGCATCAGCGCCTGAATCAAACCAATGCCGCAACCTGCCACCAGCGCGCTGGTAATTAACATTGTGGCGGATTGATCAAAACCGCGCGCCACGCTCGCCACAATCAACAACATCAATCCAACCGCAATACCGCGCACTTCGCCAAGCGTGCGCAACAGCAGCGGACTGACCAGCGCCGCCAATCCCATCATGATTACCGGTAAGGTGGTTAATACGCTAAGTTGTGTGGCGCTCAATTGCGCATCACGTTGCAGCAGTGGAAACAACGGCCCCATTGCCGCCATGATCGGGCGCAGATTGAGCGCGATAACAAAAACCAGTAAGGCGAACATCCCAACCGCAGGTAAAGTACGATTCACTTTGCATCTCCTTACACGTTAAAAGTATCTTAACGTTAAGATACTTTTGCTGATTGAGATAGCCTGTGCGCACAAAGCAACAAATGTGGATCTGGACGTTTTCCTCGGTCACCATAAATGGCGACCCTACAAAAACGTGCTGAAAATTGTAGGGTCGCCATTTATGGTGACCACATTAAAAACAGCACAAAGCAACACATGAAGGAGAATCAGTTTGGCGGATCACGTTGATTTTGTGGTTGAACAATGGGCCAGCGCGATGCCGGAATTGGATGCATCGTCGATGGCGGTATTTGGTCGCATGCTGCGCATCATGAAACATCTGGCGAAAAACCGCGCCGAGGCGCTAGAACCGTTTGGTTTTCGCGATGGCGAATTTGATGTGCTGGCAACCTTGCGTCGAGCGGGCGCGCCCTACTGTTTGTCGCCGACGCAGTTGTATAAATCGTTGTTGGTCACCTCCGGCGCGATGACCAATCGGCTTAATCGTTTAGAAGAAGTGGGTTCGATCAAACGTGTTGCCGATCTGCAAGATAAACGCAGCATGCTGGTGGCGTTAACTGACGCTGGATTAGAAAAAATCGAGCAAGCGCTGCATGTGCATACGCAAGTACAAAATGATGTGCTCGCCAGTTTAGATGCGGCGCAGAAGCAACAGCTCAGCACCTTACTGAGCCAATTGCTGCAAGCAAGCGAAACGAGTAAGTAAAATTGGCGTTGCGGATGTGTCAAATTATGAATTAATTCAGCACGTTTTGCATTAAAGTAGCTTTTCTCGCCCGGCAATTACGGATTGGATATGAGTACAAAATACGCCCCGTCGCAAATATTCCTTCATTGGCTGACGTTCGTGTTGGTCGCCACCGCGTATTGCACCATGGAATTCCGTGGCTTAGCGACGCGCGGCTCGTGGCAAGGTTATGCCATGATCATCAGCCATTTCACCGCTGGCAGCTGCGTGCTGGTGTTGATGCTGTCGCGCATAATGCTGCGTTTCCGCCATCGCAGCCCGGCCATCGAGCCAAAACCGCCGCACTGGCAAACGGGCTTAGCGCATCTGATGCATTTGGCGATCTATGTGTTCTTCATCGTGTTACCGATACTGGGCATTTTGTCGCGCTTTTACATGGGCCGCACCTGGTGGATTTTCGGTATCCCGATGCCGGTCAGCAGCGATCCCGATCCCGATTTCGCCGATAGCATCGTCGATTGGCACGAAACCCTCGCGCCATACGGTTATTGGCTGATCGGCATTCACGCGGTCGCTGCGTTAGCGCATCACTATCTGTTCAAAGACAACACCTTATTGCGCATGATGCCTTCGCGTCGTACTAAAACGTCAGACTAAAACTGTCGTCAAGCAGCGCCAGAATTTCACTGTCCGGCAAGCCATTTTCCAGCGTGATACTGAGCCAATGCTCTTTATTCATGTGGTAAGCCGGATGCACGCCGGGCAATTGACGCAGCGAACCGATCAGTTCCGGCCGTGCTTTGATGTTCATGACATCAACAACCGGGCCGTCAGGTAAACCGAGTTTGTGACTTTCCAGCGGGAAAACCAGTGCAAACCATTTGCGGTGACGGGGATGGCGCAGCACCGCGTACGCACTGTGCTTTTTCCACGGATAATCAGGTTCGACTTGATAAGTCTGATTAATGTGTTCGAACAACTGCTGGCGTTTCATGCATCCTCCGTGGTGAATGACGTGTAAAAACCGCACACGCGAAGCCGCAATAGTAATCAGTTAAGGCTACACTGCGTATTGTTTTTTTGCGCTGTAACAGCGCCTCTTCGACCAGGGAAGTAAACGATGTTTCATCTGATTTTCAGCATACCGAGCTGGTATGTTATCGCGCGTTTTTTGTTCCCGTTAGCCATGCCGCTGCTGTTAAAAATTATGTTATCGCTGTTGGTATTGCTGGCTTCGCAATATCTTCTGGTTAATAAATTCACCTCCGGCAGCGTGTTTTCACCTGAGATGCCGCGCACGGTGATCATCCTGTTTAACTGGTCGTACAGCTTTGTGCTGTTTCTCGCTATCACGCAGATTGCGCTTGATGTGGTGGCGTTGGTTTCGTTGCTGATCCGCCATCCGTTGGAGATCGTCCCCAATGTGCGTTATGCAGCAGCGGTATTGGCACTTTTGCTGGCGACTTTTGGCGTGTATCAGGCGATCCGCGTGCCGCCGTTGAAGGATGTGACGATTGAAATAGACAACCTGCCACGTGAATTCGAAGGCTATCAACTGCTTCAGCTGACGGATATGCACATCACTAACCTGTTCAATGCTAAATGGACAGCGGCGACGGTGCAAAAAGCGATGGCGCTGAATGTCGATCTGATTCTGGTTACCGGCGATGTGATTGACGGCACGCTGGATAATCGTCGCGAAGATGTCGCGCCGCTCAGCGGTTTGCACGCGCCGGATGGCGTTTATGCCACCACCGGCAATCACGAATACTTCTTTGAACAGCAGCGTTGGACGGAGCATTTGGCGTCGTTGGGCTTAAAGCCGCTACTGAATAATCACGTGGTGATTAAGCGCGATGGTGCAGAACTGGTGATTGCCGGATTGCCGGATACTTCAGCGTCACGTCGAGGTGCCACTGGCCCGGATTTAGCGCAAGCGCTGAAAGGTGCGCCAGAAAATGCGCCGGTGATCCTGATGGATCATCAGCCGAAAAATGCGCGGCAAAATGCGGTTGAGAGAGTCGATTTGCAACTGTCGGGCCATACGCACGGCGGCTTGATCGTTGGATTTGATCGGCTGTTTGTCAAACCCAATGCCGGTTTTGTCTCCGGGTTGTATCAAGTCGATGGCATGCAGTTATACGTGAATAACGGCACCGCCTTGTGGCCGGGCATGGCGGTGCGTTTGGGCCGTCCTTCGGAGTTAACGCGCATTACCTTAACGCGTAAACCGTAATATCACTCAGCCCGGCCAGCGCGACTGGCGGATTACGCTGCAAAAGTTGAGCGGCGTGAAATCGGGCTGTTTATCTTTGATCACATCGGCTTTGACGTTGCCAAACGTGGTATCCGGTTTATGCCGGATGCCCGCATAAAATGCCTCGATAATTTCCTCTTTAAACGCCGCCGGACGCGGATAGTGGCGCGTGACGGCACCAATTTGCTCCTCAGCAAATTTCTCATAACCGATTCCCAGCACATCCATTTCCACGCCAGCGGTCACCAGCGCAATCTCCGGCGCCATAAACTCCGGAATGCCCGGCGTGGTGTGTAGCGCAATCGCTGTCCACACTTTATCGATATCGCTGGTTGCGATGCCGTAGCCTTGTAAGAAGCTGCGCGCCGCGTTCGCACCATCCACTTCAAAGCGCTTATCACAGCTGCAATGCTCGTGCGTCAAACCGATGTCATGAAACATGCAGCCGATGTAGAGCAATTCCTGATCGATCTGTAACTCGCGTTGTTGTCCCGCCAGCGCGCCCCAGTAATAAACGCGGCTGGAGTGGTTAAACAGCAAATCGGATTCGGTATCGCGGACAAATTCGGTGGCTTCGCGCGCCATTTTGCTATCGGGGATGCGGATGCCAGTGATGTTTAAACTCATGTGATTACTCCAATTTCAGGTTTAGAGGTCACCATAAATGGCGACCCTATGAAGGATTGTTTTGTAGGGTCGCCATTTATGGTGACCGGGCAAAACGCCGTGTATTGCGTTTTTCCAGAATAGAGCGCAGGCTTAACGTCTCAAAGTGTCATTTAACGATGATTACGGACATCGCGATTGATAGCGTCATGAGGATTGCAATGAACCATGAAATAGCGATTTTGGCGGTGCCGGGCGTGCAAATGCTCGACGTATGCGGCCCACTGGATGTGTTTGCTGAAGCCAATCGCCTGCTGAAACGGCAAATCTACACGCCGCGCATTATTGCTCTCGACGATCTCAGCATCCGCGCTTCGTCGGGTGTGCGACTCAATGCCGACATTCTGTTAGCCGCGACCGCTAACATCGCGCCGCACACTGTCCTGATCGCCGGTGCGCCGGGGATTGATCATTTGGCGTTGGATCAGCCGGTGATCGCCACCCTCAACGCGTTATGCCAACGCAGCAAACGATTTGGGTCGGTATGTAGCGGCGCACTATTGCTGGCGCGCACCGGCTTGTTGGATGGCAAGCGCGTCACCACCCATTGGGAAAGCGCGCCGTTGCTGGCTTCGCTGCATCCTGCGATCAAGGTGGAAGCCGATGCCATCTGCATCAGCGATGGACGGGTGCGCACCGCCGCGGGCGTGACATCCGGCTTGGATTTGGCACTGCGGCTGGTGGAAGAAGATCTGGGTCAGGAAGTGGCTTTGGAAGTGGCGGCGCATCTGGTGATGTTTTTCCGCCGTCCGGTCAATCAGACTCACTTTGCGCGTAACAACAGCGTCTCGCTGCAAGGTCGATCGGCATTGCAAGAGTTGCAACGTTGGGTGATTGCGCATCTGACCGAGGTGAAAAGCGTGGCGATAATGGCGCAACACATGGACATTAGCGAAAGACATCTGACGCGCCTATTTCGCAGTGAATTGGCGATGACGCCCGGACAATGGCTGGAGCGCGAACGCGTGGCAAAAGCGAAACAGTTGCTGGAACAGCACGCATTGCCCGCCAAAACGCTGGCCGCGCAATGTGGATTTTCGGGCGCGGATGTGATGCGGCGCGCATTCAGCCGTGTAACCGGGCTGACGCCTGCGGCGTATCGCAAAATGATCGTGAAAGTTTAATATCCTCGACGAATTTACCGTGCATCTTGTTAATCAAATCTAAAATTTGCTGCCATGATTAGGTAGTTTCTTCCCGTGACTTCTTTCCGACTCATTAAGGATTGATATGCAACTGCGTTCGCTCCAGGCACTTTGCCTGGTGAATTTTTTTATGGCTGACGTGCGCGATGGTCTTGGCCCCTTTCTCGGCATTTTTTTAACCGAGCGCCACTGGAATCCGGCAGACATTGGTTGGGTGATGACAGCGGGCGGATTGGCAGGATTGGTTGCAACATTACCGGCAGGCGTCGCCACTGATGCAACACGCCATAAACGTTCGTTACTGCTGGCTGGCACCATTTTGATCACCTGCGCCACGCTGCTGTTGTGGTATTTCCCACAGGGTTGGATAACGCTGCTTTCTCAGGTTATCACCGGACTCTCTGCGGCACTGATTGCCCCCGTTTTAACCGGCGTCACGCTGGGGTTGACCGGCCCCGAAAAGTTTGGCCATCAAATGGGGAAAAATGAAGCCTTCAATCACGCTGGAAACATGAGCGCTGCACTGATCGCTGGCGCCTCGGTTTGGTATTGGGGCATCGGCGCCGTTTTTGTGCTGATGACGGCAATGGCGCTACTTGCTGGCATGGCGGTATTGGCCATTCGCAGCGCAGAGATCGATGATGTTGCTGCACGAGGGCTGACAAGCGCTTCATCAAACAGCCCGCTTCCACGACTGAGTCAAATCGCCCGTCATCCGGCGATTATTATCACTGCGCTAACGTTGCTGCTGTTTCACCTTGGCAACGCGGCTTTATTACCGATGCTGAGTCTGCGCGTAGCGGCAATGCATAACCAGGAAATCAGTCCCGGACTGTATGCGGCTGCAACAGTGGTTATTTCACAGTGTGTAATGATTCCCGTTGCTTTGTTCGCGGCAAAACACGCAACGCGTTACGGCTATGCAACGCTGATTACGCTGGCACTGCTGATGCTGCCATTGCGCGCTCTGATTGCGTCGGCTTTCGACAGCACCTATTCAATGGTGCCGGTGCAAATTCTGGATGGGATAGCCGCCGGGCTGCTGGGCGTGTCGATACCGGGATATATTGTTAAAGTCCTGCAAGGTAGCGGACATACCAATGCCGGGCAGGGATTAATCATGCTGATGCAAGGTATTGGCGCGTCACTCAGTCCAGCATTAGCCGGGAATATTGCGGCTGCCTACTCGTATCGCGTAACCTTTGCGGTTCTGGCCGTTATCGCCTGCGCCGCATTGATTACGTGGTGGATGGGCAGCCGCCGAACAGATAACTATCAGCTCAGTTGAAAACGACCAACGGTGTTGGCTAATTGTGATGCCTGATCTTCCAGTGAACTGGCTGCGGCGGACATCTCTTGCACCAGCGCGGCGTTTTGCTGCGTGGTGCTGTCCATCTCGTTGACCGCGATCGTCACCTGGCTAATGCCACGCGCCTGTTCATCGGAAGCAATGACGATTTCACCGATGATGGTGCGCACCGAATTCACCGCCTGCGTCATCTCCTGCATGGTTTTACCGGCATCTTGCACCAACTGCACGCCGCTACCGACACGCTGGCTCGACTCTTCAATCAGCGCCGCAATCTCTTTCACCGCATTGGCGCTGCGCTGGGCCAGATTACGTACTTCAGAAGCGACGACTGCAAAACCGCGTCCTTGTTCACCAGCACGCGCGGCTTCAACCGCCGCGTTCAGCGCCAGGATGTTGGTCTGGAAAGCGATGCTGTTGATGATAGCGGTGATGTCGCCGATTTTCTTCGCGCTGTCGTCGATCTGCGCCATGGTTTGCACCACTTCGCCCACCAGCGTTTCGCCACGGCTGGCGATGTGCGTGGCGTTATCGGTGAGCGTGGTGGCCTGATGCGCGTTGGTGGCGTTGTGTTTCACCGTGGCAGTGATCTGCTCCATGCTGGCGGCGGTTTGCTCCAGCGCGGCGGCCTGCTGCTCGGTGCGTGAAGCCAGATTGAGATTACCGCTGGCGATTTCACCTGCGCCCTGTCGCACCGATGAACTGGCATCCTGAATTTGTCCGACGATGTCGCGCAGTTGGTTTTGCATAGTATGCAGCGCGTAGAATAAGCTGCTGTTATCACGTGCTTTTAGCGCAATAACGTTATCTAGCTTGCCATCGGCCACCGCCAGCGCAATGGTCGCGGCTTCCAGTGGTTCGCCGCCAATTGGCTTCAGCACTTTGCGACTGAACAGCACGCCGAGCAGCGAACACACCACCAGGATGCTGATCACCATCAGGATCACCGCATTGATCAACTGACGATGCGCCGCCGCCATCACTTGGCTCACCGGCGCAACTACGCCGAGATACCATTGCTGATCGCTGTTACCAATCTTCACCGGTTGCCAGGTCACCAGCGCATCTTCGCCCAGCAGCGCATCGTGCTGCTGCGCTACGCTGGTACTAAAGTTGTGCGTTTCACCCTTCCACGGTTTGCTGGTGAGGTTTTTATCCGGATAGGACACCACATTGCCCGCGCTGGAGAGCAACATCGCATAGCCGCTGCCTTCCCACGGTTTGATTTTATTGACCTTGTCTTGCAGCGACGCCAGTGAAATATCCGATGTTACCACGCCCCACAACTTGCCCTGGCTGATAATCGGCGCGGCGACCGAGGTTAACAGCGTCGGCACGCCATTATAGGCATAGCTGTATGGCTCAATCAGCGTGTCTTTCTGGCTTTTCTGCGGCAGCAAGTAGTAGTCGCCCTGGCCCGGCGTGAAGATTGAGGTCAAAGGATGCATTTTGAAACTGCCAGCCTGATCGCGATCGACAAAGAATGCATAGCGGCCTTTCGGTGCGGCACCGGGCTGCGAGGCAAACTCGGCGTCGCGGCCATCAAAGGCGTTTTCTTCGAAAATCACCGAGATCGACAGGTAATCGGGATTATCGCGCAACGCCGATTCCATCACTTTATCCGCCACTTTGCGGTCTTGAATGCCCGCCGCTGGCAGTGCAATCAAGCTATGACCCAGGTTATGCGCCACATCGCGCGCATAGCTCAGCTCATGTTGGATTTGCAGCGCCTGAGTTTGCGCGATTTGTTGCAGATAATTTTCAGCGAGAGATTTTTGTTCGTTACTGGATTGCCAGCTCAGTACGCCGATGGTAACGGCAAAGCCGAGCGTGATGGTGATGGCGCCCGTCAGCAGCATTTGCGTGCGGGTGCTCATGGTTTTAGGTGATGCGTGTTTGGCCATTATGGCGCTCCTGGAGTTGACACTTTTCGGTAAAAAGAACCACTCCCTGTGCGCGTACATCCTGGAACAGATTATCGGCGTGACGGGCAAAAACTTGATGGTTTACGCATTAGTTAACCTGTTGGTCACCATAAATGGTGCCCCTACAAATGCGGAGTACGCTTTTCGTAGGTCGCCATATATGGTGACCGATACACATTCCACAACCGTTCTCTGGTCAATGAGCCGATTAATCGCTATTATTCGGCTCATTACGTGAGCCAAATATTGATTGTATTCAGCTCATCACATTCAGGAGTAACAGTATGCAGTGGATTTGGCAGCAGCCTGATTGGCCGCAGTTTTGCTGGCGAGATGAGAAATTATTGCCGCGCCTACGCCAGTTGCAACAGCAACGCGGCGTATTACTTGGGCGCGCCAGCGTGCAAGACGACAACGATCAGCAAACGCTGGATACCCTGCTGACCAACATTCTCTCATCCTCGGCGATTGAAGATGAGCGCGTCAATGCGCAGTCCGTGCGCTCATCCCTTGCCCGCCGCTTGGGCGTGTCGATTGATCAACCTTATCCGGTTTCCGAACGTTCGGAAGGTTTAGCTACCATGATGATGGACGCCATCACGCAACGCGATGAAGCATTGACGCTGGCGCGATTGTGTCAATGGCATCACTGGCTATTTCCCGACAGCGAATGGACCATCAAACGTTTGAACGTTGGCACGTTACGTGGCGATGAGCCGATGCAGGTGGTTTCCGGTCGCATTGATCGACCTACCGTGCATTTCGAAGCGCCGCCGCGGGCCGGATTGGAAGCACAACTTGCGGATTTTATTGCGTGGTTCAATAGCAGCCTACACGATCCGTTACTTGATCCTTTGTTACGCGCCGGATTGAGCCATTTGTGGTTCGTTACGTTGCACCCGTTTGATGATGGTAACGGGCGCATCACGCGTGCGTTAACCGATCTCGCACTGGCGCAAGCGGACAGCCAAAGTATTCGTTTGTATGCCATGTCCGCGTCAATTCTGGCGCGCCGCGCAGATTACTACCGCATTCTGCAAGAGACGCAACGCGGTGAGTTGGATGTCACATCTTGGCTGCTATGGTTTTTGGAGGTGTTAAATGACAGCCTGGAGCAGGCGCTTGCCACGGTGACTCGCATGCAAAATAAAGCGCGCTTCTGGCTAATGCACAACGCAGCGGAATTGAGTGCAGAACAAACGCGTGTGCTCAATCGTTTACTGGACGGCGGCGAGGATGGATTCAGTGAGGGCATCAACGCCAGCCAATATCAGAAGGTGGCGAAAGTGAGTAAAGCCACGGCGACGCGTCATTTAACGGAATTACTGGCAAAAGGCTGTCTGGAAAAATTACCGGGCGGCGGGCGAAGTACGCGTTATCAAATAAAGCGATAACCAGGGGTTTCCATTCGGTACGCATAAATGCGTGCCCTATGAAAACTGTGACCAATATTCGTATAGTGCTCGGCNGCGGCGGGCGAAGTACGCGTTATCAAATAAAGCGATAACCAGGGGTTTCCATTCGGTACGCATAAATGCGTGCCCTATGAAAACTGTGACCAATATTCGTATAGTGCTCGGCAGTTAAGCACTTTTCGGTCACCATAAATGGCGACCCTACAATGGATTGGCGCAGTTATCGTAGGGTCGCCATTTATGGTGACCGATTGGTTTTAACACCTGAAGATCAGGCTGCTTTAACCGCGCGTACCTTTTTTTCCGGCGCAGGCACGTCGGCTTCACCTTCAGATTCAGCCGCTGCTGCAACCGGTTCTGCATCGTCTGTGGCAGCTTCTTTCACCACATCCGGTAACTTGCTGGTGCGCAGAATATGCTGCACCGCGTCTTTCTGTTCAGCCAACAACATGCCCAATGCTTCGGCCTGCGCTTCATCCAGCTCTGGCTGATGCTGTTGCAGCCAATCGGTGAAGGCATCTGCCATATCGAGCATTTTGTCCCAGGCATCCGCGTCTTTTTTATTGGCAAACGTCATCTTCTCTTCACCCTTTCTGACTACAACATATTTGGTTTCGACTGCCATGATGCACCTCGGTTAACTGTATTTATATACAGTATATTCTAATCCAACTTTTGCAGGCAACGCTTTTCTGCCGCTAAGCCAGTAATTCTTCCAGGAACAGCGCCAGCGCTTTGCGCGGATCGTCCTCTTCCGAAACGATCATCTCAATGCCCCACTGTCCTAGCACCTCTTTCGCCACCGGATTATTGCGATTGGTGAACAGGTAGGATTTCGGACGGGCAGTGGCTAATCCGGTGCGGCCCCACATTTTGGTCAGGCGGTAGAATAACAGACGAATATTAAAATCACTGATGCTATAGCCGACAAATAGCACCGAATTGCCCATCACATCGTGGGTCAATTTAATATCCAACGGTGAATCGAAATAGAGTCGCTCAAAGTAGCTGCTTTCATCTAAAACGATTGAAGTATCATCGTCAAAATCACCGTGAAGTTTAATAATATGGCGCTTATCTTCGGTCAATGACACCAAATCCGCGGCGTTCGCCACTTTACTGTATGGGACGTTGTGCGCTTCATGCGCCATCTCCAGCCAGCGGTCGTAATTGGTGGTGTAGATGCGCGAAAAATTGCCTTGGGTGATCATGGTGTGAATCTCTGAACTGCGCACGTCAATATCCGGACGATGCCATTCACGATCCATCCAACTGCGCAGCGGTCCCAGCGAACCTTTACGCTGTTTGTAATACTCCGCCAGCGACAAATGCGTGCCATAGGTATTAAAGATTTTCGGGTCGTAGCCCAACTCTTTGGCCAGATGCGCAATCAGTTCATGCCATTCCGGCAAGCCCAGATTGCGCGATATCCCCGCGCCAGCAAACAGGATTAGTTTCCCGGCATCATAGGCGCGTTTTAGCTCCGGTTTCATGCCAATCCCCGCGATGTTTTAAGAAAGGTAGCGAAGCGATCCAGCGCCAGACGACGCATGGAAATCTCGTTTTTCAGCTCGCCCATTTCGGCAAAAGTTTGCGTGTGGCCTTCCGGAATGAACACGCAATCCCACTGAAATTCACGTGGACCGGCTGGTTCTTTGGCGATGGTGCCGCGCAGTTCCCCTTCAAACTGATACATTTTTTGCCCGTCACAATAGCCCAGCACGGTTTTCGCCGTCACGCACGGGCTATCTAAGCCGTTGACCAGCTTTGTAAAGCGCTCGGCATTGAGGCGGCTCCAGAAAATGCGTGTCAGTCCCGCCGGTAAGCCGTTAAGGCCATCCAGATACAATCCGGTATGTTCGACAAATAATGGGCGGCCGATGATGGAAAACGCTTTAGTGAGCTTGTCGCGCACCAACTCGACTTCATTTTCCGTCTGGATCTCTTCTATACGCCGCGCGATGGGCAACACTTCAACGCCGACTGGCTCCAGGATAGTGCGCACTTCAGCCAGCTTAAGTTCGTTTGCAGATAAGAATCGTATTTTCATTGCAATCTTAAGAGTGAGTGATCATTGGAGAAACCGTTGTGCTTAAGCACTGAATTGCATAACCGCACATTCCGCTTAAACGCCTTTTTCATTCTAACGTGTGGATTTATAACTGGGTAGGAACAATCCACATCGCACTTTCCCCATTCGTTCACACTCTGCGCGCGAAAAGATTGACACATTTCATAATGTGTTATTAATTACCGGTTACATATTACACTTAACTTACACCGATAAGGGAGTTGTTATGTCCGCAAAGAAAAGCATTGCCGCCCTGCTGATGGGCGCTACGTTAGCGCTTTCTCAGGCTTCACCGGTTCTCGCCGCAACGTCCGCAGAAATGCAGGTGCAAGCGGTGCCAGAAGTCGCCGCATTAGTTCCCGAAGCAATCAAAAAACGTGGCGTACTCCGCGTTGCCACCATGTCGCGCTATCAGCCCTTCTCCTTCGTTCAGGATGGCAAAAAGGTCGGCATGATCCCGGAAATGGTCACGGCGGTAGCGCAAACCATGGGATTAAAAGTCGAAATTAATCAGATGGATTTCCCTGGAATCTTACTCGGCCTGCAAAGCAATAAATATGATATCGGCATGGGTGAATTCTTTGTGCGTAAAGACCGGCTCGAAGTGGCTGACTTCGTCACCGAATGGAGTAATTTCGATGCGTTTGTAGTGAATAAAGGCAGCAGCTATTTACCGCAAAATTTCGATGATGTGTGTGGACATAAAATCGCTATTTTAGCCGGTTCCTCTGGCGTGCCGACCATGCAAGCCGGGAAAGAACATTGTGCCAAAGCAGGCAAACCGGCACCGATTGTCACCGCCTTCCCACAAATGTCAGATGCGGTATTAGCGCTTTCCAGCAATCGCGTCGAAGCGGTATTAACCGGACGTGAAGTCGGTTTAACCTTAGTCGCCAGCGGACAGCCGTTTGAACCCAGCGGACGCATTGGTGGCGGGCCCTGTGCCACCGCCGTGGCACGCACCGAATACAGCGATGAAATGTTGAAAGCGATTCAGGCGGCGTATTTAAGTCTGATTAAAAGCGGCAAGTATCAGGAGATCCATAAAAAATGGGGCACCGATTACGGCATGATCGATAACCCAACCATTTATCGTAAAGGCGATAGCTTGCCGACTTATCTCTAACTTCCTTCATCCGAATTGAGTAAGGGTTGTTTAATGCGGTCAAAATCTCATTATTACGCCATCGATATGCATTCGGCTGGCGCACAAGCGCGCGTGGTATTAAGCGGCATACCGCTGGCGCGCGGTATTACCATCAACGAGAAACGTCTTTACCTGCAACAACATCATGACGATGTTCGAAAACTATTAATGTATGAACCGCGCGGCGGCTCGCAAATGAGCGGCAGTTTAATTATGCCGGCCTGCGATCCCCGCGCTGATATTGGCATTGTGTTTATTGAAAGTGGCGGCTGGCTCACCATGTGTGGCGCGGGCACCATTGGTGCGGCCACCGCGTTAATTGAAAGCGGATTAATTAAAGCCACAGAACCCGAAACTAAAATCGTTTTTGATACACCCGCCGGTTTGGTCACCGCACGGGTGGCGATTAAAGAAGGCAGCGTTCAAGGCGTCAGCCTGGATAATGTCGCCTCTTATTTAGCGGTGCGCGACCATAAAATACATGTGCCGGACTATGGCGACGTCGAGGTTGATATTGCTTACGGCGGCAACTTTTACGTCATCGTGCCAGCCAGCCGTTTCGATCTGCAAATCCGTCCTGATCAGGCCGACCAGCTGAAAAAAGTCGGCCGCGAGATCCGTGCTGCAACCAATCACTCCATCAGCGTGCAGCATCAGGATGAAGCGATCATGCCGATTCCAAATCTAATTTTCACCGAACCTGGAGCCAACAGCAGCACTTATCGCAATATGGTGTTGTTTGGCGAAGCGGGCGTAGATCGCTCACCTGGCGGCACCGGCACCTCGGCGCGTATGGCGCAGTTGTATGCGCGTGGCGAACTGCAACCCGGCGAATCCTTTATCCATGAAAGCATTATTGGTTCGCGCTTCGAGGGGAAACTCATGAAGGTTGAAACGATCAACGGCATCGAATCCGTATTGCCGCGGATTACTGGCCGCGCATTTATGATCGCCATCCGCAACTTCTATGTCGATCCCGAAGATACCTTCCCGGAAGGTTTTGGCGTGGGTTATGCCGCCGATGCCAGGCGCCCCGCTTAATAACGTTGAGGTGAACAATGAAATCAGCGGTTCAATTTGCAGTGATTGACGCGCACAGCGCTGGCGCACCGGCACGCGTGGTGGTCGGCGGCGTAAAACCGGTTCCGGGCGTCACCATCGCCGAAAAACGTGAATATCTTAAAACCCATCATGATGACATCAGGAAGCTACTGATGTACGAACCGCGCGGCAGTTCTGAAATGTGCGGCAGTATTCTAATACCGCCCTGTGATAGCGCAGCCGATATTGGCATCGTCTTCATCGAAACCGGTGGATGGCCGATTATGTGCGGTGCAGGCACCATCGGCGCGGCAACGGTGATGGTGGAGAACGGCTATATTGCGGCAACGGAGCCGCTCACCCAGATTATTTTTGATACGCCAGCCGGACGCGTCAGCGCTGAAGTTGAAGTGCGCGATGGCGTAGTGAAAGGCGTCACGCTGCAAAACGTGGCATCGTATATGGTGATGCCGGAGCAGAAATTGCTATTGCCAACGTTCGGCGAAGTCACGGTGGATATTGTTTATGGCGGCAACTATTACGCATTAATTTCCGCTCAGTCGCTGAATATGCAGATTGCGCCTGCTTTTTCTGAACAATTGGTGATCGCTGGGCGCGAAATACGCGATGCGGTCAATCGTGATTTGCATATTATTGATCCGACCAACGGGCAAACCTGCCATGTGCCAATGGTGATATTCACCGAGGAGAAAAACAACCAGGGCACTTATCGCAATCTGGTGTTTTTTGGCGAATCAGGTGTCGATAGATCGCCCGGCGGCACCGGAACGTCAGCGCGCATGGCACAACGTTATTATCGCGGGGAGCTGGAATTGCAGGAAAAGTTTCCCCATGAAAGTATTATTGGCTCGGTGTTTACCGGTGAATTAGCCAGTGCAAATACAATCAATGGCGTAACCTTGGTTATTCCCAGAATACGCGGACGTGCGCATGTGATTGCCCATTCAACTTTCCTGCTTGATCCGCAAGATCCGTTTGTCGAAGGGTTTGGCGTCGGTTACGGTAGCGATGCGCGCACACCGAGTTAAAGCATCATCCAATTCTGAAAAAGGCAGCGCGATAATAAGGCTGCCTTTGTTTTATCTGGCACACAATTTTGTTTATTTCTCTCAACTACGCTGATTATCACGATCTGCATCACCAACATCGCGAAATGTCCTATCCTATCCCAAATCATAAAACAACTTACGCATATGTAAATAATGCGAAAACAATTATGACAGTCGCTTGGCTTAACTCTAATATATCGTTGATAAATATTAAATAAATATGACATAAAAACACGAGAACGACTGATGATCTCTTATTTTAGTTCAAGATATTCTATGGTGAAGAATTTGCCTTTCATGTTGAAAGGTGACAGTCCAGAAAAGAAACTGCGATTAACCTTAATGATTGCGGGTGTTTCCAGCATCGTTGCGGGAATTTATATGGCTTTACTCAATCTCGCCAGCGGGCAAGACAGTATCGCTTTCCTCTATTGCCTCACCACCACGCTCGGATTTTATACCGTCATTGCTGCCTTTTACGGCAATTTAAACAGAAATCTCTACATCATTACCCATGCATTGCTGTTCAGTATTGTTTTGCTTTTTTTGTTAGATAATGGACATCTTGAGGCTAAGCACTCTGAATATAATTACCTGATTGCCTTAACCATTGGCGCCGCGTTGGTACTGCGTCAGCAATCTGTCTATTTAAGCAAGTTGTTCCCCATCATCTGTTTAATGGTTTATCTGTTTTTTATTTCGACCGGATTAACCTGGCAACGCGGTTACTTTCAACTCAACATTCCGCAGGAACCCAGTTTCTATATCGTCAACTGCCTGGTGCCCATTGTCGCGTTACTGCTCACCGTGTTTACCTCGCGTGGTGATTATTCAGAAACCGATCTGATCAAACGTGAACTCTCGTACGCGATCGAAAAACAACAGTTGGATCTCTATTACCAACCGCAAGTTGATAGTGAGAAAAGATTGATTGGCTTTGAAGCACTATTACGCTGGAAGCATCCAACCAAAGGTTTTATTTCGCCGGAAGTATTTATTCCGGTTGCCGAAAAAAGCGGCTTAATCATTGATATCGGTAAATGGGTGATGGAGCGCACCTTACAGCAAATATCCGATTGGGATCGTGAGCATAATCTGCGTGATTTGGTATTTTCTATTAATATCAGTCCGCTGCAACTGATTCATCGTGATTTCACCCATGATACTTTGTTGACGCTATCGCATTATAAAATCCGCCCTGAGCGTTTAAAATTTGAAATCACTGAAACCACGTTTATCTACGATCAAAAGCGTATTGGTGACGTAATTAATCACTTTAGCCAGTTAGGTATTAAATGGGCGATTGATGATTTCGGCGTGGGCTATTCATCCCTCAAGTCGATCAGTGATTTCGCTATTGATGATATTAAGATCGATAAATCGCTGATCATGCAAATTTTCAAAAATGAATCCTCAGCGATTGTGGTGCAAAAAACCATCGAACTGTCGCGCGAAATGGGAATTAAAGTGTTAGCTGAAGGTATTGAAAGTGAAGAGTATTTCACTTACCTGCGGGATAAAGGTTGTCACCTGTTTCAGGGCTATCACTTCGCCCGACCGTTGCCCGCACCGGATGCATTAGCATGGATTAAAAAAGGCAGCAAAGTGTCGTGATTAAAATCAGGTGCGCATTAATGCGCACCCTACAAAACCCTGTCATATTGGCGCAATGGATAAACAAACCACACATCTTCCGTAGGATCGCCATTTATGGCGACCTTTTTTCAAACATCGTGGAAACTAAAAAAGATATTTCGCGAGTGAAATACCCGCGCCCAACGTTACGAATTGCAATGTTGCGAGCCAGCGGGTTTGCGCAGCCATCGCTTTGTATAGCTCCCCTTTTGCTGACTCTACCGAAACCTTGACTGACTCTACCGAAACTTTGACTGATTCAATCAACACTTTTACGCTTTGAATATCCTCCTGATTAGCATAATTCGATTTAATCACGGTAAGCTCCGCCTTGACCGCATCGACATCCTGCTTGGTAGCATAGTTCGATTTAATCACTGCAACATCCGCTTTTACTTCTTCAACATCTTGCTTGGTTGCATAGTTGGATTTGATTACCGCCACATCGGCGACCAGCACTGTGACCTGATCTTCCAGTCTCTGAAATCTTCCTTGCATTCTCTTACCTCCGTTCGGCGGTTTCCCACCCTGGCTGCATCTTAATTGTCGAAATGGCGTATAACAAACGCTTCTACTCAACGACTCCGCTAACATTATTCACCCCAATCTTATCCATTATTGATTGGTCAATGCAGGTCGACGACAGACCATATAGGCAAACTCCATTTTGCTATGGTGAACGTTAAACGCCGCACTCGCCCAAAACCATCACCATCCTTGCACAATATTCGGATAGAAACATTAGTCGTTTTCATAATAAATAAAAACAAAGCCATTAATAAAAATCAGCACTCAAGATAATTAGCAACATCACTAACAAAATAACCGCGATAATTGCGAGCCAACGTATAAAACGATGAAAATAAAAAAGCCCACAACTTTTACCTTGTGAGCTTTCTCGCAATATTAACTCTGCATTTTACTGATAAACAATTCCCGGCGGATTTACCTGTGAAGTTTCAACTGCTTCTTCCTGTTCACCCCAGCGCGCCAAAACGTGTTTATATTGCCCGCTGTTAATTGCACCATTAATCGCTTGCTGCAATGCCACGTCCAGGCCGTTACCTTTCTTCGTCGTCACCGCCACCCACGAGCGGAACGGGCTGTGACCAACGATCTTAGTTTGTCCGCGCGAAGCCACTTTCCATGCTGCCATCGCCTGCGGGCCAAACGATGCATCGGCCCGCCCGGAAAGCAGCGCCAGGGTCGCAGCTGCATCATCGTTCAGGTAAATCGGTTGCACGGGCGCTAAACCTTGCGCGCGATTCTTATCATCCCAGCTGAGTAAAATCTTCTCCTGGTTGGTTCCCGAACCGACAATAATGCGTTTTCCGGCAATATCCTCGCGCCCTTTGACCTGCAAGGTGCTGTCGGTTTTCACCATAAACGCATGGTTATCCGCGCGATAGGTGGCGAAATCGAATTTCTTTTTACGCTCCTCGGTTACCGCGATATTGAACATCGCCACGTCATAGCGCCCCGCCGTAATGCCCAGCGGCCAATCCTCCCACGCCGCTGGCACCAGTTTCAGCTTTAGACCAAGGCTATCCGCCAGCAAACGCGCAATATCCGGATCGCTGCCAATCAGGGTTTTATTATCCGAAGCCCACAAACCAATGGGCGGCGAATTATTTGCCGAAGTGGCGACGGTTAAAAATCCCGGATTGACGAAATGAAAACCCGGCGGAATTTTGGCGATGGCTTGTGGATTGGCCGCAATAGTGATCGGCGTTTCGTTATTCCGCGCATCCAGTTTTTCCGCCGCCAGCGCCGGTGCAGTAAATATCAGCGTGAACAATGCCGCAGTAATAATCCGCTCCATCACAGCACCCGCGCCAGAAAACGTTTGGTGCGCTCATGGCGCGGTTGGTTCAGCACTTGATAACTGCTGCCCTGCTCCACAATACGGCCATCGACCATAAACACCACATTGTCCGCCACTTCACGGGCAAAACCGACTTCATGCGTGACGATCACCAATGTGGTGCCGGAACGCGCCAGCTTTTTGATCACGTCCAGCACTTCGCCCACCAGCTCGGGGTCGAGCGCCGAGGTCGGTTCATCAAACAGCATCACGCGCGGATTCAGCATCAACGCACGCGCAATGGCGATGCGCTGTTGTTGTCCACCCGATAAATGGCGCGGCCACGCATCGGCTTTATGGCGTAAACCCACCACATCCAGCAACTCACCGGCACGCTCAATCGCCTCCCGGCGCGACAACTGACGATGGGCAATCGGCGCTTCAATCAGGTTCTCCAGCACGGTTAAATGCGGGAACAAATTGAAGTTTTGGAACACGTAGCCCACGTTGATGCGCTGACGCAGAATCGCCTGCTCTTTCAGCTCATACAGCTTATCGCCACGTCGCTGATAACCGATGTAGTCGCCATCGATCTGAATATAGCCACTGTCCACCCGTTCCAGATGATTGATGGTGCGCAGCAACGTCGATTTGCCCGATCCGGATGGCCCAAGGATCACCGTCACCGAACCCGGTTCTAATTCCAGAGAAACGTCATCCAGCGCTTTCAGTTTGCCGAACGACTTACTGACGCCGGTGATACTGATCGCGCCGGTGCTGTGCAGATTGCGGTAATCAATGGCTTCGGACATGGGAAAGCTCCTCGGTGGCGGATAGGTTGCTGCGATTGCGCAATTGACGCCAGCGCGACGGTTGCGGTTCACGCGTCACGCTGCGTGCCAGCCAACGCTCAACGCTGTGTTGCAGCAGTGACAACACGGTGGTGATGATCAAATACCAGGCAGCACCGACCATCAGCAGCGGGATCACCTGCTGCGTGCGGTTGTAGATCATCTGGATGGTGTAAAACAGTTCCGGCATCGCCAGCACGTAAACCATCGACGTGCCTTTGGCGAGGCTGATGATTTCATTAAAGGTGGTGGGAATAATCGCCCGCAACGCCTGCGGCAGAATGATGCGGAAGGTGCGTCGCGAAGAGGATAAACCCAGCGCTGAAGCCGCCTCAAATTGGCCGTGATCGACACCCAAAAAGCCGCCGCGAATGATCTCGGCGCTGTAAGCACTTTGCACCAGCGTCAAACCGATCACCGCCGCCGGGAACTGGCCGAGCACGTTTATCGTCTGGAAATGTCCCCACGACAACGCGGTAAACGGAATACCGAGCGATAACGTGTCGTACAGATACGAGAAGTTATAAAGAATGATCAGCACCACAATCAGCGGCAGCGAGCGGAACAGCCAGATATAGCCGAACGCCAGCGTGCTAAGCAGCCACGATGATGAGAGCCGCGCCAGCGCCAGCAAACCGCCAAAAATCAGGCTAAGCACGGTGCCAAACAGCGTCAGCAGCAGCGTTTGGCCCAAACCGCTGAGGATTACAGGATCAAAAAACCATTTGGCGAATACGCCCCATTCCCAGCGCGGGTTAAAGGCAATCGAGTCAATTACGCTGGCAAGAATAAACAGCGCGACCAGTGCGCCAACGGTACGCGCCGGATAACGTGCCGGCACCACGGTAAGCGGTTTTTGCTCGCTCATCATTGCTCCTTAGCTGGCCTGCGCGGTGCTGTGTACATCAATCACTTTAAGGAAGCGCAAACGGCCATCGTGCGGCGGCTGGCTGTAGACTTCCATATCCTCCAACAGCTGAAACTGTGGCTGATAACCGTGACCGATATACAGCTTCACTGCTTCCGGCTGGCGGAATCCGGTGGTGAGAAACACGCGTTGATAACCAGCACGCAACGCGCGCCGCTCCAGCTCTTGCAGAATCAGCAGCGCCAAACCCTGACGACGCAAATCGCTGCGCGTCCAGATGCGCTTAAACTCGGCGGTCACCGCGTCATACGGCTTATACGCGCCCATGGCGATGATTTCGCCGTCGCGCTCCAGCACAATAAACAGTCCGCGCGGCGGCAAATACCATTCGGTCAGCTCCACCTCTTTTTTACGGCTAAAAAATTCACCATAACGCGCGGCGTATTCGCCAAATAAGCCGGTTAAGATTGGCTGGAGTTCAGGCGCTTCTGGCGACACTTCACGGAAAAATTGCTGGCTCATGCGGCCTCCTTAATCGCCCAATCCGGCGGGATTGATTTCTGAACTGTTGAGACGTTCCACGCCTTCGCCCCAGCGATTCAGCACTTTGTCGTAGTCGCCGTTTTTGATTACGCCGTTCAGCGCGGTGTTAATCGGTTGCACCAAGCCGTTGTCTTTCTTCACCGTTACGGCGATATGTGCCGCTTTCGGCCAGCCGCCATCGACGCTGCCAACCAATTTGGTTTGTTTGGTCAGCGCCGCTTTCCACGCGCCAATTACGTTCGGGCCGAAATAGGCATCGGCCCGCCCCGACTGCAACGCCAGCGTTTGTGCGGCATCATCTTTGGTATAAACCGGGGTAAAGGGCTTGAGTCCTTTGGCCTGATTCTCCTTATCCCACGCCAGCAAAATCGCTTCCTGATTGGTGCCGGAACCGACGATGATGCGCAATCCAGCAATATCTTCTGCCTTGGTTAGCGATTTAATCGGGCTGCTGGCTTTGACGTAAAAGCCGAGGGAATCTTTGCGGTAGGTAGCGAAATCGAAGCGTTCTTTACGCTCTTTGGTGACGGTGACGTTGGTGATCGCCGCATCGTATTTGCCCGATGCCACGCCGAGCGGCCAATCTTCCCACGAGGTTGGCACCACGTTGAGTTTCAGCCCAAGGCTATCGGCCACCAGCCGGGCAATATCCACTTCGCTGCCGAGCAAGGTTTTATTGTCATCGCTGAAGACGGTGAGCGGCGGTGAGTTCAAGGCGGCAACCGCCACGGTAAATGAACCTGGCACGGCGAAGCGATGTCCGGCGGGGATTTGTGCCACGGCGGCGGCGTTTTTTGCCGTATTGATTGGCGTTTTATTGGCTTCAATACTGATTTGCTGACCGTTAACTGCCACATCTTCAGCCAACACCGTGCTGCTCAGGCCCAGCAACATCAGCGCGATAAGGAATTTTTTCTGCATAGCGTTATTCTCGATTTTTATTGTTGTGTGAATTGGTTAACGGGTTCTGGCAGACCAAAGCTGGCGCGCAGCGTGGTGCCGGGATAATCGCGGCGGGTTAAGCCACGCGCTTGCAGAATCGGGATCACGCGATCGACAAAGCGTTCGAAGGTGTCCGGCGTGCCGCCCTGAATGATGAAACCATCGGTAGCTTCGCTTTCGAACCACAGTTGCAAACCATCGGCGACCTGTTCCGGCGTGCCATGGAACAGCGGACGCGGTGTAGCAGCTTCCAGCGCGGCCTGGCGCAACGTGTGGCCGTGTTCCCGTGCCTTGCGTTTGATTTCATCGGTGGTGCTGCGGAAGCTGTTTTGACCGATATCACCGAGCTGCGGGAAAGGTTCATCGAGCGGATATTGTGAGAAGTCGTGGTGATCGAAGAAGCGGCCAAGATAGTTGAGCGCATCTTTGATCGATACCAGCGCGGCGGTGGTTTGGTACTGCTGCTCCACATCCTCAGCATCATCGCCGACAATCACGCCGACGCCCTGAAAGATGTGCAGATCACCCGGCTGGCGTCCGTTCGCCACCAACTGTTTTTTCACGTCTTGATAAAACGCCTGCGCTTCTTCACGCGTCGGTTGATGAGTGAAAATGGCATCGGCATGTTTGGCTGCCAGCTTGCGGCCATCTTCCGAGGCACCCGCCTGGAACACCACCGGACGCCCTTGCGGTGTGCGCTCAATGTTCAGCGGCCCTTGCACCTGGAAGAAATCGCCGTGGTGATCCAAGGTATGCAACTTGCTGGCATCAAAGAATTGCCCGCTCTCCTTATTACGCACAAAAGCATCGCCTTCCCACGAATCCCACAATCCTTTCACCACTTGCAGGTATTCATCGGCGATGCGATAGCGCAGCGCATGCTCGGGATGCTGGGCGCGCGAGAAGTTCTTCGCCGAACCTTCCAGCGGCGAGGTCACCACATTCCAACCGGCGCGACCGCCGCTAAGATGATCGAGGCTGGCGAACTGGCGCGCCACGGTGAACGGTTCGCTGTACGAGGTTGAAACCGTGCCGACCAAGCCGAGGTGCTCGGTCACGCCCGCCAGCGCCGACAATAGCGTCAACGGCTCAAAGCGATTGAGGAAATGTGGGATCGATTTTTCATTGATAAACAGACCATCGGCGACGAACAGGAAATCGAGTTTGCCCGCTTCCGCCTTACGCGCGATTTGTTTGGCGTAATCAAAACTGATGCTGGCATTGGCCTGAGCCGCGGGATGTCGCCACGCCGACATGTTGCCGGATGCGCCATGCAAAATGGTGCCTAATCGCAGTTGTCTTGCAGTCATAATCGTCTCTCTTGTGGCAAAGCGCGGCCTGACGGCAACATCATGTTGCCGTGCAGATCGATGAATTAAATGGGGTTAGTTCAGGATGGCGTCGCGACATCGCGCGTTGAGGTGCTGCAACGCCTGTTGAGCCAGTTGGCTGAAGTAATGTGCAGCGGGCGCAATTAGCGCTTCATCGGGATTGAAGCCGCCGTGGTGCAGACCAAATTCACTGGCGCTACCAATGCTGACGAACGCGCCGGGGATCTGTTGTAAGTAGTAGGCGAAATCCTCGCCGCCAAGATGCAGTTCAGCGGTTTGCACCTGATAACCGTTTTGCTGGGCGATGTGGCTGGCGAATTGTGCCCAGCGCGTATCGTTCTCCAGCACCGGCGGGCCGGGATGCCAACTAAAGGTGGCGCTGGCACCGTTGGCGCTGGCGATATTCTCCACCAGCGTGCGCGCACGCTGTTCCAGTTCCGCGCGCACCTGTTTGTCATGGGTGCGCACCGTACCGCCAAATTCAGCTTCCCCCGGCAACACATTCCAGGTTTTACCGGCATCGATGCGCGTCACGCTTAGCACCAAACTATCCAGCGTATTAAAACTGCGGCTGGTCAGCGATTGCAGCGCCTGGATGATCTGGCTGGCAACCACAATGCTGTCCACGCCGTCTTCGGGATGTGCGGCGTGCGCACCTTTACCGGAAACGCGCACGATGAATTTATCGGCATTGGCGTAGAACGCACCGCCGCGCGTGGCGAAGGTGCCGGTCGGCAATCCCGGCTCATTGTGCATGCCAAAAATCGCCTGCACATCGTCAAGGACGCCCGCGTTGATCAACTGGCGCGCGCCGGTGGCATTCTCTTCCGCAGGCTGAAACAGAATGCGAATGCGGCCGGGCAATTGCGCTTCCATCGCTTTGAGTTGCAACGCCGCGCCGAGCATCACTGCGCTGTGCACATCGTGTCCGCACGCGTGCATTACACCGGCATTACGCGAGCGGTAAGCAAGTCCGGTGGCTTCATGAATCGGCAGCGCATCAATATCGGCACGCAATGCAATCAGCGTTTCGCCGCTGCCGACCTCCACCACCACGCCGGTTTCCAGCGGATAATCCAGCAAGCGCAAACCAGCCTCCTGCAACCAAGCGCGCAAACGCGCGGTGGTTGCCACTTCACGTCCGGATAACTCCGGCCAGCTGTGCAACTCGCGTCGCCAATCAATCAGTTGCTGTTCGCTAAATTGCGTCATCGCGCTCTCCGCCTCACGCCGTTACTAAACGATGAGTGGCTAACAGTTCGAGGGATTTCACCCGCGCCTGCTCTTCTGCCACCGGCGTATCAATCACGAACTCTTCAATACCGAAGTTCTGGTGCAGCGCGTCCAACTTGGCATGCACTTGTGCGGCGGTGCCTTTCAGCAATGACGGCGTACGCGGCTCAATCACGTAATCGCTGTAGCCGCCCTGCCGCACGTAGCGTTCGGCCTGTTCCACGCTACCGACATTGACGCTCGGGCCATCTTTCACATTGACGTGATAGACGCGCAAGCTCTCGACCAGCAGATCGGCTTCCGCCGGCGAATCCGCCACTACCGCTTGCACCGCCACCAGCGCACGTTGGCCGTTGCTGTGTTGGCGATAGCTGTTGAGCACTTTTTCCATCAACAGCGGATCGCCGTTATGGTGCGCGGCGAAAACCAATTGCCAGCCCAGTTCCGCCGCCAGTTTGGCGCTCTCAACGCTTGCTCCCAACAGGAAGCGATTGGCGGGACGCGGCGGTTGCGGCGTCGCGCGCAGGATCTCTTCATCGCCAACCGGCGGCACATTTAACCAGCTATCCAGTAAGGTCAGTTGTTCCGGGAAACTGCCCTTTTCATTGAGGTGCACACCGAGTTGCAGCGCGCGCGTAGAGAGCGGCAATCCGCCGGGCGCTTTACCAATGCCGATATCGATGCGTCCCGGCGCCAGCGATGCCAGCAGGTTGAAGTTTTCTGCCACTTTGTACGGGCTGTAATGCTGCAACATTACGCCGCCAGAGCCGATGCGAATGTGTTTGGTTTGGCCGATGATCCATGCAATCAGCAATTCCGGCGACGGGCTGGCCAGACGATCGCTGTTGTGGTGTTCCGCTAACCAGAAGCGATGATAGCCCCAGGCTTCGGCCTGCTGCGCCAGATGTAAGGTGCGATGTAGCGCGTGACTGGCGCTCTCACCGTCCGCAATTGGCGATTTATCCAGCAAACTCAGTCGGTATGACATGCGCCTTATCCTTTTCGAAATAAATATGGCGAGTAGTGTGGTGTGACAAACGCTATTTCGTAAAACAACAATTCCGAGATAGTGAATATAAAAAATGGAAATAGCCGGGGATATTTTAAATTCATCGGCGTTATATTCCACGCACAAATAAAATTACGGTCACCATAAATGGCGACCCTACGCCGATTTTGTAAGGTCGCCATTTATGGTGACCATCCTATGCAAACATATACGTTGTAGGGTCGCCATTTATGGTGACCGAAACCCTATTTATCTTTTCTGGCAAAGCTTAGTGCAATTCATTGGTTCAACTCACGAGAGCGACATTCAATGATGAACAAAGCCGTACCAACATTGATAAAAAAGGGAAACATCATGACCAAGCATTTTCATTTGCAGGCGCTGAGTTTAGCGCTGCTCTCAGGGATTTTTAGTGCACACGCCGCCGATGCACCGGTCAGAGGCGGCACGCTGGTTTATCTTGAACAGCAGGCGCACACCAACCTTTATCCCCCCGCGGGCGGCTTTTATCCGAATGGCGGAATTCTGAATCAAATCACCGACAAATTAACCTGGCAGAATCCCGAAACCTTAAAAGTCGAACCGTGGATTGCCGAAAGCTGGAGCAGTAACGCCGATAAAACCGAATATACCTTTAAACTGCGTTCCGGCGTCACTTTCTCCGATGGCACGCCATTAGATGCCAATGCGGTGGCGAAAAACTTTGATACTTATGGCCTGGGAAATAAAGCCCAACGCCTGCCGGTTTCTGAAGTGATTAATAATTATGATCACAGTGAGGTTATTGATCCGCTGACGGTGAAATTCTATTTCAAAAAACCGTCACCGGGATTTTTACAGGGCACAGCGACCATTGGATCGGGATTGGTTTCGCTCAGCACCTTGCAGCGTAGCTTCGATCAATTGGGCGATGCGCGCCATATCATCGGTTCCGGCCCGTTTGTGGTCAGCGATGAAAAGCTCGGGCGCGAAGTCGATTTAACCGCACGTAAAGATTATCAATGGGGACCGAAAAACCTCGCCCAGCAAGGGCCAGCCAATCTCGATGGCATCAAATTTATCGTCACGCCGGAAGACAGCGTGCGTATCGGCGCGTTATTAGCGGGCCAGGCCGACTTTATCCGTCAGGTACAAGCCTATGACGAAAAGCAGGCGCAGCAGCAAAACTTCCCGATCTACGCGGCACCGACGCGCGGCGTGAACGACAGTATCAGCTTCCGCCCGGATAACCCGCTGGTCAGCGATGTGAAAGTGCGTCAGGCGCTGCTGCACGCCACTAACGCGCAGCAAGTGGTGCAAACCCTGTTCTCGCCCAACTATCCGCAAGCCACCTCGGTGATCGCCACCTCGGCGGCGGGCTACGTCAATCTGGCTGACAAGCTGAAATACGATCCGGCGCTGTCGAAAAAGCTGCTGGATGAAGCGGGTTGGAAGCCGGGCAGCGACGGCATTCGCGAGAAAGAAGGCAAGAAGCTGGCGTTAGCGGTGTATGAATCATTGCCGCAGCCGCAGAACAAAGAAGTGCTGCAACTGGTGGCGCAGCAGTGGCGGCAGATCGGCGTGGCGCTGGCGGTAAAAGCCGGTGATGCCGGCAGTCGCGTGCTGGATAACCTCGATCCGCAGAAAACCCCGCTTACCGTTTCTGAAGTGGGTCGCGCCGATCCGGATGTGGTGAAAAGTCAGTTCTACCCGACCAATCGCGATGCGCTGCTGCAAAAAGGTGGCTCCAGCGACAAAGTGCAGAACTTCCGTGACGACAAGCTCAACGCGCTGCTGCTGAGCATCTCCTCTGAAGTTGATCCGGTGAAGCGCTTAGCGGTGACCGGCGATACACAGCGTTATCTGCTCGATCAAGCCTATGTGATTCCGATCTTCGAAGAACCGCAGGTGTTCGCCGGTGCGCCGTGGCTGAAAGGCGTAAGTTTTGAAGCGGTGGGCCGTCCGTCGTTTTACGGCGCGTGGCTGGAAAAACACTAAGGCAGGTTAATGATGCAACGTTCACTGCTGCGAAAAGTGGGTCAAAGCGTGTTGGTGCTGTGGGCCGCGTTCACCCTGTCGTTCTTTCTGCTGCAAGTGTTACCCGGCGATGCGGTGCTGATTAAGTTTCAGAATCCCGACCTCGGACTCAGCCCGGATCAAATCGCCGAAATGCGCCTGGCGTACGGCGCGGATAATCCACTGTGGCAGCAGTATCTGCATACGTTGTGGGCGATGTTGCGCGGCGATTTCGGATATTCAGTGCAAGCGGGCGTGCCGGTCAGCGAACAGTTGCTCAGTAACCTGCCCGCTACGCTGCAACTGGCATTGCTGGGCTTTGCGCTGGCAACGCTGATTGCCTTTACGCTGGCGGCATTATCGCGTTTGCCTGCGCTGCGCTTCTTACGTTCGCTGCTGCAAGCGGTACCCGCGCTGTTTATCTCATTGCCAACCTTTTGGCTCGGCATCGCGCTGATTCAACTGTTCTCATTCCAGTTGCGCTGGATTCCGGTGATCAATCCGTCGGCGCTGCAAGGTTTGATTTTGCCGGTGATCACCGTGGCGATTCCGATCTCTGCGCCGCTGGCACAGATTCTGTTGCGCAGCATTGATCAGGTTTCAACCCAGCCGTTTGTCGCCGTGGCGCGCGCCAAAGGTGCCAGCGAAAGTCATGTGTTGTGGCATCACGTGATGCGCAACGCGCTGCTGCCGGTGCTTAACGTCGCCGGTTTGCTGCTGGGTGAACTGATCGCCGGCGCGCTGATTACCGAAACCGTGTTTGGCCTGAGCGGCATCGGTCAGCTCACCCAACAGGCGGTGAACAATCAGGATGTTGCGGTGCTGCAAGCGGTGGTGATGATTTCGGCGCTGGCGTTTGTGCTGATTAACCTGCTGGTCGATGCGTTGATGCCGCTGTTTGATCCCCGTCTGCAATCCATTGCCGGAGGTGCACGATGAGCCTGGTCGAGTACTCAACGGCGCGGAAAAGTATCCGCACAGCGCGGGTTCTAAACATCCAACCCGGATTATGGCTGGCGTGGGCGGTGATGTTGCTGGCGCTGCTGGCGGCATTCGCGCCCGGATTATTTACCCATTTCAGTCCCACTGAAGGCGTGCCCGGCGCACAACGGTTAGCGCCGCAAGCCGCTTACTGGCTCGGAACCGATCAGCTGGGCCGCGATCTCTACACGCGCATTGTGTATGGCGCATCGCAATCACTGTCGGCCGCGGTCGCCGCGGTGACGATGGGCTTGATTGGCGGTACCTCGCTCGGCGTGCTGGCAGGCGCATGCGGCGGGCGCACGGAAAACGCGCTGATGCGCTTAGTCGATGTGCTGTTATCGATTCCTTCGTTATTGCTGTCGCTGAGCATTTTGATTTTGCTCGGTTTCGGCACCGTGCATGCTGCGTTAGCCGTCGGCATCGCCTCGATTGCCAGCTTCGCCCGTCTGGCGCGCGGTGAAGTGGTGCGCGTGCGCCGCAGCGAATTTGTCGAAGCGGCTTATGGCAGCGGCGGCAGCTTCTGGCGCGTGTTGTGGCGTCACATCTTGCCCAACTCGTTGACGGCGGTGATTGCCTTTGCCGCGTTGCAGTTTGGTCAGGCGATTCTGGCGCTTTCAACGCTGAGTTTTCTCGGCTACGGCACGCCGCCGCCGACACCGGAATGGGGTTTACTGATCGCAGAAGGACGTAATTATTTGGCAACCGCGTGGTGGCTCACCACCTTCCCCGGCATCGTGGTGGTGGCGGTGGTATTGGCTGCCAATCGCATTAGTCGTCAATTGGCCGGAGGTGACGCATGAGCGCGCTATTAGCTATTGAAAATCTGACGTTGAGTTATCGCCAGCAAGGTACATGGCGTGAAGTGGTACACAACGTCAGCTTCGCGTTGCAGCCAGGTGAAATGGTGGCGCTGGTTGGTGAATCCGGTTCCGGTAAAACCACCACCGCACAGGCGATTATTGGTTTGCTGGCGGAAAATGGTCGCCGCGACCGTGGCAAGATTGTGCTCAACGGCACTGATATTGCCGGTTGGTCATCAAAGCGGCTGGATAGCTTGCGCGGCGTCAGCATCAGTTTGGTGCCGCAAGATCCCGGCAATTCGCTCAATCCGGTGAAAACCATCGGCGATCAAGTCGGTGAAATGCTGCAACTGCACTTGAAAATCAGCCCAGCGGAGCGACAACAGCGCGTGCTGGAGTTGCTGCAAAAAGTCGGTTTGAGCCATCCAGAGCAGCGTTTGAAGCAGTATCCGCATCAGCTTTCCGGCGGCATGAAACAGCGCGTGTTGATCGCCATCGCCCTCGCCTTACGTCCGCAAATCATCATCGCCGATGAACCCACCAGCGCGCTGGATGTCACGGTACAAAAACGCATTCTCGATCTGCTGGATGTGCTGCGCCGCGAATCCGGCACGGCGGTGCTGTTCGTCACCCACGATTTGGCGTTGGCGGCGGAACGCGCCGATCGGCTGCTGGTATTCCGTCATGGCGAAGTGCAGGAGCAAGGCCCAGCGGCGCAAGTAATTGCCGCGCCAAAACAGCCCTATACACGCCAACTGTTGCAGGATGCCGATCCCGGCGACAGCGCGTTAACCGTGCCCGCGCACGCCACGTTCTCCGCTCCAGCGATTCAACTTTCCGCCATCAACAAGCAGTTTGCGCTCAATCGTCAGCAGCAATTACAGGTGGCGAAAGACGTTTGCGTCACGGTTGCGCGCGGCACCACGCACGCGTTGGTGGGTGAATCCGGTTCCGGCAAAACCACGCTGGCGCGCATTCTGTTGGGATTTGAACAAGCCGACAGTGGACGCGTGGTGATTGATGGCATTGATGCCACCGCATTGCGCGGCGAAGCGCTGCGCCAGTTGCGACGTAAGATTCAGTTTGTCTATCAAAATCCGTTTGCTTCACTCGATCCGCGCCAGACGCTGTTTAGCATCATTGAAGAACCGCTGCGTAATTTTGAAAAACTCAGCCGGGATCAACGACGTCAGCGCGTCGAACAGGTCGCACAGCGCGTGGCATTGCCGCTGGATTTCTTATCACGTAAACCGCGCGAGTTATCCGGCGGTCAGCGTCAGCGGGTGGCGATTGCGCGCGCCTTGATTCTGCAACCGGCAATCCTGGTGCTGGATGAAGCCACCTCGGCGCTGGACGTCACGGTGCAAGCGCAGATCCTGCAACTGTTGCAGCAGCTACAACGCGAACTCGGCCTGACTTATCTGTTTATCACCCACGACCTTGCCACTGTGCGCAGCATTGCGCACAGCGTCACGGTGCTGTGCGCCGGTGAAGTGGTGGAGCAAGGTGACACCGTCACGCTATTTAACGCGCCGCAGCATCCTTATACCCGATCGCTGATTGACGCCATTCCCGCTTTCCGTCCGCTGATTAAGGAGTCTGCATGACGCGTAAACGCATTGGATTTTTCACCCGCTTGCTGGATGACACCACCGCGCAGCAGCGCTATCGCCTGGCAACCGAACAGATTCAGCACGCCGAACGTAATGGTTTCGATAGCGCGTGGATTGCCCAGCACCACTTTCACGAACACGAAGGCGGCTTGCCGTCGCCGCTGCTGTTCCTTGCGCATGTGGCGGCGCATACGCGCACCATTCGTCTCGGCACCGCCATCATCACTTTAGCGATGGAGAATGCGCTGCGCGTGGCGGAAGACGCGGCGGTGCTGGATTTGCTGAGCAACGGTCGCCTCGAAGTGGGCTTGGGATCGGGCGGTACGCCGACGTCGTTCCTGCCATTTGGTTTAACCATCGAGCAACGTGCCAGCGTGTTCGCCGATCATCTGCATCAACTGATCAGCGCATGGCGCGGCGATACGCTGGCGCATCCGGACAATCACCTGTATCCGGCGGCGCCAACGCTGGCGCAACGCGTGTGGATCGCCACCTTCTCGGTGGACGGCGCAGCGCGTGCAGGACAAGCCGGACACGGATTGATGCTGTCGCGCACACAACCGCGTCCGGCTGATCAGCCCGATTTAACTCTCGATCAAATCCAGAATCCGATGATCGATGCCTATCTGGCGGCGCTGCCTGCGGGCGTTGCGCCGCGTATTTTGGCGTCGCGCACCGTGTTCGTCGCCGATTCCACCGATTACGCGCGCCGTCTGGCTGAACCCAACGTGATAGCCGATGCGCACTATGGCGATGCCGAATCTGTGCTGGCCTCGTTGCTGGCCGATAGCACGATGCAACGCGCAACCGACATCAGTTTCCAGGTGCACTCCATCGATCCACCGCACGCCGACATTTTGCGTTCCATCGAACTGATTGCCGAATACATCGCGCCCGCGCTGCGCTGATAGCTCAGTGCGCACATCATTTATGGTGACCAAATAACGCTTTAACTGGAGGATTTCATGTCTCAACCCACCGATTTATTGGCCGCGCTGGCGGATATCGATCCGGCATCTGAACTGGCGCGCGCGCGTGCCGAACGCCCTGCCGCTACGCAACATGCGCAAGGCAGCTACGATGTGTTGTTCACCCAGGATGATGAAGATTTCCCGTTGGCTGAACGCTTGACTATCGCCGCACAAGTCGCGGCATGGCATGGCGCAACCCGCTTGCAGGCGCATTACCAACCGCAAAACGCCGTGCACAGTGCGCGGCTGGAAAGTGGCCGCGCGTTTGCCGAATTGCTGAGTCTGCATCCGGTCGATGCCGCACCGCAGCATATCGACAACCTGCAAAGTGCCGGTTGGTCGCCGCGCGGCATCGTCACGCTGGCGCAGTTGGTGGCTTTTGTTAGCTTCCAAAGCCGCTTGCTGGCGGGATTACGCTTGCTGAACGGCGAAGAAACCACAGCGCAGCCGCATGCGGTAGCCGGTAAATGGCACGACGCCCCGCGCACGTTGAGCGGCAAAACCGCGCTAACGGCGTTTACTCAGCAAGAATTAGGTTGGGAACCGTGGCTGGCGGCCAAACCGTTCAATGAATTCAGCGCCGAGGAGCAAGCCACGCTGAAGAAGTTTGGCCACGCCGATTCCGATTATTTCCGCCTGTTAGGACGCAATCAGCCGTTGCTGGAGCAGCGCACGCTTACCGACAAAGGCATTTTCTACACGCCAGGCGGATTGTCGCGCGCGGAACGCGAGTTGGCCGCCACGGTAGTGAGCAAAGTGAACGGCTGCATTTATTGCGCTTCGGTGCATGCGCGTAAAGCCAGCCAGCTATCAAAAGATGAAGCGGCCGTGCAGAAGTTGCTGAACGTTGCGCCAGGCGCTGAGCTGTCGCACGGACAATCAGCACGCTGGGCAGCGCAGATCGATCTGGTGGCGACCTTGTCGATCACGCCAACTGCCACCCGCTTGAATCAATTACAGGTGTTACGCGATCAGGGATTCAGCACGCTGGAACTGCTGGATTTGATTCAATCCGCCGCCTTCTTTGCCTGGGCCAACCGCCTGATGCTGACGCTGGGCGAACCTTTCTTACCTGAACATCAAGGATGAGCATGTCTGAGTTATTTCCGCAACAACTGCTGCGCTGGCGACGCGAGCTGCATCAGCATCCTGAATTGTCCGATCAAGAGTTTGCCACCACCGAACGTATTCGGCACTGGCTGGAGCAGATGAACATCCAGCCGTTACCTTTGGCCTTGAAAACCGGTGTTGTCGTTGAAATTGGCCACGGCGAACCGCTGATCGCCTTGCGTGCGGATATCGATGCCTTACCGATCGACGAACAAAGCGATCAGTCATGGCGATCACAACAGCCGGGCGTGATGCACGCTTGCGGCCACGATCTGCACAGCAGCGTCATGCTTGGCGTGGCGCAGCAATTGAAACGTATTGAATCCCAACTTCCCGGCCGCGTGCGCATTCTGTTTCAGCCTGCCGAAGAGATTTTCACCGGCGCCAAACAGCTGCTGGCTGCTGGCGCTTTACAGGATGTGCAGGCGATTTTTGGCTTACACAACGCGCCCGATCTGCCGGTGGGCACACTGCGTACCCGTGGCGGCGCGTATTACGCCAACGTTGATCGCTTCCAAATCAATATCAGCGGTAAAGGCGCACACGCCGCGCGGCCACACGAAGGCATTGATAGCATTGTGATTGCCAGCCACATCGTCACCGCGCTGCAAACCTTGCCGAGCCGGGTGTTTAGTTCGCTGGAATCGGTGGTGCTGAGCGTGACGCGCTTCACCGCGGGCAACAGCTGGAACGTGCTGCCACAAACGGTGGAGCTGGAAGGTACGGTGCGCACCCATAACGCTGATATTCGGGCACAAATTCCCGACAAAATTACAGCCTTGATCAACGGCATCGCGGCAGGATTTGGCGCGCAGGCCGAGCTGGTCTGGCAGGAAGGACCGCCGTCGCTGGTGAATACGCCAGAGTGGGCCGATTTCGCGCTGGATCTGGCGGCCGAGCAAGGATATCAAACCCAAGTCGGCACGCCGCAAATGGGCGGCGAAGACTTTGCATTCTATTTGCAGCACCTGCCCGGCGCGTTCGTCAGCATTGGCAGCGCCAGCGAATTTGGCCTGCATCACGGCGGATTTGATCCTGATGAAGCGATGCTGGAACCGGCGGTGCATTACTTCACCGAACTGGCACAACGCGCATTATCGACACTGCGCCAACAACAGGCGCTGGCATCGTGACCTTACGAACAAGGAGAAGACCGATGGCGATTTCTGTACCGGTTCCGCGTCTCGACCATGTGGTGATTAACGTTGCCGATCATTTAGACGACGCAGCCGCGCTGTTTCGTCGGCTGGGTTTCCAACTCACTGAACGTGGGCATCATTCGCTCGGCTCGAGCAATCATCTGGCGATATTTGGCGATAACTATCTTGAGTTGCTGGGTTTTGAAGCCGGCCGCGGCAATCTGCGTAAGGATTTGTGGCAAGCGCCGATTGGTCTCAGCGGCTTGGTGTGGAAAACCGAGGATGCCGATGCGGTGTGGCGCTATCTGGAAAGCCAGGATATTGATGGCGATCCACCCGCCAGTTTTTTCCGCCCGGTGACCTTGCCGGACGGCAGCGAACAACAAGCGCGCTTCCGCACCGTGCGCTTGCGTCCGGAGTTGGTGACAAATGGCCGCAGCTTTTTCTGCCAGCACGACACGCCGGATGCGGTGTGGCAAGACGCATGGCGCGATCATCCTAATGGCGTGATCGATATCGTGGAATTTGTGGTGGTGGCGCAAGATCCCGCCGCCGCCGCTCAGCCCTACAGCCGCTTGTTTGGCGCGGACAAACTCACCGCCTGCCAGGAAGGCGCATTTGTGCTGAAAGCTGGCGTCGCCACCGTGCGCTTCGCCGCCGAGAATTACGTCACGCAACGCTTTGCGGGATTACCGACCGATTACAACGGCAGCGCGCGTATGGCCGGGTTGAGTTTACGTACTCACGACTTGAGCAAAGTGAAAGCCAGTTTGTTGCTGGGTGATGTGGCGTTTCATGAGGAAGACGCGTCGATCATCGTGGCAGCCGATCAAGCATTTGGCGTGGCGTTGCGGTTTCAGTTGTAAAGGTTGGCGGTCACCATAAATGGCGACCCTACAACACGCAGCGCCCCCCACAGACATGCACCGATATCGTAGGGTCGCCATTTATGGTGACCGCAGCGCGCAGCGAATCCGCAGACACGCACCGATCGCGTAGGGTCGCCGTTTATGGTGACCGCAGCGCGCAGCGAATCCGCAGACACGCACCGATCGCGTAGGGTCGCCGTTTATGGTGACCGCAGCGCGCAGCGAATCCGCAGACACGCACCGATCGCGTAGGGTCGCCGTTTATGGTGACCGCAGCGCGCAGCGAATCCGCAGACACGCACCGATCACGTAGGGTCGCCATTTATGGTGACCGCAGCGCACAGCGAATCCCGCAGACACGCACCGATCATGTAGGGTCGCCATTTATGGTGACCGCAGCACGCAGCGAATCCCGCAGACGCGCACCGATCACGTAGGTTCGTCATTTATGGTGACCTGGTTAAAATAGTGTCATCTACTCCACGCATCAGCGAAGGTGAATATTAGTGACACCCCTCATTATCGAAACCTCCCGACTCATCTGCTCGCAAATAAAAGAAGCCGACTGGGACTTTTATCGTCAGCTACAACTAACCCCCGCAGTGATGCACTACGTCGCCGATGAAAAATCCTCAGAGCAAATTCGCGCTGACTTCAATTCCAGACTGCCAATCTGGTCGCCACTCAGCGCACATTGGCTATGTTTGGTGGTGCACGAAAAACATACCGGCAATCGCATCGGCGTCAGCGGCTATATTCACCGCGCCAGCGATAGCGCTGAAGTCGGGTTCCTGTTCGCACCAGAAGCACAGGGCAAAGGCTATGCCTATGAATCGTTGCAGGCTATTTGTGACTATGCATTTAGCGATGGCGGTATTCGACGCTTAAGCGCAACCGTCACCGCTGGCAATGTGCCATCGCGCCGTTTATTAGAGAAAGTCGGTTTCGTATTAGAAGGTGAGCTGCGGGAAAGTTATTGGCTAAGAGATGCATGGCGGAATGATTGGTTATTTGGCTTAGTGCGTGGGGAATAATGTTTCGACATGAGAGTGGAATTTTGTTCGCTTTGGATTGGCTATATTCGCTTAGCAAGGGGAAACTGCTGAGTACCAGAGTGAGCATCATTAAAAGCATGATTTGTTAAATTGTAGACCGCAGGTCAAAGAACTAAGAAGCAGCATTTTTTTGGAGAAATAGAATGAGTAATGGTGTTTTTGGCTGGTCACTTTTGGGTTTATTTTGTGGCTGTTTCTGGGGAGTATGTGTTGTAATAAAGGCAATTAGAACAGGAGTAGTCACGGCAAGCATCAATCATAAAAAGCGAACATTCTATCGTGGGGAACGCTATTATATTACTGTGCTAATCATGCTCTCACTCATAGTGGTGGTCGGATTATGTATAGGGACATGGTTACTATTGGCTCAATATGTGTAGGTGAAATCGACTACGGGTTGATATATCATTTTTATATCATAATAGCTCACATCAGCAGGTAACTTCCGGCTTCAGCTTTTCGATCTATGCGAACCTATTAAAGCCACCTTCTGGAAGATATTTAGGTTTTTTAGTGTACGATTACTGTCACCATAACATGAAAAATGGATAATTAACTTTATGGCTAAGATTAAATACCACTTGTCCCGTGGAAGCGATGTCATCCGTGATGGTATGTTCCTTGAATTGTCTGAGGCTGGAACAGCCCCGCTTAAGCAAATTGCTGAAGTCTTCTATTCCGATGTAACTCACGAGTTCTCTTTTTCTTGCTATGAAAGATGCATCCCTCTAGAAGAGGTTGAAAAGCTCATTCACGAAGCGAAAAAACTGCTTCCGCCTACAAAGCTGGAATCGTGATGGGCCTGAACGTCTGCTGAGTGCCAAGAGCGGACGTATTCGAAAGAATATATGGATATAAACAGGCGAAGAATAAAAGCGATTATTGGCTCTCAACGTCTTGAGCGTTTAGCCCCAACTTTTCCGGTACGATATCGTTCAATATTGCTATTAACTCCGGATCCATAAAGAGGTAATCGTCAGGTATATCAAGCACATGGATGGGTTTGAAAGTGATAATCCGACCATATTCTGCCACTAAACGGTTTTTGTGCTTATCTTCCATAACACAAATAACATCGGCCCAATGCAACAATTCGGCAGAGGCTCTTTTTTTAGCACTCCGGCTTGTGCCAGCAGAGCGTACGACAAGGAATGGATGACGGCGGAATACCTGTTCCGCCGTCGGGCTTCGCCATTGATTACGACTGCATATAAAAAGTACGTTCATCAGAATATTGGTACTCTTCAAGGCCCCGTATAGCAAGCTGTTGGTTAGTTATACGTGGATACTCAAGCCCCAGCTGGGCGGCACGCTGCAATTTCTTTGACCGCATATAGAGCATCTTCCAGTTTTTTTCGCCACGGTAAGTGATTAAAGACATGTGGACATCACGAGACTTATTGCGTTGCTTCTGGGCATTGCGCCAACCTCGGGAACGTTTCTTTTCCATTGTTTTACTCTCTCAGATTGATCGGGTTAGCAGCCGCGATAATACGGGGAGAACAAACCGGGCAATTTTAGCTTCTTCGGAAGACAATTGCTATTCAACGTCAGCAAAGCTTTCCTGCACAACCTTTACTTCGGTTAGCGAAATCGGCCGAGGGCTTGGCTCGCTGATGAACTGAAAAAAACCATAAATCATTCAGTGCTAATGTCCGCTCCTCGCTCTAAACGGACATCGTACCCAGACAAGATGCAAGCGCCATCCTCAGTTATATATCAATAGTCACTACTTCCTTGCCATCAGACCCAAGCCGTCAGGCCCGAAACGCCGGGGAGCCGAAGAGGGCCATCTGGCTTTAGAAAGTTTCAGGTGTAATGACCAGGCAATCGTGGACGCAGCTCCATTTATCGCGCGGGTTTTAAAACGTGAAATATTTCGCTCGCCATAACGGCGACCGGTTCAATTAAAACGACCAGCGCACGCCCGCGTTGTAACGCCAGCCTTTTGCGCCGTTGCCGTCGATCTCTTTGCGGTAATCCGCTTCGGCGTACAGCGCCGCATCCTTGTTCACCGTCGCGGTGCCGCCCACGCCGACATCCCACATTTTGCCGAACTTGCCACTGTCGAAGGTTTCATCACCGCCAACATCCGCCGCGCCGATCTTCGCTTTCGCGGTGCCGCCCCAACCCTGCGTGTAATTCACGCGCAGATACGGCGTGTACTGATTCGCGCTGCTGTCCTGCCAGGTTTTATCCACGCGCGCGCCGACGCGGCCAATCGTCTGGCTGTAATCGTCGTAGGAAACGCGGGTGTTATCGCGGTCGGTGAAGCTGTCCATCTTCATTTGCAGCCAGGTGATCTGCGCCTGCGGTTCGATTCGCACGCCGCCGCCCAGTTCCAGCGGATAACCGGTCTCAACCGAAGCCGTCCAGCCGTTGCCTTTTGGTTTGGCGACATCTTTCTGCCGTGCAATGTCAGTCGCGCCGCGATGCCAGCCCCAGCTCAGCGAGCCGTCCACGTAAAAGCCGCTGTCGCGCAGCCATGTGCCGTACAGCGAAAGCGTGTCGCTGTCGAAGCTGGTCGAGCTATAGCCATCTGCTGCGTGCGGGCGAATGCGCGTGCTGCCGCGCGTGTAGGCCACGCCGCCGCGCAGGCTGCTGTCCGCGCCGTCCACGCGAATCACATTGCCGCCGAGCTGCACCGCGCTGTAGTCGAGATCGAAGTCGTAGCCGTAATTGCTGATGCTTTGGTTAGTCTGGTATTTCAGGTTGGAGCCGATGTAACGGAGGAACATCTCGCCGCCAACCGCATCCGGATTTGCCTGCTGCTGACGCAGTTCACCGAGGCGTTTATGCAGATCGTCGGTGATTGCCAGCGAGTAATAAGCGAGGCCAACCGGCGCAGAGATGTAGGACGGCACCTGTGGCGTTGCCGCCAGACGCGCGACGCTTTGCGCGCTGCCTGCTGACGGCTGGCACAGGCTGCCGTCTTCGCACACGAAGGCGTTCGCCAGTCGATAATCCCACGCGCTGCCGCCTAGCGCGCTGCGGGCTGGGTCATTGCTGCCCGGCGCGAAGCTGTACAAACCGTATTGCCAAGGGCCGGATGCGACATAGCCGCTTTTCAGCGCAAAGCTGTTGGCATTCGCGCTGCCGGAAACCTGCGCCAGCGATACGCCTTCGTTCGCAGAGATCACGCCATCGCCGTTGCTGTCAAACAGCGGTGCTCCCGCAAGTTTTGCTTCAACCTGCGTTACGCCCGATGCCACGCCATTCACCAGCACCACATCGCTGCTGACCGCGGTGGTGTTCAGCTTGACGCTGCCGCCCGCCGAGGCCAGTTCGCCGTCAATCGTTAGCGTGTTCGCCGCAGTGTTGCCGCCGTTGGTGAGATCCAGGGTGCCCGCGTTATTCACCACCAGCGAATCGCGGGTTCTGCCCTGCAACAGCGGATTGACGTTGTCACCCGCGAACAGCATACTTCCCGCATCCACGTTAATCGTGCTATGCGCCAGTTTGATGTTGTCGGTTAACGTCCATTGGGTTTTGTGGAAATTCAGCGTGCTCCAGCCTGAACCCAGATTGGTGCCTTTTGCCGCATCATCGCTAGCGAACGAACCGCCGCGCGCCTTAAGTTGGCTGAGATTGAGCGTGCTGCCCGCGCCATTTTCCGTGGTAATGTGGCGCGTATCAGCCAGACTCACTTTCTGCACCGTGGCCTGATTAGCCGCGCCGCTGCCCATCGTCAAACTGCCTTTGATGGTGCCGCCGGTGACAATCAATTCATCGCGTCCGTTGCCGGTGTTCACATCGCCAACCACCGCACCCTCCACCAGCGCAATGACGTCATTGGTCGCGCCGCCCGCCACGACAACCTGATCAGGGAACGGTGCATTAATGGTGCCTTCATTGATAAACACCGTTTGCCCGCCGCGCAGGTCGACCAGCGGCGCAACGCGACTTTGCGAACTGATGGTGCCCTGGTTAATCACCTGGCTGGCGGTTTTGGTGACAATCGCCGAGCCGCCGTTCGCCGCCTGAATATCAATCAAGCCCTGAGAAATCACGTTGCCGCGGGTGTTGGCGATCACGCCATTGCCGGTTCCTGTCACCACAATCGAATAATCCGGCCCGATCACCAGATCGTTGTTGGTGGTTGAGCCATTGGCGTTTTCAAAGCGATAACCGGTGCCCGAACCGCTAACGTTAATTTGCGCACTGCCAGCGGAATTGAATGAGGTCGCTGAGCGAATACCGTTACCGTTTACCACCTCTAAACGCACGTTATCCAAATTGATGTTCGGGGTTTCGGCGCGGTTGTTGATCGCGCTGCCGCTGCCGTACGCGCCGATAATGATGTTATCGGCTTCGAACCCATCCGCACCGACATCCAGTAACAAGCCGTCGGCGCTGCCGTTAGACTGCATCACGCTGTAGCCTTGGCCGTCGCCGTAGATTTTCATCCATGCGCCGCTGCCGACGCGCATCGCTGCAATGCCATCATCGACGCGCAATGCGCTATCGACCGGCACATATTGACCGTAACCGCTTGACACATCGACGCCAATGCCTGACGCAATGTGCATGCTGCCGCGATTAATGAAGTTGCCGCCGTCATGCACGCGTGCGCCGGTGCTGTGCGATCCGCTGAGATCCACCACGCCTTGATACTGATTAAACAGGCGCGCACCGCCGCTGACATCAAACGCCGTCGCGTTGGCGCCGTTGCCGCTGATGGTGGAGGCTGCGTAGATTTCCGTTTCGTCACCGCTGACCATCGCGGCGGTGGTATTTTCGCCACTGAGCGCAATGCCGCTGCTGATCACGCCCTCGGCGCGGTTGCTGGCGCTCACCACCACAGCACCTTTGCCGCTCGCCACATAGTTATCGGTGTAAGACACTTGCGTGCCCTCGCCGCTTAGCACCACGCCGCGACTGTTTTCACCGCTGAGCGTCACGTTGCCGGGGGCTTGCGTGTACAGCCACGCGCCATTGCTGATGTCATACAGCGTGGAATTCGCAGTGCGCACATCTATATTGTTGCCGTTGCTGATTAATTGCGTTCCCTCATCGTTGGCGCGATAGCCGGTTTGATTCGGGTCGTTGAAGGTGATGCGGCTATCCGGGCCAAACGTGATTCGACCACCTAAAAATGCGTTGGCACCCATCGCGTTGTCGCCATACAGATTGATAGTGCCGTTTTGGTAGATGCGCGCCAAATAGTTGCTGGCGACCAGGCCAATGGTGGTGTTCAACTCAAAACTGTCGCGGTTGTAGATGTTGATGGTGCCGCTGTTGAAGATTTCGGTCAGCGGGGCGCTATCAAAGCTACGCTGCAAACCATAGGCATACAAAGCATGGCTGCGCAGCGTCATGTTAATGGTGCCGCTGTTGGTCACCTTCGCACCGTATTGCGCGTAAATGCCGCCGCTGTCCTCACCGGTAAAAGTGATGTCGCCGGTGTTGGTGAGCTGAGCTAAATCGGTGGCGATTAAGCCGACCTGGAAGCGGCCACTGCCGTTAATCTCAGCATGGTTGGTGAGATGCGTATCAGGATTGGATTGGTGTTCGGGATCAATCGTGTTGCCTTGCAAGGTGTCGGCTGAGCCATCGACTTCTGCCGCCAACACGCTAGAACCATCAAGGTTAAAGCGTGTCGCAGCATCAATCGTACCCTGCGCACCATGCGCAATTTTTAGCCCGATGCCCCCGAGACCTCCACCGCCCCCGTTGCCAATATTTAACGTTGCGCCGTTGGTATTAACAAGGGTTCCCACGCCGCTGCCGTACACGCCCGTGGTATTCCTTTCGTTCATGGAGAGTGTCATACCGCGGCCGTCAAAATCCGCGCCATCCTCTACGCGGAAAATCGTGCCGTATTCCACCGATGTCGAGTAGCTGCCGTTTTTCGGCAGGTTGATTTTGGCGTTTTCGCCTTTGGTGTAGAAACTGATTTGCCGTACCAGTCCCCAGATATCGCGCGGTCCGGCAACCGGAATTGCGTTGGCGCTAACGTTCACCGTGGCGTTGCCTTCGGCGCGAATACCAATCGCATCGTTGCCGCCAAGCTGAATCGGTCCGCTGACGTTGGCGACGGCGTTGCCGCCCTCTTCGCCGATTACCCAAACGGCAGTGTTGTGATCGGTTGTGCCATATTGGCCGGCATCGCTGAGAATATTGATAGCACCGCGCGAATACGCTGTGGCGCTTTCCCCCGCGTGGGCGATGACTTTGAGGCCGGTGCTGTTGTAGCCATTGAGGTTGATGGTGCCCGCTTTGCCATTGCCGACTTTGCCGCCGCTGCCGGAATCAACCACCAGCATGCCGATATTCTCGCGCGGCTGCCCTTCTGCCATCCCATTCACATCGATCACGCCGTTATTGCGTGCGGTGGCATTCGGGCCGTATTCAACCAGCATGCCAACCGCATTCTGCACCAGCGAGCCGATCACGATACGTCCGTTGTTGACGATGCGGGAATCGAGAAAGCCTCGAATAGCGCTTGCGCCGCCGCTGAGGTTCACCGCTACATCGCGGGTTGTGTCGTTCTTGTGATTTTGCGGCGTGCGCCCGATGTAAATGGTGCCGCCTTTGGCGTTGGTGAAACCGCCTGCGCCGCTGGCGATTACGCCAGTCATCGAGCCGCTGCCGATGGTTTCGGTGACGCCGAGATTGATATTGCCGCGATTGACCGCTCGCGCATCGTAGAGCGTAATCGCCCTGCTATCGCTGTTGCCAGGCTGGAAGTTGATCACGCCGTAATTGCTGAAGCGACTGCCGTTGCTGACAAGCACGCCAATACCTGCGCCTAAGGTGTTGCTATCGACGCCTTTGCCGTCAACGTTGTTGAGGAATCCAGCGTTAATCACGCCGTTATTGCGACCGCGCGCGTAGTTTAACAACTCTAAGCCGGAGCCGTTGCTGGCAAGTTTGCCGTTGATAATGGCTTTTGCGCCGTTGCTGGCGCGCATCACCGCGCTGTGGCTATCCAGCACTTCAAGGGTTTTGCCGCGATTGATTTTTACGCTGGCATCTTTCCCATCCGCGCTTAGTACCACTTGATCGCCCAGCGATTGCGCCACTTCATCGTCGTAATTGTTGGTGCTCATGCGATACACCACGCGTCCGTCGCGCTGGATGAAGGCTTTATGGAATTCGTCGTTGTAGCGGTCGGTGCTGAGGTTGGAAAAGGTGACTTGCTCGATCAGCCAATTATTATAGTGACGCAGATCGTTGATATTGTTGATGTTGAAGTTGCTGGTACTGCCATCCAGGGTTGTAACGCTGATAGCTCCGGCATAATCCACCACGCTACCCACGTCGTACGCCAGGCGATCGCCGCCATAAGGTGGCGTGGCCGCCGTAAAGGCGATGCGGTTATCTGAATCCCAGTTGAGATGCCCTTTTTTGGTAGCGGTAAACAGTTGGCTTTGTTTCGCCGCCATAGACCAGCTATTAGTAGATGAATTAGCCGCCGCGCCATGTTCGCCAATATCGATATTTAGCGTGCCGTTACTGACGGAACCGATGCGCGCATTAATATATTGTTTGTCGTTTACATCATAATAATCTGGCACTACGGTATCGAGGCCGACACTCGGTAAATCGACTAAATCAGCGGAGTTATAAACGTCGTAAGTTGTATATATCCAATCTTCGAAACTCGGTATTTGAATGGTGAGATTCTGCTGGCCTATTTGCAGCCGCGGCTCGCCAATCAAGTTGTCATTGATTATTCGACCAATACTTTGCAATTCGCCAAACGTCACCGTGGTTGCCCCGCTTTCACCGGGCGCGAATTGTGGTAAACCGCGCAGCGTTTGCGTCGATCCATTGCATAAGCAATAAGCTCCAACTTTATTGTCATTAATTTCAGGCGTATAAGGTTTTAACTCAGCCGCCCACGAGAGTGAAATAGGGAACATCAAACCTTGCGCCGCCACAAGGCTTAGTAACACCGGATTTAATTTGAACACAAAGTATTCCTCAACCGAGAAGACAACGCGCGCATGGGTAAGCCAACGCGCTGGAAGTTAAGTCGCTGATATAATTTGTTTCAGAAATTTAATATTTGGTATCTGGTGTAATGAGTATCTACGTATTGCGCGGAAAACGTCCAGTTTGAGTTAAGGAATTGTGAGGCGGGAGATGGGATTTAGGAATTTGGCTAGGGGCAATAATATAATTATTGGACCTAAAAATAAGTATGGCTGGTTATTGAATATTCTAAACAGCCCGACTTATGACTCTAAAAGCTTTCTAGCAGGCTTCAAGTCAAAATCAGCAGGCATTTGTTGCGGGGGAGATGGCGAGGTTGGTTTTAGCGGAGATTAACCTGATTGGCATCGAATATGGCCGTAGCTCAGCCAGGCTTTTTCGCTTTGGTGTAAATATCAGGGCGGGTGATGGTCCATGCATAATTTTCCCGATTGACGGGTTCATAGCCCAACTTTTCATAAAGCCAGGGCGCGGTGGTTGTGAATAGCATGATCCTGCGCAGTTGCTCAAAAACGGGATGATCGTGTATGCATTCCATCACCCATCTTCCCAGCCCTTCTCCTTGATGCTTTTCAAGAACATAGACATCACAAAGATAAGCGAACGTCGCGTAGTCTGTGATTAAGCGAGCGAAACCTACCTGGGTTTGATCATGATAAACACCAAAGTTAAGGCTGTTCTCGATTGAAGCAGAAACAGTATCCAGGGGAATACCCTCGGCCCAGGTTGATCTTGTCAGATAACGGTGAATAGCCGGTATATCCAGTTTATCTCTGTCTGTACTTACCAGGTAACTGCCCTTACTCCATTGATGTTTTTTTGCAGTGTTCACGTTCGTTCCTGCTTAGAAGATTTAAGGAAATCTAACCATATTAATTGAACGACTTAGGAATAAAAAAATTCCAGTCAGTTAGCAATGATGTGTTACTTACTCTTCTCACTTATAACAGACCGCTGAAACCGGAGTTGGACATCTTTGTGCCAGAAACGGACGTGAATATCAAAACAGAAAGTTCGCGGATAAGTGATTGCCAAAATATATCGGTCGCCATACAACGGCGACCACATTATTTCCAGTAATAACAGCGTGCAGGACTCGTAGCGGCGCAATTTATTGCGCAATGTCGAGTCGGGGAAATAAAGTCAAAACAACGCGATAAATCGCGCCGCTACTAAATGTGCGGTGATTAAATACGGCAATTAACACATCGGCATTTCGCCATTTTCATTGCCTATCAACATTGAGTAATACGCGTGTCGGCAATGGTTAAGGCAAAATCAGCGCCGAACACATCCACTGGAGAGTGAAATCCTGCACGAAATTCCCCGTTTACTACGCGGCGTCCCGCTTCAGCTGCGGCTTCAGCAGTGAAGCTGTAGCCATTTACGGTATCCAACAACAGATTCACCCGCGTTCCATTTTCATCTACCGCGACAATTGCTGCCTCGTAACGATGAGATGCACGCTCTTCATAGGTCGGACCATCAGGTAAATCAGCAAGATTGCCTTGTGGAAAACTATCGCCAGCCACATGCACGTAGGTATCGATGTTAGTAATACCGGTTGAACGCCCTATCGTTACCACATCCGGTAAAGTAACCGGGAAGCAGGATAATGTGCCTTGGGCAAACTGGAAGGCTTGCAGTGAGGGATCTTCTTGCTCAATCAACCGGTTGTTGCGACGAACCAACTGATGTGGTGAAAGATTTTCCACTGCGGTGATCGCTGACCCTCGCGACATGGGTCCACTCACGCGCAACGCTAATTGCACACTTTTGGGCTGCGCTAATAGCGCCACGGCATGCGCCGCCAATGTTCCCAGCATCGCTACGCTGCCGCCGCTGCCAGGCAATAACATCACTCCTGCCGCTTCAGCCTCATTGTCCAACGTCTCAGCCAACAAATAGCTATCAAGCTCTGCGGCTACATCGAGATAATGAACCTGATTTCTGATTGCCGCTGGCATCAGAATCGGTGCAGTGTGCTGAAAAGGCCCGGCACAATTAAGCACAGCAGTCACACCAACGAGTGCACTATCAATGTGTTGCTCACTTTCGAGTGTGAATAAACGATAGGGCACGTCGAGTTCTGCTGCCAAACCCCGTAATGCAGCAGCGTTGCGCCCCGCGAGAATAATATTCACCCCAAGCGCTACGGCATGCGCCGCCACCATGCGTCCGGTATAGCCGGTTGCGCCGTAGATCATTAATAACTTGGTCATCAGTGTTGCCAACTTTTAAAGACAAATTCGAGGCTATATCCGTCAGGATCAAAGACGTTCGCCGCGTAATAGCGCGGATCATAATGCAAACGTGCACCTGGTGCGCCGTTATCCGCTGCGCCAGCGGCCATCGCCGCAACATAGGCGGCATCCACTGCTTCACGGCTGTCGGCGACAAAACCGATATGTACAGCGTTGGCCTGAACCTCTCCCTGCTGCAACCAGAAGAAAACGCGTCCGTGAGCACCAAACCCTTTCAAGTCAGGATGGCCCGGCGGTCCATCTTTGCCGTCATAATCGTGGCTTTTGGCGATACAGAGCGGTGCGAGAGCCGCAGCGTAAAAAGCAATGGATCGGTCAATGTCGCTGACGGTGAGAAAGATGTGATCAAGCATGCGTACTCCCCAATTTAGATGTTGTAGCCGCCAGCAACTTCGATTGATTGCGCATTGACCCAAGCGCTATCGCTGTGCAGCAAACCCGCAATCACGCTAGCCACATCTTGCGGTTCGCCCACACGCCCGAGGGCTGTTTGTGCCGCGAGTATCGCCTCAAATTCATCATTCAATCCGCCACCCAATTCAGTGCGAATGGCACCAGGCGAAACCGCATTCACCCGAATTCGACGCTCTCCAAACTCTTTAGCCATATAGCGAGTAAGTACTTCGAGGCCACCTTTACAGGCGGCGTAAGGCGCAACGCCGGCTGTAGCCACTCGCGTGGTGGCACTGGTTAAATTGACGATGCTGGCACCGTCGGCCAACAATGGCAGCAAGGTTTGTGTCAGGAAAAATGGCCCTTTTAGATGAACATTCATCAAGCCATCAAACTGAGCTTCCGTCACGGAAGCCAGCGGATTAAATAATCCGTATCCGGCATTATTCACCAGCCCAACCAGCGGCTGATTTTGTAGCTTCTGCTCAAGCTGGGCGCGAAACGCCGCAAAACTGCCTACGTCACCCACGTCCAATTTAAGCGCTATGGCTTTACCGCCTTCGCCTTCAATTTGTTGAACGACCTCAGCTGCGGCTTCGGGATTGCTGTTATAGGTAAGAAAAACAACATATCCGCGTCTTGCACACTCTTGCGCGGTGCTGCCGCCAATACCGCGACTGCCGCCGGTGATCAGAACATTCATCAGTGATTCCTTAGTGGATGAGTTAACGAATTCAAGACTACGCAGACTTGAATGCCAGTGCTCATGCGATCCTCTTCAAATGTTGCCTGATTCTGCTTTTAGCTTGTCGGCGTGGGTGCGAGGTGATATCAAGGTGGGATGGAAAAACAATTGCAGGAACTGCGTGAGCTGGCCGCCGGGGCCGGAAATCAACGCACTGAAACCGCTATCCCACGCATTGCGATGGTTCAGGGTGAAATCCCGGAACATCGCTTGTCCGCAGTTTATGAACCGATGATTAACCTCATCCTCACCGGTTCCAAACGCATGACGGTGGGCGATCGCACCTATCAATATGATCCCGCAACTTACTTTGTGATGTCGGTGGATTTACCGGCTGTTGGTAATGTCTATCCCGATGCGCAAACGCACGCGCCCTATCTGGCGGTGAGTTTGACGCCCTCGCCACAGGTGATTAGCGATTTATTAACCAATTTGCCTAATTATGGCGAAGAGCCACTTTATGATTCCGGATTCGCGGTGGCCGCGGTGACGCCGGAGTTATTGGATGCCTGGCTAAGGATGTTGCGGTTGTTGCATAAACCCGATGAGATTGCCGCGCTGGCTCCCGCCTATGAACGCGAAATCCTGTTTCGCGTGTTACAGGGGCCGCTCGGTTGGATGTTGCGCGATATCGCGATGCCAGAAACCCATTTGGCGCGCATTTATAGTGTGGTGAACTGGATAAAACAGCATTACACGCAGACGCTGCGGATTGAAGAGTTGGCCGCCATGGCGGCGCTAAGTGTTTCGGCATTTCATCGCCACTTTAAGGCGATTACCGCGCTCAGCCCGCTGCAATACCAAAAACACATCCGGCTGATGCATGCGCGTACCCAACTATTTACCGAAAATCACAATGTCACCACCGTGGCGCATGCCGTTGGCTATCAAAGTCATACGCAATTCAGCCGCGAATACGCGCGCTTGTTTGGCAATCCGCCATCACGCGATCAGCGGCGAAAGAGCTAATCAAAACTTCAATTGCGCACGCTGGGTGAACAAGCGGCGATAGGCCAAATAGGCGGCGATGATAGTGGATAAGCTGGCGGTGCCGATCAGCATAAACGTCACCATAATCTGATACTTAATCGCTTTTACCGGATCGATACCGGCAAAGATCAGTCCCGACATCATGCCTGGCAAACTCACCAAACCAACGGTTTTTGCGCCATCGACGGTGGGAATCATTGCCGCACGAATGCTGGCGCGAATAAAAGCACCGGACGCCACTTTTACCGGCGCGCCCAAACTGAGCATTTCGAGAATTTTTTGCCGGTTATCGTCGAAGCGTTGATTGAGATTGGTGAAGCACAACCCCACCGCCACCATCGCGTTGCCAGCAATCATGCCGGAGATCGGGATCACCTGCATGGGAATGAATTCAATCGCGCCGCTCAGCACCAGAATGGTCAAAGTCAAAGTGGTGCCGGTGGTGATCGCCACAAAGGAGATGATAAAACCGTGGTCGATATTGCGACTGCGTTTGCGTGCATTGATCGCCGCATTGACGCAGATAAACAGCACCATCAGCAGCGTCAGCCAATCATTATTCAGGTCAAAAATCGACTTCAGCACGTAGCCCACAATCACTAACTGGATAATCGCGCGGCAAACGCTCCAGATAATGTCTTTGCCCATGCCCAACTTCTCTTTCTGGCTGATCAGCAGCGCAATCACCACCAGCATTAGCGAAAGTAACAACGAGCTATCGGTAATATTATGCTGGCTCATGTTCAGCTCCCTGCGCAGGTGCGTGCAGCTTCAAGATGTTATTGGCGCTGCGAATCTCATTTATATCGTGGCTAATGCCGATAACGGCCAAATTCTTCTCGCGCACCAACGAGTCAATCAAACTATTGATAATCAACTTGTTCTCTTCATCCAGGGCGCTGGTCACTTCATCCAGCAGCAACACTTTGGGCATAAATTGCAGATTACGCAGCAAGCCGACACGCTGCTTCTCGCCGCCGGAAAGTTGCTCAATGTTTTTATCCAACATCTCCGCCGCCAACTGCACGCTGGCCAATGAGGCCACTAATTGTTCACGTGTTGGCTTCTGCTGACGAATCTGCCACGGCAACGCCAAATTGTCGTATACCGTCTCGCCAAACAGCTGCGGCGTTTGGAAACAATAGGAAACTTGCTGACGATAGTGTTCGGGATTGAGCGTCGTGATGTCACGCTGTTCAAACGTAATTTTTCCGGCGCTGGCTTCCAGCAGCGAGGCGATGATCTTCAATAAGGTGCTTTTACCGCTGCCGGACGGGCCGGTCATCAATAACCGTTCACCGGCGTGGAGTTGCAGCGAAACCGGCGCTAACAGCGTGCGCCCCTGCATGGCGTAGCTCACCGCTTGCACATCCAGCAAGAGGGATTGGGTTGTCATGGGTATCTTCCAAAAAGTTTATGGCGTTTGCGATTTGCGCGCGCCGGGTCGCGTCAGCGCGTTACTGATTTCATACAGTTTGTTCATGCTATTCAAGGTGGCAATCGGCGCGGTCGCGGCTAATCCTAGCACCAGAATTTCCAGGCAGATCATCGGCGTGGCATGCACCGGCATTTTGTCGGCGGCACGGCTGCGCGGGATCTCAATCATCACATCGGCACGTTGCGCGAACATCGAATCGGTTGCGGCAGTCAGCAGAATAATCGGGATGCTGAGCCGCTGCGCCTCGGCAATTGTCACCCGGCCTTCAGGATGCGCACTTTTTTGCGCCATCATAATCAGCACATCGCCGTGGCGCATGTCAGCTATCTGCTCGCTGAGCGCAATGCCGGTGCGATTCAACACATATGATGCGCTGCCGTTGCGTTTGAACAGGCGCGCGGTGTAATCCGCCAGTATCGCCGACGCACCAATGCCAAAAATAGCCACCCGCTCCGCCTGTTGCAGCAGGTCAATCGCCTGTTGTATGGCTTCACGATTCGCGGCTGTCGCCAGCATTTCGCAGCTCATGCGATAGCTATCCAGCACAAAATCCACGCTGCCTTTCGCGTTCTGCGCCAGTTCATTGACGGTTGATGCCACCCGCGCCGGTGAACGTTGCTGCACCCCTAAATATTCTGCCATCACGATTTTGAGATCGCGGAAGCCCGAAAATCCCAACGCCTGGATGGCACGAATCACTGTGGCATCAGAGGTTTGCGTATCAATGGCAATACCGAGCGCCGTCTTCTCTAGCACCGCGCTGCGATGTTGATGGATGTAGTGCGCAACCTTCAATAAGCGTGGCGAGAGTTGATGTTTGCAGGCATGAAAACGTTCACCATATAAATCATAAGGACGTTTCTGGGTTTTCGGCGCGGAATGAGTCACGGCAGTTCAATACCTTTCAGTGCATGCGCCGGAATAACCCTATTATTGGCGCGAGGATTAAGAAAACCTTAATGCGTAAAAATAAGACAAAACAATCGATCAACTAAATGTGCCACGACATAACCCACCGTCGAACAGCAAAATGTAGTGTAAATTACAAAGCACAACAAAAACTACAACCACTACTACATAATGTCTTTATCATCATGAAATAAATGAAATTAAAAAACTACATTTAAATTTTATGTTGCAATCATTCATGTTTTTCTACTGTCGAAAAAACGATTTATTTAATTAAAAAATCCACAAACGTGCTAATAAAACACAACAATTTTGTTGTAAATGAAAATCAATCTCATTACTATCCAGACTTCTAAATATTCCTGTTTTGATGCGGATTTAAAATAATGAAGTATCTTTGTTTCTTTTCACCAGTGGTTAAATATACCCGCTCTGGCTCTCAGGTTTTACTGGCTTCGACCTTGCTGTACGGCACTTCTGCGATAGCAGCCGACTCAACTATTACCGTTACGGCAGATCAGTCTGCGGCTAGCGGCAGCTATAACCAGGAAGATGCGGCAGCCACCTTGCGCACCAACACGCCGCGCAGTGAAACCGCGCAATCGATCAGCGTGGTTACACCGCAAGTGATCAAGGATTATCAAGTCACCAGCCTGAATGATGCGGTGAAGTTTGTCAGTGGCGTGACGCAAGGCAACACGCTGGGCGGCACCGAAGATGGTTTTGTGAAGCGCGGTTTTGGCTCGAATACCGATGGATCGATTTTCATCGATGGCGTGCGCAGCAATCAGGGCTTAACCATGGATTCGAGTATCGACCATGTGGAAGTGTTGAAAGGATCGTCCTCGCTGCTGTACGGCATTCTCAATCCCGGCGGCATCATCAATTTGGTGAGCAAAAAGCCGCAGTATGAATGGAACACCCACATCAGCGGCGAATCCAGCAGCTTTGGCGGCGGCACCGGCATGGTGGACGTTACCGGGCCGCTGGGTAACGGTTTTGCTTTTCGTATGGTGGCGGAACGCCAGCGCGAAGATTACTGGCGCAATTTTGGCGTCAATGAACACACGTTATTGGCACCTTCCCTCAGTTGGTACGGCGATCGCGCATCTTTCAACATCAGTTACGTCGAGTATAAATATGACGTGCCATATGATCGCGGCACGGCGTTTATCGGCGGCAAACCGGTAGATATTCCCTACAATCGCCGTCTCGATGACAACGCTAACCACGCGTGGGGCAAGAACAAACGTCTCAACGTGACTTACGGCTACAACCTCAACGATGTTTGGGAAACGCATCTCAATTACGGCTGGATGCAGCGCCGTTACGACAGTAATGAAGTGCGCGCCACCGCGATTAACACCACCACCGGGATTGTCTCGCGCCGTGCCGATGCCAACCGTGGTTTCAACCATCAGACCGAATACACCTCGTGGGATATCAGCGGCTCGCCGGTGATCGCCGGAATGCAGCACGATCTGTTGCTTGGCGTCGATTACGAGCAGAACGAAACTTACAAAGCCCGCTCTTATCGCGGCACGGTTTCGCGCAGCTTTAATATGTACGATCCGGTGTACGGCGAAGAACCGGTGGTGAGCGACAGCACCTACAGCGATAGCATCAGTAATCTGCGCACTAACCTGTATAGCCGTTCGATCTTTGCCAAAGACAACATCCATCTGACTGACAAATGGATTGCCGTTTTGGGAGGCAGATTCCAGCGCTATACGCAAACGTCCAGCAATGGCTGGAATGATCCCGAGACAACGCTCAACGATCGCGGCAACGCCTTCCTGCCGCAACTCGGCGTGGTGTATAAAGTTTTACCGCAAGTGTCGTTGTACGGCAGCTACAGCAAGTCGTTCACACCATCAACGCAAACCGATGACAACGGTAATGTGGCTTCAACGGAAAAAGGCAGCACCTGGGAAGTGGGTTCCAAATGGCAAGTGTCACCGAGTTTGGCCGCGACGTTAGCGTTGTACCGCATCGATGAAACCGACATGTCGATCTTCATTAATGGCGTCACGCGCAACATTCCTAAAGCGCGTTCCACCGGCGCGGAGTTGGAATTAAACGGCGAGATCACGCCGGATTGGAATTTGATAGCCAACTACAGCTACGACAAAACAGAGATCGTTTCTGACAACGTCAATCCGGACAACGTCGGCAATCGTCTGGTGAACGCGCCGACCAACATGGGCAGCTTGTATCTCAGCCATACGCTGCGTTTCTCGTGGTTGCCGGGTGAATTGCGCCTCGGCGGCGGTGGTCGCTATGTTGGCACGCGTGCTGGCGATCCGGAAAACAGCTTTGTGATGCCCGCCTATACCGTAGCGGATGCGTTTATTGCGTGGGACAGCCAACTGGTGGGCAAACACACGCAGTTGAAGTTGAACGTAAAGAACCTGTTCAACCGTGAATACTACGAATCGAGCGCCGGTAACCTGCGCGTGATTGAAGGCGAGCCGCGCGTGATGTATCTGCAAGCGTCGGTGGATTTCTAAGGTGATTTGCTCCGTCCTCTTAGGGCGGAGCCATCAGAGAGAACGGTAATGAAACGAATTCTGCTGGCAGCGTTGTTAATGCTGCCTCTGCTTGCGCAAAGCAAAATGCTCACCGACAGTCTGGGCCGCGAGGTTGACGTGCCCGAAAATCCGCAGCGCCTGGTGATTGGTGAAAGCCGGATGATTTACACCCTGGCGCTGGTTGAAACCGGTAATCCGGCGAAACGCGTGGTGGGTTGGCCGGCGGATTTGCGCAACCTTGATAAGCAAACCTGGGATCGCTATGTAAAAGCCTTCCCGGAAATTGCCAATATTACGCAAATCGGCAATTCCAACTTTTCTCAGCTTAACGTGGAGAAAGTGATCGCGTTGCAACCGGATCTGGTCATATTGCCGGTTTACGCGCGCACGCCACCGAACAATTCACAGTTAATGCAGCAGTTAGCCGCCGCCCATATTCCGGTGCTGTTTCTCGATTTCCGCGTTGATCCGCTGAAAAATACCGTGGCGAGTTTAACCACGCTGGGCAAAGCGTTGAATGATGAAGCGAAAACCGAACGCTTTATTGCGTTCTATCAGCAACATATGCAGCGTATTCGTGAACGACTGGCGAGTTATCAAGGCACGCGTCCCAAAGTGATGCTGCAACTGCATCTGGGTAAGAAAGCCGAATGTTGTACCACCGTTGCACATGGTAATCTGGCTGATTTAATCGCGTTTGCCGGTGGCGATAACATTGCCGCCGGACGTTTCCCGGCAGTGTTCGGGCAACTCAATCCAGAAGCGGTGATCGCGGCCAATCCTGATATCTATATCGCCACCGGTTCAGCATCGCCTGCTGAGAGTGACTTTTTGCAACTCGGTCCGCAGGTCAGCGCCGACGCCGCAAGATCCACCTTCCTGCATGCGTTAACGCAAGACAGCACCGTCGCCGCGCTGCCCGCAGTGCAGCAGCAGCGCGCCTACGCGTTTTGGCAAAATTTCTATATGAGTCCGTGGCACTTGCTAGCGGTGGAGTTTTTCGCCAAAACCTTCCATCCCGATCTGTTTCATGACTTGTCTCCTGATGAAACGTTGAAGGAGATGAGTCAGCAGTTTTTGCCGCTGCCAGAGACGGGAACCTATTGGACGCATAATTAGGCTGTTAAAGATTAATGCGCACCCTGCGAAATCGGGCAGCAAATAGGGTATTGCGCGATCATCGGTCACCATAAATGGCGACCGTACGATTGTTCGGTACGATTATGGCTCTCATTTATGTAACTAAAGCACGGTTTTGAAGGGTCGCCATTTATGATGACCACTGCGCGCACAGGACCAAATCAGATCCACCCATTAATAAAATAACCTTTCCAAGACCCAGCCTAATGTTCGCTTAATCTTCACCAGTGAAAATGCCCTCAACCTAAGAGGAATTTTTCCATGAAATCGATGTTGTCCCGCCCTTTTAGCGAATATGCCGCCCTTGCGGTTAGCACATTCGCCGTGGTGAGTTTTCTTGCCATCTGGTTCGCCGCCTAAAACGCCACGCTGTGGCGTTTTTTTATTCCTGTTGTTGATCAATTGCTTGGCGGGCCGCACGCCATTCCGCAAAAAGATGACATCCACGCATCGTCAGATGACAAATTTGTCATCTTCCCCTTTCCTTTCTGTTCGGTGAGCTTCGATAAACTGGCGCAAATAAGATTATCGCTCTGAGGCATCATGGCACTGAAACACAAGGGCACGCTGTTGCTCATCACTGGCTTATTACTCGGCAGCGCAAGCTGGTACTTTTGGCCGCGCCAACAGGCCGATGCCGCGGTGAAACCCGCCAATGCGCCTGCGCTGGTGAGTATGATCAGCGCTAGCGTTAAACCGCTGCCGATCACCTTAACCACCCAAGGCCACGTGGTGGCGCTGAACCAGGTGGATATCCAGGCACAAATCACCGGCACAGTGAAAAGCGTGGATTTTCACGAAGGTGATTTTGTCAAAGCCGGGCAGCCGCTGTTCACGCTAGATAGCGCCAGCCAGCAAGCTGCTTACGATCACGCGGTCGCCACCGTCGGTGAATCCAAAGCCATGCTGGTTAAGGCGCAAAGCGATCTGCAACGCGGTCGCGCGCTCAAAGCGAAAAACTACATTTCAATGTCTGATTGGGACACCTTGCTAAGCAACGTGCAGCAATATCAGGCGCAATTTCAAGCCGCCCAGCAAGATGTGGCGACTGCCCGCGTTAATCTCGGCTACACGCACATTGTCGCGCCGGTCAGCGGCAAAACCGGTGCACTCAACGTCCATCCGGGCAGTCTGGTGCAACCAGGCAGCACCTTGCCGCTGGTTTCGGTGATGCAGTTTGATCCGATTGGCGTCTCTTTTACGCTGCCTGAGCAAGATCTCAAACCGGTACTGGCGGCGCAGTCGAAAGGCTCGGTTACCGTTTGGGTGGAAAATGCTAGCGGTACGCCGACAGCCGGCAAGCTGGACTTTATCGATAACAGCGTCAGTACCGCCAGCGGCACCATCAGCCTTAAAGCCCATTTCAGCAACAAACAGAGTTTGCTGTGGCCGGGTCTTTTCCAGAACGTGAAAGTAGATGCTGGCGTCACGCCGGATGCGGTGGTACTGCCACCACAAGCGGTACAGAACGGTCCGGATGGGCATTTTGTTTATGTCATCGACCAGCATAATCAGGCCACGGTCAAACCGATTACGCTGCTGCGCGTGCAACAGCAATTAGCGGTGATCACCGGCATTACGGAAGGAACGCAGGTGGTGAATGAAGGTGCGAACAATTTGCGTCCGGGTATGACGGTGCAAATCGCCAGCAATCAACATCAGGCGGTGGCGCAACCATGAAACTTTCAGAACTCTGTTTGCAACGCCCGATTGCCGTGCTGTTGTTGTGGATTGCCATCATGGTGGCGGGTTTTGTCTGCTGGCGTAATCTGCCGGTTGCTGCGCTGCCCACGTTTGATACGCCAACCATTAAAGTGAATGCCTCGCTTTCCGGTGCCAGTCCAGAAACCATGGCGTCATCGGTTGCTACGCCGCTGGAGAAGAATCTGGCGACGATTGCTGGCGTCAACATGATGACCTCGACCAACCTCGAAGGCGCAACCACCATCGTGCTGGAGTTTGATCCGTCGGTGAACATCGATTCGGCTTCAGTCGATGTGCAGGCAGCGCTGTATCAGTCGCTGAAGAAATTGCCGTCGCAGATGACCACCCCGCCGACGTTCAAAAAGGTCAATCCTGCCGATGCGCCCATTGCGCAAATCAGCCTTGATTCGCCGTCGATGACCTTGTCCGATCTCAACCGCTTTTCGGATGATCTGATTTCGCCGGCGTTATCGATGGTCAAAGGCGTGGCGGAAGTCACGGTGATTGGTCAAAAACGTTATGCGGTGCGGGTTGAAGTCGATCCCGCCAAACTCGCCGCCACCGACATGACGCTGGAAGAACTGCACACCGCGTTGAAAGCCGCCAACGACAACTCGCCAGTCGGTGAATTGGATGGCAAGCGGCAGATGATGATGCTGCAAACCAGCGGCGATCTGCGCAATGCCGATGATTTTAAAAACGTGGTGATTGCCACGCGCAACGGGCAGCCGGTGCGTTTAACCGATGTGGCTGACGTGCAAGACAGCATCGAAAACACCTTGAGCCACAGCGCGGTGAACAATCACACCGCGATCGTGCTGAGCATCACACGCCAGCCCGGTGCCAATTTGGTCGCTACGCTCGACACCATCAAACAGCTGATGCCAAAGTTGCAGCAGCAAATGCCTTCTTCGGTGCACATGCAGTTGCTCAACGACCGTTCTATTTCGGTGCGCAACGCGATTCATGACGTCAACCTCACCCTATTGCTGACTATCGCCTTGGTGATCATGGTGATTTTGCTGTTCCTGCGTCACGTGCGTGCCACCGCGATCCCTGCGCTCAGCGTGCCAATCTCGCTGCTGGGTGCATTTGGCCTGATGTACGCTTTTGGCTTGAGCCTCGATAACATTTCGTTGATGGGGCTAACCATCGCCGTCGGCCTGGTCGTGGATGATGCCATCGTGGTGTTGGAAAACATCATGCGCTACATCGAACAGGGCGAAGAACCGAAAAAAGCCGCGCTGAAAGGGGTAAAAGAGGTCGGCTTTACGGTGATTTCGATTTCCCTGTCGCTGGTCGCGGTGTTTATCCCGATCTTCTTTATGCCCGGCACCATGGGCTTACTGTTCCACGAATTTGCCTGGGTCGTTTCGCTGGCGATTCTGGTCTCTGCTGCCGCGTCGTTGACCATCATTCCGCTGTTAGTGCCGATGCTGTTCCGTCATCACGCTGAACACAACAAGCCAGAACCGGCGTGGAGCCAGCTGTTTGAACGGATGTTCGAAAGCCTGCGTCAGCGCTATGCGCACGGTTTAAATTGGGCGGTCGATCACCGCACCCTGACGCTTTCCGTGGCGGCATTAACCGTGGCGTTGACTGCCTGGCTGTACGTCAGCGCACCGAAAGGCTTCTTCCCTCAGGAGGATATCGGCCAGGTCACCGCCAATATCGATACGCCGCAGGATATGTCGTATGACGCGCGTAAAGATGTGGCGTTCAGGCTGGGCAACACGCTACTTAGCGATCCGGCGGTGCAAACGCTGGTAACCAAAGTGGATCACGACACCACGCAGTTGAATATCACGCTGAAAGATCAAACCCAACGTCCAGCGATGGCGCAGGTTCTACAGAAAATGCGTGCCGAAACCGGCTATTTGCCAGGTATCAAGGTCTATTACAGCCCAGTGCAGAACTTTAAAGTTGGTGGCCGTTCGGCGAAAAGCACCTATCAATACACGCTGCAATCCGTCAGCAGTAGCGCAGGTCTTAGCCTGAATGACTATGCTAATCAATTGATGGCAGAAATGAACAAAAGCGGCGTGTTCGTGGGGGTTAATAGCGATGCACAGCTGAACGGCTTGCAAGCGCAGCTGACGATCGATCGCAATAAAGCCTCGTTGCTGGGTGTCGATGTCGATCAAATCAGAAGCAATCTTTACGCGGCTTTCGGTACGTTGCAGGCGTCCACCATTTACGCGCCGGAGGACAGCTACGAGGTGATCATGGAAGTGAAGCAGCCATTCCGCCAGAACGAAAGCGATCTGTCGCAAATCTATGTGCGATCCTCGACCAATGCCCTGCTGCCGCTCTCTACCTTCACGCACATTAGCCGCGTGCAAGGCGTCACCGCCGTCAACCATCAGGGACAACTCCCAGCGATTACTTTGTCGTTTGATTTAGCGCCGGGTAAATCGTTGTCCGATGCCACGCAGGCGATCACGCAGGCTGAAAACAACATCAACTTGCCATCGACCGTGTTTGGCACCTACGCCGGGCAAGCGGCGCTGTTCCAGCAGTCGCAAAGCAGCCAAATCTGGCTGATTGTGCTGGCATTGGCGGTGATCTACGTGATTCTGGGCATGTTGTATGAAAGCTGGATTCACCCGATCACTATTTTGCTCGGCTTGCCTTCGGCGGCGGTCGGCGCGCTGCTCTCGCTGCGCATCATGCAGTTGGATCTCACTTTTATTGCGATGATTGGTATTTTGCTGCTGATCGGTATCGTGAAAAAGAACGCCATCATGATGATTGATTTCGCCCTGTCGGCGCAGCGCGAGCAAGGACTCAGCGCACACGACGCGATTATTCAGGCCTGTTTGCAGCGTTTCCGTCCGATCATGATGACCACCTTGTGCGCCATTATGGGCGCATTACCGATTGCCTGCGGCTGGGGCGCGGGCGCAGAACTGCGTCAGCCGATGGGCGTGGCGGTGGTTGGCGGCCTGATTTTCTCGCAGTTCATTACGCTCTTTATTACCCCTGTGCTCTATTTACTGTTTGAGCGCACAGGCTCGCGTTTAGACGCACTGATCCACGCGGTGGAAGAATCATGAGATTGCTATTAGTTGAAGACCAAAATATGGCGGCGGATTACATCGCTAAAGGCTTGCGCGAAAATGATTTTGTGGTGGACGTTGCCGCCAACGGCATTGATGGCCTGCATTTACTCCTAACGCACGATTACGACCTGGCGATTCTCGATGTGATGCTGCCCGGCATGAACGGCTGGAAACTGCTGGAACTGGCGCGTCAGGCTGGCAGATCAACGCCGGTGATGTTTTTGACCGCGCGCGATGACGTGGACGATCGCGTCAAAGGGCTGGAGTTGGGTGCAGAAGATTATCTGATCAAACCGTTTTCGTTCAGTGAATTACTGGCACGCGCGCGGGTGATCCTGCGCCGCCAAACCAGCAATGTGCAGGCGGTGAGTGACGAATCTCAGCTGCAAATCGGCGGACTGGTGCTGGATGTGGTGAAGCATAAAGTCACGCGTGATGGTACACGTATCGAGCTGACGCAAAAAGAGTTCCTGCTGCTGAGCTTGTTGATGCGCCGCAGCGGCGAAGTGCTGTCACGCACGGTGATTGCCGAGCAAGTATGGGATATGAATTTCGATCCGGAAACCAACGTGATTGATGTCGCCATCCGTCGCTTACGCGGCAAAATTGATGATAACTACGCCACAAAGCTGCTGCACACCATTCGCGGTGCCGGTTATGTACTGGAAGAAAAAGAGCATGTTGATACCCCGTAACGTCCCGATCACCCTACGTTTAACCTTGTTCTTTTCGGTAGCGATGGCAGTGGTGCTGTATAGCGTGTCCGGCTTGTTGTATCAGACCTTACGCGATCAACTGAACACCAAAGATGTCAATGAGTTGCGCAGTACGCTGCAATTTCAGCAAGAGATTGCCACCACCATCAGCGAACGTCAGGGGCCGCAAGAGCAGTGGCAAAAGGAGCTGTTTGAATTTATTGCCGAGCAGGATCGCCTGTCGCTGCGCATTATTAGCCCGGATGGCAAAATCTGGTCGCAATCAAAAAACATGCGCGTGCCGGTGGCCGATTATCCGGCGCCCACCGCCAATTTTAACTATTCCAGCTGGAAGCATCGTGACGGCGAACTGCATGAAAAATACCTGATCACTGCCACCACCTTTACGTTGAAAGGACATGAACAGTGGTCGGTGCAGGCCGCGCTGAATGTGTCACGCAATAATGAAATCATCGAAAATTATTGGGCGCGCATGCAAATCGCGGCGGCGTTGGCAATTCTGGTATTTGCAGCGGGCGGTTATTGGCTGGCGCGGCGCGGTTTGCGTCCATTGCGGGTGATGAGCCAGCAAATAGAGCAAATTAATGTTGAGGAGCTGCACACGCGTTTGGCCTCCGAACGTTGGCCGTCAGAACTCATTATCCTGGCGCGATCTTTTGACAATATGCTGACGCGTCTCGAAGCCTCATTTGATCAACTGACGCGTTTCTCATCCGATTTAGCCCATGAACTGCGCGGGCCGATTAATAATTTAATTTCTGCAGCCAGCGTGACGTTAAATCAGCAGCGCGCCAACGCAGAATATCAGGAAACGCTGGAAGCGATTGTCGAGGAAGGCGAACGTCTTTCCCGCACCATCTCTTCAATGCTGTTCCTGGCGCGTGCGGATAATAGTCGTGAGCCGTTGAAGAAAGAGACGTTAAATAGCGAAGTTGAATTCCGCCGTTTAATTAGCTTCTACGGCATTCTGGCGGAAGAGAAAAATATCACTTTGACCCAACGCGGCACGCTGACTTTTTCCGCCGATCCGCTGCATTTCCAACGCGCCCTAGCCAATTTATTAGCCAATGCGCTGCATTACACGCCAGCGGGCGGGCATATTTCATTGCAGGCGCAGCGCGATAATCATGGGCTGCATTTTAGCGTGATTGATGATGGCGAAGGCATCGCGCCGGAACATCTTCCGCATCTGTTCGAGCGTTTTTACCGCGCAGACGAATCACGCAGCAGCAACGAAAATACCGGTTTGGGATTGGCCATCGTCAAAACTATTGCTGAACTGCACGGTGGAAAAGTCAGTGTAAAAAGCACGCCGGGCAAAGGCAGCACTTTCACCCTTTCATTGCCGGACACCTTGAGTCTGTCAAAATTGTAATCTGCATGTTTAAAGCGGGTCACTGCGGGTGAGAGATAATAACGCCATCAACACAAACGGTGTTGTTTTAACCCCGAGGTGACCTATGAAACATAAACTGATGGTAATTGTCTTAGCCGCTTTATCATTACTGGCCATGACGCAGGTTGAGGCAAATAGTGGCGTCGAGCGTACCGCAAATACCTGGCTGCTGACGCCAGCGAGTTGGACACACAACCGCAATCAAATCGAAGAGAATTATCCATTCGACCTGCATGAGAGCAAGATTAATAACGGCGATGGCGATCAGGCGCGTCATTACAATAATGGCAGCGATCAGCATCCGTTAAGCGATCAATCAGTTTCATCGCCGGTATATCAGCAGAAGCAATAATGTTAAATCGGTCGCCATAAATGGCGACCTTACTTTCCTACGTTGTATCCATAAATTCCCCAATCTCTCGCCAACCGCTACAATATGCACTGTCTTAATTCGTTCGAGTATTCAGCACATGCGCAAAACCGATCACCTTGGCGGCATTACCGCTTTTGTCACTACCGCTCAGCACGGCAGCTTCACGGCGGCGGCGGAACGTTTAGGTTTGACCAAATCGGCAGTGGCGAAAAGCGTGGCGCGACTCGAAGCACGATTAGGGCTGCAACTGTTTCAGCGCTCAACCCGCCGCCTGAGTCTAACGCCCGACGGCGAGCGGTTTCTGGAAAGCAGCCAAAACGCGATTGAAATTCTGGAGCAAGCCGAAGCCGAACTCACCTCACATATCGTTGAGCCTGCAGGCAGATTGCGAATCGATCTGCCGGCGGCATTTGGCCGGCAACGCATCCTTCCCCATTTGCTAAACGTTCTGCGTCATCACCCTAATCTCGCCATCACCGTGACCTTCAGTGAACGCTTTGTCGATCCGATTGAGGAAGGCATCGATTTGGTGGTGCGCATTGGTGAACTGGCGGACAGCAGCGGCTTAGTGGCGCGTCGCTTGACCACGCAAAAGTTGGTGATCTGTGCTTCGCCCGGCTATCTCCAGCAACATGGCGTACCGCAACAACCCGCCGATATCAGCCAACATCACTGCATTGTCGGACTGCGCCGCAATCAGCCGAAAAACTGGCTGTTGAAAAATCCAGAGGGTGAGATTACCCGCTTGATTCCCCCTGCAACCCATGAATTTGCCGATGGTGATGCCATGCTCGCGGCGGTGCGCGCCGGTTGTGGGCTTTCGCAATTGCCGCGCTGGTTAGTGGGGGAGGATTTGGCGAGTGGGAAACTGCAAGAAGTGCTGAACGAACATGCCGGAGCCGAAATGCCCGTCAGCGCTTTGTGGCCGAAAAGTCGCCAGTTGCTGCCTAAAATCCGCTATATCGTCGATATATTGGTGAAGGCAGCTGAAGACGGTTTATTAGATTAACAGTTAGTTTTGCTTGAGCGGGTTACAGGCAACACTAGCGGGATTGTCGGCGCGCTGCTTAATCACGATGCTAATAAAGGCCAGCAGCGCAAAGATGATGCTGCTGAACACCACCGAATGGGTGCCAAACTGGGCGATAAACCAGCCGCCGACCAGCGAACCCACGGTGATGCCGAGGTTGGAAAACGACATATATAAGCTGTTGGCAAATTCCGGTGCCTGGCTGGCTTCACGCATCAACCAGGTTTGGCTGATCACCAGTCCTGAAGAGTGGAACGCGCCCCAAAAAACCGTTAACAGGCACATCGCTAACACTGAACTTCCCACCAGCCAAATCAGCAGCAAGACAAACGCGAACAGCAGTGGATAGAGATACGTGGTTTTCACCACACTCTTTTGCAGGAAGCTACTGAAGACAAAATTGCCGATGAAACCACAAATACCAAACAGCAGCAGCATGGCACTGATGTCGTTGTTATCCATCTGAGTAATACGCGCGAGATAGTCTGCGACGTAACTAAAGCTGGAAAACATCGCAGCAAAAATCATCGTGACCGTGACGATGGTTAACCACAGTTTGCCGTTACGTAACACGCGTAGCTGGCTGGCGTAAGAGACCTTCTGCGTGGCGGGCATCGACGGCACAAACAGCAGGATGCCGATAAAGGCGACCAGACAAGCCGCTGCCGCAAACCAGAACGCCACCGCCAATGAGAAATGTTCGGCCAGTAAGGTATTCAGCGGCACGCCCAACACCAAACCGACGGCGACGCCGGCAAAGATTTTGGCCGCGGCACCGGCAGATTTTTCTTTCGGCACCGAGTTGCTGGCGACCACTAACGCAACGGAAAAGAACACCGCATGCATCAACGCTGGCAAGATTCGGAATGCCAACATCATGTTAAACACATCGGTGGTGGCGTAAATCAGGTTTGAAACCACAAACACCAACAGGATCGCCAGCAACACGGTTTTTTTGTTGACGCCAGACAACAGCAGCGTAATAAACGGGCCGGTTACCGCCACAATCAGCGCGTAGATGCTGACCAAAAATCCGACCTGCGTGGCGGTAACATGCAGTTGTGAAACCAGTTTTGGCAGCAAGCCAATAATGCCAATTTCCGTGGTGATGACGCCAAAAACGGCGACAGAAAGCGTCAATAACAGCAGTGAACCTTTGTTTTGCATCGTACTACCTATAAGAATAAGCCTGTTTTGGATAGCGCTATTCTTAAGGAGTTAGCTCAACTCGGAAATATCACTCTACGCGCATCTTTGACGACATAAATTCGTCAATCGCCGGTAAAACCTCCGCGCAGCCAATACACCGACGGCATACTGAGATACAGCGCCAGCATAATCGAGACAAACACATCACCCGGCCAGTGCATGCCCAATGCCAGGCGGCTGATAATTACGCCCGCGGCCCACAGCACAATTACCACGGAAAGCAGCCATTTACCGCGCGATAGCAACAAACTCACCGCCATGAGCGCCCAGGTTGCGGCGAAAATGGTATGTCCTGATGGGAACGCAGGATCGGTTTGCGCCAGCCAATGTTGCTGCTGCCAGACGGGAATCGTGCTGTTGCTGGCTAAATCCCGTTTGATCAGCTGTTGCCGCTGCGCGGCATCAAGCTGATAGAAGTGCTGATCGGCTTGGCGATCAGTTTGGCTCAGCCACACTACATAAGGACGCGGTTCTTGGTTGTGTTGCTTGATCACATTGATCGCCAACTGACCGATAATCACCGGTAACAGCAACGCCAAGGCAAATTTCCCCCATTGAATACGCGGGATGCCGAGCGAATAAAACATCATTATCAGCAGCACCAATGACGTTATATAACCAAAAGGTCGGCTGACTGTTTGCGTCAATAAATAAAAGCCCCACAACAATGACGATTGTGCATTGGCATGCCATTGCCAATGTAATACCCACGCCAGCAACGGGATGCAAAATAACATCCCACTGATGAGTAAAAGTAAAAATAGCGGTTTGCGCAACAGTTGCATGCATATAACCCGCATCAGCTTTTAACATTCGAACGTTTCAATGAACCAAATAGCCAATCATTCAAACGATACAGTTTGCCAAACAGCGGATCGAACATATGTTCTGACTTTTTCACTATCCAGCCACAGAAGGTTGCCACTAAAAGTGAACCTAAAATATCGCCTGGGAAATGCACGCCTAAATAGACACGTCCCCAACCAATAAACAGCGCCAGCAATAACAAACTCATACCCGCAACGTTTCTTTTGCTGAAGATAAAACTAATGGCAATGGCACAGGCCAGCGTCATGTGGTCGCTGGGGAACGAGGAGTCGGCAACATGGCTAATAAAGGTATGGCCGATTGGCACCATAAAGGGCCGCGGATGCGGGAAGAAATGGGCAATCACCATGTTCGCGCTTAACGCCAACAGCGATGCCAGTAACGCCTGAAGCGCGATTTTCTGCTTGGTGTTATTGAAGCTAAACCAATAAATCAGCAGCATCAACGGATAGAGGAAAATTAAACCGGAAGCACACAGATTGCCGAAGCCCAATAATAGCTGTGATGCGTGTGCCGGGGCATTGATCCACAAAAATAATGTATCGTTAATATTTTCCGCAGTTTCAGACGTTAAAAACATATTCCTCTCCTTGTAAACTTAAATATGTGGCAGTGAAAGTTGCACGTTCAAACCTGATGACGTTTGTTTGGCTGAACTGAGTTTCACCTGCCCTTTCATGCGCGCCATCATGGCGCCGACAATGGATAATCCCAGGCCAGAACCAATAACATCGCTGCCCTCAATACGATAAAAGGCATCAAATACCCGCTCTCTTTTATCAGGTGGAATACCGGGGCCAGAGTCTTCAACTTCAATCGAGACCCAGCCTTGCTGGTCATGCAGCGAAATATCTATTTTTCCGTGTGCTGGCGTATATTGAATTGCGTTGTGGATGATATTGCGCAATACCGTATACAGCTCAGAAGGACGAACAGAAACTAACGTGTTGCTTTCGCCGACTACGCCGATATCCTGCGATTTCTCTTCCGCTAAAGGATGTAAATCTGAAATCACCTGTTTGATCACCGTAAATACCGCAATATTCTCCGGCGGTGGCAATTTGATATTTTCGCCACTTTGCGCCCGGCTAAGGCTTAATAATTGCTCGACCAGCGCCGCCATGCGTTTCATTCCTTCACGCAATACGCCGAGGCTGTTGCGGCTGGCTGGCGGCAAATCACCGGCCTCTAAGCGAGCGGTTTGCAGCAGCAACGCCGTCAGTGGCGAGCGCAATTCGTGTGCGGCGTCCGCCACAAATCGCCGCTGCAATTCCACCGATTCCGCCGAGCGCTTTAATAAACGATTGATCGCATTGACGAAGGGCGTGATTTCGCGCGGCAAGGATTCACTGTTAATCGCCGCATTTAAGCCATCACTTTGCGCATCCACATCATCGGCCAACTGGCGAATGGGACGGAAAATCTTGCGCACCAAATCGGCGACCAAATACAGCAGCACTGGAAACAGAATGAAGAATGGCACCAGAGTGCGCAGCGCCGAGGATAACGCCACGCTTTCACGCACCGAGGCGCGCTGCGCAACCGCGACGCGAATGCCATCATGCACATCCTCAATCAACACCCGATAAGCGTGCCGATTGATCTTTAGCGTGTGAAAACCCGTGTCTAAGTTGGCCGGTAACGCAAAGTGATCTGGCGAGGTTGCCAACGCCTGGCCTGCGGGCAACAGAAAATGCACCACCACGCGTGACGCTTCTTCATCGTGCAGCGGCGGGCTGACAAAATTGTCGTTGCGCGGCGTGAGCATGCCATCTTTGGCGAGGCTGGCAATTTGCTGCAATGACGAATCCTGCAACTCATGCGCTTCATCCCAGGCAGAGAGAAAACCCAACACGCCGCTCAATAACGCAATGCCGCCCACCGCCATGCATAGCACGAACGACAGGCGCAGCTGCACCGACTCGTTCACTCGCCTTTTGAGACTTTCCATCCCACGCCTCGAATATTTTTAATCGCATCACTGCCCAGTTTTTTGCGCAGCGCATGGATGAAATATTCCACGGCGTTGCTTTCGATCTCCTCGCCCCAGCCGTAGATCTTTTCCTCCAGCTCGCTACGCGAAAATATTTGCCCCGGCTGCATCATCAGTGCGTGCAGCAAGGCGTATTCGCGGCTGGATAACAGGTGTTTTTGCTGACGTTCGATGTGTAGCACTTCGCGCGTAGTGGGATTGAGTTCCAGCGTACCGTTGGTGAAAAGCGGCGTGGCGTTGCCCGCTTTGCGCCGCATCACCGCTCTGGCGCGCGCCAGTAACTCGCTCATTTCGAACGGTTTGAGCACGTAATCATCGGCACCGGAATCCAACCCTTGCAAGCGATCTTCCAACGCATCGCGCGCCGTGACGATCAGTAAAGGCACTTGATTACCGCGACGACGCAGATCGTTGAGCACCTCGAAACCATTACGCTGCGGCAGTCCCAGGTCTAGCAGCACCAGATCGTAATGGTGCGTTTCAATGCTAAGCAATGCTTGCGCGCCGTCGCGCACCCAATCCGCTGCATAGGCGGCATCTTTCAGTGCCGCATGCACCGCGGCACCGATCATGCGGTCGTCTTCAACCAGCAGCACTCTCACGGGCGCTCCTGCGGAATGCGACTGTAGAAACTGGATGCGCCGATTAACGTCACCATGCCGACCAGGAAAATAATATTCACTGGCGTGGTGCCGTAACCCAATCCACCCTCTTTAATCGGCTGCGAGAACAGATCAGCCAACGCCGCGCCTAAAGGTCGGGTTAAGACATACACCGTCCAGAAACACGCCACAGCGCTGAGCACGCGTAAACGCCACAGGAAAGCGCTAATCGCAATTAACACCGCAAACAACAGCGAGGTGGACAAATATCCCAGTCCTAAACGTTCGGCTAAGGCATCGCCCAATGCGGTACCAAAGGCGAAGGTGATCATGATGGCGAGCCAATAATAGAGTTCACGGCTCACGGTATTAATTGCGGAGAATTCCAGCGTTCCTTCAGTGCGATGCCAGAACATTAAAACCATCACTAAAGCGGAGCCAAACATCGCTACCGAATAGAGCAGCGGCACTTGCATTTGGTCGGTTAAATAATCGGTGATCAGCGTACCGGTAATACTGACTAATAAAACGGTTATCCAGTAAAGCCAGGAAATATAACGCGGTGACTTAAGCTGGAAAATAAGCACGATGAGGAATAAACCCGCCGCGATGATTGAGGTATGCACCAGGCCAAAGCCCAGGCCAAAATTAATCCAGTCGGCTCCGGTTTCTCCCACCGTGGTCGACATCATTTTCAACACCCAAAACAGCAGCGTCGCTTGCGGGACCTTGGTTTTAAGGTCGGTTAAATGATCGGTCATGTTGGGATTCCCCGTCTGAGTATTGAACCCAGCATGACGAAGTAAACTTAAAGCTCCCTTAAATTGGGCAAATATTCATTTGCAGGATGTGCATGAGGTTGAAAACGGTCACCATAAATGGCGACCCTACGGGTTAATATTGATATTTTTCAATATCATAACCATTTATGACAATTTTGTGATGGTGCTTAAGGTTCACTTAACCTTAGTTTCTTAAGCTTTCTCGCATCTTCACTCATACGGATGTTTTCATGACGTTTTCGCTGTCAAAAAGACCCACGTTAAGTCGGCTGGCTTTTATTGCCCTATTTTCGGTTTATATTGCGGTTTTTCTCAACATAGCATTTTATCGTCAGGTCATTAGCGCCTTGCCGCTGGATAACCTGCGCAATATTTTGGTGTTCCTTTCCATGCCATTAGTGGCATTTAGCGTCATCAATATTATTACCACGCTTGCCTCATTTATCTGGCTCGACCGCTTAGTGATTGCGCTGTTTGTGTTGGTTTCTGCCTCGGCGCAATACTTTATCTGGAGCTTTGGCATTGTCATCGACCGTTCGATGATCACCAATGTGATGGATACCACGGCATCGGAATCAATGGCGTTAATGTCGCCGAAATTAATTGTCACGCTGGTGATCAGCGGCCTGCTGGCTGCGCTATTGGCGTGGTGGATTCGTGTCAATAATGGCCCATCTTTCTGGAAAAGCGCGGCTAAGCGCATTGCGTCCATCGTGCTATCAGTGCTGTGTATTTCATTGGTAGCCATGTTCTTTTATAAAGATTACGCCTCGCTGTTCCGTAATCAAAAAGAACTGATTAAATCGCTTAGTCCATCCAATTCCATTGTCGCCACCCTTTCCTGGTATAACCACAGCAAAACCGCGAATTTACCGCTGGTGCAAATTGGTCTGGATGCGCAGCAAAAGCCGCAAATGTTGGCAGGCCCGAAGAAGAACCTGACCATTTTAGTGGTGGGTGAAACCACGCGTGCGGTGAATTTCCAGCTTAATGGTTATGAGCGTGAAACCACGCCACTGCTGGCAAAAGATGACGTCTCGTATTTCCCGAATACCCAATCGTGCGGTACCGCAACGGCGGTTTCATTGCCTTGCATGTTCTCGAATATGCCGCGCAGCAATTATGATGATTCACTCGCCAGCCATCAGGAAGGTCTGCTGGATATTATTCAGCGCGCGGGTGTGCAGGTGTTGTGGAATGATAACGACGGCGGCTGTAAAGGTGCCTGCGATCGTGTGCCGCATCAGGATATGACCGCGCTTAACCTGCCGGATATGTGTCACGATGGCGAATGTTATGACGAAGTGTTATTCCACGGCATCGAGGATTACATTAAAAATCTCAAAGGCAACGGCGTGATCGTTCTGCATACCATCGGCAGCCATGGTCCAACGTATTACAACCGTTATCCGCCGCAGTTTAAGAAATTCACGCCAACCTGTGATACCAATCAGATTCAGGATTGCTCGCAAGAACAACTGGTAAATACCTACGACAATACCATTTTGTATATCGATTACATTGTCGATAAAGCCATCAATGTGCTGAAGTCGCATCAGGACCAATTCACCACCAGCCTGGTCTATCTCTCTGACCATGGCGAATCACTGGGTGAAAATGGCGCTTATTTGCACGGCATGCCGTATGCCATTGCACCATCAGAACAGAAACATGTGCCGATGCTGATTTGGTTGTCGCCGGATTATCAACAGCGCTATGGCGTGGATAAATCCTGCATCGATAAGAAAGCGGCACAGCAAGGTTTCTCGCAGGATAACTTGTTCTCTACCATGCTCGGCTTAACCGGTATTCAGACCCATGAATACAAGCCAGCTGATGATATTCTCACCGCGTGCCGGAGCGATCATTAATGAAAGCGCTGATCGTAGAAGATGATGAATTGCTGTTGCAGGGCTTAGTGATTGCCCTGGAAAGAAAAGGCTATATTTGCGACGCGGTTTCCACCGTGCGCATCGCCGAAGCCAGTTTGCAAAGTGGGCATTACAGCCTGATTATTCTGGATTTGGGCTTGCCTGACGACGATGGGATTAATTTTCTTCTGCGATTACGTCAAAACAAAATCAGCGTGCCGGTATTAATTCTTACCGCACGCGATAGCGTTAATGACCGAATTATTGGCTTGGATGCTGGGGCTGATGACTATTTGCTGAAGCCCTTCTCATTGGATGAGTTATTAGCGCGCGTTCGTGCGCTGATTCGCCGCCATCTTAATGAAGGTGATGAAACGTTAAATGTCGGTGAGTTTTCACTCAACATCAGCAATAAGCAGATTTGCCTGGCGGGCAAAGCGCTGGAATTAACCCCAAAAGAGTATGCGATATTGTCGCGCTTGATGTTTAAAGCTGGGCAACCGGTGCATCGCGAAGTGTTGTTTAACGATATTTATAATTGGTCCACCGAACCGGCCACCAATACCTTAGAAGTGCATATTCATAACCTGCGTGAAAAGATTGGTCGCTCCTTTATTAAGACCACGCGCGGCTTTGGTTACACCTTAGTGGTGGAAGAAGAGTAAATGCGCAGTTTGGCCGCTTGATTTGTCTATAAGAGAAATTTAAGTAATAATGCCCTCCGCTGTCGAGCACATTCCAGGGAGGAATAGATGTCAGTTTTGCCTTATTATTTCGCGATCGTTTTCATTCTCTGCATTGCCTTTATCTCCATTAGCTTGGTGCTCGACCTGTTCGATATGCGCTGCTGGATGCATCACACCACCGATTTCCTCGAACAAACATTAAAAAATTCGCCAGAAGAATAGCGCGTCGGGTGCCGATATCTGCGCGCCTCAACGCGGTCACCATAAATGGCGACCCTACAACGATTTTTCCGTAGGGTGCGCATTTTTGCGCACCTGTTCCAACATGCCGACTCTACGATTTCACTCCGCACCAACGCACCAACGTCAACGCAATCGCTTTGGTGCACGCCACCAAATCGCTGATCGGCACATGTTCATTGGGTTGATGCGACATCGCCGGATCGCCGGGGCCGAAGTTCACCGTTGGCGTTTGGCCGAGCGTACTCGGCAAGCCAATATCGCTGTGCGCACCGAATCCCGCCAGTTGCGGATTCAACGCCGCATCACCCACGCCTTGCTGGAAAGTGGTAACGAAGGGATGATCGGCGGCGATTTCGGCGCAATCGGCATCCAGAATCCATTCAATTCGCGCCGGATGTTGCGCCAAATAGGGATCGAGCGCGCAAACCTTCGCCACGTGCGCTTCAATCTCTTTTTTGACGTTGCCGCCCAAGCCCATCTCATCTTTTTCGGCGGGCAAATATTGCACATCAATCACGATCTCGGCGCGACCGGCAATTGACGCAGGATGTTCACCCACTTTCAACTGGGTGACGATGATTTGATTCGGTAGCTCCATTAGCGGATGATTTTTATTCGGTTGGCTTTGCCAGCGACGATTAAGCACATCCAGGCCATCGAGCATTTGTCGACACAAAGTGACCGCATCCACCGGGCCGCTGCTGTCCCAACTGTTTGGCGTGAGTTCGGCATGCCCGCCGATGCCATCGAGAATAATCCGTCCCCACAAAATGCCGTGGCAAATCGGCGAAATACGATTGGCCGTCGGTTCAGTCATGATGCCCGCATCAGCTTTAAAGCCGCGATCGACCATCGCCAGCGATCCCATGCCGCCAATCTCCTCATCGACCACGGTGGTGAACACCACATCGCCCGCCAGACGAATGTTGAGATCCTGCAACAACTCCACCGCCATCAACATGCAGGCGACGCCGCCTTTCATATCGACTGCGCCACGGCCGTACACCGCCGCATTTTTAATTTCTGGTACGAACGGATCGCTGTGCCAGTGTTCCGGCGGCCCCTGCGGCACCACATCAATATGGCCAGTTAGCATCAGCGATTTGCCGCCGCCCGCGCCCGCTAAGGTGCCGCCCAGATTAGGACGGCCTTCAAAAGTGCGGCCTTTATTTGCGCCCGGCCGACCCTGATATTTGTCGTACAGCGCCGGGCCATCGGGATCCCAAAGATCGGTTGTCATGCCCAGCGCTTCGAGGCGTTGTTGCAGATACCGTTGGCAATCACGCTCGCCCGGTCCAGCCTCACGCGGATCGGCCTTCACAATCGAGGGAAACGCCAGCAGGTCGCACAGTGTTTGTGCGATACGTTCGGCGCTGGCATCAACGTGCGCGCTGATTTGTTCGGTCAGATTCATGGTTATCTCCGATAGATGAAAAGTCGTTGTGCCATCAACACGATAATTAACAGAATGCCCACCACGCCAAGTTGCCAGACGCTGTTCAGTCCCAACTGCAACATGCAGGTTTTGATAGTGACCAGCATCAGCGCCGCCGCTAATACGCCGATCACGCTGCCGCGCCCGCCAAAAATGGCGACGCCGCCGAGCAGGGCTGCGGTGAGAGATTCGAGTTCCAGATTGACGCCGATTTCTGGCCGCGCGCTGCCCAGCCAACTGAGAGAGACAAATCCAGCACAACCCGCCAGTAATCCACTCAGGCAGTAGGCCAGCAAGCGCAGGCGATCAACCGGGATGCCAACCAGGCGCGTGGCGTGTTCATTGAAGCCGCAGGCGTAAATCCACTTACCCCACGCGCTTTTGCTCAGAATCAGCCAGGCGATGAGGAATGCCGGGATCACGCAGGTGAGAAACGGCAAGGGGATCGCCAATTGCGCACCGCGTCCCCACTGGGTTAATTCCGCTGGCACCCCAGCAATTGCTGCGCCGCCGGTTAATGCCAGCGCCAGGCCGGAAAACAGATAGAAGCTGCCGAGCGTGACAATAAGCGGCCAAAGCCGTAACCGGGCGATCAGCAAGCCGTTGACCGCCCCCGCCAGCGTGCCGCTAATCAGACAAACCAACGGCAGCAATGCCGGATTGAGTCCCTGATCGAGCGCCAGCATGCCTATTACCGCCGATAACGACACATTGCCGCCGACCGACAAATCAATGCCGCCACCGCCAGTCATCACCACCAGCGATTGGCCGAGTGCGACCAATGACAGCAAGGTGGCGAATTGCAGAATCGAGGTGATCGACCAGCTCGCCAGCATCTGCGGTAGCACCAGCACGATACCCAGCGCCAGCAACAACCACAGTGCGATCAGTAGCGTGATATCCGGTGATTTGCGCCAGAAAGTCATGCCAGCCTCCGGAAGGTAAACATGCGTCCGCTGACCGCTTCGCTGCTAAGAACAATCAGCAACACCGCGCCAGTCACCACGGTTTGCCACAGCGACGGAATCCCCACCAGCAGCAAGCCGTTTTGCAGAATGCGCAGCAATAGCACGCCGAGCAGCGTGCCCAACAAGCTGCACGAACCGCCGGTGATGCGCGTGCCGCCCAGCACCACCGCAGCAATCGCTTCCAGCGCTAAACTGCCGCCAACCGTCATTTCAACATTGCGATAGGTGGCGATATAACAGGTGGCGGCGATGCCACACAGCAGGCCGCTGATCATGAAGGTGGCGATGCGCACTTGCGTCACCGGAATGCCTGCCAGTCGCGCTTTCTCCTCTGAATTGCCCGCCGCCAGCAGCCACAATCCGTACGGCGTGTGGCGCAACATCAACCACACTGCCGCCCACGCCAGCACGATGATCCACGCCATCAGCGGCAATCCCAGCAGCGAATGCATTAATCCGCTGGTTAAACTGTCGGGCAAGCCGGAAAGCCACTGGCCGCCGAGCAAAGCGAACAAGCCGGTGCGCCACACGCCAAACAATCCCAGCGTGCCGACAATGGCCGGAATGCGGCCAATCACCACCACCAGCGCGGTGATCAACCCCAACAGCAATCCCAGCAGCGGACCGGCCAGCGCCGCCAGCCACGGTGATTGCGCCAGCAGCAGTTGCCCGACGCCCCACGCCGCCACGCCCATCACCACGCCAACCGACACATCAACGCCGCCCATCGCAATCACCAGCGTCATGCCAAGCGCGATCAGCAGAAGTTCGCTGCTGTTGCGCAGAATGGTTAACAGGTTATCGAGCGTAGCGAACCACGGCGAAAACCACGCGAAACCGGCGCTGGCGAACAGGGCAATCGCCAGCAAGGCGATCTCCCGTGAAGTCATCTGCATGCGCATCCCCGTTAGAATTTGAACTGATCAACGTTCTCTTTGGTGAACACCGCAGGCGAACCGAGCAGCAATACGCCGGTTTTGCTGTCAAATTTCACCGGCTCGGCAAAACTCGGCACGTTGTTTTCGGCGCTGAAGGCTTTGCCATCAATTAACTGCTTACCGGCCCACACGGTCAGATAGCCGAGTTTTTCCGGGTCCCACAGCACGGTGTAACCAAAGGCACCGCTTTTCAGGTAAGAGCGTGCGGTGTTCGGGCTACAGAAGCCGCTGCCGATCACCTTGCCATTTTTGCCGGCGGTCTCAATGGCTTGTGCCACGCCAGGGCAAGTGGTCGATGCCATCGCGATCAAGCCTTTAAGGTCAGGATTGGCTGACATCAAATCGGTAGCAATCTGCGCCGCGCGGCTGGCGGAACCGCCCGCGTACTGCGGTTTGAGTAAGGTGACGTTGGGATATTTGCTCTTCACGCGCTGCTGCATGAAGCCAATCCAGCTATTGAGGTTCGAAGCGGTGGCTTCACCGGAGACGATGCCGATTTTGCCGTGATCGCCGACGCGCTTGACCATCTCATCAATGATGGTTTCGCCCAATCCCTGATCGGTGGCCTGCGCCACGTACACCGGACGGCCGCTATCTGGCGCATCACTGTCGCTGGTAAACAAATGCACGTTGTTGGCTTTGGCCTGCGCCATCACCGGCGCGATGCTGGAGGCATCTAATACGCTGATACCAATCGCATTGACCTTCTGCGCAATCAGGTTTTGCACGATCTGCAACTGATCCATTGGGTTGGTATCCACCGGCCCGCTGTAGACAAACTCAACGCCCAAATCATTGGCGGCGCGTTTGCCGCCCGCTTCCATCGCCTGGAAATAGGGAATGCCAATAATCTGCGGCACAAACGCCACTTTTTCAGCGGCGAGCGCCAGCGTGGAAAACAGTAAAGAGAGAGAACAAACAGCTGTAGTTATTCGACGCATCTTTATTTCCCCTGGATTGATGAAGTGACCATTAGGCATTTTCAAAGGCGCGCGCTTCGGGATGCGCACCGGTAATTAATGAAACGATTTCATCGGGCGAGGTTTCAGCGTGACGGCGCTCGGCAATTTTTCGTCCACGACGAAACACCACCATGCGATCGGCCACCGCAAACACATCGCTGATGTTGTGGCTGATTAGCACCACCGCGCAGCCGCGTTCAGCCAGCCGGCGCGTCAATTGTAGGACTTTTTGCGTTTCGGCCACCGCCAACGCGGCGGTCGGTTCATCCATGATCACCAGTTGCGCATTGAGATTCAGCGCGCGGCAAATCGCCACCGCCTGGCGCTGTCCACCGGACAGGCTGCCAACTGACGCTTCGGCATCGGAGATGTGCGCATCGAGATCTTTCAGCAACTGATCGACCTGTTCACGCATCTCACGGCGGCGCAGAAACGGAATGCCCAACACGCGCCGCTTCAGTTCACGCCCCAAAAACACGTTTTCTGCAATGCTGAGGTTTTCCGCCAGCGCCAGCTCCTGATAAATAGTGGCGATGCCATGTTCGGCGGCCTGACGCGGCGAGGTGAATTTCACCGCTTTGCCGTCGATCCACAGTTCGCCGTCGCTGGCGCTGTAGGCTCCCGAAAGCACTTTGGTGAAGGTCGATTTGCCGGCGCCGTTATCGCCGAGTAACGCCAGCACTTCGCCACGATGGATGCTGAGATTGACCTGGTTCAATGCGGTTAACGCACCAAAGCGTTTGCAGATATTGCGCGCCTCAATAAAGCAGTTATTCATCTTCACGCCCCGCTGCTGGGATAGGCGGCACTGTGAAAATCGATTTCCCACTGCAACACTTGGCCGTATAGCACCGACAAGCGGCTTTTCTCTTCGGCGCTCAATGTCTGCGCGCAGGCATCCAGTTCGCCTTTCAGCCACAACGCCTGTTGGTAAAACTCATCTTCCGCATGCATATCGACCCAACGACGGATGTCGCTGTCGGCAATCGGTTGGCTGCTAACGCGTGCGCACCAGTGGTAGTACATCCACTCCGCGCCAAACATCAGCGTGATGATCTCGGCAAAACTGCCCTGCTGCGCCACCTTGAACATGCCATCGCGAAACGCATTCACGCCGGGCAGATCGTCGGGGTAATCGTTGGGATTGATGTTGCGCTGCGCCAGCACCTGTTCAAACCAGGCGATTTGCGTGTCCACCAGCGCATTCAGCACGCCGATTAACCAGCGCTGCTGGCGAATATCCGGCGCTTTGCTGACGGCCAACGCAAAGATGTTGATGGCAGTGGCGACGAAATTGCCTTCAAACACCAAATAGCGATTGAACACACTTTCAGGCAGTTGATTGCGTTCGATATCCAGCACAAATCGGTGCTGCTGCATCGCCTGCCACAATGTTTGATGCTGCTGCAAAAGCTGATCGCTGAAGCTCTCCATCACGCCTCCTCCAGCGCCGCTTGCGCTACCGCCATAAAATGCTTCACGCGCGCCAACTCCACTTCGTTCCACCACACACCATCCACTTTTAAGGTGCTGGCGACGATCACGCCCTGGGTGCGTCCAAGGATTTGGCAGATATTGGCGGGTGTGACGCCGGAACCGACTAACAGCGGCAGTTCAGTGGCGGCACGGATTTCATCGATTTCGTCCAGCGTGGCGCTGTCGCCAGTACGTTGGCCGGTGGCGATCACCGCGTCGGCTTCGAAGAAATCGACGTCGCGGGTGAGTTCCTGGATTGAGCGATCGGCAACAATAGCGTGGCTGCCGTGTTTCACGTGGCTGTCGGCGAAGACGCGGATGTGTTCGGCGCGCAGCTGGCTGCGATAGCGCAGCGCTTTGGCGGCAGCACCTTCAATAAAACCTTCATTAGCGATATAGGCGTTGGCCCACTGATTAACGCGCACAAAGTCGGCACCGCCTGCCAGCGCGGTGGCAAAGGCGGGAATCGCCGCATTCGCCAGCACGTTAATCCCCAATGGCACGCCAAAACGCTCACGAATCTTTTCCGTGATCACCGCCATAAATGCGGCGGTTTCTGGGCCAATATCGTCGGGTTTGGCAAACGGAATATCGCCATGATTCTCGATAATCAAGCCGTGCACGCCACCAGTAATATAATTATCTGCATCACGCAGCGCGCGCTCAATAATATCTTTCAATGGCTTATTACGATATTTAGGCGAACCCGGAAAGGCATCACAATGCACCACGCCAATCACTGCTTTCTTCCTGGAAAAAATATCTTGTATTGCGCTGCTTTTTCCTGCTGATATAGAAACCATCTTCTTCACCTTATTAACGAGAACCATTATGCGAGTTTATGTTGCAGGGAATATTGTGGTTGATGAAACCTGGTCGATTAACGATTTACCACAAAAAGGCGCGTCAATTCACGGCGTAAAAACATCGCAGGATATTGGCGGCAAAGGCGCTAATCAGGCGATCGTTATTTCACGCTGTGGTATTGAGACACGCTTAATTGCAGCAACGGGTAATGACAGCAATGGCGCATTCATTCGTCAACAAATTGCGCATGAACCGCTAACGTTATTACCCAAAAGTTATTTAACCACGCATAGCGACACCTCAATTATTCTCAACAGTAGCGACGGTGATAATGCGATTATTACCACCACCGCGGCAGCAGATGCTTTAACACTAGAAGAAATGCTGCCCTATTTAGCCGATGCCCAACCCGGCGATATTTTATTGCAGCAAGGTAATTTCTCACTGGAGAAAACCCGTGCGCTGTTTATCTGGGCCAAAGCTAACGGCTTGATCACCGTATTTAATCCTTCGCCGGTGAATGCCGATTTCGCGCAACTCTGGCCGCTGATCGATATCGCCGTGGTCAATCAATTAGAAGCCGAGCTGTTACGTCCTGCCGGTGTGAACCACTTAGTGATCACCCAAGGTGTGCAAGGTGCCTGGCTGATCACCGATCGGGAAAAGTGCTTCAGTCCGGCGTCCACAGTGCGCGCGGTAGACAGCACCGGCGCGGGCGATACCTTCCTCGGTGTGATGCTGGCTTCGGCGCTATTGCGCGGCGTGCCACCCGATGAACTTGCCCTGCAACATGCCAGCCTGGCCGCCGCGATCACCGTCAGCCGCGTTGGTACCGTGAACGCTTTTCCTACCGATCAAGAACTCGCTGCGCTCCTGGCGACGCGCAGCGTGTAAACCTTACTTGAACAGCGGACGGTAACTATCCACGTTCGCTTTGGTCACCACGGTGGCGGGCACTAAAATAGTTTTGCTCACCGTTTTGCCTTCAGAGATAGCGTTGAGGGCTTTCAGCGCCTCTTCGCCCATCTTCTTCGGATCCTGCTGCAACACGGCTGTGACGTAGCCGCCATCAATGCCGCTGATGGCTTTCGCCGTCAAATCCCAGCCAAATACTTTGATATCTTTCTGGCGTCCCTGGTTTTCTACTGCGGCAATCGCGCCCAATAACGCCGGTTCGCCGGTGGCATAAATCGCAGTTAAATCCGGGTTACCGGTGATCAGGTTTTCCGCCGCCGTCATGGCGTTGTCCTGAATATTTTGTCCATCAACCACATCCGCAACGGTGATTTTGCTGTTGCTTTTGATGGTGTCTTCAAAGCCTTTTTGCCGTTGGTTTTGGATCGCCGAATTCAGCGCGCCGACAATGCCCAAACGCGCTTTGCCGCCCATCTCTTTCGCCACATAATCGACGAAATATTTACCGAGGATTTTGCCGCCTTCGAGGTTATCGACACCCACTTGCGCCGCTTGCGGTCCTGCCGGTAATACCGCGTCAATGGCAATCACCGGAATTTTCGCCGCCGCCGCTTCTTTAATAGCAGGCATGATGCCATTGACATCAATCGCATCCACCAAAATACCTTTCACACCTTGCTGAATATAGTTTTCAATCGCATCGTTTTGCGCCACCGGATTATCGGTGGCATTGAATATCACCAGATCTTTACCGCTGGCTTTTGCCGCTTCTTGCGCGCCTTGATTCATTAGATTAAAGAACAGCGCTTGCTGATTAATCTGCACTAATGCATAAGTGGGCGCGGCTTGCGCCACAGAGAAAAATGAACCCGCAGAAATGAGAGTGGAAGCCAATACCAATAAACGCAGTTTTCCGGTGAAAGATAACATCATGGTGTTCCTCGTCGGGAATAAAAAATAATCAGCGTATCCCAGCGTTTTAACGCTGAGTTTATGTGGCGGGCAAATATCGATGGAATGATGTCATTCACTGCAAAAATGCAGTGTTGTTAAGGCAGCTGGATTAAGCGTTTTTCGGTTTCCCATCCGTTAGGAATACCTGGTGAATTAGCTTAAATCAGTTTGGGAATAGATTCCCGGTGATGCGGTAAACTGAGCATACAATTCGCCGAGTGAATATTTTTGTCAAGTGTTTATTTGGTGAGTGATGTGCAATGATTAAGTCTGGTGAAGGAATAGGTCACCATAAATGGCGACCCTACGAATGTAAGGCGCGGTTTTGTAGGGTCGCCATTTATGGTGACCACACCGCGACCAGCAATGAATATGGCGAGGAACATGAGTACAAAACGCGTGTTGTTATCTGACGTGGCAAAACTGGCCGGGCTATCGAAAGCCACGGTTTCTCGCTACATGAATCACAGCATCGTCTTGCCGCAAGAGACGATTGATCGCATTCAGGCCGCCATCCGCCAGCTTGATTATCGCGGCAACAGCCTCGCGCGACGTCTGAGCAAAGGCGGCAGTGAAACGCTGGGTTTGGTGCTGCCGGATATCACCAACTCCTTCTTCGCCGAACTGGCGGATGCCGCCGAAGAAGCGGCCTCGGCGCGCGGTTACAGCCTGGTTTTGTGCATCACACGCAACAATCCCGACAAAGAAGCGCAATTTATTCGCTGGCTGGATACGCGTCAGGTGGATGGTTTGCTGTTCACCACCAACCGCCCGGACAACGGCGTGCTGTGCAGAGAGGTGCAGCGTCATCAGCATATCGTGTTGCTTGATGAAGATATTCCCGGCAGCAGCGTGCCGAAAGTGTTCGCCGATAACGTTCAAGGTGGGCGCATCGCCACCGAACAGTTGATCGCCGCGGGACATCGCCATATCGCGTTTATCGGCGGGCCGGAACAGTTGATGAGCGTGCGTGAACGTTATCTCGGCTTCTGCACCGCGATGAAGCAGGCCGATTTATCGGTGCCGCCGGAATGGGTGATGTACGGAAATTATCAGCGTGAGTTCGGCCAACAGTCATTGCAGCAGCTGTTTCGTGGCGCCAGGCGCCCCACCGCCGTGTTCGCCGCCAGTGATTATTTAGTGTTGGGCTTGCTGGATGGTTTACGTGCCAGCGGGCTGCAAGCACCTGAAGCACTTTCGCTGGTTGGCTTTGATGATGCCAATTACACCGACCTGACTCAGCCGCGCATTTCCACCATCCGCCAACCTGCGCGGCAGCTGGGTTACACCGCAGTGGACATCATGTTGCGCCTGCTGAATAACGACGCCGACATCCCGCTGGAAACCCGTTTGCCGGTGGAATGGGTCGGACGTGATTCGATTCAGATTCTCCATCCCTGAACCACAATGGCGCAAAAACGCACAACTTTGGCGCAAAACATCAGCAATCAACGCGTTATTCACTCACTGAGGTAAACCGGTTTACTCATCACTTGAATTTTATCTTGCTGAATTCACTTAGTTTTTCTCTTGCCAGAAGTGGTTAATTTATAACCTGGCACAGAAGCTGCAACGCGGATAGCGGCAAACAAATATCGTTGATACGTATTGTGGTGTTGCTGCGAACTGGCGTTTTATCTGACAGGTAAACCGGTTTACTAGCATGTAAATCGTGTTAGATCGGCGCGGTTCGTAGCAACAGACAAGGTTCCCGGCAATAGCAATGGGAGTGATCAGATGCAGCAGCCACACACTACGCCAGCGCGGGTAGAGATGATTAACATCACCAAAACGTACGGCTCGATTCGTTCCCTGCGCGGCGTCAATTTGCAACTGGCCCCGGGCGAAGTATTGGGATTGGTCGGCGATAACGGCGCCGGGAAATCGACGCTGACCAAAGTGCTCTCCGGCGCGGTGGTGCCAACCAGCGGCACCATTCGTATCGATGGCGAGCAGCAGCACTTCGCCAATCCGGCCGATTCGCGCCGCTGTCATATCGAAATGGTCTATCAGGATTTGTCGCTGTGCGACACGGTGGATGTCGCCGGAAACCTGTTTATGGGACGCGAGCCGATGAAATCGGTGCTCGGCATTCCGTTCCTCGATCAAGCCAAAATGCACGCCGAAGCGCGTGAAATGCTTAAAGGTTTGGGGATTTCAATTCCCGATACGCGCCTGTTAGTGCGCAATTTATCCGGCGGTCAACGCCAGGCGATTGCGATTGCGCGCGCGGCGGCATTCGAACCCAAAGTGCTGATCATGGATGAACCCACCGCCGCACTGGCGGTGGCCGAAGTCGAAGCGGTGCTGGAGTTGATTCGCCGCGTGTCGGCGCGCGGCGTCAGCGTGATCCTGATTACTCATCGCTTACAGGATCTGTTCCTGGTGTGCGACCGCATTATGGTGATGTACGAAGGCACCAATGTGGCCGACCGCCGCGTGGCGGATACCAGTTTGAGCGATATCGTTAACTTGATCGTGGGTGAGAAATTTACCGCTCACTCCGCGGCGGCACATTGAGGTCACAGGATGAGCATCATGAATTTGAGCAGTTCGCGCATGATTCAACATTCGCTGCCGCGCCGCCTGTTGCACAACCATTCGGGCGTGGTGAGCATTGCGCTGTTTTTCATCTTTTGCTGCGTGGTGTTTTCGCTGATCACCAGTAATTTTCTCACCAGCACCAACTGGCTGAATATCATTCGGCAAAGCGCCCCACTGCTGATTGTCGCCACGGCGATGACGCTGGTGATCACCACCGGCGGCATTGATTTATCGGTCGGTTCGACGCTGGCGCTGGTCGGTGCGCTATCCGCTATCGCCTTGAATAATTGGGGTTTGCCGTGGCCGGTGGTGCTGATCGGCGGTTTGTTGCTGGGCGGATTGGTCGGTGCCATCAACGGCTTCTTTATCGCCTTTGAAGGAATTCCGGCGTTTATCGTAACGCTGGCGACATTGGCGGTGGTGCGCGGCATCGCGCTGCTGGTGACGCAGGGATATTCGATTCCGGTTCCGGCCGACAGCTTGTTTACCTTCATGGGCCGCGCATGGGTAATGGGCATCCCAATGCCGGCGCTGATTGGCATCGTGGTGCTGTTTGCCGGGCATATTGTGCTGAATCATATGCGTTTTGGTCGCTACGTCACGGCGATTGGCGCTAACGCCGAAGGTGCGCGCCGCAGCGGCATCAATACCAAAGCGGTCACCATGAAGGTGTACATCATCAGCGGTATGGCGGCGGCGCTGGCGGGGATGATCATCACCGCACGTCTCGGTAGCGGCTCCTCCAATCAGGGCGAAGGTTTTGAGTTGCAGGTGATCGCCGCAGTGGTACTTGGCAGCACCAGCCTGTTCGGAGGCTTCGGCACCATAATCGGCACGTTACTGGGCGCGCTTTCAATTGCGATTATCCAGAACGGGCTGATTTTGTCGCACATCTCGCCGTTCTATACGCAAATCGCCACCGGCACCATCATCCTGCTCGCCATCTGGCTCAACACCCGCATTCTTAATCCCACGCGCGCACCGGCAAAAGGATAGCTCATGAAAGGATCGATTTTTCGACACGCGGAACCGCTGCCGCTCGGTGTGTGCAGTGGCCATGTGATGACGGTTTTAGGCCCGCTGCCGCTGGCGGAAATGGGCGTGACCTTGATGCACGAGCACATTTTGCTGGATGCGTCCGGCAAGTGGGTGCCGCCCTGCTGTTGCAGCGATCGCCATATCGCCGAGATGCCGGTCAAAATCGAGAATCTTGGCGAGTTGCAGATGAACCCGCTGATGAGCCGCGATAACTGCCAGCTGTTTGACGTGGATTTAGCGATTGAAGAGTTAATGAAATACCGCGCGCTGGGCGGCGAAACTATCGTTGATCCCACCAACATCGGTATTGGCCGCGATCCCAAAGGATTGCAACGCATCGCGCGTTTAACCGGGCTGAATATCGTGATGGGCACCGGTTTATATCTGGAGCCGTCGCATCCTGAATGGGTAAAAGCGATCAGCGTTGAACAACTGACCGACAAACTGATCTTTGATCTTGGCGGCGCGGCAGAAAAACCCGAGGTGATTGCCGGGCTGATTGGCGAGATCGGCATTTCCAGCCGCTTTACCGCTGATGAAGAGAAGTCATTGCGTGCAGCCGGACGCGCCAGCGCCGCCACCGGCGTGCCGATTCAGGTACATCTGCCCGGCTGGGAACGTTTAGGCCACAAGGTGCTGGATATTCTGGCGCAGGAAGGGGCCGATTTGCACCATACCGTGTTGTGCCACATGAATCCGAGTTTCGCCGATAAAACCTATCAACGTGAACTGGCGGATCGCGGCGTGTTCCTCGAATACGACATGATCGGCATGAGCTATTACTACGCTGATGAAGCGGCGCAATCGCCGTCGGATGAAGAGAATGCGCGCGCCATCGTTGAGCTGATCGCTGACGGCTACATTCAACAAATCCTGCTATCACAAGATGTGTTCCTGAAAACCATGCTGACGCGCTTTGGCGGTCACGGTTACGGCTACATCCTCAAACATTTTGTCCCGCGTCTGAAACGTCTTGGCGTGAGCGGCGAACAACTCGAAACATTAATGATTGCTAACCCGCAGCGCGTGTTTGGCGGATAAAGGGAGAATCGAATGCAGAAGCAAGTGTTGCTGGTGGGCGAATCCTGGACCAGCACCTCAAGCCACATTAAAGGCTTTGATCAGTTTGCCACCGCCACCTGGCACAGCGGTGCCGGGGATTTTATCGCGGCATTAAAACACAGTGATTACGCGGTGACGCACATGCCAGCGCATGCCGCCGCCACCGATTTCCCACTGACGCTGGAAGGTTTACAGCAATGGGACGTGATTATTCTGTCGGATATTGGTGCCAATACGCTGTTGTTGCATCCCGATACGTGGATGAAAAGCCGCCGCACCGCTAACCGTCTTGCGCTAATCCATGATTATGTCGCTGCGGGCGGCAATCTGATGATGATTGGCGGCTACTTCAGTTTTCAGGGCATCAACGGCGGCGCGCGCTTCCGTAATACCCACGTGGAAAAAGTGCTGCCGGTGCGCTGCCTCGCCTGGGACGACCGCATTGAAACGCCAGAAGGTTCTACGCTGGAGATCGCGCAGCATCATGCCGTTTTCAGCGCTATTGAGGGTGAATGGCCGTGGATGTTGGGTTACAACGAAGTTGAGATGCATCCCGAAGGTACGCTGTTGGCGACGGTCGCGGGCACATCGCATCCTTTATTAGCGGTACGCGAATATCAGCAAGGCCGTTCGTTGGTGTGGACCAGCGATATGTCGGCGCACTGGCTGCCGGAAGAGTTCACGCAGTGGCCTGGCTATCGCCAACTGTGGATTAACTGCCTTGATTGGCTGACGGAGCGCGCGTGATGTGCCCGGCTTCGCTCTCGCTTGCCCAGCGACTGCTCGGTTTTGACACCATCAATCCGCCCGGCAATGAAGCGGCGTGCATGCAGTTTTTTGCCGACTGGCTAAGTGACAATGGATTCGAGGTCACGCTAAGCGCATTTGGCACCGATCGCGCGAATCTTATCGCGACGATGTCCGGCGCGGCCGACGGCAAGCCGCTGGCGTTTACCGGTCATCTGGATACCGTACCGTTGGGCAATCAGGCCTGGCAGCACGATCCATTTGGTTCAGAGATTGACGGCGATCGCCTGTACGGACGCGGCTCCAGCGATATGAAAGCGGCGGTAGCGGCTTTCGCCCTCGCCTGCGTTGAGCAGCAAGCAGCGATTCGTGCCGGACGTGGCGTAGTTTTGCTGATCACCGGAGGCGAAGAAACCGGTTGCGATGGTGCGCAGGCACTGATTGAAGCCGGAAATTTACCGGAAATTGGCGCGCTGATTGTCGGAGAGCCGACCGCCAATTATCCGGTAATTGGCCATAAAGGCGCATTGTGGCTGCGCTGCGAAACCCACGGCAAAACCGCGCACGGCGCGATGCCAGAATTGGGCATCAACGCCATTTATCTGGCCGCCGATGCGCTGGGCAAAATCCGCCACTTTTCGCCTGGCGCGCCGCATCCATTAATGAAGCATCCGACGCTCAATGTTGGCCGCATTCAGGGCGGATTAAACATCAATTCGGTACCGGATCGCGCCGCCTTTGATGTGGATATTCGCAGTGCGCCTAACTTGCAGCACGCCACCATTCGCCAGCAGTTAAGTGATTTCTTGGGGGAATCGGTGCAGATGACGACGTTGGTGGATCTGCCTGCGGTGCTGAGTTCAGCGGAAAATCAGTGGGTTCAGTCAATATATCGACTTTGTCAGACGCGGTTTGATCAGCCGCTGGAAGCGCGCGTGGTGCCCTATTTTACCGATGCATCGCTGCTGCTGCCCGCGTTGGGCAATCCGCCGTGCATTATTTTAGGCCCGGGAGAGCCGAGCATGGCGCATCAAACCGATGAGTATTGTTTGTTGAGCAAATTGAGTGAAGCCGAGCAGTTGTATGCGGAGATCATTGGCGAGTGGATGGCGGGTTGAGAGAGGTCACCATAAATGGCGTAATGCCGATCAGTTAAGCCAAAAATGATCGGTTGAACGATCCGGCAGTTCTGCAAGAATCCGTAATCTATCAGGGATTACGGATTTTTTTATGTTACTCAGT
>NZ_JBNBPM010000017.1:0-94524 GCF_059412405.1 Pantoea sp. CFCC18179 | reverse complement strand
AGATAGCCAGACCAGCCGCATCATCTTTTGCGCTGTTGATACGCATACCTGAAGAGAGACGCTCAATAGCAGTACCCAGCGAGGTCTGAGATTTGTTCAGGTTGTTCTGAGCCATCAGGCTCAGTGCATTGGTATTGATAACTTGGGCCATAATCGATTTCCTTTTAGCGAATGAACGCTGCCAAGCGTGGCAGCATAAATATGCGTGAATTGTTGCGCATACCCTATTCATCGGAGCCGACGAAAATCACTGAAATAATTTTTTGAATAAAATTAAAAACAATGAATTGCCATCAATAATGACGCTATTTATCGCCATGGCATTAATTAATTAACCAATAAGCGCACGTCTGTGTATTCCACTCGCTTAGAGATTGTTGCTCTATAAGTAAAAAATTAAACTTAACGCCAAATACACCGATGGGAGTCAGTGTAAACATCACTTATTCACTTAAAGGAATATGCATCATGGCAACGCCTATTTCAGGACTCGGTGGTTCTGGGCTTGATATTCCTGCTCTGTTAGAGCAGATGAAAGGCGCGGAGAGCAAAAAGCTCAATCCGTATCTCCTCAAACAAAGCAATTTCAATGGTCAGGTTTCATCCTGGGGCAAAATCTCGAGCTCGCTCGATTCGCTGAAAACTAATTTGGGTAAATTGCAGGATGAAGGTTTCAACGGCGTAAGCGTCGGCGATAACAAAGCCTTCAAAGCCACAGCAGGCAGTGGTGCCATCCCCAACAGCTACTCGGTGATTGTTGAGCAGTTAGCTAAATCGCACAAAATCGGCACGCCTGCGCAAGCCAGCAACAGCGATCAGTTGGGCGACAATTCAGCCACGCGTACCCTGAACATCACCATCGGCGATGGCAAAACCATGGCTGTAGAGCTGAAAGATGACGAAACCTCGCTGACGCAAATTGCCAAGAAGATTAATGCTAAAAACGGTGATGTCAGCGCGTCAGTGATGCCAGCAGAGAACGGCCAGTTTCAACTGGTGGTGACCTCGAAGAAAACCGGCACTGACGGTGAAATCAAAATGGAAGTCACTGGTGACAGCAAGCTGGCTGATGTGCTGGATTACGATCCGAAAAATGCCAATATCCCCGGCGAGACTGGTTTCAACGATAAACGCGCTGCGCAAATCAATGCGGCGCAAAATGCCATTTTGACCATTGATGGCGCGAAGGTTGAGCGTAGCTCCAACACCATTACCGATGCGATTGAAGGCATTACCTTTGAGCTGCGAGAAGTTTCCGAAAAAGATGACAATGGGGATTTCAAAGCAGAAACGCTGGCCGTCACCGCGGATACCTCAAAGGTGAAAACCCTGATTGAGGATTTCGTCAAAATGTACAACAACTTCCTTAGCGCAGCGAGCACGGCCAGCGCGTATAAGGAGCCGGTGAAAGGTTCCAGCGGTGATCTGGCGCAGCCGAATCCGGGTAACGGCGCCCTATTTGGTGATGGTACGTTGCGCCGCCTCACCAGCCTGGTTAAATCCACCACCATGGGAAGTTTTGGTGAAGCCGGCGATGTGTTCCAAACGCTGGGCAGCCTGGGGATTACGGTGAAGTTTGATGGCAACACCGGCGACGATCGCACCGGTACGCTGGGCAGCTTGTCGATTGATAACAAAAAACTCGATGCGGCGCTGAAAAATAACCCGAAGGAAGTGGAAGCGCTGTTCCTTGGTAAAGATGGCAAACCTGGCATTAAAGACGGTTTGGAAGACGTGTTTAAAAGCTATTTAGGTGATAGTGAAAAAACACCCAAAACCGAAGGTGCCATTGCAACGGCGATTAAAGGTCTAAAGGAGCAGGAAACGCGCGTGGCGAAACAGATCACGCGGATGGAACAGCGCATTGAAGACAGCCTGAAGCGCAGCGAAAAAGAGTTTTTGCGTCTCGATAAAGCGATGACCGAAATGAACAGCATGAGTCAGCAGTTGCAAGCCGCATTGCTCGGCATCATGGGATAACAACCACTTATCCGGGCAGTTTATCTGCCCGGCAGGATGTAATGATGTATACCAATAAAGGCAAGAATGCCTACTCCGCCGTTTCTCTCGACAGCCAAATCGCCGGTGCCACGCCGCATCAATTAATTACCATGCTATTTGATGGTGCCATCAACGCGATGCGCCGTGCTGAAATCTATTTTCAGCAGGGCAATATTGCGCGTCGTGGTGAGATGATTTCCCGTGCCATCAACATTATTGATAACGGCCTGCGCGCGGGTCTCAATCATGACATTGGCGGACAGATCCCAGCCGATCTTGAGCGCTTATACGAATATGTATCGCGCAATTTGCTGGAAGCCAATATGAATAAATCGGGAGAAAAACTGCCACAACTGATCAGTTTGATGGCAGATATGGCAGAAACATGGAAAGCCATTGATCCGCAAAATCGTCAGGTGAAACATGTCTGATGCGGCTATTGAGCAACTGCTGGCATTTAACCAGCAGCTATTGATGTTGGCGCAGAGTGAAAACTGGGATGAGTTTGTCGCCGGTGTTGAGCGCTATACCAACGAGTTGAAACAGCTGCGTGCGCAGGATGTTAGCCAACTCAATTGCATTGATGCCTTGCAACAATTATTCGCCAAGGATGCAATCTTACGTCAGTGCATTCAAACTCGCCTTAATTCCCTCAGCGCTGAAATGACCGCCATGCGCAAATCTCGCCACTCTTCTCAGGCCTATAACGCCGTTTAACTATTTAATTCCAGCACTGATTATTTTGTTGGGTCGCCATTTATGGTGACCTATTTTTTCTGCCTTATTTCTGGCAAAAAAAACTCGCCTAAAAGGCGAGTAAGTAAGACAACGAACGAAACAAAATGACAGGTTAAATGCTGATATTGTATTTGCGACCGGTTGGCAGCAGGCTAGATTCACCGGTTGCACCATATAACGTATTGGTATTTCCTACATGATCGACCACTTTCTGCATATGTTGATTTTTTTGCATATGACCATGCAGTAGTGTTTCGACTTTTTGATTCAGCGCTTTAGTATTACGGACTCTTTCGGTCACTTGCTGCCAGCAAGTGAATAACTTTATTTGTCCCTGATAAGGTGCATCAATGTCGGACAATTGTTCCTGCTGGCGACGCATTTCATCGTAATACTGGATAGTCGAGAGCAGCTGACTTTTATTATCTGTCAGCACTTGCAGCGAAACCGGATTAATTTGCGCGCGGTTAAGCTGATTAACCTCTTCGATCATGATCGCCTCTAGTTCATCCAGAGACGTTTTCATCTGCGCCAGTATTGGGTACAACTTATCCATAACCTTAAAACATCCCGCTATTAATGAGACTCAAACATATCCTGCACTAACGCTCGAGCAATTTTGGTCGGCTCAAGCGGCAGTTCGCCCGCTGCTAATGCTGCACGCATCTCGGCCACTCGCGCATGATCGATATCACGACTGTCGTCGTTCTGAATCTTTTTGGTCAGCGTGCTGAGCGTGACCGAGCTTTTGCTGCCAGCCTGGCTTTCTTGCGGCTGACTCTCTTTTGCCGTGGTGCGGGCGCGCAGATCCTGGCTGGTTACCGGGCCAATCGGCTGAGTAGGTTGGGTGCTGTCAATCATCATATTCCTCGGCATTTATGTCATTTCGCTCTCGCGTATACTTCTCTCATCGGTGCTCGACGAAATAACTAAAATATTTATCGTAAAAAGATTATTACCTGACCATCAGCGTCGACTTTTCCCAGAATTGTCTGGCCGTTACGTGTCTGCACTTTCAAAATGCCATCTGCCGCCGCGTTATTAAGCGCTTTGCCTTGCGAGCGAATACGGAAGCCATTGCCGACCGTCACCAAATCCACCGTTTGCCCGGCATGCAGTTGCCACTGCTGGCGCAATTGATTTTGTAGCAACGGTTTACCCGCCACGACAGCGCGCGTCAGGCGCTGGCCAACAATCGCATCGGCATTAAAAATCAGACCATTCGGTTGTGCGTCCAGATTACCGCTAATGGCTTCGATATCGCTGCGTTGTAGCACCGTGCCACTCGGCAAATTTTGCCGCGCCACCCACCAGCGACCTTGGGCACTGATACGAATCGGTAAATAATGTTTGCGTTTGCCGCACCGCGCGATGGCGGTGCGTTTGCCGGTTAAGCGGCTATCATTGCCTGCCAGACTCAGTTCCGGGTTATCGCAAACGGCAGCAAGCTGGGCTGGTGTCGCCAGTAACTCGGCGGTACGAACAATTTCTTCATTTCCCGCGGATGAACGTGTCAGTAGTGCATCGAGTCTGACTTGCAGGCGTTGATCCGCTGACGTTGCCGCCGGTACGCTGGCCAGCAATGGCGCGGAATAACACGCCAGCATGAAGAGTGGGAAAGTAAAAAATGGGTGCCTCATCTTGTTGCCTTATTTAAAACCCGATAAAGTGGCGCTCGCTATTTCTCGTGGTTAAATTATAAACGCCTTTCAATCTATTTTAATGGGGTAAATGGCAACACTTTTGACGCCATTAAAGCCAATTAAATCTACGTGTAATTAATTCATTTTCTAAATTCGCTAAAAGCGCTTATTTCTGTCGACTCTTCGCAGTGTGATATTTCACCACTGCTGTCTACACTAACGCAGTTAAAATAAAGCCAGACAGGAGTTAGCGCAGTGGTCAATAAACTTGATGACGCATTTCGCTTTCAACAGCAAGCGTTAGGTCTACTCTCACGCCGTCAGGATGTATTGGCATCAAATATTGCGAATGCCGATACGCCGGGATATCAGGCGCGAGATATTGATTTTTCACAGCAGTTAAAGCAAGCCATGGATAATTCATCAATGGCGAAACAATCAGTCTCACTGTCATTAACCTCTAATAAGCACATCGAAGGAAAATCGATGCCATTTGACGATGCGCAGCTGCTATATCGTGTACCAGACCAGCCCAGTGCGGATGGTAATACCGTAGATATGGATCGTGAGCGCATCAATTTTGCGGATAACACCGTGAAATATCAGTCAGGGCTGACTTTCCTCGGTGCGGATATTAAGAAAATGATGACGGTGTTGAGTCAGGGGTAATACGAAATGTCGCTCTTTAGCGTATTTGATATTTCAGGATCGGCCATGGCGGCGCAATCTCAGCGCCTCAACGTCAGTGCCAGCAATATGGCGAATGCCGACAGTGCGGTCGGGCCAGATGGTCAACCGTACCGCGCACGTCAGGTGGTGTTCTCGGTTGATCCCGCAGCAGGCCATGACATTGGCGGCGTGAAGGTCAGTGAAGTGGTGGAAAGCACCGAACCGCATCGCATGGTGTACGAGCCAGGTAATCCATTGGCGGATGAGCAGGGCTATGTGCGCATGCCGAACGTCAATGTAGTGCACGAGATGGTCAACACCATTTCGGCTTCCCGCAGCTATCAAGCCAACGTGGAAGTGATGAACTCCGCTAAGACGCTGATGCTGAAAACCTTAACTCTGGGCCAGTAAGGATTCATCACCATGGTTGCAGCAGTCAACAACAACAACGGATCGGACAATTACGGCAATGGCAACAGCGCCGCCGATCTCACTGACAGCTTTATGAAGCTGTTGGTGGCGCAGATGCAGAATCAGGATCCCACCAATCCAATGGACAACAACCAGCTGACCGCTCAGCTGGCGCAGTTCAACACCGCGGCGGGCGTGGAAAAGCTCAACAGCACCGTCACCGGCGTGCAAGCGATGATGGCGCAACTCGGCAGTATGAGCGCCTCATCGTGGGTCGGACGCAGCGTATTGATCGAGGGCGATCCGAAGGTCACCTTCAACGGCGGCATCGGTATTCAACAGGAAGGTGCGGATAAGGCAGAGCAGTTCAGCTTCGTGCTGGATGGCGATGCTGACACCGTCACCGTGACCCTGACGGATGCCGAAGGCAACGCCTACACCGCCGATCTCAAGAACGTGAAGTCTGGGGTGAAAACCTACAGCCTCGACGATCTGGAGAACTTCCAGCCTCAGCCTGGCCCTGCGCCAGACACCGAATACACCCTGACTTTCAAAGCTAAAAATGCCGAAGGCGAAAGCCCGGAAGCGGTTGGTTTGATGCAGGAAGTGGTGCAAGGCGTGACCATGACGCCAAACGGCGCCGTGCTGCATCTGCTGAACCACGAACCGATCGGCATGCTCGATGTGATTGTGATTCAAAAGTAACTTCTTACCTCTATTTTGGAATTTTATTATGAGTTTTTCTCAAGGTCTCAGCGGCCTCAACGCGGCAGCCAAAGCGCTGGACGTGGTGGGCAACAACATCGCTAACTCACAAACTAGCGGTTTCAAAAGTGGCTCTATCGCCTTCGCCGATATCTTTGCCGGTTCTGTCGGCTTGGGTGTGCAGGTGGCAGGCATCAGCCAGAATTTCAACGATGGCGGCCTGAGCTTCACCGGCCGTAACCTGGATATCGGTATTCAGGGCAAAGGTTTCTTCCGCATGCAGAATGAAGGCGGCGGCGTCTATTACGGACGTAACGGCCAATTCGATCTGGATGCCACTGGCAACATCATCAACAAAACCAATGGATTATTCCTGACCGGATATCAGGCCACCGGCACACCGCCAACTATCCAGCCAGGCGCGCCAGTCGGGCCGATCCAGATCCCAACCGGCGATATGCCGCCAGCGGCATCAACCGCCGGTTCATTGACCGGCAATCTGAAAGCCGATGATACCAACATCATCACCGCACCTTTCGACCACGAAGATGCTGAAACCTATAACTACACCAGCCAGGTTGAAGCATTCGATAGTCTCGGCAATAAGCACACCGTCAAGCTGTACTTCGTGCAGACCAGCGCCGGTGATTGGACCGCTTATGCGCGTAACGAAACGTCACCAGAGCTGGATCCAGCTGGTAATGAAGTGCCGCCAACGCCTTTCCCGCTGACCTTTAATGCCGATGGCACGCTCAACATGGCGAATGCCAAGATCAACGTCAAAGGCGAATCATTCAATGGCGCCACACCATTGGATCTCGAACTGGATCTCTCGGCGATCACCAAATACAGCGGTGATAGCACCATGAAACTGAAAGAGATTGATGGCCAGGCGCCGGGCAAATATCAGACCTTTATCGTCGGTGACAGCGGTGAAGTGGTCGCGACCTACAGTAATGGCAAACGTCAAACCATCGCACAAATCGTGCTGGCTGATTTCGCTAACAGCGGCGGTTTGGAAGCGCAGGGCAACAACCTGTGGGGCGAAACGCCGCAGTCCGGCCAGCCGTTCCTCGGCACTTCTGGTTCAGGCAGCTTCGGTTCGGTTAACGGCAGTTCGCTGGAAGCGTCCAACGTCGATATGGGCCAGGAGATGGTCAACATGATCGTCTATCAGCGCAACTATCAGTCGAACTCGCAAACCATTAAAACCCAGTCTGAGCTACTCCAGACGCTGGTTAACTTGCGTTAAGGATAGCTAAATGGATCGCGCAATATATACCGCTCTCAGCGGCGCCAGCGCCTCAATGAACCGCCAGGCGGTGACCGCCAATAACCTGGCTAACAGCTCAACTGCCGGTTTCCGTTCGCAACTGGCGGCCTTCCGCTCGGTGCCGATTCAGGGTGAAACCCTGCAAACGCGTGCGCTGGTGGCGGAATCCACTCCGTTCCATGACAACACCATGGGGCCAATTACGCACACCGGCCGCAGTCTCGATGTGGCATTGCCGCAAAACGGCTGGCTGGCGGTAGCGATGCCCGACGGCAGCGAAGGCTACACCCGCAACGGCACCATCGAAGTAGATAGCGAAGGCGGCTTGAGCGTCGGCGGTAAACCGCTGATGGGTGATGGCGCGCCATTAGCTGTGCCTCCGCAGGCCAACGTCACCATTGCTGCTGACGGCACCATTTCCGCATTGGGTGCCGGTGACGACCCCACCGCAGTGGTGCCAGTCGGCCGTCTGAAGATGGTTAACGCCGATATGGCCGATTTGCTGCACGGCGATGACGGCTTGTTCCGTGCCGCCACTGGTGCGGCACTGGCGCAGGACGACGCGCTGCGTCTCAGCCCGGAAGCACTGGAAGGCAGCAACGTCAGCCCGGTGAAAGCCATGACCGAGATGATCGCCAACTCCCGCGGCTTCGAGATGAACATGAAGGTGATCCGCAGCGCCGACGAAAATGCCCAGAAGGCCAACCAGTTACTGAGCGTGGGCTAACCGCCCACCGAGGAGTCTTACGATGATCCGTTCTTTATGGATTGCAAAAACCGGTCTGGAAGCACAGCAGACCAACATGGATGTGATTTCCAACAACCTGGCCAACGTCAATACCAATGGCTTTAAACGCCAGCGTGCGGTGTTCCAGGATCTGTTGTATCAAACCCTGCGTCAACCCGGCGCACAGGCCTCGGAACAAACCACCTTGCCAAGCGGTTTGCAGCTGGGTACCGGCGTACGTCCGGTCTCAACGCAGCGTATCCACACCCAAGGTGGCTACAACGAAACCGGTAACGAAACCGACGTGGCGATTGAGGGTAAAGGCTTTTTCCAGGTACAGATGCCGGATGGCAGCACCGCTTATACGCGTGATGGCCACTTCGACAAAAACGAAAATGGACAGTTGGTGAATGCCGAAGGCCATCCGATCCAGCCTGGTATTGTTATTCCGCCGGATGCGAAGAACTTGCAGATCAGCAACGACGGTATCGTCAGCGTGACCATCGCCGGTCAGGCACAGCCGCAGCAGATTGGTCAGTTAACGCTGGCCAGTTTCGTCAATGAAGCCGGTCTGGAGAGCGTCGGTGGCAACTTGTACCGCGAAACTCAATCATCAGGTGCGCCGAACGAGCTGAATCCGGGCATGGAAGATGCTGGCACGTTGAAACAGAAATACGTGGAAACCTCTAACGTCAACGTGGCGGAAGAGTTGGTCACCATGATTCAGGTGCAGCGCGCTTACGAGATCAACAGTAAAGCGGTATCGGCTTCTGACCAGATGCTGCAACGCCTCTCGCAGCTGTAATTTCCGTTCTCTGCGGGCGCGGCTCGAAGGTGGCGCTCGCAGACTGTTAACGACATCGATATGAAACCATTTTTAACTCTCTCGCCAGCGGCTATGTTGCGCGTCCTGTTGTGCACAGGCGCGCTGATGATCAGCGGTTGTGCGCACATTTTGCAGAAGCCCCTGGTTGAAGGGCCTACTTCGGCAGCTCCATTACCGATGGCACCGGTCGGCACCAGCGGCTCACTGTTTATGTCGGGCCAGGCGATGAACTACGGCTATCAGCCGATGTTTGAGGATCGTCGTCCGCGCAATGTTGGCGATACGCTGACCATCCTGTTGCAGGAGAACGTGAGCGCCAGCAAAAGCTCCTCCGCCAGTGCTAACCGTAATGGATCGGCTGGAATGGGCCTGATCGCCGTACCGACCAAAATGAACAGTTGGTTAGGTGACGGCAAAGCAGACTTTGATGCTGAAGGTAAAAACGATTTCTCCGGCAAAGGCGGCGCGGCAGCGCGTAACACCTTCACCGGTACCATCACGGTCACTGTTAATGAGGTAATGCCGAACGGCAACCTGCGCGTGGTGGGTGAAAAGCAGATCGCGATTAATCAGGGCACCGAATTCATTCGATTCTCTGGCGTGGTCAATCCGCGCACCATCAGCGGCAGCAATACCGTGCCTTCCACGCAAGTGGCAGATGCGCGCATTGAGTACGTCGGCAATGGCTACATCAACGAAGCGCAGACTATGGGCTGGTTGCAGCGTCTGTTCCTGAATCTTTCACCTTTCTGATACTGCGATGAATAAACAATTCCTTCTCTTTATGATCAGCATCGCGCTCTACGGCATGATGCTGAGTATGCCGAAACTGGCACATGCCGAACGTATTCGTGATTTGGCGACGGTGCAGGGCGTGCGTTCTAACGCCTTGATGGGCTATGGCTTGATCGTCGGCCTGGATGGTACTGGAGACCAAACTATGCAGGCACCGTTTACCGGGCAAAGCGTCAACAACATGCTGTCGCAGCTTGGCATCACTGTGCCGCCGGGCACCAATATGCAGTTGAAAAATATCGCTGCGGTGATGGTGACGGCGGAGTTGCCGCCGTTTGCCCGCTCTGGCGACAAGCTCGACATTGTGGTGTCGTCGCTGGGTAACGCAAAAAGTTTACGCGGCGGCACGCTGTTAATGACGCCACTCAAAGCCGCAGATAACCAAATCTACGCGATGGCGCAAGGTAACATCCTGATCTCTGGAGCTGGCGCGCAAGCCGGTGGCAGTCGTGTACAGGTTAATCAGCTGAACGGTGGTCGCATTAGCGGTGGCGCGACGGTTGAACGTGAAGTACCGAACGATTTCGCCAGCCAAAACGTGGTGCGTTTGCAGCTCAACGAATCCGATTTCTCGCTAGCGCAGTTGATCAGCGATGAAATCAACCGTCGCTACAACGGCGGCGCGGCGATTCCGGAAGATGCGCGCACCGTGCGTTTGTTTGCGCCCGCTGATGGTCCCTCGCGCGTGCGTTTCCTCGCTAACATCCAGGACATTCCAGTTCGCGTAAACGTGCAGGATGCCAAGGTGATCGTCAATTCACGTTCCGGTTCGGTGGTGATGAACCGCCATGTCTCGCTGGATAGCTGCGCGGTGGCGCACGGCTCGCTGACGGTGGAAGTGACGCAAAACAACGTGGTTAGCCAGCCGGATACGCCGTTTGGCGGCGGGCAAACCGTGGTGACGCCGCAAACCGATATTTCGGTACGCGATCAGGGTGGATCATTGCAGAGCGTGCGCAGCAGTACCGATCTCAACAACGTGGTGCGGGCACTGAACAACCTTGGCGCGACGCCAAACGAGTTGATGTCGATTCTGCAAGCGATGAAAAACGCCGGCTGTCTGCGCGCTAAGTTGGAGATCAACTAATGGAGAAATTCGACAAGTACGATCGTCCGGCGTTCGATATGCGTTCGCTGGATACGCTCAAACGCGAGGCGGGGCGCGCCTCGCCGGATGCGTTAAAAGCGGCGGCGAAGCAGATGGAAGGTATCTTCGTGCAAATGATGATGAAGAGCATGCGCGATGCCACCATCAAAGATGATTTGATGCATAGCCAATCGTCAGAAATGTTCACCGCGATGCACGATCAGCAGGTAGCGCAAAATATTGCCGGGAGTAATCAGCTCGGCTTTGCTGATCTTATCGTGCGTCAGTTGGGTGGCGAGAGTGACAGCACGCAAGTGGGGGCGCCAGGTCGCGGCCCGATGTCGCTGGTGGGGGAAACCGCCAATATTCGCGCCAGTGGCCCGCTGCGTTTACCAGCACCGCTGTCGTTCGGGCAAGCAACTGAAGGTGCGCATCCGTTTATCACCCGGCTGCTGCGCCCGGCACAGCAAGCGGCGCAGCAAAGCGGGGTGCATCCGCATTTGATTCTGGCGCAGGCTGCGCTGGAATCGGGCTGGGGCAAACGCGAGATTCCCGCCGCCGATGGCTCGCCGAGTCACAACCTGTTTGGTATCAAAGCCACCGGTGACTGGCAGGGCAAAACCACCGAAATCACCACCACCGAATATATCGACGGCGTGAAGCGCAAGGTCAAAGCCGCGTTCCGCGTCTACGAATCCTACGAACATGCGCTGTCGGATTACGCCAAATTGTTGACGAAAAATCCACGCTACAACCGCGTAGTTGAGTCGTCGACGCCAGAGCAAGGCGCAAAAGCGTTACAAGCGGGGGGTTACGCTACCGATCCGGCTTACGCACAAAAGCTCATCACCATCATTCAAAAAGTGAAAGGCAATATTCAGCAAGGCGTTTCTGCCTATCAAAGCGATATTTCAAAATTATTTTAGAAAGTCGTTTTAGAGAATTTTGTAATCACCGATGAAATAAATAGAACAATGTGAATTTTAATTTTGGCGCCAGCGCCAAATTACCGATAACGGAACCTGTTAGACGCTTATGAATAACCTCTTTAATTTAGCGCGCAGTGGTTTGAGCACCGCCCAGTCGGCCCTGAGTGTGGTCGGCAGTAACTTAACCAACGGTATGTCACCGAATTACAGCCGCCGCGACATCCTGATTGGCGAGTCCGGTGGTTTGGCTACCGCACAAGGCTTCTATGGCTACGGCGCCAAAGTAAATGGTGTACAACGTGCTTATGATGCCTTCGCGAATTCACAATTGCGCGGCTCGGTTTCTAACTGGGCAGCGCTGAACGGTCGGCACGAGCAGTTGACCGACATCGATAACATGCTGGGTGATGAATCAGATAACGTCTCGGTTTCGCTGAATAATCTGTTCAAAGCGATGGCAACACTGAGTAGCGATGCTTCAGATGGGCCGTCGCGTTCCGCAGTTTTCAACTCTCTCGGCGTGTTGACTCAGCGTTATAACGAAAGTGGCAAGCGCCTGACCGGTTTGGAAAAAAGCACCAACACCAACATCGAGCAAAGCGCCAAAGACATCAACAGCTACACCGAACAGCTGGCGGAAGTGAATAAGCAGCTGGAGCGCATTCAGGCGCAGAGTGGTACGCCGCCAGCAGATCTGCTGGATCAGCGCGATACCTTGCTGGAAAACCTCAGCGAACAGATTGGCATTGATGTCACGGAAAACCGTGTTACCGGCCGAGTGGATGTCACGCTGGCTGATGGTCGTCCGCTGGTGTCTGGTGAAACCGCCCACAAACTGTCAACGGCCCCCTCCGAGAGCGATCCCAATAAAATCGTGGTGTCGTATGTCGGCAGCGATGGCAAAGCCACACCAATTAATGAAAGCAGCATTACTAAAGGCCGTTTGGCGGGTCTGTTCAAATTCCGCAATGAAGACCTGGACGTGGCACGTAATGAGCTGAATCAGATTGCGTTCCAGATGGCCAGCCGCATGAATGAACAGCATCAGGCTGGTTTCGATCTGGATGGCAATCCAGGCGATCCACTGTTCTCTTTACCGGCGATGAAAGCGATTACTAACAGCAACAATACCGGCAATGGGCGCCTGGATAACATTCGCGTGTTGGATTATAAAGCGGTGAATGCTGAGGATTACAACATCAGCTTTGATGGCACCAATTGGAACGTGACCGGCGCGGATGGCCGCACGGTACCTGCCACCGCTTCCGGCGGTGTACTGACCTTCGATGGCGTTGAAATTGATTTGCCCCCGGTCGGCGTCAATGCTGGCGATAAATTCAGCTTTAACCCGCTGGCGGGGATGGCAGAAGGGATTGGCCGCGCACTGAGTAACGCCAGCAAATTTGCCGCATCCGACAGCGCCACTGGCGGTAGCTCGAATAACAACAACCTGGAAGCGATGTTAAAAATCCAGGATGAGAAGCTGATTGGCGGAAATACCCTAACCAGCGCCTATACCAAACTGGTGGGCACGATTGGTGCTAATGCGCGCGCAGTGCAATCCGGTTTGAAATCGGCGGAGATTGATCTCAGCACTAAATATGACACCAAGCAGTCACTGAGCGGGGTGGATATGAATGAAGAGACGGTCAACATGAATATGTTCCTGCAGTATTACCAGGCGAATGCCCAAATCCTGCAAACTGCCACCACGCTGTTTGATACTTTGCTGACGATTAAATAAAGGAATAGATAATGCGGTTAAGTACGCTTTATATGTTTAAACAAAGCGCCGAGAGCATGTCGAAGCGCGTGAATGATAATAACGATATTTACATGAAGTTATCTGCTGGAAAATCTTTGTTGCGAGCTTCAGATGATCCACAAGGTGCAACGGATGCGGTGAAATATCAGGATGCGATTGCCAAGCTTGAGTTGTACAGCAATGTTCGTGCAGGAACGCGCGGCGCAATGCAGCATGAAGACCATATTCTGAGTTCAGTAGGCAATTTGCTGACCACATCGTTAACCGAAAAAATTGTCGCGGCCAAAAGCGACACGTATTCCGATGAAGATCGCAATGCGCTGGGTAAAGAGATTGAAGGCATCCGCGCCAATTTGCTCGATTTAGCTAACTCACGTGATAGCAATGGCCGTTATATTTTCTCCGGTTTCCATACGGATACGCCTGCATTTGATGCAACGGGGAATTATCAGGGCGGAGCAGAAGCCCGTAAGCAAACGGTAGCAGACAGCACCGAAATGATCGTCAGCCATTTAGGTGATGCTGTGTTTGGCGATATCTTCGGTAAATTGGACGATGCCGTCGCAGAACTCAGCAAAACGCCGATCGATCAAATCGCACTCGAAGCGGCGCTGAGTGAGGCCAGTAAAGCCGTCAGCGCGGGTATCGAGCGTTTGGGTAAAACCCAGGCCGAATTGGGCACCAATATGCAGCAATTAGACTCGCTGGATTTAACCGCTGATAACCTGATCAACGAAAATATTGTTAAAGTGCAAAATGCCATTGGTTCAGATTACGGCACCATGACATCGCTAATCATGGATTCGAAAATGTCGGAATTTGCGCTAAATGCCTCGATGCTGGTATTCCAATCAATGCAAAAAATGAATCTATTTAATAAATAAAAAATAATTACACTATTTCCTCGTACCCTTACTCATTACTAACCAGGTCTTTCCTGTTGCCATTATTGGTTGGCAGGAAAGAAAAAATATTATGCTTAAAAAAATTAAAATATACAGTGCTATCAATATAATTATTGTTTTATTCGCCTCGATTTTATTTGCTGCCGTCATTTTCTCACTTTATGACTCACACGCAAATAATGATAATTTCAAACGTCTGGTTATCTCTGCGGATAATAATATCCGCGTACGTGATGCCGCGTATGACATCAGTACGGCCATCGCCAACACCAACGGCCTGATGATGCACGGCGCCAGAGGCGGACGTCAGCCGCAAGAAGTACTGAAAGTCACGCGTGATATCCTGGAAGAAGGGCACGTGAGCATGGATGAATTCATGGCCACACCGTTCAATTCCGCAGAAGAGCGTAAAGCCGGTGCAGAAGTGAATGCGGCATTTGACGCGGTCTATACCATGGTATTGAACAAGTTAGATCACGTTAATGACATTGACAGTTATAACGGTTCACTTGAAAAAGAGATGGCGTTGAGTACCACGCTGCGCGAAAAAATCGCCCGCTACAATGACGTCACTTCGCAACAGGCGCAGGGCTATATCAAAGAAGCGGAATCTAATTATCAATTCATGATCGTGGCGGGCTCATTGGTTGCCATCCTGACGCTCATCATGGTGATTGCCACCCGACTTTGGTTAGGTCGAACCTTTGTGCAACGCATGAAGATGACGATGGAGATGTTGAAGCGCGTTGCCGCCGGTGATCTCAGCCATAACGTCACGGTAGGTAAAGCCAATGAGATCGGTGAAATGCTGCAAGAGCTGGAAAACATGCGCTCTTCATTGACTGACACCATCTACGGTATTCGCGACAGCGTGCAGCATATTCACTCCAACGCGCAGCAAATTGCCCACGGTAACAACGATCTCTCTTCGCGCACCGAAGAGCAGGCCGCAGCGTTACAGCAGACCGCCGCCAGTATGGAGCAAATCAAAACCACGGTGCGTCAGAATGCTGACAATGCGCATACCGCTCGCCAGTTAGCGGAAGGGGCCAGCAACAATGCACGTCATGGTGGCGAGGCGATGCAGAATCTGGAGCAAATCATGGCGCAGATCACGCTTAGCTCGCGCCAGATCGCTGATATCAACGGCGTGATTGATAGCATCGCCAATCAGACTAACATTTTAGCGCTTAACGCAGCGGTTGAAGCAGCGCGAGCCGGTGAACAAGGACGTGGCTTTGCCGTGGTTGCTGAAGAAGTCCGTAATCTGGCGAAACGTAGTGCTGACGCGGCGAAAGAGATCAATCAGCTGATTAACACCTGTGTGAGCAACATGGATACCGGCTCGCGTCAGGTCAATCAAGCCAGCACTGTGATGCAAGAGATTGTCAGTTCGGTGGGCCACGTTACCCAGATCATGGGGGAAATTACCTCGGCGTCCGATGAACAAAGCGCCGGCATCAACCAGATTTCGCAAGCTGTGAATGAAATGGATTTAGTGACACAGCAAAATGCGGCGATGGTTGAAGAAGCGGCACAGGCGGCGGTTGAGCTTGAAGCACAATCTGATTCGCTGGAAAAACGCGTGGCGCAGTTTGTACTGGGTAAAGACGTTGCAGTGAAAAATACCCCAGCATTAGCCAAAGTTAGCGCTTCACGTAATCATAACGTCTCTGCTGAAAAAGATAATGCTCAGTGGGAAACATTTTAAGCACTGAATTACTCGCAACATTGTCGCTAATTACCACGATAGGGAATTCAATAAAATAAAGTAGTGGATTAGGCATTTTTATACGGGCTTATTGCACTATATGAATTCCCACTTTCACCGGATAATTCTCATTGAGAATATGAGGTGAATAGGATCGTGGACGGTATATACACAGCCGAAGGGCTTGAAGATAAAACAGCGTTATGGTCGAAATACCATCATCTGGTTCGTCAGGAAGCGCTGCGATTACAAAAGCGCTTACCCGCCAGCGTTGAACTGGATGATTTAATTCAGGCTGGAGCGATGGGATTTCTTGGGGCAATTGAGACGTTCGATCCAAAAAAAGGCGTTACGCTCAGTGCCTGGATTATTCAACGTGTGCGTTGGTCTTTACTGGATGAATTACGTGAGCGGGATTGGGTGCCACGACGAGTAAGAACGCATTCACGTGAAATCGCTGAAATCATAAAAAATATTGAGCAGAAAAAAGGAGGGGAAGCGACAGAAGCAGAAATCGCCGAACACATGGCCGTTTCGCTGAAAGAGTTTCAACAGATGCTGGCAGATAATAATAGCAGTCAAATGTACTCAATGGATGAGCTGCAAGAGAACTTTGCCGATCTGTGGGAAAACACCAGTGACGAGACTGAATCACTGAATCCGTTGCATGATTCAATTCAACAGGATCTGATCGGTAAAATCGCTGAGCACATTACTGTAATACCCGAGCGAGAGCAGAGAATATTACAGTTCTACTATCAGCACGATCTCAATATGAAAGAGATAGCGTTGATTCTAGGCATTACTGAAACACGGGTTAGTCAATTGCACAGTTTAGCAATAAAAAGATTACGCAGCAGGATGGAATCCACTGCAAAGTAACTACAAACTAGTAACATTAACATTGTTAATAGGTCTTTAAGTTGTTTTTAAGTTAATAAAATGACAATTAAGAACGTTTAATAATGTGCTTTTTTCAATAAAAACATATGGTTGGTGTCTTGTTGTGGAATGGGGGATGTTCTGACGGATTGTTAGGATTATTCCGAGTGGCTATTATTTGCTCCGTTTCCCGATACAGACCGAGTCTTGGTTCAAATAGATTTGATGACACATATTCATTCTTGTTCACATGAGATTGAAATCATCACTAAGACGCGAGTTTGTATTGTTCCGGTAATGTTTCATTACCCTTTTAGACTTATCTATTTTATTGATGAAGGTTGAGGTGTTATCAGTGTCAAACTTTGACGAGTATCTACAGCACATTCATGACATTAACTTGTCCTATCTGCTTCTGGCTCAGCAGCTTATTCGACAGGACAAATTTGCCGCCGGATTCCGCCTGGGATTATCAGAAGGAACGATTGATAACTTGAAGGAGTTATCGTTACCACAATTAATGAAATTGGCTTCAACTAATCAACTCATTTGTCGTTTACGTGTTGATGATGAAGTGGTGATCGAGAATTTAACCAAAGACTCACGCATCGAAGCATTACAGCAAATTCACACGGGGATTATTTTGTCGACTAATCTGCTTAATTCCCTTGAAGAAGTCCCTGTTGTCGAAGAACAAGGTGGCTGGAATGTGTGATAATAAAAGTTTGTTGGAAGAAATTCATGATGTGAATATCGCCATGGGATTAATTTCCCTCGGTGCGCGCATGCAGGTTCTGGAATCAGAAACGTCGTTAAGTCGTCGTCGTTTATTACGTTTGTATAAAGAGTTACGCGGTTGTCCACCACCTAAAGGGATGCTGCCGTTTTCCGAGGATTGGTTTATGTCCTGGGAGCAAAATATTCACTCTTCGATGTTCTATAACATCTACCTCTATTTGAAGAGTGCTGAGCAAGGGCGTTCGATTGAGACGCTGATTAAGACTTACCGTTTATATCTGGAACAGTGCTGCTCTAATGCCGATGACAAACCCGTATTGGGATTGACCCGTGCATGGACATTATTACGTTTCATTGATTGCGGCATTATTTCGCGCAAAGCCTGTAGCGTTTGCCAGGGCGGCTTTGTGGTTACCACCGAGTTTATTAAAAATCCGTTTACCTGCAGTTTGTGCAGTCCGCCTTCGCGTGCTTTTAAGAAATCACAAGTGAGCGGCAATGGACGCATAAATCCATTTGCTACGCCAAACCTGATGGCGGTGACAGCCTGATCCAATGACAGGAACAGTGCACAAGATGGCAGGACGCCGATTCTGCAATTCACAGCATCGGCATTGAAATCTAAAAGGAGCGTTTGTGTTAGTTATCATTGGCTATCTTGTTGTTATAGGCACAGTTTTCGGTGGCTTTGTTATATCGGGTGGCAATCTGGCGGCGCTGTTTCAGCCGGTTGAACTACTGATTATCGGCGGCGCTGGCGTCGGGGCTTTCCTTGTCGGCAACAATGCTAAGGCGCTGAAAGCCACCGGCAAGGCGGTGCTTAAACTGTTTGCCGGCAGTCGCTATAACAAAGCGGTGTATATGGACCTGATGGCACTGCTGTTTTTGTTGCTGTCCAAGAGCCGTGTGCAGGGCTTGATGTCGCTGGAAAGAGATATTGAAGAGCCGCAGGCAAGTGAAATTTTCAGTGCCTATCCTCGCTTGATGAATGACCCGATGATCCGCAATTTTGTGCTGGATTACTTCCGTCTCATGATTGGCGGCAGCATGAATTCGCATGAAATTGAAGCGCTGATGGATGAAGAGATCGAAACCTGTGAAGAGGAGATGGAAGTGCCGGCGCACAGCCTCAACACTTTAGGTGATGGCTTCCCGGCCTTTGGCATCGTGGCGGCGGTAATGGGCGTGGTGAACGCCTTAGCCGCAGCCGATCGTCCCGCTGCTGAGTTGGGCATGCTGATTGCTCATGCTTTGGTGGGGACTTTCCTCGGTATCCTGATTGCTTACGGTTTTGTCCTGCCACTGGCACCGTTGTTACGACAGAAAAGTAGCGATCAGGTAAAGATGTTGCAGTGCATCAAAGTTACGCTGCTCTCTAGCCTCAATGGCTATGCGCCGCAGATTGCGGTGGAATTTGGTCGTAAAACCATTTTCGTCAGCGAGCGCCCATCGTTTGAAGAGTTGGAAAATCACGTTCGTGAAGTGAAATCCAATGCCAGCTTGAAAAACAGTGCTTCGGATGCAGCTGCATGAAAAACGCCACACCCATCATCGTTCGCAAGCGCAAAAAGAAAAAGCACGAGCATCATGGCGGTACATGGAAGATCGCTTATGCCGATTTCATGACCGCCATGATGGCGTTCTTCCTGGTGATGTGGCTGCTGTCGCAGTCCACGGATATGGAACGCGAGTTGGTGGCTGATTATTTCCGCACGCCATTGAATCAGGCGCTGTCTCAGGGCAATAAAAATAGCCTCAGCGACAGCGTTATTCCTGGCGGCGGCGATGACATCATCAAGCAGCAAGGCGAAGTGTTTAAAAGCCGCATTGATGCACAAAGACGGCAAAAAATGCTCGAAAGTTTGCAGAGAGCGAAACAGAAGCTGCAGCAGATGATTGAGACCGACCCACGTCTGAACAATTTCAAATCCAACATCCTGCTGACGCTAACCAACGATGGGCTGCTGATTCAAATCACCGACTCACAGCAGCGCCCGATGTTCAAAATGGGCAGCGAAAGCCCTGAACCTTATATGTACGGCATTTTGCAGGCATTGGTGCCGTTGCTTAAAGAACTGCCCAACAAAATCAGCCTGACCGGGCATACCGATTCGCTGCCTTATTCTGGCGGTGATGGCGGTTACAGCAACTGGGAACTCTCCGCCGGGCGCGCCAATGCGGTTCGTCGCGTGTTGGTCAATGCCGGGCTGGAAGATAGCCGCTTCCTGCGCGTGATTGGTACTGGCAGCCGTATGCCGCTGGAGGAAACTAAAGCCGATGATCCGCGTAATCGCCGCATTAGCATTTTAGTGCTCAGCCAGCTCAAAGAGCATCAAATCCTGCAGGAAAACAGGATGGAGCGCCAGCCAATTGCGCTGACGCCGGAGATGTCGCAACGACCAGTTCAGGGGTACACCGATGGACATGAATGATTTTTCGCAAATCTTTTTTAGCGAAGCGGAAGAGCTGCTTACTGAGATGGAGCAGCAACTGTTGCAGTTGGATGTTGCAGCGCCGGACATCGAACAACTCAACGCGATTTTTCGTGCCGCACACTCACTGAAAGGTGGCGCCGGAACCTTTGGTTTTACCGCATTGCAAGAGACCACGCATTTACTGGAGAACTTGCTGGATGAGGCCCGCAGCGGCGCGCGCGTACTGACTCAACCAATTATTCAACTCTTTCTGCAAGGGAAGGACATTATGCAAGCGCAGTTGGAAGCTTATCAGGCTTCGCAGGAGCCTGATGAGGCAAGTTTCCGTTATATCTGTGAGGCACTGCGTGAAATCGCATTGCTGGAGCAAGCGCCTATTGCTCCAGCTGACGTTGAAACTCCACCTGTCGCCTCTGGTCCAGATAACACTCAACTGCACATCACGTTGAATGGTGTTGATGCGGCGGCGCAAACACTGTTGCAGGAAGAGTTACAGCACCTCGGCGAAATTCAGAGCATCGAGAATGCCAGCAGCAGCATGAAAGTCACGTTGGCAACCAGCGCATCAGCGGAAGACATCAGCGCGGTACTCTGTTTTGTAGTGGATGAATCGCAGATTGCGATCGAGGCAGCGCGACAGGCCGTTGTGGCTGAACCTGCTGTAGCAGAAGTAGTAAAAGAAGTGCCGCCTGAAACGCCAAAAGCCGCAGCACCTGTCGCCGCTCCGCGTGCGGCAAATCAGGAATCAGGCAGCATTCGCGTTGCGGTCAGCAAAGTCGATCAGATTATTAACCAGGTTGGCGAACTGATCATTACTCAAGCGATGTTGTCGCAGCTGACGCAGGCGCTGGACGGCGCAGGCCACGATATGTTGCTCAACTGCGTGGCGCAGATGGAACGCAATACGCGCGAGCTGCAAGAGTCGGTGATGTCGATTCGTATGATGCCAATGGATTATGTGTTCAGCCGTTTCCCACGCCTGGTGCACGATCTCGGTTCGCGTCTAAATAAAAAAATTGAGCTAACGCTTAAAGGCGGTTCAGCTGAACTGGATAAGAGCCTGATCGAACGCATCATCGATCCCCTGACGCATTTAGTGCGCAACAGCCTTGATCACGGCATCGAACCCGCTGATGTACGCGTTGCCAACGGCAAATCGGCGGTGGGTAATTTAATTCTCTCCGCCGAACATCATGGCGGCAATATCGTGATTGAAGTGATCGATGACGGTGCGGGTCTGAATCGCGAAAGAATCCTTGCCAAAGCGCGATCCCAAGGCATGAACGTTAGCGACACGCTGAGTGATGATGAAGTGTGGATGCTAATTTTCGCCGCGGGTTTCTCTACCGCAGAAAGCGTGACAGATGTGTCTGGTCGCGGCGTCGGTATGGATGTGGTGCGACGCAACATTATGGCGATGGGTGGTCACGTCGAGGTGTTGTCGAAGCAGGGCAAAGGCACCACGGTGCGCATTATTCTGCCACTGACGTTGGCGATCCTCGACGGCATGCTGGTGAAAGCCGCTGACGAAATTTATGTTCTGCCGCTCGGCGCGGTAATGGAATCGCTACTGCCGCAAGAAGAGATGCTTTATCGCTTTGTCGACGATGAACGTCTGCTGCAAGTGCGTGGCGAATATCTGCCGATGGTGTTGCTGCGCCAACGCTTTGCGATTGAGGGTGAACCTCATTCTGATGACGGCATTGTCGTCATTGTGCAAAGCGCCGGTTGTCGTTATGCATTGTGGGTTGATCAACTGATCGGCCAGCAACAGGTGGTGGTGAAAAATCTGGAGCAGAACTATCGCAAAGTGCCGGGTATTTCCGCGGCGACCATCCTCGGTGATGGCAGCGTAGCGCTGATCCTCGACGTAGTAGAGCTAGCAACTTTGACTAATCAGCAGGAAAAACTCATCCCTGCGTGATGAGTGAGGAATAAAAATAATGACTGTATCCAATGGACAAACCTCTGCAACTAACAACGCAATGGCACAGGAATTTCTGGTATTTCGTCTCGGCCAGGAAGAGTACGGCATTGATATTCTTAAAGTGCAGGAAATTCGTGGCTGCGATCGTGTGACACGCATTCCCAATGCCCACGATTTTATTACCGGCGTGACCAATCTTCGTGGCGTGATTGTGCCGATTGTCGATTTACGTTTGCGCTTCAATTTGCCGGAAGCTAAACAAGATGAAAACACCGTAGTGATCGTGCTCAATCTCAACGATCGCATTGTTGGCATTGTGGTTGATGGTGTTGTCGATGTGCAATCAATGGATGTTGATCAGATCAAACCGGCCCCCGAAGTCACATCGTCATTGTCGAGCCGTTATTTGCTAGGAATTGGCGTGTTGGATAGTCGCATGGTGATTTTGGTTAATATCGAAAAACTCTTGAGCCGTGAAGAGCTGGAGTTAATGGATTCGATGACTGAAGCTTTAGCAGAGTAAAACGTTCTTCCCATTAACGCAGGAATTATCATGAAATTAATTACGGTTAATGAACCGAAGTTTTCGGCTGAGTTTCAGTGCGCGGGCAGTCAATGTATTGATCATTGTTGCTATGGCTGGAATATTATTTTTGATAAAACATCAATGAATAAATATTTAAAAAGCCCAGTCATTGAGATTAAAAATATTGCTACTGATTCTGTCGACGTATTAAAGAAAAGCCATGCGCATTGGGCGCAGGTGAAATTCAACGAAAACCAAGTATGCAGCTTCATGGATGATAACAAACTGTGCAAAGTGCATGCGTTAATGGGGCCTTCCGCCCTCAGCCCTGTTTGTGCTGACTATCCGCGTAGTAGCATGAGTTTCAAAAGTGAAAAGAATAAAACGTTGACGTTATCCTGCCCGGAAGCGACGCGTGCATTATTGACTGACCCACAAGCTATGATGCTGGTTAGCCACGTAATAACCACCAACGTGGCGAAGTCAGCGCGCATTGTTAACCAGCACCAGAAGCTGATTAATCTGATGTCGATGCACCTGATGCAGGCCAGCCAGGCTGCGACACAGCAAGGCTTGTATGCTATCGCTTCATTGTTACTCTTTGCGGAGAAAAAGCCGCAGCAGGTCGAAGAGTTAGAAGCCTACTTCGAAAGCCTGATGATTAGCCTTCAGCAAGGTGAAATGGCCGAGCCTATTGCTAACCTGGCAAGCGATCGTCAATTACAATGGTCGTTGTTATTAAGATTACAACGTTATGTGGGAACGAGAAAACCCACCCGCTCTTTGGGCCTTATAAGTGGCTACGTGGCGCGTTTATTACAAGTGCAAACCCAAAATAGTGCAAACAATCATGTGGCCGAAAGCATGGAACGCCTTGAACAGGCATGGGCATCTACAGCGCAGCCGTGGTTAGATGAACGACCGCATATTATGCGCAACTATATTATGTATCGTTTATATAACGACCAGTTCCCGGATACGCGCAAACGCAGTGCGATGTCATGGCTCTATCTGATTACCGCAGAGTGGTTCTTAATTAAGTCACTTATTGCTGCGACGATTGCTATTGATGGTGAGATCAGCGAGAAAATCATCATTGATATTATTTACAGTTTGCATGCGGTTACTAAACATAATAAAGCGGCCAGCGAGTTCTTCTTTGAACAGATTGAAAATGTGAAAATGAATGACGATCTCTCACTTCTCTATCTTCTCCGCTAGTCTTAAAATTTCAGTATTCACATTTTTTTCATCCGGCTCGCCAGATTGCATGGCAGAATGGCGCTCCGGTGATTCAGTGGGGAGCACAGAAGCGATGACAGTTGAACTTGAACAACGTATCTATGAATTGGTGCGACGCTATGACGGCGTGTATCTGTTCAAGCAAAAGACGCTGACACCGCAGATCGACATTGATACCGATCTCAACTTTGAGCGCGAAGAAGCCGCCGCGTTAATGGATGAGTTTTTCAACGAATTCAACGTGGATCGCGCTGGCTTTGTCATTGAAACCTATTACCCTGATGAACCCTCGCTGGTGCAGATCCTCAATCCGTTCAACAAGCGTGAAGTGCCGGTGGTGCCCGATTTCACGCTGGGTATGTTGATTGAGTCGGCGCAGGCAGGGCGCTGGTTATACGAGTAAAGGCATCGTCTAGCGCTTCACATGCACGGCAAATCCCTTCTCTCCCGGCATCCACTGTTCTTTTAACGTTAACGCGGGGATCTCATAATCGCCGCCGTTTTGCTGACGAAAGGCAATCGGAGCGGTGTCGACTAAGCTGTCCAATCTTGTTGCCAACGCTTCACACCAACCTGCATAACGCGCTTCAGGGGTTTTTTGTACCCGATACAACACCAACGGCGGCAAGACGCTAAAGCCCGGATAAAACAGCATGCCGTGTTGAATGGGAAATAGCAGGTCGTCAATCGGGCCATTGATGCCACGCGGGCTGTAATGCGATTCCCATCCGCCGGTGGTGACCAAAAGCATCGCGCGTTTACCGCTGAGATTGCCTTCACCGTAACGATCGCCCCAATGCTGATCGTTGTGCTCGCCGACGCCGTAGGCAAAGCCGTTGGCGTATACGCGGTCAAACCAGCCTTTCATGATGGCGGGCATGGAGAACCACCACAGTGGGAACTGGAATATCACGGTATCGGCCCAGCGCAGTTTTTCCTGTTCGGCGGCGATATCCGCTGCTTGTAACTGGTGATCGTAGGCGTAGCGCGAATCCGCGGTGGCATCGTAATGCGCCCCAACCCGTGGCGCGTGGGTGTCGGCAGCATCAAGCTGCGCTTTCCACTGCATGGCATACAGATCTGACACTTGCACCTGATGACCCGCATTGTTCAGATGCTGCACGGCGAAATCTTTCAATGAACCGTTCAGTGAACGCGGTTCTGGATGGGCATAGACAATCAGTACATTCATCGGCTTAATCCTGTGAAATGAAAACAGCTGCAGAGTAAGCCGCCGCTGACTATAGTAGAAATCAATTGCTGATATCTCAGGTATAGACAGAGTGAATATCAATGCGCTGGATTTGAAACTATTGCAAACGCTGGACGTGCTGCTCAGCGAACTCAACGTCACGCGGGCGGCGCAGCGTCTCCATCTCTCACAGCCTTCGGTGAGTGCTCAACTGGCACGCTTACGCACGCTATTTGATGATCCACTTTTGCTGCCCGGCCCGCGCGGCATGCTGCCGACCGCTCGAGCGCAGGCATTACGTGAGCCGCTGCGTCTGGCTTTGGAAGCGCTGGAGCGTGCCGTTGCGCCGCCCGATGCGTTTAATCCGGCCAATGCCGATAATACTTGGCGTGTTGCGGCAACGGATTACACCGCCTCGGCGTTGGTGTTGCCCGCACTCAATCTGATCCGCGCGGCAGCCCCGCAAAGCCGCATGGCGGTGTACGCGCTCAACCCGCCACAAATCTTGCAGCAACTTGAGAAAGGTGAGCTGGATGTGGTTTTTCATACCGGCGACAGCGCACCGCCATCGCTGCATCAACGCAAACTTTTCAGCGAGCGTTATGTATTGGCCGGACGGCGCGATCACCCGCAATTGCAGCAACCGCTCACGCTGGATCAATTTTGCCAGTTGGATTTCGTCATGGTATCGCCAGATGGCGGAGGTTTTCGCGCTGCCACCGATCGCGCACTGGCGAAGTTGGGCCGCACACGCCGTGTGGCACTGTCGGTGCCGCATTTCCTGTTTATGCTGGAAGCGCTGGAGAACAGCGATTTGGTGGCGGTGCTGCCCGAGCGGCTGGTGCGGCGCGCTACGCAACTTACGTTGCTGACGCCGCCGCTGGATATTGAGGGATTTGATATTCTGCTGTTGTGGCATGAACGCCTACACCGCGATCCAGCCCAGCAATGGCTGCGACAGCAAATCGTGGCGGCGCTTTAAAACGAGCGAATCACAAAGATAATCTGTACCGGATGAAACGTTTGGCGATGCTAAGGATTTCCATGTTAGGTTAACAACCCTTAAGTTCTTTGAGTGATTTCAGGATTAACAATGGATGGTCATACCCTGTCATTTGCCAGCTACTGGCGTAATTCCCTCGCAGATGCTGAGTTTGGAAAAGGTGCTTTTACGCGGAGTGAAGGTGATGATTTCACCCTGTGGTCAGCCACAGCAATTGCTTCTGGGAAGCTTGAACAGCAATATATCGACCAGTTTTTTTCGGATGAAGCGGACAATATAGATTATGTCGATATCATCTTGCGACCGAAGGTGTTTTTACGACTTGTTGAACATACCAAAGAGCGCACAACTGGAGCGCCGGGAATCATCACTCCTTTAATCTTTGGGGCTAAACTAAGTCGTACTGGTTATATCTTTCCTTTTGATGATGCGCAAATTCCGCGTGACCTATTGGAGCCATTGCCCAAAGGAACATTCTCTATTGGTAATATTGATCAATTAGACCATTATAAAACATTAAATAAACCACTCAATATTGCAGTTGAAGAAATTGAAATCGATGATGAAGAAGAGACGTCGAGAAGAAAAGAAAAACATCAACAGCAATGGCGTGACTTCTGTACGCTTAATGATCAACTGCTAAATGCGGTTGCTGGAGAATGGCTGAATAATCCTGAACAGTATTTAATAGCACATCACGGTTACATTATAAAAAAAGAGCCTTCTAATGGAGCCAGTCGTCATATTTTAGCTCTTTATGACCATTTGATTGCCAGCAAACCTAATCTCCCACTCTTTAATCGTTTTTCTGCTCCGGTGCCAAAAGTCCTGGAAGAACTATTACCTTCAGAAGCAAAATTTGTGGACCGACTTGGTCACTCCGGTGATAAGTTTTCGCTAGCACCAGCTCAACGTGATGCACTCAGCCATATGCTTAACGGCGAGAGTGGTGACATACTGGCGATTAATGGTCCCCCCGGAACGGGCAAAACAACATTAGTTCTTTCCATTATTGCTACACTCTGGGCTCGTGCTGCACTAAATAAATCAGAGCCACCAGTAGTGCTGGCTATATCAACCAATAACCAAGCCGTCACCAATATTATTGAGGCATTTGGTAAAGATTTCTCTCCTGGACAAGGAGTGATGGCGGGGCGCTGGCTGCCGGGTATTCATAGTTTTGGTGCTTATTTCCCTGCTGCTACTCGTAGAAGTGAAGCAAACAACAAGTACCAAACCGAAGATTTTTTCGACAAGATTGAAAATCGTAGTTATCTGGAAGCCGCTGAAGCTTATTATTTAGAAAAATCCAAAGAAGCTTTCCCCCAACTTAGCCGTCATACCATAGAAAGCGTAACAGAGAAGTTGCACCAGCAATTGAAATGCAATGCCGACAATCTTGCGAGCATCAGTTCCGACTGGGAAGCACTGACTCTAGCTCGAACTCAGTGTTTGGCTATCGCTGAAGATATTCATATTTATCGAGAAAAAATTCTTTCTGCGTTGACACAACAGCAAGTGCAGTTGGCAAATATCCGTGATGCATTGACAACATGGCATGATTTTATTAGCAAGGAATCGATTTTTTATGCCTTACTTGGCTGGCTTCCGGCAATAAGAAAACAACGGCGATCACGTATTATTCAGAAAGTTAATCCTTCTTTAGACAAAATTAAACCTGCTGTTTCATGGAGCGAACCATTACAGATTGAACCCTTGTTAGAGAAAGCGGTGACAGATGTTAATGAGGCGATATCAATACATCAACTGCATTTAGAACAAATTGACAAGGTTATTTTTCAAGAACAGCAAGCGTTTGAACGATGGCAGTTTCGTGCTGAAGAATTAGGCGCGAAAAAGGGAGCGGAGCTGACATTTTCATACATAGATCAATTAGCTGATACCGCGATCAGATATCCTATTTTTCAATTGACTACCCATTATTGGGAGGGGCGTTGGTTAATTGACATGTTCAATATTACTGATATTAATAGTGAAAAAACCAAAATGGGGCGTAAAGTCGTTATTCCGCGCTGGTATCGTCGTATGAAATTGACACCTTGTATTGTCACAACTTGCTTCATGTTGCCTGATAAAATGAAAATATCAGAATTCAAAGGGCAGAAGCGTTTTGAGGATAATTATCTATACGATTTTGCAGATTTGCTGATTGTTGATGAAGCGGGGCAGGTTCTGCCAGAAGTTGCTGCGGCTTCCTTCTCGCTGGCCAAACAAGCATTAATTATCGGCGATAATGAACAAATTTCCCCCATTTGGAATATGACGCCAACTATTGATATTGGCAATATGCTTTCTTGCAAACTGCTTGATGCAAATAATCAACAAGATTTGCATGACCAATATTCAGCTATAAGTCAGATGGGCAAAAGTGCTGCAACAGGCAGCGTTATGAAAGTTGCGCAGGCCGCATCGCGTTATCATTACGATACTCAACTGGCTCGTGGTATGTACCTCTATGAACATCGGCGTTGCTATGATGAAATTATTAATTACTGCAATGATCTTTGTTATCAGGGGAAGTTGCAGCCGCATCGTGGAGCGGAAAAGAACAATCTTTTTCCAGCAATGGGATATCTGCATATTGACGGCATCGGCGTAAAAGCGAGCGGTGGTAGCCGTCATAATTTAATGGAAGCAGAAACGATCGCATCCTGGCTTGTTAAGCATCAAGCGCAAATTACTGAGAAATATGGCAAGCCGATTCATGAGATTGTCGGAATTGTGACGCCTTTTGGTGCTCAGGTTGCAGCCATAAAAAACGCCATTATTCATCACCAGTTACAAGCAGCTGATGATAGTGATAATGCGATTACTGTTGGTACAGTACACGCATTACAGGGAGCGGAAAGACCTATCATTATTTTTTCACCAGTATATTCAAAACATCAGGATGGAAGTTTTATTGATAGAGATAACACGATGTTGAATGTTGCCGTCTCTCGCGCTAAGGATAGTTTTTTAGTCTTTGGCGATATGGATTTATTTGAAGGGCTATCGCGGAGTGTGCCACGTGGGCTATTGGCGCATTATTTATTTGCTAATGAAAAAAATCGTCTTCAATTCGCCTTGCCGGAACGCAGCGATCTCAAAACCAAAGCCACTCTTGAAGTATTGCAAGGCGTTGAGCAGCATGATGCGTTTTTGCTGGCGGTATGTATCGAAGCGCAACGCAGTCTCACTATTGTGTCGCCTTGGTTGATTTGGCAAAAATTGGAACAAACTGGTTTTCTGGAAGCGATGAAAGAGGCTTGCAGTCGGGGCGTTGAGGTTAATGTCATCACGGACCAGGGATTCAATCGCGACCGTCAGACGGATACTCAATTGCAATCCATTTTTGAACAATTGATCAGCTTCGGTATTCGTCCTCATTTAGTCAATCGCGTGCACAGCAAAGTTGTAATGAGCGATGACGTACTTTTGTGTGTGGGATCCTATAACTGGTTTAGTGCAGCACGAGATGGTCATTATGCTCGGTATGACACTTCACTTCTTTACCGTGGAAAAAATTTAGTCAAAGAGATCCATACCATTCGCCATAGTCTTGAGCAGAGAATGATTTAAATAGGGATGTGAGTCGCTATACCTCTCAAAGTGGTGCCCGTGGGCGCCACTGCAAATGTTCATGTCATTGCATAAAAATATTCGATTTATCTATTTTGATATGGCAAATACATGACGTGAAATTAATAAGTCACAAAGATAGAGCGCCGCAAAAAATTCACTTCTCCCGCGCCCGAAAAATCATCACACTAGCCACCTTCTACATTATGGAGAGATGGCATGTTTACCCGATTGCTGCTGGCGATGTCGTTGTTAGCCAGCTTGAGTACGCCGCTGTGGGCAGATCAAGACGGCGTCTCCTTTAGCCACAAAGACTGGGAATTAGCCTGCGATAACACACTAACCTGCCGCGCTGCCGGTTATAGCGCCGAAGAGGGCGCAGGTGGATCGGTGTTGCTGGTGCGTGAAGGCGGGCCGAATGCGGTGACGCACGGGCGTGTGGTGCTGGCTGATACCGGCGATGATGATTCCAAACAGGTGAATAACCTCGCGTTGTGGATTGATGATCGCGCTTTGGGTGAGGTAACGAAAGCGGATAACGATGAGTGGACGCTGACCGATGAGCAAACCCAGGCGTTGATTAACGGCGTTAAAAACAGTGCCAGGGTGGAGTTTCGCGGTGGGGAAGAACCGTTCGATCTCTCTAACAATGGTGCCTTTGCCGTGCTGCTGAAGATGGACGATGCGCAAGGCCGTCTCAGCACGCCGGGTGCGTTGGTGCGCAAAGGCAGCAAACCAGAGAACAGCGTGCCAGCCGCAGTGGCGATGCCGGTGATTCAACAGGTGAAAGTGGCGAAGGCGGATTCGCGCCCGTTGACGGCCAATGAGTTAGCGTTGCTAAAACCCAAGCTGATTGCCTCGCTGACCGATGATGACAGTTGCGACAATCTGGCGCCGTCTGATGATCAACCGGAAGAGGGCGCAGAGCCGCTGACGTTGACGCCGGTGGATGACGCGCATGTGCTGATCGCCGCCTTGTGCTGGCGCGGTGCGTACAACGAAGGTTACGGCTATTGGTTGATCGACAAAGCGTTGCAGGGCAAGCCGCAGTTGGTTACTGATTCCGGTTCAGATTACAGCGAAGGCGTGATTTCTGAAGCGCAAAAAGGGCGCGGCATCGGCGATTGCTGGAGTACGGCGGCGTGGGTGTGGGATGGCAAAGATTTTGTGCAAAGCAGCGATGCCACCACCGGCATGTGTCGCGCGATTCGCGCGGGCGGCGCGTGGCAATTGCCGACGTGGGTCACGGATGTGAAACCTGCTGCGTCACCGTAGGGTGCGCATTTTTGCGCACCGGATGATATACCCAGGTCACCATAAATGGCGACCTTACAAACCGCAGTCGGCAACATTAAATGCCGGGGTTATTTACCGCAGCACTGCTTGTATTTTTTACCGCTGCCGCACGGGCAAGGATCGTTGCGGCCGGTTTTTTCACCGGCGAAGTGCGGCAGTTGTGGTTCAGGATCGGGTTGCGCCATACGCTGTTCCTGCCAGTATTCGTGCAGTTCCAACGCCGCAGGGCGAATCGCATCGATGCTGGCTTCAAACTCTTCTGGCGAGAACGCTTCACGTTTTGCCAACTGCTCTTCGCTGCCGTGCAGGGTGATTGCATCCATCATCGGTTGCAGCGATTCCGGCAGTAACGACCAATCCGCATCCAGCGCCACGCCGCGCAGATAGCCGTAGCACCAATCTTCCACCACCGTAAATTCCTGGCCTTCCATCTCTTGTGTGCCGAACAGCGGATCAAACTGATCCGGGAACTCGGCCAATCTCTCGGCGATGTCGTTGAGATGCTGGAAGGTCAGCGTCATGAAGCGATCCATTTCACGCTCGTTCGACCATTTAGGAATGTGCTTTTTGCCGCCCCACATCGCCACCAGCCACTCGCTCGGTTCGATGTCATTCGGGCCAGAGAGCAACGCCGTCAACATGCCGTCCAGCTCGGCGGTATCGACCACCGAATGCTCGTTGCCGTATTTCTCCAGCATGTCTTCCAGCCAGTTCAGCTCTTTTTCGGTTAACGGACCCTGATTCATCCGGCGTCTCCTGCTTTGCGATTGTGGGCGCTGCCCAAACATAATTGGCGGCGATTATAGCGGGAAGCGGCGGCGATTTACCGCTTTTTGCATATCGATTGCTGAACCTCTCCTAAAAATCATTCGCCATAACTTATCGCACAACAGTATTGGCTGCATTTGTTGCGCGATGGCAGCGTAAAAGCAGAATTTTTCTGCACAAGGGACGCAAAAGTATGGCGACGACTTTGCCGGTACTGGATTTAGCGCTGCTGGAATTGCCTGACGCCGAACAGGCACAAGCTCTGGCTGAACTGCGCACCACGGCACGTGACGTGGGCTTTTTTTATCTGATCAATCATGGCATCAATCCGCAGCTGTTGCAGAACGTGCAAAGTATTACGCACGCCTTCTTTGCCCTGACAGATGACGAGAAGCAGCAGGTGTCGATGATTCACTCGCCGCATTTTCGCGGCTACAACCGTGCCGGCGTGGAATATACCCGCGAACAGCGCGATCAACGCGAGCAGTTTGATATTGGCGCAGAACGAGAAGTATTGGCTTTGCAGCCGGGCGATCCCGCATGGAAGCGCATGCAAGGACCCAATCTGTGGCCGGAAGCGCTGCCACAACTGCGTCCGGTAATTCATGCGTGGCAACAAGCGATGACCGAGGTATCGCTGCGGCTGCTACGTGCGTTCGCCAAATCGCTGTCGCTGCCCGCCGACGCTTTTGATGCGCTGTACGGCACCCATCCGAATGAGCACGTCAAGTTGATCCGTTATCCCGGACGGGCAGCGGATGTCAGCCAGCAAGGGGTTGGCGCGCACAAAGATTCGGGCTTTCTGACCTTTCTTCTACAAGACGACCAACCGGGATTACAGGTGGAAGTGACGCCGAATAATTGGGTTGATGCGTTGCCGAAACCCGGCGCTTTTGTGGTGAACATCGGTGAACTGCTGGAAATCGCCACCAACGGCTATTTGCGCGCCACGGTACATCGCGTGTTCTCGCCGCCCGCCAACCGGGAACGCGTGTCGATCGCCTTTTTCCTCGGCGCACAACTTGACGCCGAAGTGCCGCTGTATCAATTGCCGCCGGAGCTGGCAGCAGAAGCGCGCGGGCCGACCAGCGATCCGAGTAATCCGTTGCTACGTGAAGTGGGCTGGAACTATCTCAAAGGGCGTTTGCGATCGCATCGCGACGTGGCGCAGCGTTATTACGCTGACATTCTCAGTAATGCTAAATCATAAGAAAAAGAGGGAAAGTGATGAAAAAGAAGGTGATAGCAGCGTTAGCAGTGATCTCAGTATTCAGTACCTATGCGTCAGCGGCAGCGTTACGCGTGGCGGCAGATGCCATTCCGCACAGTGAAATTCTCAACCACATTAAACAGACCGATAAGAAACTCGATCTCAAGGTGATTGAACTCAACGGTAACCTTAACGCCAATGAACTGCTGGCGCGCGGCGACATTGATGCCAACTACTTCCAGCATGTGCCGTATCTGCGCGATCAGGAAAAAGCGCTGGGCGAGAAATTTTCTGTGGTTGCCACCGTGCATATTGAGCCGTTGGGGATTTACTCGCACAAAGTGAAATCGTTGAAGGATCTGCCTGACGGCGCGCAGGTGGCGTTGCCCAATAACGTCACTAATCTGAGCCGTGCACTCTATCTGCTGCAAGCCAACGGCTTGATCAAACTGAAGAGCAACAGCGCCAATACCCTGGTAACCAGCGCCGATATCAGCGACAACCCGCATCATCTGAAGATCATTGAAGTAGAAGCGCCGCAGTTGCCGCGCGCGTTGGATGATGCTCAATTGGCGATCATCAACGGCAACTACGCATTGCAGGCCGGTTTGGTGCCATCAAAGGACGCGCTGGCGCTGGAGCAAGCCAAAGATAATCCGTATGCCAACGTTCTGGTAACCACGCCAAAACTGGCGCACGATCCGCGGATTTTAGAATTAGCGAAAGATCTTGAGTCAAAGCAAACTGCCGAATTTATCAACCAGCAGTATCAAGGATCGGTTATTCCGGTTAATCAATAAACCTCGGCGCCACCTGTTTTTGGCAGGTGGCGCAACCTCCCTTCTGTGTTATATTTCGCCACCTCAGCCGCCGCACTTTTTGCACAAAATAAAAAACAGTTATAAATCAAACGTTATGTTTCTTTTCACCAGGAATAAACCGCTGCGATGCCATCGTTTAGCCGGGTGCATCATTTCCCGCGCTGTGCTGCTATGCATCAGTTTGCTGCTCAGCGCCTGCGGTACGCTGTCGCAAACCTCGGCGCCGGTTAGCGATAAAGTCTATCTCTCGCATGCGACCTTCAATGAAAACGTCGATGACATCGTGCGTCATTACATGCAGCAGAAGCAGGTTTCGGGCATTAGCATCGCGATTATTCATCAACGCGGCCAACCCAAATTCTACAGTTTTGGTGTCACCGATGCGGTGCACCGTTATCCCATTACGCCCGATACCTTATTTGCGCTCGGTTCTCTCAGCAAAGGCATTACCGCTGAAGTGATTATTGAGCTGGTGGATCGTGGGGAATTGCACTGGAACGACACGCTGGCAACGTTATTGCCGTCAAATGTACCGATGAGCGCCGATGCGAAACGCATCACCTTATTGCAACTGGTAACGCACACGTCAGGCCTGCCGCGTCAGGATATGGATCTGCGGATGTTCATGAAGTTCATGGGCTATTTGCGCAGCGGCGAGAATTTCTACGGCAACCTGGATAGCGATGCGGTGCTGGATTACCTTGCGGATTTCAGCGCGCCTGCGCGACCTGCCGCGCAATACTCCAATCTCGGTTACGCCTTGCTGGGTTATATCCTCAAGCATCGTTTCCATCAGGACATCGAAACGCTGGCGCAGCGCAATATGTTCCAGCCGCTGGGCATGACCAGCAGCAGCTTCAAGCCGCAAAGCCTGCGCGGTTATCCGTGGCGTGCGCTGGGCCATGCCGGCGACCAACCGAAACTGATTCCGCGTGGGCAACTGACGCCGGATTGGTCATTTAGCAACAATATGGTGGCGGCCGCCAGCCTGTACAGCAACGCGCGCGACCTGATTCGCTATCTGGATGCGCATCTGCATGACGGCGCCGGTTCATCACTGAATGCCGCATTCGCGCAAGTGAATCACGGCTATGAGCAGCATGGTAATCAATCGCAGAATATTGCCTGGGTCACCGACACATATGACAAGCAGCAGATTACCTATCAGGTTGGCTATATTGGCGGTTACTCCAGTTTTATTGGTTTTGATAAGCAGAATGGCAATGCGATTGTGGTACTGCAAAACGCCTTTAACTGGAGTAACTACCTTGGCATTGCGTTATTGATGGATTTGGCGCAAAAAGACAACGATTAACATGGTTGCTTGCAATTTTACTTCGCCAAAAAGCCTTAAAGCTGAGGTATGCTGAGCAGCGAAATTTGACGCGCTAAGCGCGCCGGGGGAACCTTCTGCGTGCTTAACTTGTCAGTTAAATGGACAGTTAATAATTAACCAGAGTGGAAATCACCAATGCGCAGGACACACGTCACCCTTCTTTCTGCAGGAATTTTTCTGGGCGCTTTAAGCCTGACTCCAGCCGCCCTGGCTGAAGGCGAGCAAACTGATGCCGTACCAATGCCACCGCAAGTGCAACAAACCGCACCCGACGCACAAACTCAGGCACCCGCGACCAATCCACAAGCGCAAGCGCCCGCAGCCGATGCGCCAGCTAGCAATGAACCGGCTGAATCCAGCGGCGATGTTGCACCGATTCGTCCACCGCAAAGTGGCGCGGCTTCCGCACCGAACAATTACGATCTCACCACCATCATCATCGACTACAAAGAGTACAAAGTGGGCGAGGTGGTACCGGATGAATACCGTAAAAAGCAGTACACCATTGTTGAGTGGAAACCCCGTCATCTGCCAGCACCGCAGCCGGGTACACATTGGGCGTATATCAATGCTAACTACATCCTAATCACCGACGATACCGGTAAGATCGTGATGGGCAAATCGGGCGAAATCTTCTTCCGCGGATAATCTTCACCTCGCAGGCGCGCTAAAGGAACTGAATCATGTCGCAGTACGTTAATGAATATGGACAACCGGTTGGCGCGCCTTTGCCTGAGTGGCAACCTCGTGCCTGGCCGAGCTATGAAACCTTCAATGGCGTCTATTGCCGCCTTGAGCCGCTCAGCGCCGAACGTCATGGTCGCGAGTTGTATGCCGCCTATGCGCAAGCCAGCGATGGCCGCGACTGGACTTATATGTTCGCTGAGCCTTTTGCCGATGAAGCGGCATATTTGGCTTACGCCAGCAAGATGGAAAATGGCCGCGATCCGATGCATTTCGCGGTGATCGATCTCAACAGCGGTCGCGCGGTTGGCACGCTGGCGTTAATGCGCATCGACGCGACCAACGGCGCACTGGAAATCGGGCACGTGGCGTTTTCACCGCTGCTGAAACAGACCCGCATGGCCACCGAGGCGCACTATCTGCTGATGCGTTATGCCTTTGAGCAGTTAGGTTATCGTCGCTATGAGTGGAAGTGCGATAGCTGCAATCATCCTTCACGCAAGGCAGCACAACGTTTAGGCTTTCAGTTTGAAGGCACTTTCCGCCAGGCCGTCGTCTATAAAGGACGTAGCCGTGATACCTGCTGGTTTTCAATTATCGACGGTGAATGGCCGCAGGTGAAACAGGGCTTTGAACGTTGGCTGGCAGCAGAAAACTTTAGTGCGGAAGGGGCGCAGCGCGAAAAGCTGGAAGCGCTGCGTGCGTAGCGGCAGATAGCCGAGTTGAGAGTTTTAAGCTCGGCTAGCTCATAAACATAAATCGAGCCGTTGCGGTAATCATAGTACACACCATCACCATCAAAATTCCTTTGACCCACTGGCCATCATTCTTTAAGGTTGCGAGCGTTTGATCGATATTCCCAAAGCGGATATCAATCTTGTCGAACTTCTCATCCATTTGATCGAAACGCTTATCAATTTTCTCGAATCGTTGATCAATTTTCTCAAAGCGTTGGTCGACTTTATCGAAACGAATATCGATTGCACTAAATTGGTTTTTTACCTCTTTCTCAAAATGATTATTACGCTCCTCCATCGTGTCCATGCGGTTATTGGTGGCGTGTTGCATGCGCACCACGCCTTCCATCGCCTGCGATAAATCGGCTTTGGTGAGTGAATTCTCCTGCTGCATTTCTGCAAAGATCTCCACCATCACTTCAGCTTGTTTATCGGCTACGCCAGCATTTTGCAGTGCCAGATAGGCTTTATGCGTATTGATCATCGTTAAAATCATCCTTGTCTCTCCTGGTTGTCTCCTTAAGTCACGAGGAGATTACCCAGGGCGTGAATTGTTCTCTAATGGTCTGTTTAAACTTTGCGCGATGCCTCGAAAAAAATCAATCCGTACAATGAGTAACGCGATTAGCCAATAAAAAAGGCCTGCTCGCAGGCAGGCCTTAGGTTTGAAGAAAAAAGTCTTGGTTTTACGGCTGTGGAATTATTTTTATATCCACCATACCGATGCCCAATTTGCGCGGATCTTGCCCTGCGATATTGTCGAGATTCGATTCTTGTGGCTCTGGCGGCGTGATAGTTAAATTATGGCTGCCGGTGGGATTAGTGAAATGCAGCGTGGTAGTTGAGAAATCATCACCCAGATTAAGTTGCTGTTCCTCATCGCCCACGCGCACCGGGATTGCACGATGCGCATTCGGCCCGTAAGCGCGTGCGGTGATCACCACATCAAAGCGTTCCGGTAACGGATCGACGTATTCAATATTCACCGCCGGTGCCAGATTGGCATTCGACCAACGTCCCCAGCTTTCCCAACGTGAAATCCCTTTAAAGCTTTTAATCGCGTTTGGCGCACCGGGCACATTTAACAGGAAGCTATCAGCTTGGTAGCGGATGTCATTATCTTCAATGCGTATTTGCTGCTCATTAAGCTTAAATGTCGCGGCGCTGACGTCGGCTTTCGGGAATGTCGCTTTGCCTTTCCACAGCGGTTTATCAATGCGCACCACGCTGGGTTGTGCACCCATTTGCCCCATCGAAAGGCACAAGTCGTTCGATAACGCCAACTCGGGTTGCCATAAACGGCCCATTTTGAAGCAGCGATCTACCCAAACAAATTTGTCTGTGGCAGAGAAATCGGCCAGTTGATAGCGTAAGGGGGCCGAATATTCACCTTCTGGCAACGGTTCGACATGCTTGTCTGAAACACGGAACAGAATTGGCAACTTGAAGGTAGCACCAGAGAAAGTGAAGGTGTTTTTCTGCTGATCGACGGTGAAGTTATCCATCTTGCTGGGGAAATTCCACAGCTGGATGATATCGGCTTTCCATGAAGTGACGCGCTTCGCCATATCGTCAAATTCGGTTGATAGCGACGTCGATGAAAGGCCGCTGCGGCCCAGGCCAATGGCGTTATCACCGCCGAGGATATCCAACACGGTCGCGCCGTTATCCAGCGTGCTGCGTTTACTATCCAGCACTTCGGCTTGCGGCTGATCGCCACGAATCACCATAAACAGGTCATGACGCGGTTGTTTGATCAGATATTGATGTGCAGTGTTGTTCATCGCCAAATGATCGGATGTCACCACAATGATGGTGTTTTTAAACCACGGCGAAGCTTTAATCCGCTCAATCAGGCGCGCCACGTGCTCCTGCGAACAGGCCACGGCACTGAACGATTGGTTTGGTTTGCCATCGTAGCTGTAGCTTTTACGCTGGCAGCTACGTGAGATAAAGCCATCCGGATGATGGGTATCCACCGTCAATGTGAACAATGCAAAACGCTTTTGCTCACGCGACAGCTCCTCGTATTTCTCAAACACCTCATCCATCACCGTGTCGTCGTAATAGCCCCAGTTATTGCGATAGTTAGGATCGGCAACGCGGCTTTTTAGCTCTTGCGAACCGTACATATTGGCGGCGTCAAAACCGTGCGACAGCAGGAACGTGTCTTTACCGGCGAAGCGCAAATCTGCGCCTTGAATAAACCAGTTTTCATAGCCGGAATTTTTCAGGATGTCGCCAAGGCAGATATTTTGTGGATAGAAGCTGGAGAGCGAAGCCGAAGCATTGCCATCGAACGGCGCAAACAGCGGAATGCCACATTGCGAAGCCACCATGCCAGCGATGGTGTAATCGGTGCCGGGCAACTGCTCAGTTTGGCTGAAATCGATGCTGTTATCTTTTTCGCGGCTTAACTCTGGTGCCAGGCCGGGAAAGGCTTGTTGATCAAAATAGGTCCGTTCCAGACTTTCGCCGTAGATATAGACCAAATTGAGTTTCGGCTCTGCGATCACCTTGTTGGGCGTTTTGTAATAGGTCTCGAAATCAGAATCGGCAAGCTGTGAATGCGAGGCGATAAGGTCCTTCACCTGGCGAAACGCAGGCGTGGTTTGTACCGAACCGGCGGCACAGGCAATGGCAAGTAAACTCCAGCCGAGATGATGCTGCGTCTTGCGACGGCGCAGCAGCCACGAAAGCAGGCAAAACAGTGAGAACAGGCCAATGATCAAGCCGATGGCAGGCACCACATATTTGCTCACGCCTGCGCCAGTTAAGCTGTTGGTGAGGGTGTACAACACCGCATCGTTGATGCCATCGCCGGTAAAATAGTTGCTGGCAACCAGCGTGACGTTAAGCACGATAAACAGCGTGAGCAGCAGCAGGATCAGGCTAAACCAAAATGTATTTCGCCCAGCTTTAAAGGAGTAGACCGCAATCGCAGCCAAAAAGAGTACAACCGAAACTAATTCGGACAACGTCAGATCCTCATCTTGAATGAAAACGCACTCCTTGCGTCACCGACCCTCTTTGGGGGTTTTCGCGTCAATCTATCTTGGGTGTCACATTGCTGCAACACATCCAACCAGATTTGTGCGATGCATTCCGATCTGTTTAAGGCGGGTTTAAGCTGGCTGTGGTTTGGTCTGGCAGCAACGCAATCGCTACTGCCAGTGAGGGCAGAGGAGGGAAATTAAAGCTTGCCGGTTAGGTATTGCGCTTCACCGTCGGCAAAGCTCCAGTCGCCTTTACTATTTGTGATAAAACTGATCATCAAATCGTTGCCCTGTACGCCACAGTTTTCCTGAAGCTCGCGCGCTAACTCTGCCATAAACAGGCATTTCTGTTCTTCACTTCTCGGGCTGGTGTAAACGCGCACCATCACTAAATTATCGCTGCGCTCGAAACCTAAACCGGTGTCCTGAAAGACCATCTGATAGCGTTTATTTTCATGAACAATCTGATAACGATCGCGTGCCGGCACGTTAAAGGCGGTTAATACCGCGCGATGTGCCGCATCCAAAAGCGTGCGCAGCTCTGATTCAGAGCGGCCCTGAATAACATCGAATGTCAGTAACGGCATAAATAAACCCTCGTTTTTGCTTACATGAAAAGAGTAGGATGTGGCTCTATGCTGCCGCTTGCTGCAGGAAAGAAAAAGCGCGCTGTCTGAATTGATTATTTATTATTTTGAACAATCACCATGAAAGATATGAAAACCGATGCCCTTTGGGTCCATTTGCACTGGCTAACCGTGCTGGCTGAACTCGGCAGTTTTACCCGTGCAGCCGAACGTTTAGATGTCAGTAAAGCGGCAATGAGCCAGAAGATTAAAGAGCTGGAAAAAATGGCGGGCGTGGCGTTGGTGCAGCGCACTACGCGCAGCGTGCGGCTAACCTCGGCTGGAGAAAAGCTGGTGGATGAGTTGCGCGATCCGTTTGCGCGCATCGAGCAGAGTTTTTTTAGCATCCGCGATGAAGCAGGCCCGGTGCGCGGCATGGTGCGGGTGAGCGCACCGGTGGCGTTTGCGCGTCAGCAATTGGTGCCGATTATTGGCGATTTCCTGCGTGAGTATCCGCAAGTGCGCTTGCAACTGGATGTCACCGATCGGCTGGTATCACTGGGCAGCGAAGGGTTCGATTTGGCGATCCGCCACAGCGACAGTTTGCCGGAAACGCACGTTGCACTGCCGCTGTGTGAAACTCGCGCGTTGCTGGTGGCGTCGCCGACTTATCTGGCGCAAAACGGCACGCCCGATTCACCGCAGGCGTTGCCGCAGCACAATTGTCTGTATTATCCGCGTGGGTTGGAGCCGCCGCAGTGGCGCTTTCGATTGGTGGACGGCAGCAGTGAAACCGAGCAGGTGAAGATTCAGGGCAACTTTGCCACTAACAACAGCGAGTCGATTCGCGACGCGGCGTTGCAGGGCTTAGGCATTGCGATGTTGCCGGATTTCAGCGCCAGCGCGGCGCTGGCCAACGGCACGCTGCAACAGGTTTTACCGCAGTGGCAAGCGGTTGATGCCTTCGCCGATCGTTTGTGGGTGGTTCGCCCGTATGCTGCTCAAGTGCCACGGGCGGTGACCACGTTTATCCATTGGCTACGCGCGCGCTTTGTTGATGGGTGAAGCCAGCGTGATCGGCGGATGCGGTTGCATCATTTGGCCCAACAGGCTGCCGCGATTGTAGTTGCCCAATCGCAAGTTGAAGTCGAGATGCAATTGCTCATTGCCGCTAAGTTTGATCACCGGCGGCGGGTTGTGCGGACGTTGATGGAACAACACCGCGTGGGCAAAAGCCTCACTTTTCCAGCCGCTCAGGCGTTGATAATAATAGGCATTAGCCTCGCATTTGCGCAGATAAAGATTCACCCGGCGATGTTCGCGCATGGCAACCTGCTGCGCCAGTGAACCCAGTTGTTGTTCTGGCTGTTCAATCTTCTGCGTCAGCAATGAAAAATCATCGCGTTTGCTCAGCTCACTGAAGTAATTCTGTTCGCCGAGATGTTTGATCGGCGCGTAATGTTTCTGCCATTCACGAATAAACGGGTTATTCGGTGCTGCGGCAAGGAACCAGTTTTCAATCACCGGTGCCAGATAATTGACGGTGGAATTTTCGCGATAATAACCAATCACATCCATGCGGCGTTCCTGATGTGCGCGATGCACCCAGGAAAGATCTTCAAATACCAAGGTGCTGCAATCAATCGCGATACCGCCATAACGTAACAACAATTCCAAACGAATCACTTCGCTCTTTTGTTGTTCACTTAATTGTGAAGAGGTAAAGATAAAGTCAGGTAATACTTCTTTTACCGTTAAGCGGTTTAATAAGTGAATTTGATGATCAGGATTATCCCGACGCAATTTTTTAATATTAAGCGCCATCGATTTGGGCAAATATTCATTATCCCAATACATCCAGACTATTTTAGGAATCTCTGGCAGATCTTTCTCGCCAGAAAGCAACACGATATTGTCCTCTTCGCTGGGATCGTATTCCGGCGCGCAGAGCGCATTATGCTGTTTCTTTTGCAGCAGCGTCTGGCTGGTAAAGGCGAGCCTTTTCCAATTGTGCCAGAGGCTTAACGCTGGCTGGAGACGTTTTTTATTCATGATGCACCTGATTATTGTGATTATGGTGGCAAGGCTTCCCTGATGCTGGCGCTGAGCGCTCTATTTTGTCCATTAGGCTGTGTGAAAAGTGTTCTCCTATGCTTAATAAAACATTCTGTGCGGCCAGGCTATCTCTTTTTTTCGCTTTCAGATAATCCGGAAAATGAAGAAGCCGTTAAGATTTAAATTAACCATAAATAAAAGGTGAGATTGCTGTGGGTTCTATTTTTCCTGCTTAAGACTATTCCTAATAAAATAACCGTTGCATGGCGTTCATCGCGGCCTGGATTAAAACGTGCGGGATCGATCACTGGTTAACCTGGCTACATTTTTCCCTGGTCTCAGGCTGGATATCTCAGGTTTATGGTGGGTTAGCTACGCTTAAAGCTGGTGATGAAAAAAGGAGACACTATGCAGCGACACAACCGTGGGTTACTGGCGGTCGATAAGCAGGGCAATCGCGTGCTGTTTCTCAATCCCGACTCTTTTGCCGTTGAGCAGGAGCTCAACGCCTTCCCGCCGCGTCCGCATGAACTGCTGATGCTGCCACATTTGGAAAAGGCGTATGTGCCGATTTATGGCGACGGTATTCATGGCGACAATCCGCATCCCGGCCACAAAGTGGCGATCATCGATTTGCGTTTGCGCCAGATCAGCGGCTTTATCGATTTGTCTCCCCTCAAAGCGCCGCACAGTGGTCAATTGGGACGCGACGGCAAAGTCTATCTCTGTTGTGAGAACAGTGCGGTGGTGGCGGTGATCGATCCCGTCAGCGATAAACTGGAGAAAACCATTCAGTTGCCTTCACACAATGCGCATCGGCTGACGCTTTCACCCAGCGGGCGCAAACTGTTCACGGAAAACGAAGAGGACGCCAGCATCACGGTGGTGGATTTGTGCGAGGCAGAAGGGCGCATTATCGACAACATCCTGATGCCTGGACCGATTTCCGGCATTGCTGCCTCGCCGAAGCATCCTTATCTGGTGGCCAGCGCCGCCGATGCGCCGTTGTTGTATGTGGTGGATCGGCAAAGCCATCGCATACGCCAGCGTCTGAAGTTGCCGGGCCACCAGCAGCCGTGTCAGGTGGTGCGCTTTAGCGCCAACGGCGAACGCTTGGTGGCGATTGGCGATCAGGAACCGGTGGTGACGCTGTTTGATGATTTGCTCAATCCGCTTGGCGATGTTCAAGTTGGCAACAAGCCGATGGATGGATGTTTCAGTGAAGATAATCGCAGTTTACTGATTGCCAACGAAGGTGACGGATCGCTGAGCCTGATTGATTTACAGCAGATGAAGGTGATTGCCACGCCGCAGGCCGGCACTGGCTGTGAAGTGTTGAGCTATTTCCAACTCAAACCTTCTATTTAAATAAAGGGACGATGATAAATCGCACTGCTCCAGTGGCGGCTGCTGGCGTGTTTCTCGGCCTGCCAGCCGCGCTTGCGTAGCTCACGCGCAATCAGTTTGTTCATGATGCCGTGCCCAACTAACAACACTGTGCCTTGCTGCGATAACGCCACCAGTTTGTCCGCCGCCAGCCTGGCGCGGGCGCGGGCATGTTGCACCGATTCAACATGTCCGGCGTAACCGCACAGCCACAGCAAACGCAGCAACGCCAGCCACACGTTGAGCGGTAAATGTAAGCGTTCAAACGGCAGCGACGGAATCGCCACTTCACTAAATACCGCATCGACGGCGTGCGGCTGCAATCCCAGCCTTTCCAATGAGGAGCGCGCACGCGGCAGCGGGCTGGTGGCAATCACGCTGGCCTGGCGCGCAATCGTCTGGCTGCGCGGCGGCGGCGAATCGCAAATATCAGCCAGATCGTAACCTTCACACCAGTCGGCCAGCGCGCGTGCGCTGAAACGTCCACCGACGGGATGATCGGGTTTACCGTGTCGCATAAGGATAATAGTCATAAGGCTCCTGAGTCTTCTGGCTCCAGTGTAATGCAGACAAGCGGTGAATCACCTAAACCGATTGGATTTAAGCGTAGTGCGTAATTGTCATTAAACCTTCACTGAAGTATGCGAAAAAAAGCGCGTTGAAGAATCATTCATCAACGCCAAATGGTAAGCAATAATCGTCAATCAGGCACGTTTTGGACGTTTTTTTGCTTGCGTGCATTAGATGTAATGTCATGAATTAACGCTAATTTCGTCTTATACCCCTGAGTTATAGTGAAGGTTAACTAATAAATATCACTATTTTTTCTTGATTTATCTACGCGCGTAGATAGACTATGTCCATAGTGATAACTCGCGGTGCCACTGATGAAGTTGGCCTTGAGATGACACAGTTACATTTGCCTCACTAATGCGATCGATGAACCATACATCGGCGAGAACAGGCGAAGATGCGAATTCCAACACCAGGGAATTCATTACTGATTTTTCATCCAGGTTTGCTTACTGAACGTCGCCACCGGGGAGTTCTGCTTGTTGCAAGGGAACCGACCCACGGAAGGGCGTTTACTGTTTTTACCTCTTATCAGGGAAATGGTTATGACGGTCCATCACTCCGTTGCGCAACAAGATTCACCCAACCCTTCTTCAGCTGCCGACGCGCGGCTGGCTACCACTTCCGGCCGCAAAGACTTCTGGCGCGCCACTTTCTCCTGCTGGCTCGGTACCGCAATGGAATACGCGGATTTTGCGCTGTATGGCCTTGCTGCTGGCATCATTTTTGGCGACGTCTTCTTCCCCGAAGCCACACCGGCTATCGCCTTGCTTTCCAGTTTTGCTACCTGGTCGGTCGGTTTTATTGCCCGTCCGATTGGTGCATTGCTGTTTGGCTGGATCGGCGACCGCAAAGGCCGCAAAACCGTGATGATCTCCACCATCATTCTGATGGGCGCTTCCACCACGTTAATCGGTCTGATTCCTTCCTACGCCAGCATCGGCGTGTGGGCACCTGCGTGTCTGGTGCTGCTGCGCTTTACCCAAGGTTTGGGCGCGGGCGCGGAGTTATCCGGCGGCACGGTAATGCTGGGCGAATACGCGCCGGTTGAACGTCGTGGCCTGGTTTCATCGGTGATTGCGCTTGGCTCCAACAGCGGCACGCTGATTGCGTCGCTGGTGTGGCTGGCGGTGATTCAGATGGACAAAGAAGATTTGCTGGCGTGGGGCTGGCGCATTCCGTTCCTCAGCAGCGTGCTGATTGCGGTTGTTGCGCTGTGGATTCGCCGTAATCTGCGCGAAACGCCGGTGTTTGAGCGTCAACAAGCTGAGTTGCAGGCTGAACGTAACGCTACGCTGGCGCAGGCCAAAGAGGAAGTGGACACCCGCAGCTTCTGGCGCCGTACTCGCGCGTTCTGGACCATGGTTGGCTTGCGCATCGGCGAAAACGGCCCATCTTATTTGGCGCAGGGCTTTATCGTCGGTTACGTGGCGAAAGTGCTGATGCTGGATAAATCGGTGCCAACCACCGCGGTATTCATCGCTTCACTGCTCGGTTTCCTGATCATTCCGTTTGCCGGTTGGCTTTCCGACCGCTTTGGCCGCCGCATCACCTATCGCTGCTTCTGTTTATTGCTGATGTTTTACGCCTGGCCCGCCTTTAGCCTGATGGACAGCCGCGATCCCGCCATTGTGATGACGGTGATTGTGGTCGGCATGGCGCTGGCTTCGCTGGGTATTTTCGGCGTGCAGGCGGCTTGGGGCGTGGAGATGTTTGGCGTCAAACGTCGTTACACCAAGATGGCGGTGGCGAAAGAGTTGGGATCGATTCTTTCTGGCGGCACCGCGCCATTAGTCGCGGCAGCGCTGCTATCGTTTACCGGGCATTGGTGGCCGATTGCGGTCTACTTCTCGGCGATGGCAACCATCGGTTTCCTCACCACGTTTGTCGCGCCAGAAACGCGCGGACGCGATCTTAATCTGCCGGAAGATGCTATTTAATCGGCAGGATCGCGTAACAGAGAATCACCATTGGCCGGCGCTTCCGGCCAATGGCATTTATACGGAGGCAAGGAATGGCGAAATCTCCAACCGGTAATGTAACGCGCAACGATGTGGCGAAAGCGGCGGGAACCTCGGTGGCGGTGGTCAGCTATGTGATCAATAACGGCCCGCGCCCGGTGGCAGAAGCGACTCGCTTGCGCGTGCTGGAAGCGATTAAGCAAACCGGCTATCGCCCGAATGCGGTGGCGCGCGCGCTGGCGTCGGGCAGCACCAAAACCTTTGGTCTCGTGGTGCCGAATATCGCCAACCCGTTTGTTGCCTCGATGGCGCACATGCTGTTGCAGGAATCGATGAATCACGGCCACGTGATGCTGCTGGGTGATGCCGGTGACGACCATAAACGCGAGCTGGAAATCATTCAGGGGCTGCTTAATCGCCAGGTTGATGGCCTGTTTTACAACAGCGTGGATCGCCATCCCTACATTGATGTGATTCAGGCCAGCGGCACGCCGTTGGTGATGCTCGATCGCATTGAACCGCGTGCAGGCGTTAGCATGCTGCGGGTGAACGAACGCGAAGCGGCGTGCCAGGTTACCGCGCATTTGATCAGCCACGGTTATCAGCAGGTTGGCATGATCAGCGGGCCGCTCGAGATGCTCAATGCGCAGGATCGTATTCAGGGCTGGCGCGATGCGCTGGCGGAAAAAGGCTTGCTGGCCGATGAAGCGTTGATCTTCCCGGCCAACTATACGCGGCAGGGCGGCTATGAAGCGACGCAGCGCATGATCGCCAGCAACCGTGTGCCGCGTGCGTTGTTTATCAGTAATGAAGGCCAGGCGATTGGCTGCATCCGCGCGCTGTCTGAACATGGACTGCGCGTCCCGCAGGATGTCGCGCTGGTGTGTTTCAACGGTACCGAGCAATCGGCGTTTCATGTGCCAACGCTCACCACCGTACGTCAGCCGCTGCGCGATATGGCGCGCAGCGCAATTGCCATGCTCAAAAACTGGGATGGCGATGCGAAATTGGCGGAGTTCCCTCACCATCTTGAGATTGGTGAATCCTGTGGCTGCCGGCTCTCTCAACCAGAATAAAACTATAACATTATGAAAAGATTGATTATTGATTGTGACCCAGGAAACGGCATCGCCGGTGCTAACACCGATGATGGCTTGGCAATTGCGTTAGCGCTGGCTTCGCCGTCGCTGTCGCTGGAACTGATCACCACGGTAACCGGCAACACACCCAGCGCAGTCGGTGCGCAGGTAGCGAAAGATCTGTTGCAGCGCCTAAGTTTGAATATTCCAGTGGTGCAGGGCGCGTTACAGGCGCTGCGCGAAGATCCAGCGCCGTGGCGTGCGCGCCTTGATCATGTGGCCGATGAAAAGCTCGGTGAACTGTGGCGCGGCGTGCGACAGCCGCAGCGTCTTCCGGCGGATGGTAACGATGCGGCGGGCGTGATGGGCCAGCTAATTTGCGATAATCCCGGCGAATTTACGCTGGTGGCGATCGGCCCGTTAACCAATGTGGCGCAGGCGCTACAACGTTATCCGCAAATGGCGGAATCGGTGGCTGAGATTGTGATCATGGGTGGCGTGTTTGCGCTGGATGACTACATCAAAGACACCAATTTTGGCCTCGATCCCGAAGCAGCGCATCAGGTGCTGCACAGCGGCGCGACCATCACGTTGGTGCCGATGGATGCCACTACGCAGACGCTGATGACGCATCAGGATCTCACGCGACTGACCGCCAGCGATCATCCGCTGCCGCAGTTTATCCGCGAGACGTTGCGTCCGTGGATCGATTACTCTATTCGTACCCGCAATCTGCCGGGCTGCTGGATTCATGATGCGTTGGTCGTCGCGTGGTTGCTCAATCAGCGCGTGGCCGATGGCGTGGATTATCATGTGGATATTGAATTGCGTCCAGGTGCAACGCGCGGCAAAAGTTGGCGTTATCGCACGCCGCTGCGCCTCGATATCGGTGTGCCAGAGCAAACGGGCGCGTTGGTGCATGTGATGCAAGCGGTTGATAACGCGCTGTTGTTGGAGATTATTGAGAAGGCGTTTAATCAGCTAACGCATTGAGCCGTTATGCGGTCACCATAAATGGCGACCCTACAAAATCACGCTGAACCCGTGGGGTCGCCATTTATGGTGACCTGTTCATTTGCATCCACATGACACGCTTGCTTACATCGCGAATCACTCGCTGACAATTCCCGCCCCAGCCCGCCTTTCTGACATGCTATATACAAATAGTTAACATATTAGTAACCGGTGAAATTATTCGCGCGGTAACTTTTACAATAAATCCGGCCAACGATCCGGAAGCCAATCAGACAGGATACCCACATGTTCAACTGGACTGCGACCCAGCGTAACGTGGCTTTTGCCAGTTTCGCGAGTTGGACGCTGGATGCGTTCGACTTCTTTATCTTAGTGTTTGTTCTCAGCGATCTTGCCCAATATTTCCACACCAGCGTCTCCGATGTTTCCCTCGCCATCATGCTTACGCTGGCGGTGCGCCCAATCGGCGCATTGCTGTTTGGGCGTCTGGCGGAGAAGTATGGCCGACGGCCAATTCTGATGCTCAATATCGTGATGTTCTCGGTGTTTGAGCTACTCTCCGCGTGGTCGCCAACCTTCACCGCGTTTCTGGCTTTCCGCCTGATTTACGGCGTGGCGATGGGCGGGATTTGGGGCGTGGCTTCGTCGCTGGCGCTGGAAACCATTCCCGATCGTTCACGTGGTTTGATGTCCGGCATTTTCCAGGCCGGTTATCCGTGCGGCTATTTACTCGCATCGGTGATCTTCGGCTTATTCTTCGAAACCGTCGGCTGGCGCGGCATGTTCCTGATTGGTGCGCTGCCAATTTTGCTGCTGCCGTTCATCTACTTTAAAGTGCCTGAGTCGCCGGTATGGCGAGCGCAGCGCGAGCGCAAAGAGAGCAACGCGTTGCTACCAATTATTCGCCAGCACTGGAAAATCTGCGTGTACATGGTGCTGCTGATGGCCTGCTTTAACTTCTTCAGCCACGGAACCCAGGATCTCTATCCAACCTTCCTGAAAGTGCAGCATCAGTTTGATCCGCACACCGTCAGTATTATCGCCATCAGCTACAACATCGCGGCGATGTTGGGCGGTATCACCTTTGGTGCGCTATCGGAACGCATTGGTCGCAAGAAAGCCATCATGCTGGCGTCATTTTTGGCGCTGCCGGTGCTGCCGCTGTGGGCGTTTTCCAGCGGTTCGTGGATGATTGGCGTCGGCGCATTTCTGATGCAGTTTATGGTGCAGGGCGCGTGGGGCGTGGTGCCGACCTATCTCACCGAGCTGGTGCCGGCCAATGCGCGCGCGGTGCTGCCGGGCTTTGTCTATCAGCTGGGGAATTTGATCGCTTCAGTCAATGCCACGTTGCAGTCACGCATTGCGGAAGCGCATGGCGGCAATTACGGTTTAGGGATGGCGATTGTTGCCGGTACGGTGGCGGTGCTGATTTGTGTGTTTGTGGCGTTTGGTCGGGAGACGCGCGGCATCGAGATTTCCGGTGCTGCCGCGCGTGAGTCGCGTTAAAGCGCCTCGCAGACGTCAATCCATTTTGCCGCAGTGAGATCAGCCATGCGCTGCGGCGAAATGCGTACCGCACTGTGAATCGAACCGGCGGCAGGCAGCACTTCATCAAAGCTGCGTAACGTCACATCGCAATAAACGGTCAGCGGATTTTCCAGCCCAAACGGACAAACGCCGCCGACCGGATGCCCGGTCCAGTTCACCACTTCATCCACGCTCAACATGCGCGCTTTAGCACCAAGCGCCGCTTTCAGTTTGCGGTTGTCGAGGCGTGCATCGCCGCGCGTGACAATCAGCACGATGGAATCTTTCACTTTCAGCGACAAGGTTTTGGCAATTTGCCCCGGCATAACGCCATGTACGCGGGCGGCCAATTCAACGGTGGCGGTGCTTTCCGGCATCTCGATAATATCGATATCCGGTGCGTGTTCGGCAAAGAAGTGCCGTACCGACTCCAGGCTCATTTTTTTCTCCGGTAAAAACAGAGCCTAAAAACTGCCACAAGCCTGGAAAACTGTAAACGGGATAAAAGGTAAATCTGTAACAGAATGCGCGTGGATTAAACCGCTTTTAACGTGCAGTTACCGCAGCGTTCAACGTCAGGAATGCGGTAGCGCTGGCAGCAACTACGACGCTCCATTGCGCCGTTGCGTGGGATCATAGTGCGATACAGCGGGTTATCGCTGCCATCGAGCAACGATTGGCTGAAAAACAGCGCCTGTTCGAGTTGTAACACCGTTTGTTCCGGCAACTGATTCTTCAACTCGCCGAGGAACCAGTGAAACGAGAAGCCCATGTTATTCCAAATCAGCTTGGCGTTGATGTCGCCATGCTGCGTCATACCGTTCACGGCGGGGATCAGGCATTGCTGAATCAGGCGATCAATACGCTGCTGTGCACCGAGGTAGCGCGCATCTTCATCTTCCTGCACGTCCAGCCAGAAGGCGCACGGATGTCCATTTTCATGAAATTCAACGTGAATTAGATGCGGCGAGCAATTCAGCGCGCGCGGTTCCTGCAACAGTGCCAGCATCAGCGGTGGCAGCAGCAGGCCAAAATACCATTGTGCCCACAGCGATTGCAGCGGCTTGGCTTCGTGCTCAGCATCAGGATGATTGCGATAGAGATAATCGCTGTAACGCTGGGTTAAGCGGCGATAGTGCTGCGGTTGTGACCACTCAGCCAGCGTTAAGGTGCCAGCAGGTGCCGGTTGGCCCAGCTTGAGGTTGTCCAGCATGTAGCCGTATTGCTCGCGCATCAGATCTTCCAGCGCGCTCGCAAAATTGCGGTCGCTCTGCATAAAGATCAGCGGATGGTCGCTGAAGCGATGATCCTGACGCGTGATGATGGCCATGCCGGTCCAGAGTGATAACGGGAATCGAGAGACAAATGATAATCGTTTCCAGCTATTTGAACAATAGTGCGTCACTCTGCTGGTCACCATAAATGGCGACCCTACGAAACCCGATGTGTCAGCTAATTGGTCACCTGGGTTAATTTCGGCAAATCTTCCCACGCGAGGATGGTGTTACGTCCCTGATTTTTCGCCACATACAAGGCGCGATCGGCGTTGGAAACGGCCTGATCAAAATCCTCATCAAAAATCGGCGCAATACCGGCGCTGATGGTGACATGGGTTGAGACTTTTTCATTGAAGCGGTGCGGGATTTCCAAATCCACCACGTATTGGCGAATGCGCTCAGCCAATTTCATCGCAATGGAGGCGTTAACGTTGGTCATCAACACTAAAAACTCTTCGCCGCCGTAACGCGTCACCACATCGCGTGAACGCACTGCATCACGAATCGCCACCGATACACGCGCCAACGCTTGATCGCCCATCGCGTGACCATAATTGTCGTTGTAGGCTTTGAAATGGTCGATATCCAGCAGCAGCACAAAGTGGCTGCCAGCGTGGTTTTCCATAATGGTATCGAGTCGATTCTTCAGCCCGCGGCGATTGTATAAGCCGGTCAGCGGATCGAGCATGCTTAAGTCGCTGAAGCTCTCTTTCTCCTCGTACAACTGGCTGACCAGTCGGCGCGTGAAAGTGTCAAAACGGCGACGCATTAAGTGGTGTAATGAAAAACCGATCAGCGGCAGCGTGATGGTAAATAAGATCATCATTAAATGCTGACCATCATCCAATAACAGCACGGTAAATACCGGTGGCGTGATGTGTAAGCAAAACGCGATTAAATAATCACTTAAGGCAATTGCACTGATAAAAAATACGCTCAGCAAACTGATTATTAAAAAGCTGCCGTCAAAATAATAAACCAGATGATACCTGTGGTTTATATGCCAAGCCCATAGCGCACCTAATATAAACGCCACAGGATTTAATAGCGGTAATTTTTGTTTTGACGCCATTAAGCAAATAATCAACATAGTGCTGCTGAAGCCCGCCACCAGCGCCACCGGCAGCGATCGCACTGGGTTGTCGCTGCCTAATAAAGGCAACAGACAGAAAAGCGAAACGGCGACATTTAGAAACAGAAAAAGCATCAGCGACAGCCGATATTTACTGTGTTTCAACTCATCATAAGATTGTAATTTCATTATTATTCTCGTGACAGCCCTGATATATCAAAGCGCTACCCAAGGGTAATAGCTTTCCTACCCGGATAATGAGCACGTTATTGTTGTGTTTTCGATATGGTTATCGGCGGCAATTTAGCATTTTCCAGTAATTCTGTCATCTGGCATGGCTTGCGAGAAAAAAATTCGCTGCAAGATGAGAAATATTGTCATATGATAATGCGAATATTTATCATCTTTGAGGTGCGCAATGATCATGGCGATGATGGCCGCCTGCGGTTTGTGGGGCGTGAGCTGGATAATGGGGAAACGTCTGGATAGCGGTTGGGGCGTTTTACTGCCATGCGCGGCAATGCCGGTTTTTGCGCTTTGGGAACCGAGCTTCAGCCAGTGGCGCGTGGTGATGATCGTGGCGTTGCTGCTCACCGTGGTGATGCTGTTTCACCATCGTCTGCGTCACTATTTATTGTTGCCATCTTGTCTGGCACTGGCCGGCGGCTTGGCCGCGGTGTCGGTCAATTTCCACGTTATGTAAACTTTCTCAAAACGCAGAAACGAAAAAATCACGCTAAGGGCGTGAATTTCGTTGGAATCTTTTGGGGATTTACTGCTGAGGATTGACAACTGTTGGTGCGAAGGGAGGGACTTGAACCCTCACGTCCGTAAGAACACTAACACCTGAAGCTAGCGCGTCTACCAATTCCGCCACCATCGCATCTTAGTTGTCTTGTTTATATCGTCGCATTGGTGCGAAGGGAGGGACTTGAACCCTCACGTCCGTAAGAACACTAACACCTGAAGCTAGCGCGTCTACCAATTCCGCCACCATCGCTCAGTGCGCGGTATAAACTGTGTGATTTTAGTTTGGTGCGAAGGGAGGGACTTGAACCCTCACGTCCGTAAGAACACTAACACCTGAAGCTAGCGCGTCTACCAATTCCGCCACCATCGCAAACTAACAACACTCTAAAGTATTGCTAACCACGGAGGCGCATTTTAGAGATTTTACTCATTGCGTCAACACATATTTCGCGGCGGTAAAACAATCGCTGTAAAAAGCAACGTTTTCACCGCCACGCTTGGAAAATCGCGGATTAGCGCGCTTTTGACCCACGTCCGTACACGGCGCGATAGACTTTAAAGCGTCCGGTTTGCGCCAGCACTTCGTGATTACCAAAGGTTTCATCCAGAATCTGCGCATACGGCAAGAAGGCGTTGGCAACGATACGCAATTCACCGCCGCTGTTCAGGTGCTTCAACGCGCCGCGAATCAAGGTGCCTGCCGCTTCAAGGCTGGTTTGCAGGCCATCGTGGAACGGCGGGTTGGAGATGATCATGTCGAAGCGGCCGGTGACGTCGGAGAACACGTTGCTGGCAAACACTTCACCTTCCAGATCGTTAGCGGCCAGCGTCGCTTTACTGGCTTCGATCGCGGCGGCATGCACATCGCACAGCCACAAACGCACGCGTGGTGATGTCTGCGCCAGCACTGTTGCCAATACGCCGCTGCCACAGCCGATATCCAGCACTTTGCCACGGAAATGCGGCGTCAACGTGGAGAGCAGCAGATCGCTGCCGATATCCAGACCATCGCGGCTGAACACGCCCGGCAAGGTATGTATGGTGAGATCGTCAAGCTGATAGGTGTTGCCGTAGCTGCTGGCGTCAAAGCTAGGTTGCTTATCGAGACGGCCGTGATACAGGCCGCAACGGCGCGCGCTATCGACTTTTTCCAGCGTTGCCCACGCTTCCAGCATGCCTTCCGCACTGCGCACGCCGCTGCGATTTTCACCGACCACGAAGATATCGCAACCAACCGGCAGCAGCGACAGCAGGTTTTGCAGCTGGAATTGTGCTTCAGGTTTGTTCTTCGACCAGTAATACACCAGCGTATCGCAGCCTTCGACATCCGCTGCGGTAGCGACCATGCTGTAAACCGCACGTTCACCAAGGCGATGGCTCAGGTTCTGCCAGTGATGATATTGCTGGGTATGCACGCGGCTCGACGCGGTTTCTAGCTGGGCGGGCAGGTCATCCTGCAAATCGCCAGCAAACAACACGTGGCGGGCGGTAAATTCATCACTGTGGCGCAGAATCACTTCGCTGGCCGGGGTAAAAGCAGACATGGAACACTCCTGTTAAATCAGAGCGCCGATTATATACACGTCATACTCCAAGTTACAGGTGCGTTGGCTGCTCTCGCTCACCCGAATCACTTACTAATGTAAGCTCTTCGGGCTTCCCTCGCTTGCCGCCTTCCTGTAACTCGAATTATTTTGTGTATTGGGCTTTGTTGGCGCATGTTCGATGGGTTTGCTAGCATAGCGACGCATTCTGGCAGCATAACGGGTAATAGCATGAGCACAAGGCGCGACTGGCTTCTACAGCAAATGGGGATTACGCAGTATCAGCTGCGGCGTCCGCGCGTGCTGCAAGGGGAAATTGCCGTCACGCTGTTGCCCGACACACGCCTGGTTATGGTGGCCGAACATGCGCCAACGCTACAAGAACCGCTGATTCGCGACGTGCTGCGTGCACTGAATATCCAACCTGCGCAGGTAATGGCGTTGACGCCTGAACAGTTGCCGATGCTGCCCGAGCAGGTGGATTGCGCTGGCTGGCTGCTGGGCGTCGAAAGCGAACATCCTTTTAACGGCATTCGATTTGATACTGCCGTTTTCAATGAATTGATCAGCAGTGGCGCGGCGAAACGCGCGCTGTGGCAACAGATGTGTAACCATGACAACACTCTCTTTAATCACCCCTGAAGACCTGCCGCAACTGCTGGCGATTGAACGCCGCGCGCATGCGTTTCCGTGGAGCGAGCAAACTTTTACCAGTAATCAGGGCGAACGATTTGTTAATTATCGCCTTACAGTCGACGGTAAACTGGCCGGATTCGCCATCACCCAAGTGGTGCTGGATGAAGCATCGCTGTTCAACATTGCGGTCGATCCGGATTTTCAGCGCCGTGGCTACGCACGCCAGCTATTGCAGCATTTAATTGCTGAGCTGGAGCAGCGCGAGGTGCTGACGTTATGGCTGGAAGTGCGCGCCTCGAATACGCCGGCGATTGCGTTGTATGAGCAGTTGGATTTCCATCAGGTGAGCGTGCGCCCCAACTATTATCCCACCGCCAGCGGGCGCGAAGATGCCATCATTATGGCGCTAACTTTGTAAGTCATTTGAAAGGAGCACCATGCTAAACGACTGGGACTGCATCCTGTTTGATGCAGACGACACACTTTTCCATTTCGATGCCTACGCCGGTTTGCAGCGCATGTTTGCGCGTTACGACGTGCAGTTTACCGCGCAGGATTACAGCGATTATCAAGCCATCAACAAGCCATTGTGGGTGGATTACCAAAACGGCACCATTTCTGCGTTGCAACTGCAAACGCGCCGTTTCACGCTGTGGGGCGAGAAACTCAGCGTGGCGCCAGAAGTATTGAACAGCGATTTCCTCAGCGCGATGGCGGAAATCTGCTTGCCGTTGGATGGTGCCGCACATTTGCTGACAACGCTGAAAGGCAAAGTGAAGATTGCCATCATCACCAACGGTTTTACCGCGTTGCAGCAGGCGCGCCTCGAGCGCACCGGTTTCCGCGATATGTTCGATGCGCTGGTGATTTCCGAGCAAGTTGGCGTGCCAAAACCGGACGTGGCGATTTTCGATCATACGCTGGCATTGTTAGGTAATCCGGATCGCAGCCGCGTGCTGATGGTTGGCGATACGCCAGAATCGGATATTCTCGGCGGTATGAATGCAGGCGTGAAAACCTGCTGGATCGATCACGGCACCCGTCCGTTGCCGGATCACATCACGCCAACCTGGCAGGTAAAAACGCTGGCAGAGCTGGAAGCGTTGCTGGCTGAACGCTAAAAGTATCTATTCACCGTTTTTGCGATAACCAAGTAAAGAAGCCCGCTATGCGGGCTTTTTTTATGCTAGTATCTATTCATAAATCTATTCACGAATCTATTCATCGACAAGGTGAAACGCATGGCTGATGTGCAAAGTTTGCTGCTGGAAGGCCCGCTCAGCGCGGCGGATCTGCTGCGTCGCCTGAATATCAGTCAGGCCACTTTGTCACGTCAGTTGCGCCAACATCCCCAAATCGTGAAATGGGGCAAAGCGCGCGCCACGCGTTATGCCTTATTACGTCCAGTTCGTGGTGAAAGCCGTTTTCCACTTTACCGCATTAGTGAAACAGGCCAGGCGATGCCCGCCGGATGGCTGTTGCCAACCTGGCCGCAAGGCAGCTGTTTGCATTTTGATGCACAGCAACAAGGCCGCTTTTACGATGGCTTGCCGTGGTTTTTGCATGATATGCGGCCGCAAGGTTTTCTTGGTCGTCAATGGGGCCGGGAAAACGCGCAATTGCTGGAGTTGAATGATGACATTCGTTTGTGGAGTGACGATCAATGCTTGATGGCGCTGGCTAACGGCGGCATTGATATGCCGGGCGCCTATATGATTGGCGACAGAACCTATCAGCGCTGGTTGCAGCAGCCTGCGCCACAATCCATCCGTGAAGATCAAAAAGCGCATCGCTATCAGCAGCTGGCGCAGCAAGCGTTAAGTGGCGATGAACCGGGGTCATCGGCGGGTGGTGAACAACCCAAATTTCTCTGTTATGCCGCCACCACGCAAGGCGATCGCCACTGTTTAGTGAAGTTTACCGTTGCACGTCAAAGTGATAATGCCGAGCGCTGGCGCGATATGCTGCGCGCTGAACATGTTGCTTTACAGCATTTAAATGACGCTGGATTAGCCGCCGCGCGCAGCCAGATCATTGCTAATGAAGGGCAGCTATTTCTCGAAGTGCAGCGCTTTGATCGCCACGCTGACCGCGGTCGACGCTGCATGAATTCGCTGGAAGCGGTGAGTGCGGAATTTATCGGCCATCAACAACATTGGCCCGCTGCGTTGCAGGAGTTGCAGCGTCAGCAGCGAATCACGCCAGACACACAACAACGCGGCACTTTGCAGTGGGCGTTTGGCCGCTTGATTGCCAACAGCGATATGCATGCTGGGAATCTGTCATTTTTCACTGAAGATCAACGTTTCAGTTTGACGCCGGCGTACGACATGTTACCGATGGCGCTGGCACCCAATTCGCAGGGACATATGCGTGATGAGGTGAAACTGACGTTGGAGTTTTCGTTACCGGGCGAGGTGTGGCGTGCTGCCAGCGCGATGGCCAAACGCTACTGGCAGACGATTTCAAGAGATGCGGCATTTAGCGCCGATTTTCGCCGCATCGCTGAACAGGCATTACAGCAGCTAGCGGCGCTGGATATCACGCTAGAGAAAATGGCTTAACCGCCTTTCTCCGATTCGGAGGTCGCTGCCGCTTCTTCCTCTTCTTTCTCTTTATCCTCTTTCACCGTGCGGCTCGCCGTCAGTAGGAACGGCGATTGCTGCCAGCGGGTGCGGCGGTCGCGCAGCAGGGTACGCGTTAAAATGATGCCGATCGCCAGTGCCAGTAACATCATCAAACGCAGGATATTGGTGGTGTTATCCACCTGACGCGATTCGGTCACCAGCACATGGGTATCCAGCGTCACGCGCAGAAAACCTTGCGGGCCGTCTTTGCCTTCCAGCGGCTGCACGATTTGGTGGTTAAAGTAGCTGCCCGCGCGTTTGCCATCCAATCCCAAACGATCGCGCACATTAATACTTTCACCGCTGTGCGCCACCAAACTGCCATCATCGGCGTACACTGACGCATCCAGAATGCGGCTGTTATCCGTCATTTGATTAAGGATGGCGGAGATTTGCGTGCGGTTATCGTCGCTGTTATCCATCAACGGTTTCAGGCTGAACGCCACCTGTTTAGTCAGCGTGTGCGCCAGTTCTTCCACTTGTTCGGAACGCGCCATTTGATGGCCGAGGCTAAACCAGGATGCGCCCTGCATCAGGACCACTAACAGTGCCAGCGAGATAAGAACAATCACCGTGCGATGCAGGCGAAATTTCAGTGCGGTTTTGACCATCAGAAACCCGTGTGATGTAACAGCAGAAAGGCTGGCAATTATGTTGCCAGAACCCGCGCAGACAAGGTAGCCTCTTGCGTGGTTTTGTTGTCCCTACAGGAGCTGTAATGCCAAATCGTCTTACCTGGTGCGATCTGCCCGCCGATGTCTCACTTTGGCCGGGTTTACCCCTTTCCCTCAGCGGTGATGAAGTGATGCCGCTGGATTACCGTGCTGGTCGAACTGGCTGGTTGCTGTATGGGCGCGGGCTCGATAAACAAAAACTGACCGATTACCAGCACAAGCTGGGTGCGGCGATGGTGATCGTCAGCGCCTGGAATGTCGATGAGTATCAGGTGGTACGGTTAGCCGGTTCGCTGACGCCGCGCGCCAGCAAACTGGCGCATGACGCTGGTTTTGATGTGGCACCGCTCGGCAAAATCCCTCATCTGAAAACGCCAGGTTTGCTGGTGATGGACATGGATTCCACCGCCATCCAGATTGAATGCATTGATGAAATCGCCAAACTGGCGGGTTGTGGCGAGCAGGTGGCGGAAGTTACCGAACGCGCGATGCGCGGCGAACTGGATTTCAAAGCCAGCCTGCGTGAGCGCGTGGGTAAACTGGCTGATGCCGATGCCAACATCCTGATGCAAGTGCGCGATACACTGCCGCTGATGCCGGGATTGACCACGCTGGTGCAGAAGCTGCAAGCGCTGGGCTGGCAGGTGGCGATCGCTTCAGGTGGTTTCACTTTCTACGCCGATTATCTGCGTCAAAGTTTGCATCTGGCTGCGGCCGTTGCCAACGAACTGGAAATTCGCGACGGCAAGCTGACCGGCCAGGTGCTGGGACAGATTGTTGATGCCCAATTTAAAGCCGATACCCTGAACAATCTGGCGCAACGCTTTGATATCGCACCGGAACAAACCGTGGCGATTGGCGATGGTGCTAACGATTTGCCGATGATTAAAACCGCGGCGCTGGGTATCGCCTATCATGCTAAACCGAAAGTGAATGAGCAGACGGAAATCATCATCCGTCACGCCGATTTGATGGGGGTGTTCTGCATCCTGACCGGCAGCCTGATTCACGAAGAGCGTTAATTGAGGATTTGATTTGGCCAAAGCGGCAAAACGCGCCTTCGTTTGTAACGAATGCGGCGCTGATTATCCGCGCTGGCAGGGGCAATGCAGCGCCTGTCATGCGTGGAACACCATCACCGAGGTGCGCATTGCCGCCTCGCCAGCAGCGGCACGTAATGAGCGCCTGAGCGGCTATGCTGGCGGTAACGCGGGCGTCAGCCGGGTGCAAAAACTGTCGGAAATCAGCCTTGAAGCGCTGCCGCGTTTCTCCACCAGTTTCAAAGAGTTTGACCGCGTATTGGGCGGCGGTGTAGTGCCGGGTAGCGCCATTTTGATTGGCGGTAATCCGGGCGCCGGTAAGTCGACGCTGCTATTGCAGGTGATGTGCAAGCTGGCGGAAGGGATGAAAACCCTGTACGTCACCGGTGAAGAATCGTTGCAACAAGTCGCGATGCGCGCCCATCGTCTGGGATTACCGACTGAAAACCTCAACATGTTGTCGGAAACCAGCATCGAGCAGATCTGCCTGATCGCTGAGCAGGAACAGCCGAAACTGATGGTGATCGACTCGATCCAGGTGATGCACATGGCGGAGATCCAATCTTCGCCTGGTAGTGTCGCGCAGGTGCGTGAAACCGCCGCTTACCTGACGCGCTTCGCCAAAACGCGCGGCGTGGCGATCATTATGGTCGGCCACGTCACCAAAGACGGTTCGCTGGCTGGCCCGAAAGTGCTGGAACACTGCATCGACTGTTCGGTGATGCTGGATGGCGATGCCGATTCGCGTTTCCGTACCTTGCGCAGCCACAAAAACCGCTTTGGTGCGGTGAATGAGTTGGGCGTGTTCGCCATGACTGAGCAAGGCATGCGCGAAGTCAGCAATCCGTCGGCCATTTTCCTGTCACGCGGCGATGAGATCACCTCGGGCAGTTCGGTGATGGTGTTGTGGGAAGGCACGCGCCCGCTGCTGGTGGAGATTCAGGCGCTGGTCGATCACTCGATGATGGGCAATCCGCGCCGTGTGGCCGTCGGTCTGGAGCAGAATCGTCTGGCGATCTTGCTCGCGGTGCTGCATCGCCACGGCGGATTGCAGATGGCGGATCAGGATGTGTTCGTCAACGTGGTCGGCGGTGTGAAAGTCACTGAAACCAGCGTCGATTTGGCGCTGCTGATGGCGATGGTCTCCAGCTTCCGCGATCGTCCGTTGCCGCAGGATCTGGTGATCTTCGGCGAAGTCGGCCTGGCCGGAGAAATTCGCCCGGTGCCAAGCGGGCAAGAGCGTATTTCGGAAGCGGCCAAGCACGGTTTCAAACGCGCGATTGTGCCAGCGGGTAACGCCCCGAAGAAGCCAGTAGACGGGATGAAAGTCTACAGCGCCAAAAAGCTGGCCGATGCGCTGGCGATTTTGGATGAACTGTAAGTTTGCCTGGTCGGCATAAATGCCGACCCTACGAAAATCGCTGCAAACATCTGTAAGGTCGCCATTCATGGTGATCGTTTTGCGCTTTAATTCCACGCAGGAGGCACTAAATGTCATCGTTTGACTACCTGAAAACAGCCATTCGCCAGCAAGGCCACACGCTGCAGCAGGTTGCCGATGCCAGCGGAATGACCAAAGGCTATTTAAGCCAACTGCTCAACGCCAAAATCAAAAGCCCCAGCGCGCAGAAGCTGGAAGCGCTGCACCGTTTCCTTGGTCTTGAATTCCCGCGCCGCGACAAAACCGTTGGTGTGGTGTTCGGCAAGTTTTATCCGCTGCATACCGGCCACATCTATTTGATCCAGCGCGCCTGTAGCCAGGTTGATGAACTGCACATCATCATGGGCCACGACGATCCGCGCGATCGTGAACTGTTTGAAAACAGCGCCATGTCGCAACAACCGACCATCAGCGATCGTCTGCGCTGGTTGCTGCAAACCTTCAAATACCAGAAAAACATCCGCATCCATTCATTTGATGAAGAAGGGATTGAACCCTATCCGCACGGTTGGGATGTGTGGAGCGGCGGCGTAAAAGCGTTTCTGGCTGAGCAGGGCATCGAAGCGAACTGTGTCTACACCAGCGAGGAACCCGATGCGGCGATGTATGAGCAGCACCTCGGTATTCCGGCGGTGGTGATCGATCCTAATCGATCGTTTATGAACATCAGCGGCGGCCAGATTCGTCAGGATCCGTTCCGCTATTGGGAGTACATTCCCACCGAAGTGAAGCCGTTCTTTGTACGCACCGTGGCGGTATTGGGCGGTGAATCCAGCGGTAAATCAACGCTGGTGAACAAGTTAGCCAACATCTTCAACACCACCAGTGCGTGGGAATATGGCCGTGATTATGTGTTCTCGCACCTCGGTGGTGATGAGATGGCACTGCAATATTCCGATTACGACAAAATCGCGCTCGGCCAGGCGCAGTACATTGATTTTGCGGTGAAATACGCCAGCAAAGTGGCGTTTATCGATACCGATTTCATCACTACGCAGGCGTTTTGCCTTAAGTATGAAGGGCGTGAACATCCATTCGTGCAGGCGCTGATTGATGAATATCGTTTCGATCTGGTGATTTTGCTGGAGAACAACGTGCCGTGGGTAGCTGATGGTTTGCGCAGCCTTGGTAGCTCAATGGATCGCCGAGAATTCCAGTCAATGCTGGTGACGATGCTGCGTGAAAACAATATCGAGTTTGTGCATGTGAAAGAGGATGACTACGATGCTAGATTCTTGCGCTGCGTTGAATTAGTGAAGCAGATGCTGGGCAGTTAAATCAACATAAAAAAGGCGCCAATCTGGCGCCTTTTTCACATCTAAAACAATTACTTCGTCATACGCTTGTACTTGATACGCTTTGGCTCCAGCGCATCGGCGCCGAGGGTGCGTTTCTTGTACTCTTCGTACTCGGTAAAGTTACCTTCGAAGAACTCCACCTTACCTTCATCTTGATAATCAATGATGTGGGTGGCGATACGGTCGAGGAACCAACGGTCATGCGAGATCACCATGGCGCAGCCAGGGAATTCCAGCAAGGCGTTTTCCAGCGCGCGCAGAGTTTCGATGTCGAGGTCGTTGGTGGGTTCATCGAGCAGCAGCAGGTTGCCGCCAACTTGCAGCAGTTTCGCCAGGTGCAGACGACCGCGCTCACCACCGGACAATTCGCCGACGCGTTTGCCCTGATCGGTGCCTTTGAAGTTGAAGCGACCAACATAGGCACGGCTTGGCATCTCAGTGTTGCCGACGCGCATGATGTCCTGACCGCCAGAGACTTCTTCGAACACGGTTTTGGAGTTGTCCATCGCGTCACGGAACTGATCAACCGATGCCAGCTTGACGGTTTCGCCCAGCTCGATGGTGCCGGAATCCGGTTGTTCCTGACCTGACATCATGCGGAACAGCGTAGATTTACCCGCGCCGTTCGGGCCGATGATGCCGACAATCGCGCCTTTTGGTACTGAGAAAGTCAGATCGTCGATCAATACGCGATCGCCATACGATTTCTTCAGATTGGTCACTTCCAGCACTTTGTCGCCGAGGCGCGCACCAGGTGGAATGAACAATTCGTTGGTTTCGTTACGCTTCTGGTAATCGGTGTTGTTCAGCTCTTCAAAGCGTGCCAGACGGGCTTTGCCCTTAGACTGACGGCCTTTCGCGCCTTGACGTACCCACTCCAGCTCTTTCTCAATCGACTTACGACGCGCCGCTTCAGAAGACGCTTCCTGCGCCAGACGCTGATCTTTCTGCTCCAGCCAGGAAGAGTAGTTGCCTTCCCACGGAATACCTTCGCCGCGGTCCAGTTCCAGAATCCAGCCAGCAACGTTATCAAGGAAGTAACGGTCGTGCGTGATTGCCACCACGGTGCCTTCGAAGTCGTGCAGGAAGCGCTCAAGCCATGCCACGGATTCTGCATCCAGGTGGTTGGTTGGTTCGTCGAGCAGCAGCATGTCTGGCTTTTCCAGCAACAAGCGGCACAGCGCTACGCGGCGGCGTTCACCACCGGAAAGGGTAGCGATTTTCGCATCCCAATCGGGTAGACGCATGGCATCAGCAGCACGGTTCAGTTGGGTATCAAGGTTGTGACCATCGTGCGCCTGAATCACCTCTTCCAGACGACCTTGTTCTGCGGCCAGCTTGTCGAAATCCGCATCTGGATCAGCGTACAGCGCATAAACTTCGTCGAGACGCTTCAGTGCACCAACCACTTCAGAAACCGCTTCTTCCACCGATTCGCGCACGGTGTGCTCTGGATTCAGCTGTGGTTCCTGCGGCAGATAACCGACATTGATGCCCGGCTGTGGGCGCGCTTCCCCTTCAATATCTTTATCGATACCGGCCATGATGCGCAGCAGCGTGGATTTACCCGAACCGTTCAGGCCGAGTACACCGATTTTTGCTCCAGGGAAGAAGCTAAGAGAAATATTCTTCAGGATGTGACGCTTCGGCGGAACAACCTTGCCGACGCGATGCATGCTATAGACGAATTGAGCCACGTTGTATTGAGCCTTTTGGTCTGTGTGATATGAACTTTAGGTACAGAAGTTTAGCTGTTTTCACCCTTTATTCATACCCGTCATACATCGGCTTGCCGCGGTCTTTATCGGTCACCATAAATGGCGACCCTACAACACATCTGCACGCTTTTGTAGGGGCGCCATTTATGGTGACCAACATGCAATATCATCAACTTATGGCAAACGCAGCGGGATGTTTTGTTGCGCCAGCCAGCTCTTCAGCGCCGGTTCGGGCGCGCTGTCACTCACCAGTAAATCAAAACGGCGCAGCTCGCCAATGCGCGCGGGCAGCACTTTGCCGAATTTACTGCTGTCCGCCACTAACACGCGTTGGCGCGAGCGCAGCATGGCGTGGTGCTTCATGGCTAACTCATTGATGTTATAGCAAGTCGCGCCCTGTTCCTGATCGATACCCGCGGCAGAAATAAACGCCAATGTCGGGCAGAGATCGTCGAGGATCGAATGCGCGCCAATCGGTGTGAACAGGGCGTTATCGGCGTGGAATTCGCCGCCGCTGAGAATCACGTTGCAGGCCGGTTTCTCTTTCAACGCCAGGAAGGTGTTCATCGCGCAGCAGATGGCGGTGAACGGCAAGCTATCGGGAATCGCATCAACGATGTACGGCAGCGTGGTGCCGCAATCGAAAAACACCGTGTCATTTTCACTGATCAAGCCCGCCGCAGCCTGCGCCAAACGCTGTTTACGCGCGGCGTTTTGCCCATGCTGATCCGAAACGAAGTAGTGACCAGCGTGGCTTTTCGGATCGCTGACAATGTAGCCGCCCAGCAGCACCACGGTGGAAGCGGGTTCAGTGAGATCGCGGCGAATGGTCATTTCTGAAACGCCAAGCAACTGCGCCGCATCTTTCAGGTGCAATTTATCGGTGCGTTTCAGCGCCTGAGCCAACTTGTGAATGCGTTCGTCGCGGCGGGTTTCCATGATCATCTCTGCGTCATTAATCCTGAAGTCGAAGCTGCTGGGGCGAGAAATCGCGATAAATCTCACAGATTTTAATGATTTGCGAGGTTTTCAGCAGGCCAGTTTTTAATCTTACCTGTAATGAGATCGGCCCGCAAACGCCGTGCAATGCCGTTCTCACCGCTTCGTTGCCATCACGTCACTCAGCGTTCAATGATGTTGCGTTGTTAATATAATAACATTTACTCATCCCGCACCAGCAATGAAATCGGCTTTAACAACCCTTCAGAGCTGTGAAATTTATCACATAATTAACTTTGTTAACTTGGTATTGTGATTTTAATAACATTTTAAGGCTAAAAATTCACCGGGAGAGAACAATGGATATCGCGGTTATTGGGTCAAACATGGTTGACCTCATTACCTACACCAACCAGCTGCCAAAAGCAGGCGAAACGCTGGAAGCACCTGATTTCGCCATTGGTTGCGGTGGCAAAGGGGCAAATCAGGCGGTTGCGGCGGCAAAAATGGGTGGCAGCGTGATGATGGTCAGCAAAGTCGGTGATGACTTGTTCGCGCCAAATACCGTGGCCAACCTGCAACAGCAGGGCGTGGATACGCGCTTTGTTACCACCGCGCCGGGTACCTCCAGCGGCGTGGCACCGATCTTTGTCGATGACCAATCGCAGAACCGTATTCTGATTATTAAAGGCGCCAACCAGCAGCTCAAGCCAGCGGATATTGATGCCGCGGCTGAGGCGCTGAAAGCGTGCAAGCTGATCATCCTGCAACTCGAAGTGCCGCTGGAAACGGTGTATTACGCCATCGATTTTGCCCGTCACAACAATATCAAAGTGATCCTCAATCCGGCTCCGGCGGTCGCCGATCTCAACATCGATTATGCCTGCCAATGCGATTTCTTCATGCCGAATGAAACCGAGCTGGAGATCCTCACCGGTATGCCGGTGAACAGCGATGAAGAAGTAAAGCTGGCGGGGCAATCGCTGCTTAAGCGCGGGCTGAAAAACCTGATTATCACGCTGGGCGGCCGCGGTTCGCTGTGGATGGCCGGCGACATACTGCATCACGTTGCGCCAACAGCGGTAAAAGCGGTCGATACCAGTGGCGCGGGCGATGCCTTCATCGGCTGTTTCGCGCAAGCATTGGTCAAAACCGGCGACATTCCTGCCGCGATGGCGCAAGCGTCGGCGTATGCCGCGTGCAGCGTCACCGGGCGCGGCACGCAGCGCTCTTATCCCGACGCGGAAACCTTCCAGCGTTTTCTCAACGTTCACTGAGGACGAGTTATGCAAACGAACATTGTTCAGCAATCTGATGGCTATTTGAATAAAACGCCGCTGTTCCAGTTCATCTTGCTCTCGTGCCTGTTCCCGTTGTGGGGCTGTGCGGCGAGTCTGAATGACATTTTGATCACCCAGTTTAAAAGCGTGTTTGCCCTGAGCGATTTCGCCAGCGCGCTGGTGCAGAGTGCGTTCTACGGTGGCTATTTCCTGATTGCGATTCCGGCTTCGCTGGTGATTCGCAAAGCCAGCTACAAACTGGCGATTTTGATGGGACTGGCGCTGTATATCGCCGGTTGCGTGCTGTTTTATCCTGCTTCGCACATGGCGACGTACACCATGTTCCTTGCGGCAATTTTCGCTATCGCCATTGGTCTGAGCTTCCTGGAAACCGCTGCCAACACGTACAGCTCGATGATTGGTCACCGCGATCACGCCACGCTGCGCCTCAACATCAGCCAGACGTTCTATCCGGTTGGCGCGTTAATGGGCATCGTGCTGGGCAAATATTTGGTGTTCCAGGATGGTGAAAGCCTGGAAAGCCAGCTGGCGGGAATGAACGCCGAACAGGCGCACGCTTTCCGTCTCAGCATGCTGGAACATACGCTGGAGCCGTACAAATATCTGGTGATGGTTTTGGTGGTGGTGATGCTGCTGTTCCTGTTCACCCGATATCCGCGCTGCAAGCCGGAAAGCAATGAAAAATCGTTGCCATCGCTGGGTGAAACCTTCCGCTATCTGGCTGGCAATCGTCACTTTAAGCGCGGGATTCTGGCGCAGTTCCTGTATGTCGGCATGCAAGTGGCGGTGTGGTCGTTCACCATTCGTCTGGCGTTAACGCTGGGAGCGACCAACGAACGCCACGCTTCGAACTTTATGATTTACAGCTTTATCGGCTTCTTCATCGGTAAGTTTGTCGCCAATTTCCTGATGGCACGTTTCCGCGCCGAAAAAGTGTTGATCGCCTATTCGGTGCTGGGCGTGATGGCGTTGGCGTGGGTGATGTTTGTGCCGAACTTCACCGCGGTGTACGCCGCCATTCTGGTCAGCGCGCTGTTTGGGCCGTGCTGGGCCACTATTTATGCCGGCACGCTGGCGACGGTGGATAACAAATATACCGAAGTGGCAGGCGCGTTTATCGTGATGTCGATTGTCGGAGCCGCCTTCATTCCAGCGATTCAGGGTTTCGTCTCCGATCATCTGGGATCGATGCAGCTGGCGTTTGGCGTGTCGCTGCTGTGCTTTGCCTGGGTTGGCTTCTTCTTCTGGGGCGAACTGCGCCATAAAAAACAGGCTGAAGCCGCTGGCCGTTTAGTCGAGGAGATGCCATGAAAACCCGTTTACCGTTACGTCGCGAACAGTTCCATGAAACGCAAGGCACGCTGCTGCGCAATGAGACGTTTCACGTTGAACTGTTTCGCTATCCGGCTGGCGTGGAAGCGGTGCGCATCAGTAACCCACGCGGTTCAGTGATCGTGCTGCCGTTCTACGGCCAAATGGTGTGGGATGCCACGTTTGACGGGCATTCATTGACCATGGGGCACAGCTTCAAGCAACCGCTGCTCGGCAGTTCGATTGTCGATACTTATGGCTGCTTCGCCTTCCACTCTGGCTTGCTGGCGAACGGTTGTCCGGCGGCGGATGACGATCATCCGCTGCACGGCGAAATGGCCTGCGCGCGCATGGACAGTGCCTGGATTGTGTTAGAGGACGATCGCCTGTCGCTAGAAGGGGAAACCGAATATGTGAAGGGCTTTGGCCATCACTATCTGGCGTCGCCAGCGGTGCGCGTCGAGGCCAATGCAGCACGTTTGCACATTGAGATGAACGTCACCAATCTGGCTGGCGCACCGATGCCGTTGCAGTACATGTGCCACCTCAACAGTGCGTGGCTGGAACAGGGGCGCTTCCAGCAATCGATCCCCAACGATGCGTTCCAGTTGCGTACCTCGATCCCGGCGCATGTCAAACCGACACCGCAGTGGCGCGCTTACACTGATCAACTGGCGCGCGATCCGTTGGCGTTCCAGCAGTTGGATCAGCCGGAGATGTGCGATCCGGAGATCGTGTTTTTTGCTGACGATTTGGCGCAGTACGGCGATGAAGTGCAGTTTGAACTGCATTCGCCGCAGGGATTTGCGTTGATGACGCGCTTCTCCAGCCAGCAATTCCCGCACGCCACGCGCTGGATGCTGCACAATCGCGATCAGCAAGTCGCCGCCTATGTGTTACCCGCCACTTGTCGCCCGGAGGGCTTCAACGCCGCACAACGTGCCGGCACGCTAATTGAGTTAGCACCCGGCGAGCAACGCCATTTCAGCGTTGAAACTGGCATTTTGTAAGGTCGCCATTTATGGTGACCCCATTTCCAGGTGCGCAATGATGCGCACCTGACATCCTCTGTCACAAAACTGCCACCAAATATCCTCGCCGAATGCATAAAGAGCGGCATCCCAGGGACGATAACCACTGCGACATTCGTCACATTGGTTTTTATCTCTCTCCACCAGGGTTCCGTTCTATGAAGCTCAACCATTTTAAAATTGGCCAGCGGCTGGGATTTCTCGCCACGCTGTTACTGTTCACCACGCTGCTGATGGGGCTGCACGGATTACAAGTCAACCTGCAAGCACTCGACAACAACCAGCAGGTGATGGCACGTGAAGTGCTGATTGCCGAAAGCATCGACACCGCGCGCAGTGCGCAGGTGCAGTTCAAAATTCAGGTGCAGGAGTGGAAAAACACCTTGCTGCGTGGCACCCAAGGGCAGGATACCTTTAACAAATACAAAAACGCCTTCCTCAAAGAGAGCCAGCAAACGCAGGCGCTGCTGACCAAACTCAGCCAGATCCAAACCGCGTTAGGTTTGCCAACCGCGCCGGTTGAGCAGGCGCGCGCGGTGCATGCTGGGCTGGAGAGCAAATATCTGGCGGCGCTGGATAACTATGCGATCAGCGATATCAACAGCGCCTCGAAGGTGGATCGTCTGGTGACAGGTATTGATCGCGCGCCGACTCAGCAGATCGATGATCTGGTGAGCGCCACCTTGCGACGTGCGCAGCAGATGCATCAGGAAATCGCCGCGCATAACCTCGCACATTACCAAAAAACGAAGTTGTTGCTGCTGGTGGCGATGGGCTGCATTTTGCTGGTCGGCGTGTGTATCACCGCCTGGCTGGTGCAGAGCATCACGCGTCCATTGAAGCAGGCGATTAATGTGGCGAAAACCGTGGCGGCGGGCGATTTGCGCACCCAGATTCAGGTGGTTGGCCGCGATGAAACCGCGCAGCTAATGGCGGCGCTACGCGACATGAACCATAACCTAACGCGCATCGTGACCGGCGTGCGCTCCGGTACTGAGGCGATTGCCGATACCACCGATCAAGTGGCACACGGCAGCCGCGAATTGTCGGCGCGCAACGAAGCGCAGGCCAGCGCATTGGAAGAAACGGCGGCATCGATGGAGCAGCTAACCTCGGTGGTGAAGAACAACGCCGAGAATGCGCGCCATGCCAGCGACATCGCACGTGATACGCGTCAACGTGCTGGCGACGGCGGCGAAGTGGTGGAAAAAGTGGTGGTGGCGATGGGTGAAATTCACCAGTTCTCGCGCGAGATCAACGAGATCGTCACGGTGATCGATGGCATCGCCTTCCAGACCAATATTCTGGCGCTTAACGCGGCGGTTGAAGCAGCCCGCGCAGGCAATGATGGTCGCGGTTTTGCCGTGGTGGCCTCGGAAGTGCGCGCGCTGGCACAACGTTCCGCCGCGGCGGCACGTGACATTCGCGGCCTCACCGATCGTTCCGTCACCTTGATCGCACAAGGCAACTCGTTGGTGAAAGGCGCGGGATCGTCGATGCAGGAGATCGTCGAAAGCGTCAAGCAGCTGTGCGAATTGATGGAGAACATTTCGGCGGCCAGCGCTGAACAGAGTGTTGGCATTGAGCAGGTGAATCTGGCGGTGACGCACATGGATGCCGCCACCCAGCAAAACGCCACGTTGTCGCAGCAGTCCGCGCAATCAGCACGTGCGCTGAATCAGCAGGTGGGTTCGCTGGTGGATAATATCAGTGTGTTCCAGCTAGACGCCGCGCGGTAAACCTCAGGTGCGCAAAAATGCGCACCCTACGTAAACTGGTAGGGTCGCCATTTATGGTGACCTGCTTTTAAATCGCCACCAATCCCCGTACGCCGTCGGCTTCCATGGCGTCACCGCGTCCGCGCTGCACGATCTCGCCGCGTGACATCACCAGATAGCTGTCGGCCAGTTCGGCGGCGAAATCGTAGAACTGCTCGACCAACAGAATCGCCATATCGCCGCGTTGCGCCAACTGGCGAATCACTGCGCCGATCTCTTTGATCACCGATGGCTGGATCCCTTCGGTCGGTTCATCGAGGATCAACAACTTTGGTGAACAGGCGAGGGCGCGGCCAATCGCCAATTGCTGCTGCTGTCCGCCCGACAGATCGCCGCCGCGTCGTGCCTTCATCTCGCGGAGCACCGGAAACAGCTGATAAATCTCCTCCGGCACGGTTTTGCTCTGCGCGCCGGAAAAGCGCGCCAAGCCCATCAGCAAATTCTCTTCCACTGTCAGACGTGGAAAGATTTCGCGCCCCTGCGGCACATAAGCAATACCGGCCTGCACGCGCTGATGCGGCTTGCGGCTGTTGATCACTTTATCCTGCCAGCGGATCTCGCCAGATTTGGCCGGGATCAACCCCATCAAACACTTCAGCAGCGTGGTTTTGCCGACACCGTTACGGCCGAGCAAGCAGGTGATTTCACCCGGTTTGGCTTCAAACGACAGCCCGCGCAAAATGTGGCTGCCACCGTAATATTGATTCAGTTCCGCGACTTGCAGCATGTTAGCGCCCCAGATAAACGTCGATAACGCGATCGTCCGCCTGCACTTCGCGTAACGATCCCTCCGCCAGAACCTGGCCTTGATGCAGCACGGTGACGTGATCGGCAATGGTTTCGACAAAGCCCATGTCGTGCTCAACCACCATCAGCGAATGCTTACCCGCCAGGCTGCGGAACAGCTCGGCGGTATATTCGGTTTCAGCATCGGTCATGCCCGCCGCCGGTTCGTCCAGCAGCAGCAGATGCGGGTCTTGTACCAGCAGCATGCCGATTTCCAGAAACTGCTTCTGACCGTGCGACAGCAAACCGGCTTGGCGCTGACGTTCGCCGCCTAAGCGCAGCAGTTTCAATACCTCATCGATGCGATCCTGCTGCTCGCCGTTCAAGCGCGCGCGCAAGCTGGCCCACACCGATTTGTCATTTTTTAGCGCGATTTCCAAATTCTCAAACACCGTCAACGCTTCGAACACCGTTGGTTTTTGGAATTTACGACCAATCCCGGCGCGGGCGATCTCCACCGGCGACATTTTGCTGAGATCGGTATCCTGGTCGTAGATCACCTGACCATTGTCCGGCCGGGTTTTACCAGTGATCACATCCATCAGCGTGGTTTTCCCTGCGCCGTTCGGGCCGATCACGCAGCGCAGTTCGCCAACGCCGATCTTCAGTGACAGATCGGTCAGCGCGCGAAAGCCGTCAAACGACACGTTGATCTTCTCAAGCTGCAACACTGGATCGCTCTGATCACGATGGCGATCCGCCGGATGAGGTTGGGTAAACAATTGTTCAGTCATCACGCCTCCGGCGCAGCAGGCCAATCACGCCACGCGGCAGGAACAGCGTGACCAGGATGAACATCAGGCCAAGGAAGAACAGCCAATATTCCGGGAATGCCACGGTGAACCAACTCTTCGCGCCATTGACAATCGCCGCGCCAAGCAGCGGGCCAATCAAGGTGCCGCGTCCACCTAACGCCACCCAAATCGCCGCTTCAATCGAGTTGGTGGGCGACATTTCGCTGGGGTTGATGATGCCGACTTGCGGCACATACAGCGCGCCGGCTAACCCGCACAGCACCGCCGATAGCGTCCAGACAAACAGCTTGAAACCTTTGGGATCGTAACCGACGAACATCAGCCGGTTTTCCGCATCGCGTACTGCGGTGAGCACGCGGCCAAACTTGCTGCGTGCCAGCGCGAAACCCATGCCGAGGCTCAGCAGCAACAGCAGCACGGTGGCAACAAACAGCCCGATGCGTGTGCCGGTGGCGGTGACGTTAAAGCCAAGCAAGGTGGTAAAGCCAGTGAAGCCGTTATTGCCGCCAAAGCCGGTTTCATTACGGAAAAACAGCAGCATGCCGGCGTAGGTCAACGCTTGCGTCATGATCGAGAAGTACACGCCTTTGATTTTCGAGCGGAAGGCGAAGAAGCCGAACACCAACGCCAGCAAACCTGGCACCAGCATGATCAGGCACAGCGCCCAGGCAAAATGCTGGGTTCCGGCCCAAAACCACGGCAACTCATTCCATGACAGAAACGACATAAACGCCGGTAAGCCGTCGCCGGATGCCTGACGCATCAGGTACATGCCCATCGCATAACCGCCAAGCGCGAAGAATAAACCGTGGCCGAGCGACAGCAATCCGGCGTAACCCCACACCAGATCCAACGCCACTGCGACGATGGCGTAACAGAGAATTTTGCCGACCAGCGTCAGCGTGTAAGTGGAGATCGCCAGCGGATGCGTGGCGGGCAGCAGCGCGCAAAACGGCAGCACCAGCAGCAGCGCAGTGATCACCACGCCAAGGCTCAGAGTGAGGCGTGGCGCTTTGCGCGCGGCGGTTAAGGTTAGTGGCTGGCTCATCAGTCAATCACCCTCCCTTTGAAGGCAAACAGGCCTTGTGGACGTTTCTGGATAAACAGCACGATCAGCACGAGGATCAGGATTTTACCGAGCACCGCGCCAATTTGTGGCTCCAGCACTTTGTTGAGAATGCCGAGACCAAACGCGGCGACCACCGTGCCCGCCAGTTGGCCGACGCCGCCGAGTACCACCACCAGGAATGAATCGATGATGTAGCCCTGGCCGAGTTCTGGCCCGACATTGCCGAGTTGCGACAGCGCCACGCCGCCGAGTCCGGCGATGCCAGATCCGAGGCCGAACGCCAGCATATCAATGCGTCCGGTTGGCACGCCGCAGCAATCCGCCATCGCCCGGTTTTGCGTTACTGCGCGCACGCTGAGGCCGAGGCGGGTTTTATTCAGCAGCAGCCAGGTGAGTCCTAGTACCGCGAATACAAATAGGATCACCGCGATGCGGTTGTACGGCAGCACCAGATTGGGCAGCACCTGCATCCCGCCGGAGAGCCAGCTTGGGTTGGCGACTTCGAGGTTTTGCGCGCCAAACAGCATGCGCACCAGTTGGATCAGCATCAGGCTGATGCCCCAGGTCGCCAGCAGGGTTTCCAGCGGACGGCCATACAAATGACGGATGATGGTGCGCTCCAGCAGCATGCCCATGCAGGCAGTGACCAGAAATGCCACCGGCAGCGCCAGCAGCGGATACCACACCAGCCACTGCGGGGCGAATTGCTGAAACAAGCTCTGCACGAACCAGGTCGCGTAAGCGCCGAGCATCAACATTTCGCCATGCGCCATGTTGATCACGCCGAGCAAGCCGTACGTGATGGCGAGACCGAGCGCCGCCAGCAGCAGGATCGAACCGAGCGACAAACCGGTAAACGCTTGCCCCAGCAGATCGCCCCACATCAGGCGCTGCTTAATCTGTTTCAGGCTGGCGGCAGCGGCGGCGCGCACGTTGGCATCGGGTTCATTGCTGGCTTGGGTGAGGCGATTGAGGCTGGCCTGCATATTCGGATCGCTGGATTCGCCGAGCAGTTGCACCGCTTTCAGGCGCAGCGCGGCATCCGGGCTGGCGAGTTGCAGGTTAGCGGCGGCCATCGCCAGCACCGCGTGCACCTGCGTGTCTTTTTCCACCGCCAGACGCTGTTCGATCAGCGGCAGCAAATCAGCCACGCCGTCATTTTGCAGTTGCTGTGCGGCGCGCAGGCGGATTGCCGCATCATCACTCACTAATTGGTGAGCGGCGAGGGCGCTGGCGATCAGCACGCGCAGGCGGTTATTCATGAAGACTTTTTTGGTTTCACCACTCGGCTGTTGGGCGTTATCGAGCGGTAGGAATTTGTCGTCTTGTTTGCTAAACGGCTGTTTGTTTTGGTCGATAACCACGCTTTCGTCGCGCAACGCTTGCAGCAGCGGCAAACGACTGGCCTGCGGCGCGGCGGCCCATTGTTGGAGCAAAGTGGCTTGTTGCGTGCGGTTGGCGGCCGCGAAGTCTGCGCCATCGCCCGCCTGGGCGAGCCAGGGCAGCAGTAACAGCAGACAGCAGAGATAACGGCGGATTGTCATGGTTCTGGCCCTGTTGATGGTGGAACGGGCGATGCGGCCATAATGAAGGTCACCATAAATGGCGACCCTACGGTCCGCACAATCTTGTAGGGTCGCCATTTATGGCGACCGCTGTTACTTACTGCGTTGATTTCACGGGATGATCCGGCTTCTTATCGTTACCGGCGATGTACGGGCTCCACGGCTGCGCGCGCACTGGCTGCTCGGTCTGCCACACCACGTTGAACTGGCCGTTCTCTTCCACTTCGCCAATCATCACTGGCTTATGCAGATGGTGGTTGGTTTTATCCATGGTCAAGGTGAAACCGTCCGGCGCTTTGAAGGTTTGTCCGGCCATTGCCGCACGCACTTTATCCACGTCGGTGGTGCCGGCTTTCTCGACCGCCTGCGCCCACATATGCAGGCCCACATAGGTTGCTTCCATCGGATCGTTGGTTACCACGGTGTTGGCGTTCGGCAGGTTATGCGCCTTGGCGTAAGCACGATAATCAGCGACAAACTTGGCGTTGGTTGGGTTATCCACCGACTCGAAGTAGTTCCACGCCGCTAACTGACCGACCAGCGGTTTGGTATCAATGCCGCGCAGTTCTTCCTCGCCGACCGAGAAGGCGATCACGGGAATATCGGTGGCTTTGATGCCCTGGTTAGCCAGCTCTTTGTAGAACGGTACGTTGGAGTCGCCGTTGATGGTGGAGATCACTGCGGTTTTGCCACCGGCAGAGAACTTCTTAATGTTAGAAACGATGGTCTGATAATCGCTGTAACCAAACGGCGTATACACTTCTTCGATGTCTTTATCCTGCACGCCTTTGCTGTGCAGGAAGGCGCGCAGAATCTTGTTGGTGGTACGCGGATAGACGTAATCGGTTCCCAGCAGGAAGAAGCGTTTGGCGCTGCCGCCATCTTCACTCATCAAGTATTCCACTGCCGGGATCGCCTGTTGGTTGGGCGCGGCGCCGGTGTAGAACACGTTCGGCGACATCTCTTCGCCTTCATATTGCACCGGATAGAACAGCAGACCGTTCAGTTCCTCAAACACCGGCAGCACCGATTTACGCGATACCGACGTCCAGCAACCAAATACCGCCGCGACTTTATCTTGCGTCAGCAATTGGCGCGCTTTCTCGGCGAACAGCGGCCAGTTAGAGGCCGGATCGACCACCACCGGTTCGAGCTTTTTGCCCAGCACGCCGCCCTTGGCGTTGATCTCATCGATGGTCATTAACGCCACATCCTTCAATGGCGTTTCCGAGATCGCCATGGTGCCGGAGAGCGAGGACATAATGCCGACCTTAATGGTGTCAGCAGCCTGGGCCGCAAAGGCAAAGCCCATGCTGGCCACCGAGGCAGAGAGCGCGAAAGCCTTGAGCAATGAACGTCTTTTCATCAGTAAACCCCTAACTATGTTTGTGTTGTTATTCAATAGGTTGAAGTCGGGCCTGCTGTAACATATGCAATGTGATCTTTCTGACCTCTGCCTTACTCACGGCAATGTGGTCGGTTAAAATGCGCTGCGCCTCCTCGGTTTGTTGCTGGAAAATCGCCCGTAGAATCTGGGCGTGCTCGCGGTACGTCGCCTCCATTCGGTCGTCACGGGTGAAATCGAGACGGCGAATGATGCGAATTTTTTCGGTTAACTCGGCGTGAATCCGCGCCATCTCCTGATTGCCCGCGGCGGCTACCAGCGCCATGTGAAAGGCTTCATCCTGCGCGGATACCGCTTTGCCGTCGTCCAACGGCGCGGCATCGATCCAGAAGCTTTTCAGCGCGGTTAAGGTTTCTGCACATTGCGCAGTGGGCTGCGCGCACAGACGCCGCACCGCTTCGCACTCCAGCACGGTGCGGAAGTCGTACAACTCTTCGAAATATTCGAAGTCGAACGGCTTCACCTGCCAACCGCTGCGGAACCACACTTCGACGTAGCCCTCACGCTCCAGCCAAAACAGCGCCTGACGTACCGGCGTACGGCTGACCTCCAGCCGATCGGCGATTTCGTTTTCGCTGAAACGGTCGCCCGGCATCAGGCGGAACTCAAAAATGTCCTGCTTCAGCGCCTGATAAACCTTTTCGGCCAGCGCTTCTGGACGACCTTTGCTGCGAGGACTGGTGTTCATAGCGACTCCTTATTCCAGCCACAGTAGGGCATCGCCCGGACTCACCGGACGTCCTGCCTGGCAGGCAATGCGTTTCACCGTGCCGCTCTGCGGCGCGACAATCGCCAGTTCCATTTTCATCGCTTCGACGATGATCAGCGTTTGACCGGCTTCCACCGCATCGCCCGGCTGCACCAACACTTTCCAGATGTTGCCGTTCATATCGGCGCACACCGCCAGCGCATCGTCGTCGGCCGCAACCACGTCGAGCGTTTCTTCGCTGGTCAGCGGCGCGTTCTGCTCTTCCTGCGCCCACAGCGTTACTTCTTGCTCGAAGGCGGCAGATTGGCGCTGGCGGAAATCGCTGATCGAATCGGCGTTTTCGGCGAGGAATTGGTGATGCGCGGCGAAGTCGAATACCGTTTCTTCGATGCGTACGCGGGCGCGGCCTTCGCGGAAGTCATCGCGCAGTTGCGTCAGTTCATCTTCGGTAACCGGATAGAAGCGCACCTGATCGAAGAAGTGCAGCAGCCACGGTTCGTCGGCAGCGAATTGATCGTTCTTCAGGAATTTGTTCCAGATCGGCAGCGTACGGCCGACCAGCTGATAGCCGCCTGGCGAATCCATGCCGTAGATGCACATGTACATGCCGCCAATGCCGACGGTGCCTTCAGCGGTAAAGGTGCGCGCTGGGCTGTATTTCGAACTGAGCAAGCGATGGCGTGGATCAATCGGCACCGCACACGGCGCGCCGAGATAGACATCGCCGAGGCCGAGAATCAGATAGCTGGCGTCGAAAAGGGTGTCGCGCACCGCTTCGCGGCTCTCTAAGCCGTTAATGCGCTGGATGAAATCGACGTTGTTTGGCAGCCACGGCGCAGTGGCGCACACCGTTTCCTGGTAGCGCTCAACCGCGCCGAGCGTGGCGCTGTCTTCGAAGGCCATTGGCATCCACACAATGCGCGATGGCACTTTCAACTGACTGACGTCGCCGAGTCCGGCTTCGATTTCCAGCAGCAGGTTCATCAACTGTTTTTGGCTGAGAATCAGGCTGTCGTAGCGCACCTGCAATGAACGTACGCCCGGCGATAACTCTTCCACGCCCGGCACTGCGCGCTCACGCAGCGCATTCATCAGCAGATGCACGCGCAGACGCAGCGCCAGATCCAGCACNTACGCCCGGCGATAACTCTTCCACGCCCGGCACTGCGCGCTCACGCAGCGCATTCATCAGCAGATGCACGCGCAGACGCAGCGCCAGATCCAGCACGTTGTCGCCATATTCAATCAGCACATATTTGTCGCCGGCCTGGCGATACACCGCCGCTGGCGTGGTGGCACTGGCCGGTAGCGCCGCTAACAAAGTGGCTGAACCGATGTCGCTGGCGGCCAGCGACGGTACTTCAAATGCTGGCGCGTGGGTGCTACGCAGACTTTCCACGCTGTGCGCCTGGGCTTTTTCCAGCGCAACTGCTTCTTCGGCGCTGATTGGATGGAAACGGATTTTATCGCCTGGTTTTACCTGACCGACTTTCCACAGTTCCGCTTTGGCGATGGTCACCGGGCAAACGAAGCCGCCGAGACTTGGGCCGTCATGCGTCAGGATCACCGGGAAGTCGCCGGTGAAGTTCACCGCGCCAATCGCGTATTCGCAGTCGTGCACGTTAGAAGGATGCAGGCCCGCTTCGCCGCCGTTGGCGCGTGTCCAGCTTGGTTTTGGTCCCACCAAACGCACGCCGAGGCGGTTGGAGTTGTAATGGACTTGCCAGTCGCTGGCGAAGAACTCGTCAATCGCCGCCTGGGTGAAGAAGTCCGGTGCGCCGTGCGGTCCGTACAGCACGCCGATGCGCCATTCGTTGCCGTAATGCGGCACCAATGCGTGATCAAGTGCTTGCGGTTCGCTAACTGGCGCTGGCGTAGTGCAGGCCGCCAGTTGCGGCTGGGAAATTGGCAGCATGTCAGCCACGCGCAAGGTGCGTCCGGCGTGGCCGCCAAACTGACCGAGCGAGAAGGTGGCGCGGCTGCCGAGATATTCCGGCACGTCGAAACCGTTGCGCACTGCTAAATAGGTGCGGCAACCGCTTTGCGCACGGCCAAGCGTCAGGATTTGGCCCGCTTTGACGTTGATCGGCTGCCAATATTCGATGCTTTCACCATCAACATCAGCCGGGCAGTCTGCACCAGTTAGCGCGATCACCGCATCGCTGTGGAAGCGCAACGTTGGACCTTGCAGGGTGAATTCCAGACCGGCAGCGCTGTCGTGGTTACCGACAATGCGGTTGGCCAGACGGAAGGCGAAATCGTCCATCGGGCCGGATGGCGGCACGCCGATGTCCCAGTAGCCAAGACGGCCGGGGAAATCCTGAATGCTGCTGAACGTGCCGGGTTGCAGCACTTCAATCACGCTGGCGGACGGCGTGAAGCTGTCGAGGAAGCGCGTCCAGACTTTGCCGCTGTGGAAGGCTTCGGTAGCAACGATCTGGCGCAGGTAGTCGAGGTTGGTGGCGATGCCGTGCAATTGGGTGGCGCCCAGCGCTTGCTGCATTTTGTCCAGTGCGGCTTCACGCGTATCGGCATGCACAATCAGTTTGGCGACCATCGGATCGTAATACGCCGAGACTTCGGTGCCGGTATCAATCCAGCCATCGACGCGCACATCGTCCGGGAAACTCACGCCGGTTAATACGCCGGGACTTGGCTGGAAGTTTTTCAGCGGATCTTCGGCGTAAATACGCACTTCAATCGAGGCACCTTGCGGCGCTTGTTGTAGACGCGGCCAGTCAATCGCATCGCCCGCCGCCACTTTCAGCATGCACTCGACCAAATCGAGGCCGGTAACGCATTCGGTCACCGGATGTTCCACCTGCAAGCGGGTGTTGACTTCGAGGAAGTAAAACGCATCTTGCTCGGCATCGTAGATGTATTCCACGGTGCCGGCGCTGCGATAATTCACCAGTTCGCCGAGACGTACCGCCGAGGAGAGCAAGGCTTCACGCGTGGCTTGTGGCAGATTCGGTGCCGGGGTTTCTTCCACCACTTTCTGGTTGCGGCGCTGTAACGAGCAATCGCGTTCGCCAAGGGCGATCACTTTGCCGCTGCCGTCGCCAAAAATCTGCACTTCAACGTGACGTGCGCGATCGATGCAACGCTCCAGAAACACGCCTGCATCGCTGAAGAACTGTTCGCCGAGGCGACGGACACTTTCCCACGCATTGCTCAGCGCATCGGCATCGGCGCAACGCGTCAGGCCAATGCCGCCGCCGCCCGCGGTGCTTTTCAGCATCACCGGATAACCGACGGTGTCGGCAGCGCTTAACGCTTCTTCCAGTGAACTCAACAACGGTGTGCCTGGCGTCATCGGCACCCCAGCGCTGGCGGCTAATTCGCGCGCACGGTGTTTTAGGCCAAACTCGCCAATCTGCTGCGCGGTTGGACCGACAAAAGCGATACCGGCTTTTTCACAGGCATCGGCAAACGGCAAGCTTTCCGACAGGAAGCCGTAGCCCGGCCAAATCGCTTCGGCGCCGGTTTCCTGCGCGGCGGCGAGGATTTTATCGATGCGCAAATAGCTGTCGCTGGCCTTGTCGCCGCCCAGTGCAATCGCCACATCGGCTTCTTTGACGTGACGCGCGTTACGGTCAGCATCGGAATAGACGGCAACGCTTTTCACGCCGAGGCGTTTTAGGGTGCGGATGGCGCGGCAGGCGATTTCGCCACGGTTAGCAATCAGAACGGTGCTGAACATGGTTATTTACTCCCCAGAGAAGCCAGCCAGTTGCGCCAGCCGCCAAATTCGGTAATTTCCAGCGCCTGCGCGAGCACCGCCGGTTCACAGATAAAGCCCTTCACTACGCGTCCATCGATCAGCGTCAGTGAACCAATGCCGAGCGGTGCCGGGATTTCCGCCACGAATTCGCCAAAGCGCGCCAGCGGGATATCCCACAACTCCACGGTGATCGCCGCACCGCTTTCGCCGCGCAGCAGCCCCGGCTTTTTGATCGGGCCATCGAGCAGGGCGAACAGGCGGTAATGGCTGGCGGTTTGCGTCTCTTCCACTAGCACTGCCTGGCGTGTAGTGAGCTGGAAGTTGAGCGGCATGCCGGTGAGATGCGCGCCGACCACTGCGACGCGTACGTGATCCGGCGACACCGGCAGCGCGCTTGTTTGCGCCGGAGCGACTTTGCCGGTCGCGCCGAGCGGCAGCGCCATCTGTTGCTGCCAGCGCAGGCCAAAACCGGCCAATGCGCGATCTTGCCAGGCCGGCGCGATCAGCGTGATGCCAGCTGGCAAACCGTCTGCGCGGAACGGCGCTGGCAGCGCCAATGCGCTGAGATCGGCGAGGTTGGTGAAGTTGGTGTAAGTGCCAAACTGCGAGTTGTAGTGCACCGGCTCTTGTTGCATTTCGGCCAGCGTGTGAATGGTCGGCGAGGTCGGTACCACCAGCGCATCAAACTGCGCCAGCGTTTGCTGAATTTGACGCGTCAGTTCGGCACGCAGATATTCCGCTTGATAGGCTTCTACTGCGGTGTATTTCAGGCCGCTGCTGACAATGCCGTACACCACCGAATCCATCTCTTCCGGGCGATTAATCATCTCGCCCACCGCCACGGTGCGCTCGGCAACCCACGGGCCGTAATAGAGCTGTTCAGCTAATTGATGGAATATGCTGAAATCAATCGGATGCAGCGTGGCGCCGCCCGCTTGCAGTTGTTCCAGCGCCGCCAGCCACGCGCCTTCAGCTTGTTTATCGCCGAAGAATTCTGGCGTTGCCGGAATGGCGAAATCGGGTTGTGCTTTGAAGCTGGCGGGCGCGCTATGCGGATTGCTGCGTGAATAGGCATCGCCCGCATCGTAACCACCGGCGGCAGTCGCGACCGCGAAAGCATCTTGCACGGTTAAAGCGAACACGGAAATGGTGTCATTGAGGCGGCAAGCCGGAACCACACCGCTGGCAGAGAACCAACCTTTGGTCGGCTTAAGGCCCACAATGTTGTTGAAACCGGCAGGCACGCGGCCCGATCCGGCGGTATCGGTACCCAGCGAGAAGCCCACCAAGCCGCGCGCTAATACCGACGCCGAACCGGAACTGGAACCGCCGCTGACATAGTCAGGATTGAAGGTGTTACACACCGCACCAAATGGTGAGCGCGTGCCGACTAAACCGGTGGCGTATTGATCGAGGTTGGTTTTGCCAATCACTATCGCACCAGCGGCTTTCAATTGTGCGACGACAAAGGCATCGGCCTCGGCGGTATAAGTGAAGGCCGGGCAAGCGGCGCTGGTCGGCCAACCGGCCACATCAATATTGTCTTTTACGGCAAACGGCACGCCGAACAGCGGCAGTGCAGCTGGATTGCGCAGATAGCTCGCCAGCAAAGGTTCGATTTGTGCCTGCAACTGCGCGGGCGTGGCGAGATACAGCCATGCGTTATCCTGCGCGTCGATAGCGTCAAGATGTGCCGCCAACAGTGAGGTGATTTGCTGTGGATCTTGCTGGTAGCTGCGTTGCCAATCCTGCAGCGTGAAGCCAAAGGTCGATGCCATGAGTGAATTCCAACTGGTATACAAGATGGAATTCAACAGAGCAAAGCGCGTGCCATTTTTGTAAGTCGATGAATGCAATTAATTAGTTGATGTGTAATAAGTTTTTCTGATGATAAATTGCACAGTTGCGGCGCAAAGGGTGTGCAATGGCGGTGCGCCAGCGTAAATTTTGTGAAGAACATGGCAAGAGGCGGTTGGCCTGGTTAGCATGAAGGAAGTCTGGCATGAGCTGGACCGTAGCAGTGAGAGGAGAGCAGAGTGGAGAAGTGGCGTAACTGGATGATAGGGATTTGTCTTGTCAGCACGGCCGGCAGCGCGTGGGCTGACTCATTGGATCAACAGCGACAGCGCTATGCGCAAATCAAGCAAGCCTGGGATAACAAACAGATGGACCAGGTGACGCAACTGATGCCAACGTTGCAGGATTATCCGCTCTACCCGTATTTGCAATATCGCTTGCTGGCGCAGGATCTCGATCAAGAGACGCCGCTGGCGGTAAAAAACTTTATTCAACAATATCCGACGCTGCCCCCGGCGCGTTCGCTGTCGACGCGTTTTATCAATGTGCTGGCGAATCGTCAGGATTGGCCCGGCGTGCTGAGCTTCAGCCCGGAAGAACCTAAACCGGTGCAGGCGCGCTGTAACTGGTATTACGCCAAATGGGCAACCGGTCAGCAGCAGGCGGCGTTCGAAGGGGCGAAAGAGATTTGGCTGCGCGGCACCGCATTACCGAATGACTGCGACAAGCTGTTTTCAGTATGGCAAGCCAGCGGGCAACTTTCGCCAATCACCATTCTTGAGCGCATTCGTCTGGCGATGAAAGCCGGTAACGATAGCCTGGTCAACTATCTGGCGAAAATGCTGCCAGCGGATTATCAAACCACCGCCAGCGCCTTGATTGCTTTGCAGCAGAATCCGCAAACCGTCACCACCTTTGCTAGCACCATGGGGCCGACCGATTTCACCCGCATGGCAACCAGCTATGCCTTCGCCCGCGTGGCGCGTGAAGACATGGATAACGCGCGTATGATGATTCCGCAGTTGGTGCAGGCGCAGAAAATGAGCCAGGCCGAAGAGCAGGATCTGAAAGAAACCGTGGTGTGGCGCATGATGGGCGCGGATCTCACCAGCGAGCAGGCGCGCTGGCGTGATGCGGTGGTGATGAATAGCGAATCCACCGCGCTGGTGGAACGTCGCGTGCGTTTGGCGCTGAGCCAGAACGATCGCCGTGGTCTCAATACCTGGATCGCGCGTTTGCCGGTTGAAGCCAAAGAGAAAGATGAGTGGCAATACTGGCAGGCGGATTTACTGATTTCTCAGGGCCGCAAAGACGAGGCCAATGAGATTCTGCGCAAGCTGATGCAGGCGCGTGGCTTCTATCCCATGGTGGCGGCGCAACGTCTTGGCGTGGAGTATCCGTTGCAGGTCGATCAAGCGCCTTCTGCCGATAACAGCGTGGTGCAGGGCGCGGAAATGGCGCGCGTGCGTGAGCTGATGTATTGGGGATTGGATAATCTGGCGCGCAGCGAGTGGGCTAATCTGATCTCCAGCAAAACCCGTTCGCAGCAGCAGATGCTGGCGCGTTATGCCAACGAGCAGGATTGGTGGGATCTCAGCGTGCAGGCCACCATTACTGCCAAAATGTGGGACAGCCTGAAAGAGCGCTTCCCGCTGGCGTGGAAAAATCTCTATCAGCAATACACCAGCGACAAAGGCATTCCGCAGAGCTATGCGATGGCGATTTCTCGTCAGGAAAGTGCGTGGAATCCCAAAGCGCGTTCACCGGTGGGTGCCAGCGGATTGATGCAGGTGATGCCGGGCACCGCCACGCATACCGTGAAGATGTATAACATCCCCGGTTATGTGAACAGCGCGCAGTTGCTTGATCCGCAGACCAATATCCAGATCGGTACGCAATATCTGGAGTATGTCTATCAGCAGTTTGGTCAAAACCGTATCTTCTCGTCGGCGGCCTACAATGCCGGTCCGGGACGCGTGCGTAGCTGGCTGAACAACAGCGGCGGTAAGCTGGATGCGGTGGCGTTTATCGAGACCATTCCGTTCTCAGAAACGCGTGGCTACGTGAAGAACGTATTGGCCTACGATGCCTACTATCGCTACTTCATGGGCAAGCCGGACAAGATTCTCGCCGACAGTGAGTGGAATCGCCAGTATTGACTGTGCTATGCTTCCGTACTCGCTAATGAGTACGGAAGCCCTTCATGAGCCAACCCCTTTCTTCCCAGCCACAATCGGCTCAGCCTGTTGAAGATAACTGGCTGCGTTTTATCGAATTGATGCAAAACGCGTTTGCCGATGGCGTGGCGCTGCCGTTGCTACAGCTGATGATGACGCCCGATGAGCGCGAATCCTATGGCACGCGTTTGCGTATTATCGAAGAGTTGATGAACGGTGAAATGAGTCAGCGCGAATTGAAGAATGAGTTGGGCGTCGGCATCGCCACCATTACGCGCGGATCGAACAGTCTGAAGGAAGCGCCACCAGAGCTGAAACGCTGGCTGGAAGCGCAACTCGGACGCTAATTATTGTTGATATAACGGATGCGTGAACGGGCACAGCGCCAGAATCAATGCCTGATGATAGACGCTGGAGCGGCTCAACAAGCCGTGCGTGAACGCACCAATCGCGCCACCTTTCTGTTTGATATTCTCCACGCCGGTTAAGCGGGCCATTTCATCGCCCAATTCACGTCCTTCTGCCAGACCCGCCAGCACAACCGGCGGCAGTGTAAAGCTGGCAGAACGGGATTCACCGCGCTGCTGCGCGTTTTCCACTACCATCCAGGCAAAGGCGCAATCGCCTTCAATGCCGGCTTCAATCGCCACCCAATAATCGGCTTGTGGACGTTCCTGACGCGCATTTGCCACGCGTTGGCGTGCGCCAGTTCGCGTTTCAACATCACTAAGTGGCTGGGCTGCGACGCCGCTCTCGACCTCGACCCCTTCAATGTGGCAGGATCCTTCGCCGAAAACGTCGTTGAACGCCTGAGCAATCGCGCGAATTTTTGCCGGGTTGATGGTGGCTGCGACAACATGGTACATAATTGTTTGAACCCTCAAGGCAAATTTGTCGCAGTATAACGGAAATTAAGCATGCTACAGGTCTATCTTGTTCGACACGGCGAAACGGTATGGAATGCGGCTCGACGCATTCAAGGGCAGTCGGACAGCCCATTAACGGAAAAAGGTGAGCAGCAGGCTTATCAAGTGGGCGAACGCGTGAAATCGCTGGGAATTACCCACGTGATTGCCAGCGATTTAGGACGTACTCGCCGCACGGCAGAAATCATCGCCGATGCTTGTGGCTGCACTGTGACGCTCGATGCGCGCTTGCGCGAGCTGAACATGGGTTGCCTGGAACAGCGTCCGCTGGATGGTTTGACCGATGAAGAGGAAAACTGGCGTAAAACGCTGGTGGACGGCACCACCGCCGGGCGTATTCCGGGCGGTGAATCCATGGCGGAGATGGCGGCGCGTATGCATGAAGCGTTGAATGCGCTGCTAGAATTGCCCGCCGGGAGCCGTCCGCTGATCGTCAGCCACGGTATGGCGCTGGGCGTGTTGGTAAGCACCATTCTTGGATTGCCAGCACATGCGGAGCGCCGTTTGCGTCTGCGCAACTGCTCGATTTCACGCGTCGATCATCAACAAAGCGCGTGGTTGGCGGCGGGTTGGGTGGTTGAGACCGCAGGCGATGTGTCGCATCTGGATGCGCCTGCGTTAGACGAACTTCAGCGTTAAGCCAAAACAAAAATGCCGTCTTAGCGACGGCATTTTGTTATTAACGGTTCGCTTGTGGGCGAATCGGAATCAGGTATTCGCAACGGATTTCTGCTGGCGGCTCGCTGCGTTTCTTACCACCGTGGGTGAAGAAGCGTTCGATATCCTGACCCTGGCGGCGCACCAATCCCAGCGTCGGCATGCAGGTGCCGTACAGCAACAGAATAAATTCACCTAACGCGCTGCGTGCACCGTTATAGGTGAACTGCACGTAATCTCCGGCTTCCAGCACCACACTCTGATTCGACTGCATGCTTTTCGCCAGCTGATCGGCAGGCACCGCAGTGGTGTAAAGAATCTCTTGCTCATCATCCTTTTCATGGCTGGCGCGTACCTGATGCAAGCCGTACAGCACCGGCGGCACTGTGTCGGTTTCCAGCAGGAACTGCTTCCAGAAGTGGATGCGCATTTCATCGCGATAGCTGGAAATCTGTTCCAGCGTGCAGGAATAACTCTGCGTTTGGCCGACCAACACCGTTTCTGGCAGCGTGACAAACTGCGCTTCCGGAATGCTGTTGTCATCGAGGCGAATCGGCGGGCGAATGCCGTAAGAATTCCACTCTGACGAACGACGATACCAGGCAGGCGTTTGGTTAAACTGCTTTTTAAATGCGCGGGTGAAGGTCTGTTGTGAATCGAAGCGATATTGTAAAGCGATGTCGAGGATGGGGCGGCTGGTCAAGCGCAAAGCCACCGCGGCTTTCGACAGCCGACGCGCGCGAATGTACGCACCAATCGCGTGGCTGGTTACTTCCTTGAACATTCGCTGCAGATGCCATTTGGAATAGCCTGCTTTCTGCGCAACGTTATCTAATGAAAGCGGTTGGTCCAGATGGCTCTCCAGCCAGACAAGCAAATCGCGAATGATACCGGCTTGGTCCATAAAACATCCTCATAACTCTCTGGTGGCGCAACTATGAAGTCGTCGAATAATAGCACGAAATGCACAAAAGCGTGGGGGCGGTTTATTTATCGAATGTGCTAAGTCAATGCGGGTTGGAGCCCGTTAGGTTTGGTTCTGGGTTCGATTGACAGTACATTACATTCTCATCTATTCGATTGGCAATGGTAACTCAATGACAATAGCTCGTATTCTTATAGTCACGCTGGCAACTTATGTGTTTAGCGTGGGCGTTCAGGCCGAGGAAATCGGCTCTGTTGACACCGTTTTCAAGATGTTTGGCCCCGATCATAAGATCGTGGTGGAAGCCTTCGATGACCCCGACGTAAAAAATGTAACCTGTTATATCAGCCGGGCAAAAACCGGTGGGATTAAAGGCGGATTAGGTTTGGCGGAAGACACTTCCGACGCAGCCATTTCGTGCCAACAGGTTGGGCCGGTAGAGCTTAGCGATAAAATCGCACAAGGCAAGGCGCAAGGTGAAGTGGTGTTCCGCAAACGCACATCGCTGGTGTTTAAGAAATTGCAGGTGGTGCGCTTCTTTGACCAAAAACGTCATGCGCTGGTGTATCTGAGCTACTCAGATAAAGTGGTTGATGGTTCGCCGAAGAATGCGTTAAGCGCGGTGCCGATTATGCCGTGGCATTGATGCAGACATAAAAAAACGCCCTCGCGGGCGTTTTTTCTTGCAATCTTAGTCCTGCAATTCACCGCAGAAACGGTAACCTTCGCCGTGAATGGTGGCGATGATTTCTGGCGTATCTGGCGTGGATTCGAAGTGCTTACGGATACGGCGGATGGTGACATCCACGGTGCGGTCATGCGGCTTCAGCTCGCGACCGGTCATTTTCTTCAGCAAATCGCCACGCGTTTGGATTTTGCCTGGGTTTTCGCAGAAGTGCAGCATGGCGCGGAATTCACTGCGCGGCAGCTTGTACTGGTCACCGTTCGGGCTGATCAATGAGCGGCTATTGATATCCAATTCCCAGCCGTTGAAGCGATAGCTTTCAACTGAACGACGCTCTTCGCTTGGCATCGCCAAATTCATGGTGCGCGACAGCAAGTTACGGGCGCGAATGGTTAATTCACGTGGGTTGAAAGGTTTGGTGATGTAATCATCGGCACCGATTTCCAGACCGAGGATTTTATCTACTTCATTATCACGACCTGTCAGGAACATCAGCGCAACGTTTGCTTGTTCACGCAATTCGCGTGCCAGCAGCAAACCGTTTTTACCTGGCAGGTTAATATCCATAATCACCAGATTGACGTCGTTTTCCGTCAATACCTGATGCATCTCGGCGCCGTCGGTGGCTTCATAGACCACGTAACCTTCTGCCTCAAAGATACTTTTGAGGGTGTTACGCGTGACCAGTTCGTCTTCAACGATAAGAATGTGCGGGGTCTGCATGTTTCGCTACCTAAAATTTGCCAACAAATCGAAAACAGGGCGTACGGCGGTTGCTATTTTCAAGCGCAACCGGTGTACGAAATGATCTTCGGAATACACCATCCATCTACGTCAACTTCAGTGTTAGCTCAGCCAGTCAGGATGGATATTTGCGCGCCCCGAGAGTATCGGACTGGCGCTCATCCTAACCGTATTAACAGCAACCTAACAGCACCAACAACAACCGATAAGCATAAAAACAACGCTTCGTTGACTTATATCAAATGCAAGTGTAGCACGTTAACACTTTTATGAAAAACTTCTCCAGGATTGCTAGTTTAGCTCACAAAATGCAGCATTTTTGCTACATCTAAGTGCTGTATAACCAAATCCGAAACACGCAGGAAATTATATTTCAGTAAATTGAAATTAAAGGGTTTTATATTCATTAAGTGATTTAATTTTGCTTAAGCCCATTAATTTGCTCTGCGTGACTGTTTTCTTCTCTTTTAACATCCTTAACATCTTATTTTCTATTACGGCTGCGGTTGGTATTTTCTCCGCTGCATGCCAACATAATGCGAGTTGTTAACAGTTCGATGGAAAAATCATGCATTTCCCCTTAATTCTTGTCTCTCCCGCCCGCCCGGAAAATATCGGCGCAGCCGCCCGCGCAATGAAAACCATGGGATTTAGCGAGTTGCGGATTGTCGCCAGCGATGCGTGGCAAGATCCTGCGGCACGTCGCGTGGCGCACGGTGCGGGTGAGATCCTCGACAATGTGAAAACCTTCGCCACGCTCAGTGATGCGCTGAAGGATGTTGATTTCTCGGTGGCCACCACCGCGCGCAGCCGGGCGAAATTCCGTTATTACGCCACGCCGGTGCAGGTGGAAAGCATCTTGCAGGAGAAGCGCCAATGGCTGAGCCGCATTGCGCTGGTGTTCGGCCGTGAAGACAGCGGCTTAACTAACGAAGAGCTGGAGCAGGTTGATTTGCTGACCGGCATTCCAATGGCCAATGATTATCCGTCGCTTAATCTCGGTCAGGCGGTGATGGTGTATTGCTATCAGCTATCGGCGCTCAATCAAGTTGCCGCTGCGTCCGCTGAAGCGGCCAATCAACATCAATTGCAGGCGTTACGCGAGCGTTTCCATCAGCTGTTAGCCAAGCTTGAGGTTAGCGATGACGCCAAAATGGTGGACTGGATCGATCAGCGTATTGGGCTGTTGGAACAGCGCGACAGCGCCATGCTGCACCGTTTGCTGCACGACGTAGAAAAAAAACTTATAGATAATTGCTCGGATAAATCCTGAGTTGCTAGTGAGTGATCGGGGAAATCGCGCCATCTCTTGAACGATCCCAATATCAATCACGTTATCCAGCGCCATTCTGCTCAGTCACGGGGCTGGCGCGGTTAAGACAAATTCGTTGACTTAACGTGCGCTTTGCTTTACTTCTGGAAGGCAGACGGACAAGACAAAGACAGACAGAAAAAAATCTCAATGCGTAAAATCAGCCTGAACACCACAATTATTATTACCACCACCATTACCACAGGTAACGGTGCGGGCTGACGCATACAGGAAAAACAAAGAAAAAAGCCCGCACCTAAACAGTGCGGGCTTTTTTTTCGGCAAAAATTCAGGAGAGCTTCAACTATGCGAGTGCTGAAATTCGGCGGAACCTCAGTAGCCAATGCGGAACGTTTTCTCCGCGTGGCGGATATTCTGGAAAGCAATGCACAACAGGGACAGGTTGCGACCGTACTCTCTGCACCAGCAAAAATTACCAATCATCTGGTGGCGATGATTGAGAAAACCATCAGCGGACTCGATACGCTGCCGAATATCAGCGATGCCGAACGTATTTTTGCCGACCTGCTGCAAGGCCTGCGTGACGCACAACCGGGCTTCGATTATGACGGCGTGAAAACCCGCGTTGAGTTGGAGTTCGCACAGCTGAAACAAGTGCTGCACGGCATCAGCTTGTTGGGACAATGTCCTGATGCGGTCAACGCTGCTATTATTTGCCGTGGCGAAAAGCTGTCGATTGCCATCATGGAAGCGCTGCTGCAAGCGCGCGGCCACAAAGTCACCGTGATCGATCCCGTTGAGAAGCTGCTGGCGATTGGTCACTATCTCGAATCCACCGTGGATATTGCCGAATCTACTCGCCGCATTGCCGCCAGCCAGATCCCTGCCGATCACTTCATCCTGATGGCCGGTTTCACCGCCGGAAATGAGAAGGGTGAATTAGTGGTGCTGGGCCGCAACGGTTCGGATTACTCGGCAGCGGTGCTGGCCGCGTGTTTACGCGCTGATTGCTGCGAAATCTGGACTGACGTCGATGGCGTATATACTTGCGATCCACGTCAGGTGCCGGATGCGCGCTTGCTGAAGTCGATGTCATATCAAGAAGCGATGGAGCTTTCCTACTTCGGTGCCAAAGTGCTGCATCCACGCACCATCGCGCCGATCGCTCAGTTCCAGATCCCTTGCCTGATCAAAAATACCGCGAATCCGCAAGCGCCCGGCACCTTGATTGGTGGCGAAGGTGAGCTGGATGAGAATCCGGTGAAAGGCATCACCAACCTGAATAACATGGCGATGTTCAACGTCTCCGGCCCAGGCATGAAAGGCATGGTCGGCATGGCGGCGCGCGTGTTTGCCGCGATGTCACGCACCGGCATTTCCGTGGTGTTAATCACCCAATCCTCTTCCGAATACAGCATCAGCTTCTGCGTACCGCAAAGCGAGCAGGCGCGTGCGCGTCGGGTATTGGAAGAAGAGTTCTATCTTGAGCTGAAAGATGGCTTGCTCGATCCGCTCGATGTGCTGGAACAGCTGGCGGTAATTTCAGTGGTTGGCGATGGCATGCGCACGCTGCGCGGCATCTCCGCTAAGTTCTTCTCGGCGCTGGCACGCGCCAACATCAATATCGTGGCGATTGCGCAGGGTTCATCCGAGCGCTCCATTTCTGTTGTAGTCAGCAATGATGAAGTCACCACCGGCGTGCGCGTAGTGCATCAGATGTTGTTCGCCACCGATCAGGTGATCGAAGTGTTCGTAGTGGGCGTCGGCGGCGTCGGTGCCGCGTTACTGGACCAGTTGTATCGCCAGCAAACCTGGCTGAAGCAGAAGCATATCGATCTGCGCGTGTGTGGTATCGCTAACTCGCGTGCGCTGTTAACCAACGTGCACGGTATCGATCTCAGCAACTGGAAAGCGGAACTGAGCGAAGCCAAAGAGCCGTTTAATCTCGGCCGATTGATTCGTTTGGTGAAGGAGTATCATCTGCTGAATCCGGTGATCGTCGATTGTACCTCAAGCCAGGCGGTGGCCGATCAGTACGCCGATTTCCTTGCGGAAGGCTTCCACGTGGTGACGCCAAACAAAAAGGCCAACACCTCGTCGTGGAATTACTATCAGCAGATGCGTGCGGCGGCGGCCAAATCGCGCCGTAAATTCCTTTACGACACCAACGTCGGCGCGGGTTTGCCGGTAATCGAAAACCTGCAAAACCTGATGAACGCTGGGGACGAACTGATCAAGTTCTCAGGGATTCTTTCGGGTTCGCTGTCATTTATCTTCGGTAAGCTGGATGAAGGCGTTTCGCTGTCTGAAGCGACGAAAATGGCGCGCGAAATGGGCTTCACCGAGCCGGATCCGCGTGACGATCTTTCGGGCACCGATGTGGCGCGTAAGCTGTTGATTCTGGCGCGTGAAGCCGGACATCAGCTGGAGTTAAGCGATATTGAAATCGAACCGTTGCTGCCTGCCAGTTTGACCGACATCGCCGATGTTGAGCAGTTTATGCAGCGTTTGCCGGAGCTGGATAATGCCTTTGCTGCGCGCGTTGCCAAAGCGCGTGACGAAGGTAAAGTGTTACGCTTCGTCGGCGCGATTGAAGAAGGCGGCGTCTGCAAAGTGAAGATTGATGCGGTGGACGGCAACGATCCGCTGTACAAAGTGAAGAACGGTGAAAACGCGCTGGCATTTTACAGCCGCTATTATCAGCCGATCCCGCTGGTTCTGCGTGGATATGGCGCGGGAAATGATGTAACGGCGGCGGGTGTGTTTGCTGACCTGTTGCGTACGCTGTCGTGGAAGTTGGGAGTTTAATGATGGTAAAAATTTATGCACCGGCCTCAATAGGCAACGTCAGCGTCGGCTTTGATGTGCTGGGCGCGGCGGTTTCGCCGGTGGATGGCACCTTATTAGGTGATTGCGTTTCCGTTACAGCCGCCGACAGCTTCAGCCTGGTGAACTCCGGGCGCTTTGTCAGCAAACTGCCGAGCAATCCGCAGGAAAACATCGTTTATCAGTGCTGGGAACGTTTCTGCCAGGCGATCGGCAAACAGGTTCCGGTGGCGATGACGCTGGAAAAGAACATGCCGATTGGCTCTGGATTGGGTTCTAGCGCTTGTTCGGTGGTCGCGGGTTTGATGGCGATGAATGAATTCTGTGGTAAACCGCTTAACGATACCGAACTGCTGGCGCTGATGGGCGAGCTGGAAGGGCGTATTTCCGGCAGCGTACATTACGATAACGTCGCGCCGTGCTTCCTCGGCGGCGTGCAGTTGATGATTGAAGAGAATGGCATCATTAGTCAGGACGTGCCGTGCTTCGATGAATGGCTGTGGGTGATGGCGTATCCGGGGATTAAAGTCTCCACCGCCGAAGCGCGCGCCATTCTGCCGGCACAATATCGCAAAGAGGATGCCATCAAACACGGTCGCCTGTTGGCGGGCTTTATTCACGCCTGTCATACCCGTCAGCCTGAGCTTGCGGCTAAACTTATGCAGGATGTGATCGCCGAGCCGTATCGCACCAAGCTGCTGCCGGGCTTCGCTGAAGCGCGCAAAGCGGCGCAGGATATTGGCGCGCTGGCTTGCGGTATTTCGGGTTCCGGCCCGACACTTTTCGCTGTTTGCAACGAAATGGCAACAGCACAGCGGATGGCAGATTGGCTGAGCCAACACTATCTGCAAAATGAAGAAGGTTTCGTCCATATCTGCCGTCTTGATACGGCTGGCGCACGTAAATTGGGATAACGCATGAAACTCTACAACCTTAAGGATCACAACGAGCAGGTTAGTTTTGCTCAGGCCGTTAAACAGGGCCTCGGCTCGCAGCAAGGGCTGTTTTTCCCGCTCGAACTGCCGGAATTCGAACTGACCGATATCGATGCCATGCTGGAGATGGGTTTCGTCAGCCGCAGCACGAAAATTTTGTCTGCCTACATTGGTGATGAAATTGCCGCGCATCAGTTAGCCGAGCGCGTGAAAAACGCCTTTGCTTTCCCGGCGCCAGTGGCGGAAGTCAGCGCTGATGTGGCGTGTCTTGAACTGTTCCATGGCCCAACGCTGGCGTTTAAAGATTTCGGCGGCCGCTTCATGGCGCAGATGCTGTCGTATGTCAGTGGCGCAGATGAGCAGATCACCATTCTGACCGCGACCTCTGGCGATACCGGCGCTGCCGTGGCGCATGCGTTCTACGGCATGGAAAACGTGCGCGTAGTGATCTTGTATCCGCAAGGCAAAATCAGCCCGTTGCAGGAAAAACTGTTCTGTACGCTGGGCGGCAACATCGAAACTATCGCGGTTGAAGGCGATTTCGATGCGTGTCAGGCGCTGGTGAAACAGGCGTTTGACGATGAAGAGTTGAAAAAGGCGATTGGCCTGAACTCGGCGAACTCTATCAACATCAGCCGTTTGCTGGCGCAGATTTGCTACTACTTCGAAGCGGTAGCGCAACTGCCACAAGAGAAACGCAATCAGCTGGTGGTGTCGGTGCCAAGCGGTAACTTCGGTGATTTGACCGCGGGCTTGCTGGCGAAATCACTCGGCTTGCCGATCAAGCGCTTTATCGCGGCGACCAATGCCAACGATACCGTGCCGCGTTTCCTCGGCAACGGCGAATGGCAGCCAAACGCCACCGTGGCAACCTTGTCGAATGCGATGGATGTCAGCCAGCCAAACAACTGGCCGCGCGTGGAAGAGTTGTTCCGTCGCAAAACCTGGCGTTTGACCGATCTGGCATACGGCGCGGTATCGGATGAAACCACCAAATCCACCATGCGCGAGCTGGCAGAAATCGGCTACATCTCTGAACCGCACGCGGCGATTGCTTATCGTCTGCTGCGCGATAACTTGCAGGACGGCGAATATGGTCTGTTCCTCGGCACCGCGCATCCAGCCAAGTTCAAAGAGAGCGTGGACGAGATTTTAGGCCAGGAATTGCCGTTGCCGAAAGAGCTGGCGGAGCGTGCTGATTTGCCGCTGCTGTCGCACAATCTGAAGGGTGATTTCGCGGAACTGCGCGCGTTTTTACTGAAGTAATTCAGCCAGGTGCGCAATAATGCGCACCCTAAAACTGAGCTTACGTAAGGTCGCCATTTTTGGCGTAATGCTCGTCAGTTAAGCCTCAAACATGCCGGAACGCATAGCGTTTCGGCTTTTTCTTTACTGCCCGGGGATAGTGTCTTGGTCGCCGGGTGGGAAGCACGAAGCTGGGTGCCAT